>OY282457.1:0-987500 GCA_958296235.1 uncultured Candidatus Binatia bacterium
CCGTACCTGCCGGACGCTACGCCCGGGCCTTCTTGCAGGCGGTCGCAACAGCAGACCGCTCGGTCTGGGAAGCCGTCAAAGACAAAATCGTCCCCACTGCCGATGTCCGGGCGGCGCTCGGCCTGGTGGCGTCCGATCCACACATCATCGGTATTGTGTATCGAACGGATGCCATGAATTCAGACCAGGTGCAGGTTGTGTATAAGATTCCGCCCCAGCTGCACCAACCGATCGTGTATTGTGCTGTGGCCCTCAAAAATCGTCCGCAGCCTGAGATCACGGCCCAATTTCTCAACTTTTTGAGTAGCCCTGAAGCCGTAGCAATTTACAACATGAAGGGATTTGTTGTAGACGAAGGAGGCTCTCGTCCGCTGTCGTGACTGCCATGAGTCCTGAAGTATTGTCGGTTATTCTCCTGACGCTCCAGGTCGCAACGGTATCAACGCTACTGGTGCTGCTGCCGGCCACGGTCCTGGGCTATGCGCTGGCCCGCTATGAGTTTTATGGCAAGACGGTCCTGTCTGCGCTGGTCGGCTTACCCCTCGTTCTGCCGCCTACCGCGGTCGGCTTTCTGTTCTTGCGGCTGTTTGCGGTCGATGGACCGTTCGGGCGCGAGACGCTCGGATTTGATTTGCACATTCTGCTGACCTGGAAAGGGGCGGTTATTGCGACGGCGACCATGTCTCTCCCGCTCGTTGCGCGCACGGCAAGAGCCACGTTTGAAGGGATCAATCCTCGGCTCGAATTGATGGCCCACACTTTGGGCCACGGTCGGCTGGCCACTTTTTTTCAGTACAGTTTGCCCATGGCCCGGCGCGGCTTGCTCGGGGCGGTCATTCTCGGTTTTACGCGCGCTATGGGTGAGTTCGGTGCCACAGTCACCATTGCCGGCAACATACCGGGTCGAACGCAAACGATAGCCGCGGCCATTTTCAGCGCCCAGCAGGTCGGCGCGCAGGCGAGAGCCGATTTTCTCATGCTGGTCGCCATCGTGCTGGGCTTTCTGGCCATTCTGAGCGCTGAACTGCTGGGGCACAGCCGCTCACTGCCCGGTCTGGCCCGGCCATAATGACGCCGCTCTTGCCTTCCCATGACAGCCGACAGGCCGGTTCTCTGGATGGCCTGACCGTGCAGGTTCGCCTCCCGCTGGACCGTTTTGAGCTGAATATCGATGTACAGACCGCAAAACACGTGACCGGGATTTTTGGTGTCTCCGGGGCGGGTAAAACCAGTCTGCTGGAAACGATTTGTGGCGTCCGGCGTCAGGCGCGAGGCATTATTGCGCTGGGGGCGGAAACATGGCTGGATAGCGACCGAGGGGTGTTTGTCAAGCCATCGCAACGCCATATCGGTTATGTCCCCCAGGATGGTTTACTCTTCCCGCACAAGAATGTCCGGCACAATCTTCTGGCTGGCAAGAAACGCGGGTTGCAGCGCGGTCATGCTGTCCAGCAGACATTTGAAACCGTGGTCCACATCCTCGAACTCGGCCGGCTCCTTGAGCGCACGGTGCATACCCTGTCCGGTGGCGAGCGACAGCGCGTCGCCCTCGGACGCGCCCTCTGCTCCGGGCCGCGCCTGCTCCTGCTCGACGAGCCGTTTGCCTCCCTGGACGTTGCTCTGAGACGCAAGCTCCTACCTTTTCTCCGGCGGGTGCGGGCTGAATTTCAGACTCCCATGCTGTTCGTGTCGCACGACCCCCTTGAAGTGCAGGCCCTGTGTGACGATTTGATTGTACTCGGAGACGGCAGGATTATCTCGCACGGCGACCCGCGCACGGTGCTGACCGCCTCCCATATTTTCCCCCTGGCCGAACAGTATGGCTTCGAGAACATTTTGCCCTGCTATAGCGTGGCGGGAAGCGGGAGTACGGGGCAGGTCCGCTTGGGCGAAAGGGAAGGCGGGGAACGAGCGCCGGTCGAGTTGGTGACGGTCCGGTCCGAGGCGCAACCGGGTGAGGCGCTGCTGGCCGGTATTCCCGCGCACGATATTATGCTGGCCACCCAGCGGCCAGAAGGGCTGTCTGCCCGCAATGTTCTGCCCGCTCGTATCACGCAACTCCGTTCCGTCGGCCATGTTGGCTTGGCAACAGCCGAACTCAGCCCTGACCTGCCTCCCCTGACCGTTGAGGTGACTGAAAAATCGTTTGTTGAGCTGGGTCTGCGGGTTGGGAGCAAGGTCTTTCTGGTCATTAAGGCAACCTCGTGTCGCTTGTATCGGACAGGAGAAAGTCGCAGGGCATAATCCCCTTCCGAGAGAAAAAATCCTCTCTCAGCTCGACAGCCGGACTTGCGCTTTCACAGCCTGCGACATAGGCTTGTGGCCCGATTTTCACACAACGCGCCCGTAGCTCAATTGGATAGAGCACCGGGCTTCGAACCCGTAGGTTGGGTGTTCGAGTCACCCCGGGCGCGCCTTTTGTCAGACACTCGCCTTCTCTGTCAATCCAGTGCCAATCCAGGAGAGTCCGGCTTGAAAATTCTGAAAATCGTTCTCGGATTCATTCTGAGCCTCGGCTGTGGCTACCTGGCTGTGCGTGGCGTGGAATGGACCGAGGTGGTGCGCGCCTTCGGCGCAGTAGACTTTGGCCTCCTTATCCTTTCGACAGTCTGGCTCGGCCTTGTTTTTCTCGTGCGGGCGTATCGCTGGCAGTTGCTCCTCGCGCCAGTTGCTTCTGTGCCCGTTTCGGTCTTCTTCTCGGCGACCCTCATCGGGTTTATGGGTAATAATATTCTCCCGCTGCGGGCCGGAGAGTTGTTGCGGCTGTACGCCTTGGCGCGTTTAGGGCCGGTCTCCATGAGTCACGCGCTGGCAACCGGAACCTTGGATCGTGTATTTGACTTGTTGATCGTGAGCCTGTTCTTGGGTCTCAGCCTCCCGCTCATCCCTGCCCTGGAGGAATATCGTGCAACAAATGCGCTGTTCTTGAGTCTCATTGTTGTTCTGCTCGGAGCGGCGTGGTGGCTGGTTCAGGGAGACAATACCAGGTGGGTGCGGAGAGTGCCGCAACGCATACAGCCTGGAGTCGAGGAATTCTTGGAGAGTCTCCAGGTTTTGCGTAGTGGTTCACTCTTCTTGAAGACCCTGGCGGTCTCGACGGTGATATGGGGTGGCCTGACGATCTATTATTGGCTGTTATTGCATGCCAGCGCCTTTTCTCTGCCGATGGAAGCGGCGCTCGTCGTTATGCTACTGCTGGCTGTGGGTGTTGCGCTGCCGGCTGCGCCGGGTTTTATTGGCGTCTTTCAATATGCCGTGGTGCTCGCCTTGTCTTTTTTCTCTGTGCCCAAGGAAGAGGCGCTCAGTTTTTCTATTGTCGCCCACCTTGCCCAGTATGTGCCTGTTACGTTGGGCGGTTTGTTTCTCCTGCTGCGCTCCGGCTTATCGCTCTGGCCGTCTCAAGTCACGCTTGCAAACGACTAGGCGGAGGGACCCAGAATTAAAGGGGCGTTCAATACAACCGACTCGGATCGTGTTAATTGTCGATTCAGCCTGGTACGAGCTGGGGAGGTCGATCTTCTCGCTCACAATAGGCCCAACACAGAAGAATCCTCACTGCTACCATGCCTGACCGCAGCCTTTCCCTCTGGTTGACCATTCTCGGTGCGCTCTTGCTGATTCTGTATGCTGCCATCGCCTGGTTGAGCCAGTCGTTCAGCTATGGCCACGGGTACCAGGACCGGCCGATCTTGAGCTTTGTGGGGGTGTACGGTGTGGCGTTTATTGTCTATGTCGTGGCAGTCTGGCGGGTCAAACGACAGGCCACCGAGCCTGCGCCGCTCACGCTGGTGTTGGTCTTTGCCGCTCTCTTTCGGCTTGTCCTGCTCTTCTCCGAGCCCATTCAGGAGGACGACTTCTATCGCTACCTGTGGGATGGCAAGGTGGTTGCCAGCGGTCTGAACCCCTACCGCTTTACTCCGCGAGAGGCGCAAACGGACAACGGAAAAGAAGGGCCGCTCCAACCCTACCGGGACCTCACAGAAACGGATGCGCGCTTTGCCTTGCTCCTGGCGCGAATAAATCACCCGGACGTGCCGACCCTCTACCCCCCGGTTGCGCAAGCCGTGTTCGGTCTGGCTGCCCTGATTGCACCGGGCAGCCTGCTCGCCTTACGTCTCGTCTTCTTCTGTTTTGACCTGGCGGTGTGTGGGATCATTGTCCGATTATTATGTCACCTGGGGCGTTCCCCGCTGTGGGTGCTGATCTACGCGTGGTCACCGCTGGTCATCAAAGAAACGATCAACTCGGCGCATTATGACGTTGTGCCGACCTTTCTGCTGACGCTCGCCTTGCTGGCGTTTGTCACTGGACGGCTGCCAGTTGGATTTCTGAGCCTGGGCGGAGCCATATTGGGAAAGGTTTTTCCCGTTGTCCTGCTCCCCCCTTTTGCCTACCATGCCTGGCGGCGTCACGGTCTCGGCAAGGCGTGCGGCGGGCTCGCGCTGAGCGGTCTTGTTATCGCTTGCGGCTATGCCCCGTTTGCGGCTGCCGGGAGCGGGTTGTGGCAGGGCTTTGTCACCTTTGCCGAACACTGGCAAACCAACAGCCTTGTCTTCCCTCTGGTACAGCAGATGGTCGCCGATCGCTGGCTGGCGAACGGCATTGTGGCCGGCTGTCTGGCCGGCGCGGTGTGGGTTGCCTTAGGCTGGAACAGTGCGGGGAATGATGACAGGTTCTTGCGTGGCTGTTTCTTTGTGATGGGGGCAATGCTCTTGCTCAGCCCGGTCGGCAATCCGTGGTATTTTCTGTGGGCGCTGCCGTTTGTTTGCCTCTTTCCGCGTGCGTCCTGGCTGCTCTTGTCCGGTCTGCTGGGGCTGTACTACACTGCCTTTTACTTTCTCTATCGTGGCGAGCCGGAAACGTTCCGCTGGGTGGTCTGGTTGGAATATCTGCCCTTTTATGCCGTATTGGCATGGGAAGCCTGGCGGATGAGGATGGGGAGACCTGTGCTGGTATGAAGAGCCATACAGGGGTCTGGAAAATTCACGCGGCCGGCCTGATTGTCGTGTGCCTCTCAGGAGTCGCTATAGCGCTCGCCGGCGCGCGTCAGGCGTTCACTCCTGAGAGTCCGCTCGTCATTTCTTCAGAGGCAAAACAGGTCGCAATCTATGGCGTCATCTATCCTGACCGCTTTAATCGGGCCGAGGGAGACGCGGCGCACTACCATCTGTTGACCTGGAAGGGCGGCCACTCCACAAATGCGCTCATTGAAACACCGGTTGATGATCTCGCCTTTCACGCTGCCCTGGTCAAAATTGGTGGCCAGCCGGGCAATACGCTGCCGATGCAGGCCTGGACGCAGCGGACTGACCCGGACAATCCTGCCCCTCGGCAAAAAGCCAGGGGCAGCCGTTTTGCCGTTTTTCTCTCCTGGCCGGGCCAGCCTGAGAATCTGCCCAAGCGCCTGCCGCTTCACCGTATTTTTCACCCGTCTTCTACTCGCCCTGAGCTCCCGGTCTGGATGTTTGAGGGCAATCGGGACCGGTGGTTTAACCAGGTGCCGTTTGCTCCGCGGCCGGGTTGCCTGGTGTGTTTATACAGTTGCCCGAGTGGGAAGCTCAGCAACGGCAGATTGAGTATCGCTGACTATATGTCCCATCCAGGGCGATTCCGGGCAAATACGGAGATATTGCCGCCTGACAGTACTCCGGTGCGTGTGACCTTTGAATTGCTGCGGTAGTGTATGCAGACAGAAAACCCGCAACCGCCGCGTATTGCTGTGGTTATTCCTGCCCTCAACGAAGAGGCGTCCCTGCCCAAGGTGCTTGGAGACTTGCCGTGGGAGCGGCTTGCAGAAGTCGTGGTTGTCGACAACGGCTCGTCAGACCATACCGCAACCGTTGCCCAAGCGCAGGGCGCGACCGTTCTCAGTGAGCCGCGTCGGGGCTATGGCTGGGCCTGTCTGGCCGGCATTGATTATTTGCAGGACAAACCGCCCGATATCCTCGTTTTTCTCGATGGCGATTACAGTGATTATCCCGACGAACTCGGCGATGTGGTGCGGCCCATTCTTGAAGAGGGCTATGACCTGGTGATCGGCTCCCGGCCGCAGCGCGCCGGAGCCGGCGCACTGCTCCGACATGCCCAGTTGGGCAATGCGCTGGCAACGTGGCTCATCCACCGCCTGTATGGTTTCAGCTATACCGATCTTGGGCCGTTTCGCGCTATCCGCTTTCCGAAACTCCTGGCCATTGAGATGCAGGATAAAACCTATGGCTGGACGGTCGAAATGCAGATTAAAGCCATACGCCACAGGCTGCGCATTACTGAGGTGCCGGTCCGCTATCGTCAGCGGATCGGCGTCTCAAAGGTCAGCGGAACGGTCAAAGGGACGCTATTGGCCGGCTGGAAAATCCTTTGGACGGTCTTTCGCTATGCGAGGCGAGCCGCATGACAGAGACCAGCCTGGAATGGAATGTGGCGTTTCCCCCGGACGAGGTTATCCCGCGCCTCGAAAACCTCTTTCGTCAGCATGACTACACGTACACCCAAGAAGACCGCGGCGCTGACCGGCATTACCGGACGGCACTCGGCCAGGGGACGCTTGAGTTGGTCATACATCCGCTCGAACCGAAGCGCAGTCCGTTCAGTCGCTCAATCCTTATCCAGAGGACGCTCTTGCAGATGACATATAAAGGCGTCAGTAGCGCGGACCAGGCCGGCTTTAAGCGCCAACTGACCCTGGCTTTTCTGCGGGTAGGGGGCTGATGCGCGTTAGCGTTGTTATTCCGGCACTGAACGAAGCCGGCGTCATTGCGCGGACGCTCGGCCAGGTTCGCCAGGCGGGCGCCTGCGAGATCGTTGTTGTGGACGGCGGCAGCGACGATGGCACGGCGGAATGCGCTCGACCCTACGTTGACCAACTTGTTTCAGCGCCGCGTGGCCGCGCTCGTCAGATGAATGCCGGAGCCCGAGCGGCAAACGGGGAGACCCTGCTCTTCCTCCATGCGGATACGCTGCCCCCGGCCCGGTTTTCAGCGCTGATCGCGCAGGCTCTGGCTGACCCTGAGGTTGTGGGCGGCCGGTTTGACGTCTCTGTGGCCGCGCCGGGCTGGCCCTTCCGGCTGATTGGCGGCCTGATGAATATCCGCTCTCGTCTGACCGGCATTGCCACTGGCGATCAGGGAATTTTCGTTCGGCGCGCAGTGTTTGAAACGATTGGTGGCTATCCAGAGTGGGACATCATGGAAGACCTGGAGTTCAGCCATCGACTCAAGCGGGCGGGAAAAATCGCCTGTCTACGGGCGCGGGTAAAAACCTCCGCCCGCCGCTGGCAGAAGCACGGCGTCACAAAGACCATTCTGCTCATGTGGGGGCTGCGGCTGTGTCATTTCCTTGGCGTTTCGCCGACTGCCCTCAAGGCGTTTTATGCGGATACGCGGTAGAGGGTGTTATGCACTTTTTTACTAAGACTCATTTTCCTCAGAGAAATAGACTATTTACGGGCTCGAACTCAGTGATTGGCCACTGTGTCATCATGCGAAAAACTGAATAAAATCAACAAGTTGTCAGAAGTCCCTAACATGCTCTAGGGGGGAATACAAAGGGGCTGGCCTAACCGCGCTTAGCTGCTATGCGCTCTCGCTCTTTTTTTGTTCAGTCTAGTCGCATCAAGTGAACTCCGGTTTGACCTTATCGTGAACTTGTTTCGCCTGTCTTTCTGTCAGTTCATCAAGTGCCTTGTTAAATAGCTGTCTTGCCAACTCGTTCGCTTTACGGTCTGCCTCCTCTCGCTTCTCTCGGGATAGGCTAGAATACCATGCAAGGGTTCCAGTCCCTCCTAAAATCATGGCTATTGCTAACAAGGGAATAAGTGGAAATGGCATCACGGACCTCCTTATCTAGGCTTGAAAAGCTCCTTGGCGTTTCTAGCAAGATCATGGCTTAATGTTACCCTATGTTCGGTTTAGCCTCAGCTCTTGGCTTCGGCTTTTTCGCGTCTGTGTCCTTACGCTCTCCCCCGCATATCGTATTCAGGCATTCTATTTGTGATTTGGTTAGTCCGATTAGCCCCACCAGCCCAGGCCGTCTTCTCTTACTGCAAGCAACGTGTAATGCGATATAGCACCTTCAAATGACAGGGATACAGGACCCCGGTGGTTGAATCCGGTCCGCCATCTTCGACCGTCGTCTTCGTGGCTGCCAAGGGGGTCTTCCGTTAGCTCTAGGACATGTGCAATCAACTCTCCCTCGTTTTCACGCTCTTCAATTATGACGCGGTGCTGTGCGCCGGGTCTCCCACAGGTAATGACCGCACGCCGGTCGATATCATGCCCCATTCTGTTTTCCATCTTCTCGCTTCTTTCACTGTAGGTTAGGAGATGCGGTCTCTTTACCGCTGTTTTTGGGTAGTAGGTCAGTTTGAATCCTGCCTGTCTTGACTCACCCTGTCGAGGGGCTCCCATACAATCTTTTTCCAACCCTTGCGTCCTTACCTCCTTTTTGCCATTTTCAGCCCATCCACATCATCAGGCAATGAGCCCGCTGAGTCGGGTCGCCTGCTGAATAGAAGAACCATGAGAAAGCAGGGGAGTAGCTACCCGTGCTGTGGTGAATAGGTAGGACCTCACACTCGTTCATTGCTGTGATGTGGATATGGCCCGGCAATCCTCCGCCGGGACTCTCACGGTGTAAGGAGCGAATATGTATGTTCGTATCAGTGCAACCATCATCGGGGTGGGCTTGCTCATGTCGCCCCTCTGGGCCACCACAGTCCTGGAGCAATCGTTTCCATCCCTCGTGCAGGAAGCTGACACCATTGTCTCTGGCACCGTCACTGCGGTGGAAGCCGCATATGATTTCCAGCGGGCAGCCCCGTTCACTTTCATTACCTTGAGATCTCTCACCGTCCTGAAAGGAGACCCTACACTCACCAAGTTAACGCTTGAATTCTATGGTGGACCCACTCCAGACGGGAATCATATCAGCATCGCGGGCCTCCCTACCCTTGCCGTGGGCGACCGGATCGTTGCCTTTGTGGTGGGGAACCGACAGTCTCTCGCGCCCCTGGTCGGGCTTTGGCAGGGCATTTTTCGGGTGCGCTTTGATCCTGAGATTGGCGCAGATGTGATGACCACAGCAGAGGGTCAACCCCTGACTGCACTCCCGATGCCGTCGGCTCCTGGACGGCTGCTCCATCCTGGGGAAGGGCAGGCCGCCACAGAGGCCGGGGTGCCAGCCATCCTGCTCGACACATTCTTGGACTCTATTATTGAGGAGGTGCAACATGGGCTCGCACCATAGGGTCATCAGTTGGCTGATTGTGCTGACCCTCTGCCTGCTCGCCTCCCCCGGCTGGGCCTTTGTTCAGGAGGAGTCTGCTCCAGGCCGTGGACACCATTGGCCAGAGCAGGGGGCGACCATGACGCTGGGGTTCGGATGCCCTGAGAATGAGCCACTCACCGATTTGGGACCGTGTTGGGATGATGTGGCAGAGCAGGCAGCCGCGGCCTGGAATGCGGTCGGACATTTCCGATTCCAGACCCAGCGTGCTAATCCCCAGGGCTCCTGTTTTTTCAGTGAGGACTTCAACGAGGCCCGCTGGACCCTGCCAGCCTGTGATGAACAGCTTGGCCGGAGCACGCTGGCCATTACCTTCAACTCTACACGGGATGGCGTGATTCAAGGCACGACACTCCTGGTGAATCATGCGATCCGCTGGAGCACCTACCCTGGCCCGCTCCGGAGTCCGCGTGATTTCTATCGTATTATCCTCCATGAGTTTGGCCATGTGCTCGGACTCGCCCATCCAGACGATCATGGTCAGCGGGTGCGAGCCGTCATGAACACTAAGATCTCAGATATTGACTGCCTCCAACCCGACGATATTGCTGGTGTACAGGCTATCTATGGTCACAAGCCAGGGGTGAAGCAAGGGCCGAACTGTGGAAGAGAGGATGATGGGGAGAGCGATAAAGGCTTTTTGGAAAATCCGGGACTACATTCCTTCAAGAGCGGGATTGGCGTGATCTCTGGCTGGGTGTGCGCGGCTCGGCAGGTGGAGGTCCGCATTGGCCGGCTCCGTATGCGGGCGGCCTACGGGACGGAGCGGAGCGATACCCGTGGGGTCTGTGGGGATACCAACAACGGATTTGCCATTCTGTTTAACTGGAATAATCTCGGTGACGGCACCCATACCGCACGTCTTTTCGTCGATGGAAAGCAGCTTGGCAATCCGGTGACCTTCACCGTCACAACATTCGGCGAGGAATTTATGCGTGGGGCAGAGGGTGTCTGTCATGCGGCAGATTTTCCCACACAAGGGACGGACACGACGCTCGTGTGGGATCAAAACTCACAAAACTTTGTGCTGCGGGATGTGAGACGGAGGCGGTGATGAATGACCCGAACTGTTGACATCGCAGCAAGTGACAGGGTGGAAGGGAGACGGAGGAGACACCCTATGCCGCGTGCGCCGAACTGACTGCCGCCACGGCGTCAAGTACCCTGTCCCGCAGGTCTGATGAGTGCGCCCTGCTCATACGCCCCTTCCTCGCGTTGGTTAAGGGCGAGCGTTGCGCCTCTACTTACGCTTGTATAGCTCCTCAGACGAATCGGAAATGCTTGAAAACGTACTAGAGAATCTGAAACGAGCAGTGGCACAACGCTGCTGCTATCATAACTTCATCCGCATTCATAAAACGCTGCGTGTCTCCTCGCCATGGAGGCTGGAGTGGCACGACAGCTCTGGGATATTGGGGATATGGTTGCGTTGCTCTCTCCCAGCATACCAAAAGAAACTTTTTCAGACTGACCTACTACCCGTTTTCGCAGCCTTAAGATGGATGATCGAATCCAGCTAAGGGAGACGCAAAGGCGTGTCCCTTTCTACGGCGCGGTTACTGGACCGACCCTTCGTAAATCCCCATCACCGTGTCTAAAAATTGATGCGCGTCTTCTCTAATGCGCTGAAAGGAATTCCGACCAATGATCGATCCGAACCCACCGCCGTCACGAATCGCGCGGACTTCATCGAAGAATTCTTCGTCACCCTTGGCCGCGCCGCCCGAGAAGATGACGATCCGTTTATTATTGAACGCGCTCTGCACAACGTGGCGGACCCGTTCCGCCTGCGTCTCTATGGGCACGTGATGTTTCTGATACGCCTTCTGCGCCTCAGACAATTCAATGTGGCTGCTCGGCAGCTTCACCTTAATGACATGCGCCCCCATCTGGGCGGCGATCTGGGCGGCATAGGCCACGACATCAATTGCCGTCTCGCCAGCCTTGCTCAGGTCCGAGCCGCGCGGATACGACCACACCACGACCGCCAGCCCTTTGGACTTGGCTTCTCTGGTGATCTCCCGCAGTTGTTCATACATGGTCTGGGCCGCGGATGAGCCCGGATAGATCGTAAACCCGACCGCGGTACAGCCGAGCCGGAGCGCGTCATCAACGCTGCTGGTGACGGACGAGAGCGGGTCTTTTTCATCGTGCAGCACATCGTGGTTGTTGAGCTTGAGAATGAGGGGAACCCGATCGAGGAAGGTATCGGCTCCAGCTTCGATAAAGCCGAGCGGCGCGGCATAGGCGTTACAGCCCGTGTCGATGGCGAGCTGGAAGTGGTAGGCCGGGTCATAGCCGGCAGGATTTGGCGCAAAGCTCCGCGCCGGCCCGTGCTCAAAGCCTTGATCGACCGGCAGGATGACGAGCTTTCCGGTGCCGCCGAGGCGGCCATGATTGAGCAGGCGGGCAATATTCATCCGCGTGCCCGGATTGTCGCCATTATACCAACTCAGGATTTCTTGTACGCGCTCTGTCATGCTGTTCCCTCCTCACGGGCGTTCTTGAGATATATATCCATATCCGTTCAGCTCAGGCATAAAAAGACTCTGCCGTGTCCACATCCTCGGCGCTGCCAATGAGGAGGGGGGTGCGTTGGTGCAGGGTCTGAGGAATAAGGTCCAGAATCGACTGCCGACCATTGCTGGCCCGGCCGCCGGCCTGTTCAATGACCAGGGCCATTGGCGCGGCCTCGTACATCAGCCGGAGTTTGCCGTTCGCATTCTTCGGGTCGGCTGGATAGAGAAAGACGCCGCCTTTCAGCAGGGTGCGGTGAAAATCCGCGACAAAGGAGCCCACATAGCGCCCGGAGTAGGGCCGTCCAGAGTCTTTGTCTTTCTTTTGCAGGTAGGCGACGTAGTTGCGCGTTTCGGGAAACCAGTTGTTTCGGCGTCCTTCGTTAATGCTGTACGTCGAGCCACGGCGCGGAACATGAATATTCTCGTGTGAAAGAAAAAAATCACCAATGCCGGGGTCGAGGGTAAAACCGTGCACGCCCGCGCCCGCGGTGTAGACCAGCATGGTACTGGGACCGTATAAGGCATAGCCGGCTGCAATCTGGTCTCTGCCTTTGAGGTGCAGCGCCTTTTTTAAGGTGTCGCCGCTGCCGGCCGGACGACGATGGATGGAGAAAATGGAGCCGATCGTGACATCGACGTCAATATTGGACGAGCCATCCAGCGGGTCGACAAAGACCACATACTTCCCCTTGTCGGCGTTCCCCAGGATTTGCGCCGGTTGCTCCATCTCTTCAGACACCATGTCCGATACGAGTTGGCCATAGGCAAAGGATTCGAGGAAGGCGTCATTCGAGATTTCGTCTAATTTCTGAACGATTTCGCCCTGCACATTGATCTCGTCTTTTGCCCCGAGCGCTCCGGTCAGCCCGGCCACTCGCAGCCGCCGGGAGATTCTCTTGGCAGCCAGTGCAATCTGGGACAAGAGAATAGAGAATTCTCCGGTTGCGCCTGGATGTTGTTGTTGCTGCATTAAAATATGACGAGTTAAGGTGATCCTCTCGGCGGACATACCACCCTCCTTACTGAGCTATGCGCGGCCTGAGACGGCTTGCTTCCTTTCCTATCACAGGAAAGCGGGAAGCGCCAAAGTGGGGGTTGTTCCGGGCGTATCGGAGCGCGCGTTTTAGTGGTGAGTGGTGAGTGGAGAGTGGCAAGGCTGTTCCGGGCGTACAGGAGCGCGCGGTCGTCTAAATCACGGATGATTCAAGGACCGCGGTGTTGGGTTCCAGGCGCTCTGTTTCGGGGGTCTTCTCTTGCCAGAACTCCGCCCGCGCCAGACTGAAAAGGAGGGCGACACCCACGAGATAGACCAGGGAGATCACGGCATGCCTGGCGCCCATATCAGCCTGCGCTGTGCTGCAAAAATCGCGTGACGATTTCAGCCGTGTGTTGCGGGCGTTCAAGCCAGACGGCATGCGCGGCGTCCGCAACCCGGATAACCTCAGCCTCGGGCAAGCCGGCCTGATACACCTCCGCTATCGCTGTTGGCACCAGCCTGTCTCCTGTCGCGGAGACCAGAAGCGTCGGAGTTGTGACGCGGAAGAGACGATCTTTCAGCCGGGGGTTGTAGAGCGACGGAGGGGTCCAGCCGATGCGGGCCGAGACCATTTGCGCCTTATAGAATAAAAGCTGGGACTCGGGCGACATGTTATCCGGGATAGCCCCCAGGGCCAATTCCGAATGTTGATCGGAAAAGATCAGCTCCCGGACTTCGTGATTGCCACCTTCCGCCTTGGGTGTCACGCTATAGAAAAAATTGCCGATACGGGCTTCCGGCGTGGAGATACCGAGCGGGTTAATAAGCGCGAGTTTCTGTAAGCGGCGCGCATGACGGGTTGCCAGTTCGGTTGCGACCCAGCCACCCAGGGAGATCCCGACCAGGTGGACGGTGTCTATTGTCAGGGCATCCAGCACGTCGAGGCAGAAGAAGACCATGTCCTCAATTGTCTCAAGCTCGTCATAGCCCTCGGTCTCCGCATAACCGGGCAGGGCCGGCGCGTAGACGGTAAACGACTGGGCGAGCGCTTCGTGAAAAGCCGTCAGCCCACTGTCCGCGGAGAGGCTATGAATGTCGGCGACAAGGCCGTGCAGATAGAGCAGGGGAGGGCCGGCGCCGCCTTGCAGGAGGTGGACTTTTTGATTGCGGATGGTCAACGTTTCTGAGTGGAATGTCATATGGAATATGTCCTGTCGGTCTGAGTCGTGCGCAGGATAAGCGGGGCCGGCCGGTGCCCAACCGATCTCGCTATCGCGTTCAGGCCGAAGCCGGGACGGGTTGGGCTTCCATCGCAGGACTGCTCTCAAACTCCGCTCCTGTATGTTTGCGCACATAGGGAAAGACTTCGCCGGCCAGCAGTTCCATATTCTTGCGGGTCAAATGATCGGGCAGACTGCCGAACTGCGGCAGGGCAAGAATATGTCCGACCTTGAACTCCGCCACATATTTGAGCAGTTTTTCCCGCACCGTCTGCGGACTGCCAATGAGGACCGAGCCGCCCGCTTCGATATCGTCCCAGTTGGTGGCATGGCCGAGCTGCCACTTGCTCGCCGCGGCATGACCGCTGCCCGGATCGTTGAGTTCCTGGAGGCGCTGAAGCGACTGGAGCGAGGTATAGCCGGGGGGCATCCAGGTGAGACCCTTGCCGGCAAAACCCTTGAGCAGCTTATCAATGAAGTACCAGATATGTTCTTCGGCCTCTTCTCGCGCCTTCTGGTCGGTCTCCGCCACATACATGGGCACCAGCCAACCCAGCATTTCCGGGTGATACGGTTCCGTGCCAACTCGCGCGACCGTCTCTTGAAAGAAGGCGGCATTCCGACGAAAGGCCTCAACGTGCGAATAGGTCAGGGCAGCGTAAATAAGCCCTTTCCGGGCGACGAACTCCATGGTTTCAATACTGCCCACACCGGGGATCCACACGGGCGGGTGCGGGGACTGCACGGGCCGGGGCCAAGTGTTGACGTATTGGAGCGGAAAATGTTTTCCTTCCCATGAGAACGGCCCAGGGTCGGTCCAGGCCTTGAGAATGAGTTCGGTGGCTTCGCGGAAGCGTTCTCGGGCATGGGTCGGATTCTTGCTGTACGAGTAGTATTCCGGGCCGCCGCCAACGACAAAGCCACAGTCGAATTTGCCGCGGAACATATTGTCGAGCATGGCAAATTCTTCGGCGACTTTGAGCGGGACATCGTAGAGCGGCAGGCCGTTGCCCAGCACCATGACGCGCGCCTGTGTGATCCGCTGCGACAGCGCGGCGGCTATCAAATTGGGAGCCGGCATAATGCCGTAGGCATTCTGGTGATGCTCATTGATGACCACCCCGTCGAAGCCCAGTGTATCGGCATAGACGAGCTGATCGATATACTGATGATAGACCTCCGGGCCGCGCTCGGGGTCAAACAGACTGTTGGAACACGTGACCCAGGCCGTGTCGTATTGCTCGGTAAAATTCTCGGGCAGATGGGGCCACGGCATGAGATGAAACATCCAGAATTTCATATATTTTCCCCTTGAGAGCGGAGTATCTGCTTTTGACTAGCATAGACAGCCGCAGGAGCGCAAAGGCGGGCACAGGTCGGCGCGGCGGCGGGAAGAGGCGGTCAGCCGGCCGGGGCGGGTGTTTCTCAGTCCGTTTCCTGCTGCGGTTCGAGCGGGAGGATAACCCGCATCTCGGTGAAGACGCCCTCCTCGGTGTCGAGATGGATGGAACCGCCGTGGCGGGTGAGGATGTCTGTAATGAGCGAAAGGCCAAGCCCGGTCCCCTCGCCCGGCTTCTTCGTGGTCACAAAGGGCTCGAAGATCCGCTCGCGCAGTTCCTCGGGAATACCGGGGCCGTTGTCGCGGATGTCGAACTCGGCGTGATCCTCCAGGCGGCGGCTGGCAATACGCAGTTCCGGCGCAAAGCCTCCGTCCGATGTATGGCGTTTTTCATCGAGGGCCTGGCAGGCATTTGTAACGAGATTCAGGAACACCCGGCCGATATCCTGGGGAACAACCGTAAGCATACCCATTGCCGGGTCAAGGTCCTGGGTCAGCGTCATATTGAAGTCTGTATTGCGGGCGCGTACCGCGTGATAGGAAAGGTCCACGTATTGCTTCAACAGGGCATTCAGGTCGGTCTCCCGCCAATCGCCCGGCCCCCCGCGGGAATGTTCGAGCATGCTCCGTACAATGCCGTCGGCGCGCAGGCTATGCTCCTTGACCTTCTGGAGATTCAACCTGAGGTCTGAGAGGATAGGGGTGATTTCTTCAGACAACTCGACCTCTCCGCTCTTGGCTTCCTCCATTACCTCCTCAATCTCATCAACCAGCTCGACAGACACCTCAGAGAAGTTGCTCACAAAGTTCAGCGGATTCTTGATTTCATGGGCCACCCCGGCCGTGAGCTGGCCGAGCGAGGCAAGTTTTTGCTCGGCGACGATCTGTTCTTGCGCCTGTTCGAGATGTTCCAGGGTCTGCTCAAGGGTCTGATTCTTCGCGTCCAGCTCTTCGGCCAGCTTCTCGACCAGGTTCAGCCGCTGTACTTCCAGGGCGTAGCGGCGGAACACTTCCAGGGCGTTGGCCATATCCGTCACTTCATCATTGCCCCTGACCTCGACCGGCACCTCCAGGTCGCCGCCGGCCATAGAGCGCATGGCCGTGGCCAGCCCGACAAGGCGGCGGATCATATAGCGCCCCACAAACAACCAGCCGAGGAGGAGGGCACCCGAGATGCTCAGCACGTTGAGGACTCCGAGGATCAACCGCCCGGTCTGGGCGGCAGACTGGGCAGCGTTACTGGATTCGACAGCTTCATCGTTGATCTCCTCGACCAGGGTGTTCACCTCGGCCAGGAGCAGGGCAGAGGCCTCGCGACCTTTTGCCAGCGCGGCCTGTTCCTGCTCCAGGCGAAGCAGGCGTTCTTCGCGCAGGGGAAGGATGCCCTCATCGGCTTCCCCCATCTGGGCCAGGCGCTCCAGGTCTGTGCCGAGCAGGCTGTCCAGGGTCCGCGCCGACAGCCGCTCATAGGCGCGCCGGAAGTTCTGCACGGCGCTGCGAAAGCGCTCGCGCAGGGGCGGAAGCAGGCCCCGGTCGGACAAGGCCAGGGCATTGCCCAGCAGGAGTACTGCGAGGTTCGCCTGGTGGTTCAGGGTCGTCAGGTCTCGGGAGTAGGTCAGCTCAGCTTCGGAGGCGCGCTCATTGATCGGGCTCGGCTGGTCTTGCAGGCGGCGCAGCCCCTCCACCAGATAAAATTCCTGGTCGTCAATCAGGGTCACGATGTTTTGCTCGATACGTCGGTTCGTCTCGGCGAGTTCCTGCTTGAGGCTCTCCAGCGTCTGAGCGATGACCAGACGGCGGGCGGCCGATTCCTGGATGAGTTCCAGGTGGACGCTCAGTTCGGCGAGGTGGTCTTCGATCAGCCGGGTCTGCTCGCCAAAAGCGGTCTGGGACGCAAGCTCATGGACGAGGGCGCTGAGGGCCGACTGCTCTCTGGCCAACTCTTCGGCCACTGTTCCGTGCTCCTGGAGCGAGGAGGCAGAGATAAGGCGGAGGGCGCCGTTCACCACCACAGAACTCTGGCGCGCCGCCTCGACTGCACTGCTCAGGTTGGGAATGCTGTACTCCGTCAGCCGGGAGCCGTGCTGGATAATCTGGTGAAAGGAGAAATACGCCACCAAGCTGACACTCAGGGTCAGCAGGACGCCACCCAGCAGACCGATATAGAGTTGTGGCCCGATCCCGAGCCGGAAGCCGCGTTCCTTTTCCGGTTCCCCCCCTTCTGAAGAAGTGGCAGGACGCAGGGCGAGGGCTTCTCCAGGGTCGGTGGCGGGGCGGTCGTCGTGGCTCATTGTGGCACCATGCTCTGCACCGGTTGGAAACGGCCCTGACTGTCGATGATGGTCAGATAGACCTGGTCGGAACCCTGATTATCGGCCGGACCATAGCGCAGCAGGAAGCCGTCGAGGTTGACGGTCTCAGCCTTTTGCAGCGCGTTCAAAAATCCCTCTCGGGTCGGGTTGGGGCCGGCCAGACGGAGACCCTCCGCCACCAGACGCCCGGCCAGATAGCCTTCGAGTGACACGAAACCCGGTGTACTCTCAGGGGCCACCGCGGCGAGGGCTTGCTGATAGTGGGCGACAACGGGGAGGCTGAGGTCGGTGGGGAAGGGCACGACCTGGGTGACGTATACCCCGGCCCCGTCAGAACCGAGTTCTCTCGCCAGGGCGGAACTTCCGACAAAGGAGATATTGATGAAATACGGGTTGAAGTCGAGCCGCCTCGCCCAGCGGATCAGGGCGGCCGCGGGCTTGTAGGCGCCGATAATGACAATCGCCTCGGGACGGGAGCGGCGCAGGTCGAGCAGCGCGACTTTGACCGCCTCGGTATTGCGCGGGTAGTCCGCTTCCGCGACGAGGGGCAGATTGTGACGAGCAACAGCCCGCCGGACGCCTGTTAGCCCGGCGCGTCCGTAGGAATCGTTCTGGTAGAGAATCCCGATGCGCTCAACGCCCAGGTCGGCAGTCAGACGGGTCACCATCTCTTCGGTTTCCTGATAGTACGAAGCCCGCATATTGAGCACATTGGGCCGGAGCTGGGCGTCGCGCAGGAACTCCGCCCCGGTAAAGGGCGCGATATAGGGAACACCGGCCTCGGTGGCAATTGGCTGGGCGGCCAGAGATGTCGGGGTCCCCACCGCGCCGACCAGGGCGAAGACGTTCCGCTGTATGAGTTCTCGGGTGTTGGCAATCGCCGCCTCGGGCTCATAGGCATCGTCCAGGGAATCCAGGACGAGACGCTGGCCGTGTATCCCACCTTGCTGGTTGATCGCCTCGAAAGCGGCAAGCAGGCCGACACGCATCCCCTGGCCCAGGGCGCGAGCCGGTCCGCTCAGGGCTGCGGACTGGCCGAAGACAAGCTCTTCGGCGCCGACCGTCTGTATGGCCGGCAACAGCACGCCGACCCAGGCAACGAGACCCAGGGCAGCGCGAAAAAGCGTTGAGGGAGCGCGCGTCATGTGCTGCCAACAGTTGGGGCAGAAAGAGGGGCGGCGAAGCGCATCGCGACGCAGGTAATGTCATCCGATTGCGGCGCGTCTCCAGCAAAAGCGCGCACCGCATCGACGACCGTGGTCACGATTTCATGGGTGGATACTTGCCCAAGGCTGGCAAGTTTCGCATCGAGCCGTTCTTCGCCAAACTCCTCATCGTTGGAGTTCTGGGCCTCGGTAATGCCGTCTGTGTACAGGAAAAGCGCGTCCCCAGGGGCCAGCCGGACCTCGCCGTTACGATATTCGTGCCCGGGAGCGATTCCGAGAACCAGATTCTGCGTGGCTGGCAGCTCCTCAACCTGGGAATCGCTCCGCACCAAACGGGGCGGGTTATGACCGCCGTTGCTGTAACGGAAGACGCCGTCCCGCAGATCAAACACCCCATAGAAAAGGGTGATGAAAATACAGGTCTCATTGTCCTCGGCCAGCAGGTCGTTCACTCTGCTCAGGCAGTCGGCGGGTGACGGGGAATCTCTGGCCGTCCCTTTGAGGAGGGTGCGCGTCATGAGTGTAAACAGGGCCGCGGGAATCCCCTTGCCGGAGACATCAGCGATGACCAGGCCGATCAGTTCATCGCCCAGGGGAAAAAAGTCGTAGAAGTCCCCGCCGACCTCTCGGGCCGGAATCATCAGCGCCTGGACATCATGGGTCTCGCTGCTCGGGAGGTCCTTGGGCAGGGCCGACATTTGCACCTGCTGGGCCACATCGAGTTCCCGCTTGAGGACGACGAGCCGGTCCCGCGTTTCCTGGGCGGCTTCCAGGGCGCGGATATGGTTGAGCGTCTTTTCAATGGTGATTTCGAGGTCGTCGAAGTTGATCGGTTTGGTCACAAAATCGAAAGCGCCCCGGTTCATGGCGGTGCGAATGTTCTCCATGTCGCCGTAGGCGGAAACGATGACCGCCTGGACGTCAGGGTTGGTGTTTTCCAGGTTGCTCAGCAGGGCGAGCCCGTCCATGACGGGCATGTTGATGTCCGAGAGGACCAGGTGAATGTCCGGGTTCTCGGCGAGCTTTTCGAGCGCTTCCTGGCCATTATGGGCAAAAACGAAATCGAATTCACCCTTGCGGATACGACGGCGGAATTTCTGGCGGATAAGCAGTTCAAGGTCTTCTTCGTCGTCTACCACGAGGAGTCGGACGGGTGATTTTGTCAAGGTCTGCTTCCTCTCTTCGGAATCGGTGTCTACAAGGCAGCCAGGGCCTCGCTGCGGCTCTGGCAGATCGTCAGGAGGTTCGTAAACCCGCTGATCTCAAAGACATGGGCGATGTGTTCGGCCAGTCCGCAGAACAGGGTTTTCCCCCCTTCGGCCTGTATTCGTCGGGCCGTCACCAGCAACACCCGCAAGCCGGCGCTGCTGATGTAGCTCAGGCCCGCAAAATCGAAGACGAGCGTCTTCTCTCCTGCAGCGAGTTGCTCCTGAATGGCGCTTTCCAGGGCCCCGACATTGCTTCCGTCCACTCGCCCCACCGGACAGACGATCACGGCTCTTTCCGCTCGCTCGGTTTGTAAGGACAGCGTATTTTCATTCGTCACTGGCTTGCCCTCCAATCCCGTTTTTCAGGGTAATGCGATTACGCTCGTCAATGCGCTCATAGATGCTGCTGTCGGTCAGCTTCCTGACAAAAAAGATGCCGAGACCACCGACGGGACGCTCAGCGAGTCCCAGACTGGTATCCGGCTCCGGGGCCTCCTCAAACGGGTTATACGCCGCGCCGTTGTCCTCAAGCTGAGCCACGACGCTGCCCTGGTCAACGAAGAGGCGCAACCGCAGCTCGGGTTCGGGAATATCCGGCAAGGCATAGCACACGCTGTTCGTTACCAGTTCGTCCAGGACGAGGTTCAGGCGACTCTGAAGGTCCAGGCTGAGCGCGTGGGCAGTCCCGAATTCCTGGATAGCCTGGGCGAGCATAGGCAGGGCGGACAGGTCGGAAGCGAGGGAGACCTCGATTATCTTACCGCTCGGTTGGGGTTCGCGGGGTGGCATCAGTTTCACTATGATAGGCGTGGTCCATCCGCCGGACATTCAGGAAGCCGCCTGCGCTTCAGTTGGATAGATATAGGTCCGCTCCAGAGCCTCATGAAAATTCCGACATAATATAACGAGATCGGCAAGGTCATACCAGCCTCCTCCGCCAACCGTCAGATTGACCCTATGCTGGGAGAAGGCCGAATCCAGACGCCCGACGATTTCATAGGGCTCTACCGGCGGGCGGCCGCGGACTGGCGGGTCAATCGCCTCCAGGCTGCTCCGAATCTGGTTGACTGCGAAACGCAAGGAAGAGGACAACTCGGCATCGTACACCAGAAAGCCCAGAGCCTTTTCTCTCCCGACCTGGGCACCGTGGAGCTGACAATAGGCTTCAAAGGCATTACAGACCCGAAGGAGGCCCGCCCAGTCACCATCCTCCTCGGCCGTGTCCTTGACGTTCGTACAATGCGCCTCCAGGAGAGAGCTGACGAGCTGCGCCCGCTCGATGAATCGTCCGATACGCATAAAATGCCAGCCCGCGTCCCGGCGCATGGAACTCGCACAGACGCCGTCAAAGAGCTGCACCGCCTCGACAATGCCGCGGTACAGCATAACGGGTTCCTTGGGCCAGATATCCACCAGGTCAGTGTCCCGCAATTGCAGATAGGGGCGATTGAGGCTGGACCAAATCCCGTTGCTGATGGCGTCGCGTACCTGACGGGCGTTTTCCCGCGCCGCGGTCAGGCAGAACACGATGGAGGTCGGATTGGTGGTATCGAAGGTGAGGTAGTCGGTCAGAGTATAGCCGTCGGCAAAGAAAAAATCGTCCTCGTCCTCCGGGCCGCCATAGATATCCGCGCCTGGGGGGTGGGTATCCAGACTGCCGAAGAGCCGTCGCCAGCCATTGGCGATTTCCTGGACCGGGCTGGAGGGGAGGCGTTCGAGCTGCAACCCCAGGAGCCGCGCGGTGTGTTCCACCCGCTCCAGGTAGCGGTTCATCCAGTAGAAAGAATCTGCGACCCGGGCAAGTATCACGGCGCATCCTCCTCAATGATCCAGGCGTCTTTGGAGCCGCCGCCCTGGCTCGAATTCACCACCAGGCTGCCCTTACGCAGCGCAACCCGGCACAGCCCGCCGGGTACCACGCTGGTCTCCTGCCCGTGCAGCACGAAGGGTCTGAGGTCGACGTGGCGCGCCTCAAGCCGCCCGTCAATGAGGCACGGGGCGCGCGATAAGGCCAGGACGGGCTGCGAGATATAATTCTCGGGCTGGGCGCGGAGTTTGGCGGCAAACGTTTCCCGCTCCTCCCGGCTGGCGTGGGACCCGACCAACATGCCGTACCCGCCCGACTCGCCCACCGCCTTGACCACCAGGTTTTCAAGATGCTCAAGCGTGTAGGCCAGCCCCTCGGGTTCCCGGCACAGAAAGGTTTCGACGTTGTCGAGAATCGGTTCCTGGTCGAGGTAATAGCGGATCATGCGCGGCACATACGAATACACCGCCTTATCGTCCGCAACCCCTGTGCCGGGCGCATTGGCCAGCGCCAGGTTGCCGGCCCGATAGACCTCAAAAAGCCCGGCAACGCCCAGGCGGGAATCCGGGCGGAAGGCCTGGGGGTCGATAAAATCATCGTCGAGCCGGCGATAGAGGACGTCTACCGGGCGCAAGCCTTGGACGGTGCGCATATACAGCCGGGTCTCCCGCACGAGCAGGTCGTCGCCTGTGACGAGTTCAATGCCCATTTCCCGCGCCAGAAAGGCGTGTTCGTAGTAGGCCGAGTTATAGACTCCAGGGGTGATCAGGGCGATGCTGGGCTCTTCTCCCTGCCGGGGCGAGAGGGAACGCAGGACGCGCAGGAGTTCCTGGCCGTAGTGATCGACCGACCGGACGTGGTAGTGACGAAAAACACGCGGGAAGGAGCGCCGGATCGCCTCCCGGCTGGCAAGCATATACGACACCCCCGAGGGCACCCGAAGGTTGTCCTCCAGCACCATGAAGCCGTCTGCGGTTCGCACAATGTCGCTCCCGCACACCGACACATAGGCGCCGAGCGGCACCCGGACCCCTTCCATCTCGGGGCGGTAGTTCGGGCAGCCCTGCACAAGCGCTCGCGGTACAGTGCCGTCGCCAAGGATATGCCCCTTGCCATAGACATCGGCGAGAAAGAGGTTCAGCGCCTGGACGCGCTGAATGAGCCCCCGCTCGATATGCTCCCACTCCCGGGCGAGCAGGAGGCGGGGGACGCAATCGATGGGGATGACCCGCTCGGTAGACTCCTCGTCCCCATACACAGTGAAGGTGATGCCTTCGTGGAGAAATGAGCGGGTCACGCGCTCTTGAAGTCGCGTGACCTCCTCTTGGGACATCCGCTCCATTTCGTCGATAAGGAGCCGGTAGTGGGGGCGGGGTTGCCCTTCGGACTCAAGGGTCTCGTCAAAAAACCGAGCGTCAAGCTCGTAATGCTCAAAGAGCGAGGGTGCCGGGGCGGCGTCTCGACTATGCCGCGCTTCAGACAAATCACGCGAAGCCATTGTGATAATGCCACCCTTTCCGCCGGACTCGGCAAGTACAGTCGGAATTATCGTCACGTTCGACCGAGCGAGCAGGGGCAATACTAACACCGGACTGCTCACGCCACAACTTTTTCTCAGATGTCCCTGACCGCTCTCTATTCGGGGGCAGGGAACCACGCCGGGCGAATTATCAGACTGCTGGAGTGTCTTGAATGCTGCTGTTCTATGGTAAACCGTAGGATGTTGACGACGTTCTGGATGTTTTCAATAAAACGGGAGCCTTCAGTACCGCCACGCTGCGTGAGCAAGCGGTGCCTGATTCAGCATATCCCTGTGCAAGCGCCATTGCGGCAGCAACTGATCCATCAAGGTGCGAAACCGTTCATTGTGAGCCCGCTCTTTGAGGTGGACCATCTCGTGCACCATAATATACTCCAGGCAGGACCCCGGCTTCTTCGCCAACTCAAGATTCAGCCAGATGCGGCGGGCGTCTCTATTGCACGAACCCCAACGGGTCTTCATCTTCCTGATCCGCAAGTCCTTGACCGTTACGCCAGCTTTCCGCTCCCATTTGGCGAGGAGGGGCGGCAACTGGTCGCGTAGCTGGCCTCGGTACCAGTGCCACATGACAGCCTCCCGCGCCTCTCGATTATCGCCCGGACGAGTGCGCAACTCTATTGTCCTGTTGTTAAGCAGACGAACAGTCGGTCGGCCGTCGTATTCAACCACTTTGAGGCGGTAGCGCCGGCCCTGAAAGTAATGGCTTTCGCCGGTCACGAACTCCCGTTGCGATTGGCGCTCCTGTCGCTCAAATTCAGCCTGCTTCCGACGAATCCATCCCAGACGTGAGACGACAGCCAGTCGCACAGCCTCATTATCAAGGCGCAGCGGCGCGGCTACCCGGACCCGACCGCTCGGCGGGTGGACCCCTATGTGGAGATTCTTGATGGCCTTGTGGACGACCTCAACCGGTATCCCCCGGATTTCGAGGTTGTCGCTTTTAACGTGCGTAGTCACGAGTAATCAGGTTGGGCCTGCGCGATTTCAAAGATCGTATCAACGAGGTCCTTATTGTCGCCGAGTATGGACACGATGGCGTTACGGACTTCCTTTTCCTTGAACTTGTGCCCTTTCCAGTCCGCTTTCTTCACCTTGCGGATGGCCGCATCCAGAGCTATGGCGGCGGCTTCAGCCACGTTGGCGGTACGCTCGGCTACGACATATTGACTCACCGGTCGTTCCAGACCCGGTATGTCCTTCAAGTTGTCGTACAACGCGCGCAGAGCGCCGCTGTTAATGGTGAGGGGGTACTGCCGGCTCTCCTGTCGGCTCACTTGCTTCGTCAACTCGACAATCTTGGCAAGGTATGCCTGGTAGTCCAGAGCCTCCTGCTTGCGCTGAAGAATCAGGGCATCCAGCAACTCTGACATCTTCTCGTAGTACTTGGGGTTAACCGCCCTCTCGTCGATGATGAGGCGACGGACGTTGTTTTCAATCGTCTCGGCCATCGCGCTATCGTTCTCACGCAGCCCTTTGGGCAGCGCATCGACCGCGGCCTCGCCGCGCTCGACAATCAGTTGCACGAGGGTCAGATCGTCGAATGTCGAGAGCTGTTCACTGTCCTCGGCCCGGATATACGTGTCGAGCAGATGGCGCATGGCCGGCTCGTACATTTTCATGTCGATATAATCGCCGCTGGCGAGCTTGACTTCCTGGCGTACCTTCTCATAGTGGTCCACCTCGGCTTTGATCTCCTGTGCCTCGACAGCGGAGCAGCCGGCGGCGCCTATCTCGTTGGCCAGGTTGGCGTAGGCGCGCAGGAACGCCGCGGTCAGCTTGTAGAGTGCCACCCGCTTCTGCTCGTTGTCTTTGAGTTGCCGGCCATTACCGCTCTCAGCGGCGCAAAAGAAGCGCAGATACGCCGCGGTGTCGCGTGGCGGCTCAACCGGATCACACAGCGCTTTGACCGCCTCGCGGGTCTCCTCTAGCCGCTCCCGACCTTGCAGGAGCCGATCCTTCAGTAAGCCCTCTACGTCAGCCTTGTCGTAGCCGTCAAAAGCCTCACCGGTATAGTCCTTGATAGACTGCTCCAAGGACCGGAACAGGTCCTTATAATCGATGATATAGCCGTATTCCTTGTCCTCACCGTCAAGGCGGTTGACCCGGCAGATGGCCTGGAACAGGCCATGGTCCTGCATCTGCTTGTCGATGTACAGATAGGTTGCTGGCGGCGCGTCAAAGCCGGTTAGCAGCTTGTCCACCACGATCAGCAGCTTCATCTGGCCCGGCTCGTTGACAAAGCGCTTCTTTACCTCCTGCTCGAACTGCTCGACCTTGTGCATCGCCGTGTCCTCGGACTCGTTGAAGTATTCCGCCAGCATCTTGCGGTAGATACCGTACTGGCGCAGCTTCTCGGTGAGCCCCTCGCCACTCTCTTCACCCTTGATGTCCGCCGGGGCCGGTTTGTAGGAAGTCACGATGGCACATTTGCCGGCTAGATCGGTCTGCTGAAACAGCTCAAAGAAGCGGCAGGCCGAGTAGATGCTATCCGAGACAAGCAGCGCATTGCCGTGGCCGCTCTTCAGGCGGTCGCGCGTCTCCATATCGAACTGCATATCGGCGACGATCGTCGCCAGTCGGTCCTGCGCACTCAACACCTTCTGCATCGTGCCCCAGCGCTGCTTGAGCTGGGCCTTGGCGACATCGGTCAGCCCTTGGGTCTTGCTCTCGAACCACCGGTCGATCCTGGCCTGCGAGGTAATGTGCTGGTCAATATCACGCGCCTCGTAGCGCAGATCGAGCACCACGCCGTCGCGTGCCGCCTCGTCGTATTTGTAAGTGTCGATGTACGGTCCGAATATCTCAATGCTCCGCTGTTTGTCGGCCTTGAGCAGCGGCGTTCCGGTGAAGCCGATCAAGGTCGCCTCTGGCAGGAGCGCTTTCATTGCCTGGTGGAGCTTGCCGGATTGGGTACGGTGGCACTCGTCCACAAAGACAAAGATGGCGCCCTTGGCGCGGAAGTCTGTGGGTAGACTCTGCCTGATGTCCTCGACGTAGGTGTCGATATCCTGTTCGCTCATTCCCTCTGAGGTGCCGAATTTGTGGATCAGCGAGCCGACCAACCACTCGTCGCCGGCGTTGAGCACCTGCACCAGGTCGGTGCCGCTCTTCGTGCGATAAATATTCTCGCCAACGCCCTTGAAGACTCTTTCAATCTGTTCGTCCAGTTCGGTGCGGTCGGTGATGAGCAGGACACGGGCGTCGGTGACGTGCTCACGAATCCACTTCGCCAGCCAGACCATGGTCAGGCTCTTGCCGCTGCCCTGGGTGTGCCAGATGATACCGCCCTCCCGGCGCTGCACGAAGGCTTGGGCCTTCCGCACGCCGAAGTACTGGTTATGGCGACAAGTCTTCTTGACACCGGCATCGAAGGCGATGAAGTCGTGGACGATCTCAAGCAGGCGCTCCCTGCCACAGAGTTGGCTCAGCTCCCGGTGCAGCGGGTTGTCGCCCGCGACCGGGTGCGCGTCGGTTTCTTTCCAGCGCAGCCAGTATTTCTCTGGCGTCTCGCTCATGCCGTAGCGCAGCCCTTCCGTGTCGTTGCCGGCCATCAGGAGTTGGACGGTGGTGAAGAACGGCTGGATGAACTCCGGCTTCTGGTTGTCAAGGTTCTGGCGGATGCCCTCGGTCACAGAGACGGTCGAGCGTTTCAACTCCAGCACGCCCAGGGCGATACCGTTGACGTACAGCACGAGGTCAGGTCGCTTTGTGTTCTGGGCGACAACCGTTACCTCTTCGGCGATACCGAAGTCGTTGTTACCGGGATTCGCCCAATCAATCAGCCAGACAGTAACGTGCTGCTCGCCAATATCCGGCTGGACCTTCACCCCGTAGCGGAGCAGGCCATAGACCGCACGGTTAGCGTCGTAGAGAGTCTTGCTGCCGCCGAGTGCAGCGGCCTGGTGCAGTTCACGTAGGACTTTGGTGATGATGCCGTCGTCGTGCCCCTGGCGCTTGAGCCAGTCGGTCAGCAAATCCGATTCGATGTTGCAGTTGTCGGGACGATCCTGCCAGTCGCCGAGGTAGGTGTAGCCCAGGGAATCACGGAAGAACGCGAGCACGCGCTGCTGAGTGAGGATTTCTCGCTGGCCGACGGGGTTCATGAGGCTGGTCCCAAAGTCGGAATAATCTGACGCCCGTTCTTTCGGTAGAGCGAAAAATTGGTGTCCAGAGTGAAAACAACCCCTTGCGCCCGCCGTTCAGCCATCCGCACAATATACCCGGCTGCGAGGGACAGGGGAACATCTCGGTATTTCTTCAGCCGCCGCAAGATGGCATCAATTTCTTCGATTAAACGCTATATCTTTGGGGGAGTGCTCAGGGGGCATGGTCATTGCCTTCCCGAGCGCTGACCAGCCGTAATCCGCCGCTTAATCCGCCGCTGGTCGTGGCTCGTAGCGCTTGACCTCGATTTCATCCTCACGCGCTTGCGCCTGCGCAACATCGTAGGCAGCCTGCAAGCGTATCCATGTCTCCGTTGTAGAGCCAAAAGCTTTCGCCAGCCGGACCGCCATATCAGCAGACATACGGGCGCGGCAATTCACCAAGTTCGAGAGGGCTTGACGGCTGATGCCAAGCACCTTTGCGCCTTCGGTGACATTCAATCCGAGCGGTTCCAGACAGGATACCCGTACAACCTTGCCGGGGTGTGGTGGACTCTTCATCGACACGGCGGCCCTCCTTTGGCCGACGGTGTTCATGAGGCCGGCCCCAAAGTCGGAATAATCTGACGCCCGTTCTTTCGGTAGATCGAAAAATCGTTGTCCAGAGTGAAAACAACCCCTTGCGCCCGCCGTTCAGCCATCCGCACAATGCAACCGTCCGCGAGGGACATGGGAACATCTCGGTATTTCTTCAGCAGCCGCAAGATGGCATCAGTTTCTTCGATTAAATGAAACGACACATCCAGGACACCGCGCTGGACGAGGTCAAGCACGGCCGCCTGTCCTCCGGGAAATCGTCGGACCAGAAAGCAGGCTTCGGCTAAGACCGCTTCGCAGGTGAACAGTGGCGGCGCAATTTGCGCCCACTGCTCCCTCGCCCAGCGATGATGCCGGTCGCCTCGATTCAGCAGGGCGACCAGTGGACCGGTATCGAGAATGACGAGGTTTTTCACCGACCGAAATTCCGCAGGTAGTCCTTGTTCACGGACAGGTCTTCGGGGCCGGACAGGATGCCTGCGAGGTCGGCCACCTGTGACAGCGCAGACTCGGGTCGTTCGGTCCCGTACGTTTGCAGGTATGCCTCATACGTTTGCAGGTATGCCTCAAGAGCGTCGAGAATCAACACAGACTTGCTCACGCCTTTTTGCTGCGCTGTATCCTTGAGCCTGATGGCCAGCGATGCGGGCACCTTCAGCGAGATCGTATTCATTGTATCTACGGGTATTATTGCATTGAGCGGCCAGTAATACCAATGCTTGACCGCCCAGGTCAAGCATTGGTATTACTATATCTTTGGGGGAGCGCTCAGGGGGCATGGTCATTGCCTTCCCGAGCGCTGACCAGCCGCACCCGTCCCGTAAGAAGCTGCTGCATCATGCCCTGCTTGATGGCACGGGTCTTGTCTCGGCGTTGTTCCAGTGCGGTGATCTCGGTGTTCATATCCAAGAGGATGGCAGCAACGGCGGTTTGTTCCTCAACCGGTGGGAGACTTATTTGTACCTGAGCCAAGTTACTCGCGCTGATGTGGACAACCGCATCGCCTTGACCCATACGAGCTTTTTGTATCGCCACCGTTCGATAGTTCATCAGATGGCCGAGATAGATTGATTCCTGTCCGACCGGTGTCAATACTACAATATCACCGCCTGCATAGGCTTGTTCTTCCCCAACATAGGCTGCACAACGCCCGATCTCCTCCGGCGTCTCGCCTGAACCCGCGAAGAGCAGGTCACCTGTCTTAATCGGTAGCGCTGTCGAGGCAACAGCCGAAGGTATTCGCGTTGCTAGGTTGAATACGTAGGCCTCGTATCGCGTGTATAGCTCCCCGTATCGGACACACGGGAGGCCAGAGTCAGAGATATCCTCCCGTGTTATCCCCCGGCCCTTTGAGAAGGCTCCTAATTGACCTAACCTCTTCATCTCCCATGCCCCACTGAATTCCGGCAGACGGGTCTTTCCAGTAAGGAGTTGCTGCATGGCGGCCTGCTTGATGGCCTGCTTCTTGACGATCAGTTTCTCCAACGCCTCAAGCAATTCATCCACGTCCGACAACGCCTCGGCGATGGCGCGTTGTTCGGAGAGCGTGGGCGGGAGAGGGAGGGGTAATCGCTTTAGGTTGTTTTGGTTTATGTTCGTATTGGCGCTTACGGAACTTGTAGCAAGTATTCTTTTTCTAAAGCCCCCCTCATGAAAGCAGTATCGCTTAAAGCCGTTGTCAAGTTCTCCGCTGTCTCGAAATCTGATTAGGAATCCTGAATACACGGTCTTCGGAAGATATTCCTCGACAACCGCCGATAATCCGACCCCAGAAGGCTTGACAGACGATCTTATGAAGATGACATCCCCTTTTTGAATATCGTAAGTTTGTTGTTCCTCACCATTAGTTTCTACAAGGCCGAATTCGTCGCTCGCCTTTATGCTGGAGACGCCAAAAACATCCATGAGGTTCACAAACGGAGATCCATGACCAAATTCTGCACTGCTCTTGTTGATTCCGTTCTTAAGTTTGCCTAACTCACTAAGGCGGACGACTTCCCAATCCTCCGGGATCACGCCTACCTCAGTCTGCTTGTAGCCTGGGGGAATGGCGGTCGCTTCATTCGCACTAGGTGTTGTTCCCAGTCGCGTTGTGACCGTTTGCGGTGCAGAGGGCATATCAATTTTCACCCTGGCCACTGGTGTCCTTGTAGGCCAAGAGAACGTAACGACGGCGGGCTGTGCCGACTCGCCTCGAACGGACTTTGATACTGACGGGGCGATTGAGGGTGTCATTTATTGCGTCTACATCTTCGATGGCGAAAGCGATCTTACCGGAGATGACCTCTCCGGTATCCTCGTTCAGAAACTCGAACGTGCGAAGGGTAGGTAACACTCCTCGAAAGTAGCCTGAAAATTCCTGCTCTTCTTCGTAAATGTGATCCTGACTCAAGTGCCTTTCGCTTTGACGGACTTGGCCTACGTCGGAAAAACGAAAAACAGCGTCCTTGAATTCAAGGGTGCAGACCGCCTCTTGAGCCGCCATCTTTTTCAGGAACGCGCGTAGCAGTCCAAGCGCGCGCGGGTCAGTATCGGATACGGCATCGGTCAACATCTCATCCGTTCCAACCGTTGCCTCAAGGATCGATATCGTTTGCTTGATAGCCGACTCGACGGGAGACACTCCGCGAAAAAAGTCAGCGTGAGGAGCTTCGGAGAAAGATTTATCATGAAGCGCTTCTTCCAGTTCAAAACCAAACGATCCCAGCGCGGTATCGGTTATCAGCAACCGGTAGTCCTCACGGTTGGGGAGTCTTCCATGACCTTTGAGCGGCGTCTTTTGGCTGACCCCAATAGCTGCGACTGCATCCGTAAATGCCTTGACGACAGCCGATCCAAAGTCAGCAAATATCCCATGAGCATCTACGACAGGCTTGCCGCGGAACGTCAGGCAAGCACGAGCGGGCTCTTGGGGAGGCGGCGTCCATGACGCGAGCATTCGTTCTATTTTTTCTTTTCGAGCTTCCAAACTCATCCGCTCGATTACGCTTTCTTCTGGAAGCTCGGCGAGGAAGCTTACCAGCGTATCCCGCTCAGCTTGGAGATGACGGTACTCATGCTGGTTCATCATCGTGCTCCTTCGTCTATTGGGAGAGCAATATTCGCACGCGCTGTTTCGTCATCGGTATTCGAGAGGTCCAATTGCAGATATCCTTTCCAGTATCCATTCCGTCTATGGGACCAGACACTATACCAATATGCAGACTGAGCGACGAGAGATTCCAGCAATCTAATGTTCAATGGTTGAAAATAAGCATCGACACAAAAGTTCTCCTTACAATATGCGTTGTTGAATATATCCGGATTGGCATCCAGTAGCGTCTGTTGGGTTTGCCCCTCTGGAAGACGAAAGAAGGTGACCAAGTCAAGGTCACGGGGCGACCGATTTTCAACCCTCTCGATGTCCTCAAGAAAACTGCCGTCTACCCACTGAAAACCGCTGTCCACACCAATTCCGTGCAGAGCGGAACGGAAGTCGAGAAATCCTGCCACAATCCTCCGACGTGGGTCCGTATTTCCAAACCGCAACACAAAATCGGTAAGCGAAACACGGTACGGAGAGCGGTATGGCGATGTCGGATCCGCTGAATTGATCGGAGGCAGAACACCCCGAGAACTCCAGTTCGGGATGGGATCAGTATACACGCTCATACTCGCATGACCCTCATCATTTTCAAGTGTCCCTCGGCCTTGCCATTCAGCCGTTTATCCTGATTTCTCTCGCATGGGTGATGTCCGTGCAGGCTACCGGGCGCGCCTGTGACGGCAAAGCTGTGGCGAGCGCTATCCCGGCTCGCTCAGCTTAGAGCGCCAGCCCCATCTTCTTCAGGTGGCCTTCGACTTTCGCGCCGAACTCCTCCACCTCCCGCTCCAACTCCGGTAGCGGGCTGGCATAGCGTTCTTCCAACTCTTTTACGCGCCCAGCGAGCTGCTGGGTCAACCGTTGCACCTCGCTCTCAAGGGCGGCCCGGATGCTGGCGAACCACTTGTCTTCGACCACCAGCGTCTTGACTTCGGCTTTGGTAAGCGCAGCGTAGTGGTCCAACACCTTTTGGTCTAACTCTTCCTGGGCGTCCTTGACCGCCTTGCCGGCGTTGGCCTCGGCCTCAATCAGGGCAAGACAGCGCGTGAGGGGTTCCTGTTCCTCGTCGCTCTCCGGCGTGTCCTGAATAGTCTTGAGCCGGTCCTTCACACTTGACCTTGGTGACCTTGCCTTTGTCGTTGGTGGCTTCCGCCAGCAGGCCGTCCTCAGCGGTATGCTCCTCAACGAACTCTTCCAGTTCACGGGCGGCGGAGTCTTGCCCGGCTTGGAGTGTTTCAAGGGCGGTCTGCTCCGTGGCAAAGTAACGTGCGACAACTAAGGCCGGGGGAATCAGGTCCACCTTGTATTTCTTGCGCTTGATGGTCAGGTCTGGGGTCTCTTTGATCTTCTTCTCTTTGTCCTCAACGATACCGCGCGGTTTGGCTGCTTCGGTCCAACCGTCTGTAGCGATAAGATATACATCGTCCTGCATCGTTTCATCCCAATAGTCCATCAGCCGCTGGTACACATCATACCGGTTGAGTAACGGCAGGTTGGCGAAGCATACCAGCAGGTCTTCCGACAGGGTACGGATGACGTTCTTGGGATTGGCCCCTGTCTCAAGCCTTATGAGAGCAGGTTCGTGTGCCTCGCGCCAAGCGTTGAAGATGGCTGTGACCCGCTGCTCGTAAGATTTGAACTCGTCGTGGCCGAGGATAGTGGCTTTCACCTGTTGCGTCTCGAAGCGCGCTTCACTGTAGCCGGCTCGACCGTTGTCCACGAACAGGTCGTGGCGCAGGGATGGAAAGACAGACCAGTAAGTGTCGAGCGTGTCAATGTCATGGTTGGGGATGCCGCCGCGTAGATGCGCGTCAAGGTCGTGCAGGTCCTCGGGTTCGCTGGAGTCAATGTAGCGCGGGATGTTGAGGTTGTAGTCGTTGGCGGGGCTGGCGATCTCGGCCACTGGCACCATGCGGGAATAGCGTGGCAACTCGGTCTGTTTGGTGAACACATCGACGATTTGGTGTATGTCCTGGGCGCGCAGGCGGTTTTTGTTGCCGTCCTTGAGGAAGCCCCTGCTTGCGTCAACCATGAAGATGCCGGTGCGGGTGGAGGCGTGCTCCTTATCGATGACCAGGATGCAGGCAGGGATGCCGGTACCGTAGAACAGGTTGGCAGGCAGGCCGATGATGCCCTTAATCAGACTGCGCTGTATGAGTTTCTTACGGATATCGGCTTCCTTGTTGCCGCGAAACAGCACGCCGTGCGGCAGGATGATCGCGCCCTTGCCATTGCTCTTGAGTGACGTGATGAGGTGGAGCAGGAAAGCGTAATCGCCATTCTTGGCCGGAGGAATGCCGTACTCGAAGCGCTTGTATGTGTCGTTGGCCGGATCAAGCCCGCTGGACCAGGCTTTGGCTGAGAAGTGGGGATTGGCGACGACGAAATCGAAAGTCTTGAGGCTGTCGGCGCTGTTTGTAAAGTACGGGGCGGCCAGGGTGTTGCCCTGCCATAATTCGGCAGTCTCGTGGCCGTGCAGGATCATGTTCATCCGCGCCAGTGCCCAGGTGGCATTGTCCATCTCCTGGCCGTAGACGCTGATGCCGTGCAGCGCCTCGTCAGCGGCCTTGAGCAGCAGCGAGCCCGAACCACAGGTGGGATCGTAGATGGTCTGGTCCGGGCGGGTGTCGGCGCTGATACCGACCACCTGGGCCATGACGCGCGAGACCTCGGCCGGGGTGTAAAACTGCCCCTTGCTCTTGCCGGACTCGGTGGCGAAGTGCCGCATCAGGTATTCGTAGGCGTCGCCCAGCAGGTCGTCGCCTTCGGCCTGGTTGGCGCGGAAGTCGAGCGCGTCAAAGATGGCGACCAGCTTGGAGAGTCGATCCTGCATCTCTTTGCCAGCGCCCAGCTTGGTCTCGTCGTTGAAATCAGCCTGGTCAATGACACCCTTGAGGTCGTTGGCCTCGGCGAGCCGGCCGATGATTTTGTTGATCTTGTCACCAATCTCCTTGTCGCCCTTGAGTTGAACCATGTCGGTAAAACTGCCCCCGGCGGGCACATCAAGGAGCGTATCGGGCTTGTCCGACACATACTTCATGAATAGCAGGGTCAGGATGTAATCCTTGTATTGTGAGGCATCCATGCCGCCGCGCAACTCGTCGCAGCTTTGCCAGAGTGAGGAGTAGAGTTGGGATTTCTTCAGGGCCATGCGCCAGCGACTCTTCTTTCCGTTCGTGCGAGAACAATCTAGGGAGAGCTGCTGCGTGAAACGCGCTAACGAAACAAATCCGCGTCCGCTGGTCGTTTGAGGGATTCGCTCCCGACGTCGGCTGGTGTGAAGCGATAGCCGCGTATCAGAACGGCGGGCATGGCGGCGCTTTTTTCCATCAGCAGGCCCGCGGCCGCGGCGAGTTCGTCAGCCACGGCGATGACCGTATGATGCAGTTCACGACCCTGGAGGTCTTCCTCTCCGCGCTGGTCGTCGAGCGGGTCAAGACCGGAAACACCGAGCGCGAATTCGACCAGGCCGTCCCGCCACGGCCGGCCAAACGTGTCGGTAATAATCACGCCCATAGAAATATGACGCTGCCGCTCAAAGGCCAGACGGAGATGCCGGGCGGAAGCGTCCGGGTCTTTGGGCAGGAGAATGACGACGTCGTCGGCAATGGTGTTGGAGGCGTCAACGCCGGAGTTGGCACACACCCAGCCGTGTTTACTCTCGGTGATGACCACGCCGTTTTTCATGCGGACAATTCGACTGCTCTCGGTCAGTACGACCTCGACCAGGCGCGGGTCTTTCTCCCACATGTCCGCAATTTGTGTGGCAAACGGCGACGGGGTGACGGTCCGCAGGTCAACGACGGCGCCCTCGGCTTTGGAGACGATCTTTTGGCAGAGGACCAGAATGTCTCCATCCTTGAGGCCGACTTTGGCGTCGTCAATGGCTTTGAGCAAGATGGCGGGCAGGTCATCGCCAGGCTTGATCTGAGGAACACCGGGAATGGGGATAATGGCAATCGTACTCATGCGAGGTCCTTCAACTACGGGTGACGCTGGACTCATGACTCTGCCTTGGGGCGTTTCTGATGGGCAAACTCAATAACCGCTCGCGCCAGAGCAACCGACTTGTCCATAGCGCTCATGACGGTATCGGTGACAATAACAGTCATGCCCATTTTTTCCAGGCGTTCGCGTGGTGTTGGATCGTGTTCGATGTCTTGCCGGTCAAGGACAAAGGTATCCACAAAGTCGTGATACAGCTTGGCGACCCCAACCGACGAGACTTCAATCCCCAAGCCGGCAAGCATGCGGTCGGCTGGCCCTTTGATGGGCTTTCCTGCGACCAGGGGACTGATTGCGACTACTGGAGCGGAGGTTGCTCGCAGGGCCTCGCGCACGCCCGGTAAGGAAAGAATGGGGCCAATACTGACAATGGGGTTGCTCGGCGGGAGAACAATCAGCTCGGCGCTGTAAAGGGCTTCGACGACACCAGGCGCGGCCTGGGCCGTTTCCATGCCGCTGAATGCAACTTTCGAGACCTGCCCCTCACTGCGCTGTTTCACGAAATATTCCTGAAAGGGCAGAGCGCCTGCCTCGGTATGCACAACGGTCCGAACGCGTTCATTACTCATGGGTAGTACGGTGGCCTTAATGCCCCACTGCCGGGCAATGGCGGCGGTCGCCTGGCTGAGCGTCCGCCCCTGGCGCAGTGCTTGGGTCCGAAACAGATGCGTTGCCAGATCAGCGTCGCCTAAGCCAAACCAGGTATCGGTATAATAGCGCCCGAGCGCCGCAAGGCAGCGATGGGTTTCCCGAGGTAGGCCCCAGCCTTTCTCAGAGTCAACGGCATTGGCCAGGGTATAGGTCACTGTATCCAGGTCAGGAGAAACTGAGAGACCAAAGAATTCTTCGTCATCGCCGGTATTGACGATCACGCTCAGATTTGTCTCCGGCACAACCCGCACAACACCGCGTAGAAAGCGCGCAGCGCCCACACCGCCGGCGAGGGCGGTGATGCGTGAGGAAGTCAGGCTAGACACGGTCGAACGGGCGGAGGGGGCTCCTCCGCCTTCAGGTTAGTGTGCGGTTTCGTGTTTGTCCCGCTCGAATGGATGAACGTACCGGAACTGGTCTGAGGCGGCGAGCCGCCGATAGGAGCCGAATTGCTCGTCGGCATTCTCAACCATATCCAAGGGGCTGAGTTTGTCGTCGGTTCCGTTAAAGACCGTCCGCAGCTTATAGGTAGTCGAACGTTCGGCCGGGGTGCGACCCACATCGCGGACCAGGCGCCGCAACTCTTTGGGGGGAACCAACTGGCCGTACTGCGCGCCGGCTGAGGTCGAAATACTCTCGTTGATCAGCGTTCCTCCAAGATCATTCGCTCCCACCGTCAGCAGATATTGCGACAGCTTGGGGCCCTCTTTGACCCAGGAGGACTGGATATTGCGGAAGGTGGGACCCAGCATCAGCCGGGCAATCGCGTGCATCTTGATGACCTCCACGCCGGTCGCTCCCTCGCGGACGCCTTTGACGAGTTTGCGCTGATACATGGGCGCTTCCTGGTGGATGAGCGACAGTGGCACAAATTCGGTAAACCCGCGGGTCTCCTTTTGAATATCCCGCAACAGGTTCATATGTTTGACCCAATGTTCGGGCGTCTCGATATGGCCATACATAATGGTTGAAGTGGTCGGGATACCGAGGCTATGGGCCGAGGTAATGACCTCAATCCATTGTTTGGTCGAAATGCGCCCTGGGGCGATGATATCGCGGATTTCCTGATCCAGAATTTCGGCTGAGGTGCCGGGCAGGGTATCCAACCCCGCGTTTTTGAGTTCTCGTACATAGTCGAGAATGGAGACCCCCGAGCGGAGCGAGCCGTACAGGACTTCTTCGGGCGAAAAGGCGTGGATATGGAGGTCTGGAAATGCCTTTTTCACGGCTCGGGTCAGGTCGATATAGAGGCTGCCGTTCATTTTGGGTGGCAGGCCGGCCTGCATGCAGACTTCGGTTGCGCCCATGTCAACCGCTTCTTGCGCCCGCCGAACGATCTCCTCTTCGGGCAGGAAATAGCCTTCTTCCTCGCGGTACTCCCGGCTGAAGGCGCAGAACGTACAGTGTTTGATGCACACATTGGTGAAGTTGATATTCCGGTTGACAACATAGGTCACCACCTCACCGACCTGGCGGCGGCGCATTTCGTCGGCGACCAGACAGACGGCGTGAAAATCGATGCCATTGGCCTGGCAGAGCTGAAGGCCGTCCTGCCAGGAGAGTTCTGCCCCTTCCAATGCGTGATACAGGATGGCGCGAATCTGCGGGTCAATGTGATCGAGGATGCCGGCAATGTGATTGGTTGCCACGGCTGGGTCTCCTTACGCTCGAAGATTTGAAGGCGTGTGTTTGCCCTCAGATGCGAAAATAGGCGCGAAAATCATGTTGTCACTTCGGCTTGTAACTCGCGAGTGCGCGGCAGTAAGGCCGGCAAGAGGAAGCCTGGACGGTCTATATACTCTTCATAAATGGCCAGCCGCTCCCGTAAGGTAAAGCCGGCGTCCGTGCACGTCTGGGCTAATAAATTGAGATGCGGCCAGGCTGCCTCGGGATTGACGTAATCTATCGAAACCGGCGAAATACCGCCCCAGTCGTTAATCCCCGCACGCAACAGCAGCCGGTGGTCGTGCGGGCTGAGATTGGGGGGAGCCTGCACATTCATGGGTCCTCCCAAGAGCAGCCGTGCAACGGCAACCGTTCGGGCCATTTCATAACTTTCCGGCTCAGGGGCATCGGCCATTCTGGTATGGGGCTTGGCCCGGAAATTCTGTACGATCACTTCTTGAATATGGCCGTATTCTTCGTGCAGGTCCCGAATCGCAAGCAAACTGTCTACCACTTCTTCACGGGTTTCTCCGATACCGATGAGAATGCCGGTGGTAAAAGGAATTTCCAGTTCGCCGGCCTCGCGGATCATTTTGACGCGGACTGCCGGCCGCTTGTCGGGTGCGGAAAAGTGCGCCATGCCGCGCTCGCACAGTCGGGGGCTGATGTTTTCCAACATGAGTCCGAGACTGACGTTGACGTCTTTGAGCGACTTCATTTCGTCATAACTCAGCACGCCGGCATTGGTGTGGGGCAGAATGCCGTAGGACAGCGCGATTTCACACGCCTGATAGACGTAGGCGGTTGTCGTGGTGTGGCCAAAGCGAGCCAGGGTTTCCCGATAGCTCGAAAAGGCGTTCTCGGGCTTATCGCCCAAGCACATGAGGGCCTCTTTGCAGCCCTGTTTTTGGGCGCGCTCCAACCAGTTCTGAAGGTCCTCCGGGCTCATGGTCCAGGCGTCCGGGTCGCGGGGATCCTTCCGAAAGGTGCAGTACGAGCAGCGGTCTCGACACAGATTGGTGACGGGCAGAAAGACTTTCCGGGAATAGGTCACCGTCCGGCCTTTGTGGCGGTCGCGTAAGGTCCCCGCCGCCTCCAGGAGGGCTGGAAAGTCCTCCTCTGAGCAGTTGATGAGCTGGTATCCGTCCTCAGCGGACAAAGCGACATCTGAAAGCGCTTTATCCAATATCACCGAAATGTGAGATTGCACCCGATATCCCCCATGCTGAAATGCCTTTGCGACACTAGTAGAGCAGGGGGGTAATGTCAACTGGGGAATCGGAGGAAATATCACTTTTCAGTGATATTGAGAGCGGGCTGGGGTGAGGAGCAGATGAGACGCTACCCGTGCTCTGCCGAGGACGACACCCAACGCGGCTGCCGATAGCGCTGCCGACGAATCGCCATGAGCGTACACAGTACGCCGCTGCACAGCATGAGCCAGCCGACGTTCTGCAGCACGTGATAGAAATCAAGTTTGGCTTGATTGAGGGCGCGCCGGCTCCAGGCTTCACTCGAGAAGTGGCGCAGCCTGGTATTCTTCCCGAACGTTTGCTCGGCCGCAACCGGAGGGGGTGTACGGGCCAGGGCGCTCTGATACTCCCGGACTTTGAAGTGTGCCACCAGCGTGTTGCCCAGACCCAGAGCAACCAGGGTGAGGCCGGCAACGAAGAGAGTATTGCGAAACAGCGCGGAGGGAATACGCATAGCGAACACAGCTTCACGCTACCACCTGGGGAAAAGACGAGCAAGAGAGTGTACGTTGCCAAAAGCGGGCCGCTCCCTCGCGCTGTGCGTTGAAGACAACGAGGAAGACAACGAGAAAGCGTACATATGGACACTGATTACGGGAGCAGATCCAAGCCGCGCCGTATCAGCATTCAATGCGTGCAGCTGGGTCTGACCGCCTATGCTCAGGCGCTTCAGGTCCAGCGCCGTTGGCACGCGCGGTGTGTGGCCCGGCGGACAAACGCTCTCCTGCTGACCCAACACCGACCCGTGATCACGCTCGGTTACCGCCGGCCGTGTGAGCAGATCAAGCTTGCGCCCGTCCAGCTTCGGGCGAAAGGGCTGAGCGTCGAGTATGCGGAGCGGGGCGGGGGCGCGACCTATCATGCCCCAGGGCAACTGGTTGTCTATCCGGTCTTTTCTTCTCTGTTACAGAAATACGGGGCGCGACGTTTCATTACGCAGCTTGAGGAGGTCATGCGACAGACCTGTCTCCGCTTTGGCATCCGTACGAGCCGCCAGGACGGCTATCCCGGGGTCTGGGTGGGTGAGAAAAAAATGGGCGCTGTCGGCATTGCGGTCCGTCGGCGGACCTCCTTGCACGGCTTCGCGCTCAATGTTGATCTTGATCTGCGGCCGTTTGCCTATATCGTGCCGTGTGGCCTTGCCGATAGGGGAGTGACCAGTTTAAGACAGGAGTGCGCCCGGCCTGTCGCTTTCCACGACGTTGAGCGGGCTGTAATTGAGAATGTCGCCTCGATTTTTGAGGCAGATATGGAGGGTGTGCGAGATGGAGAATCTCCTGAATGACAAACAAGACGCTGTCCGGTGGCTGACGCTGAATCGGCCCGCGCGTCGCAACGCGCTTGATCGTGATACCATCTATGCCCTGAAGGCTGCCCTGGCCGAAAGCGCGCGCGACACTGATACCCGCCTGGTCGTGTTGACTGGGGCCGGCGGCGCTTTTTCCTCCGGCGCGGACTTACTGGCCGCTCCCTCATCTCCGACGACTCCCGGCGAAGAGCTGACCGAGGACGGCTTTAACGCCGTGATTCGGATGATCTGGAATCTGCCCAAACCGGTGATTGCCGCGGTTGACGGGGTTGCCACCGGATATGGCTGCTCCTTGGCCTTGGCCGCTGATATCCGTCTGGCTTCATCAGCGGCGCGCTTTTCCCTGATTTTTGTGAAGCGTGGACTGACGATTGACGGTGGCGCCAGCTATTTTCTCCCTCGCCTGGCCGGCCTGCGCGGTATGGAGATGGCTCTCACCGGAGAGATGGTCAATGCCGCGCAAGCGGCCAATATGGGCCTGGTCAACCGTATTCTCACCGGAGATAATTTCCGAGAACAGGTTGCAGCGTATGCCTCTCGTTTGGCAAAGAACGCGCCCCTGGCGCTGGCGACGATCAAAGCATCCATCCATCACGCTTTGGGTGCCGGTCTGGGAGACGTGCTGACCGCTGAAATGGCGGAGCAGCGAAAACTTCTCCAGTCCGAAGATGTGAAAGAAGGGATTCGTGCGTTTCGTGAGAAACGCGACCCGGTCTACACCGGACGATAAGGAGACACTGTGGCAGAGCGACCCGGCCGATTGTGTATCATTGGTGATATCCACGCCTGTCCGGCAGAACTTGAGACCCTCCTTGCGGCGCTGGCATTACAGCCGGCCGACCACTTGGTGTGCCTGGGCGACTATATTGACCGCGGGCCGGATGCCAAGGCCGTTGTTGATCTGCTCTTGGGGATACAGACGGCCGCGGTCTGTCGCTGTACGTTTCTTAAAGGCAATCACGAGGATATGTTCCTCGACTTTCTGGGGTATGACGGTTTGTACGGCCAGTCCTTCCTGATAAACGGCGGACAACAAACCCTTGCCAGCTATCAGTGCGACCCCTGGACTCCAGGCCGCGAGGTTGCGGCACTCATGCCCGACACGCATCGAGAGTTTTTTCTGAATCTTCAGCTCTATCTGCCGGCCGATGCCATCCTATGCGTGCATGCCGGGATCAATCCAGGGTACAGCCTGGAGGAGCAGGGAGCGGAAGACCTGCTGTGGATTCGCGAGGATTTTTTTGCTCACCCGCACGACCTGCCGTATACCGTGGTCTTCGGGCATACCCCCCAACGGGAAGTTGGTTTTGACCTGCCGTATAAAATCGGGATTGATACCGGCCTCGTCTATGGCGGAAAATTGACCTGTCTGGAAATCACAGAGAAAAAGCTCTTCCAAATCGAACGAGGCCGCCAGCAGGTCGTGATGACCGATGCGAAGGCGTATTGGGAATGAGCGCTCAGCTCTGCGGGGCGATGCAGGGCGCGTGCGAGCCTCTTTGTGTGGCGGCGCGAGGCGAGAGGAGGAAAGGCCCGGTCCTCCTCTTGACTTTCCCCGAACTGCCGGATTTAACACCTTGTGGCGGCGTAGCTCAGGTGGCTAGAGCGAGGGTCTCATAATCCCTAGGTCGGCGGTTCAAGTCCGCCCGCCGCTAGGCTGGAGCGATCCCGCGTGGCAGCCGGAACTGCCGTCTCATGAAGGAGGAGAGTATGGATCCACTCGCGATATTTATGCAGATAGTAGCCGGGATTGGGGTGCTCTGCGCGCTCGTTTCCACCGTCGCCGTTATGCTGCGGAACGCAAAAGGCGATGGATAAAGATCAGCCGCAGAACCTGTGACCCGGAGACGAGCACGGCAAGGGCGTTCCTCAGGAGCGCCTTTTTTATTTCAGGCGCATGCTGCCACTTGAGCACAAGCTTTGGGCCGCTCTCCAAAAACTGCTCCCGGACACGTCCGGCCTGCGTATTGGCGTGGCCTGCTCAGGTGGCCCCGACTCGGTTGCCCTGCTCTCGGCTCTGTTGACGATAGCGCCGTTACGGCGCTATCGTCTGTCTGCGCTCCACGTCAATCACGGCCTCCGTCCCGAGTCCGACCAGGAACAGGACATGCTGCAAACCCTGTGTCAGCGGTGGCGAGTGCCGCTCTCGGTCAAAAAACTTCAGCCGCCCCCCGGTCTGAAAGGAGTCGAGGTCTGGGCGCGAGAAGCGCGCTATGCGTTCTTTCGGAAGCGCGCTGCCGCGGCTCCGCTCGACTATGTTGCCACAGCCCATACGCAGGATGATCAGGCTGAGACCGTTCTCTTTCACGCCATGCGCGGAAGCGCCCGGCGTGGACTGGCTGGTATTCCGTCCGTGAGAGAGAACTGGTTGGTTCGGCCCCTCCTGCGCTGCTCACGACGGGAAATCGATACCTACACACAAGAAAAACATCTCCCCTATGTCACAGACCCGAGTAACGCTGACCTGCGCTTTACCCGGAACAGGATCAGACACATCCTCCTGCCCCTTCTGGAACAGGAATTTTCTCCGCAAATCCGTCGTCATCTGGCTGCCCTGGCGGAAACGGCCCGAGAAGAGGAGGACTGGCTCGAAGGGCTGGCGACGAATGCCCGCACGCGCATCATAGGGCGTGACAATAGCGTGTCTCTTCCCGCCTTGGACAAGGAGCCTGTCGCCCTACGGCTGCGCATTCTCCGCCAGTGGGTTGAAGGGCGCGTACAAGATGTCAAAACTGTCCATCTGTTCCGTTTGAGAGACCTCAGTGAGGGAAAGCTCCGGGGCCGTGTGGAGTTGCCGGGGCGGCAGGCGGTCGTTCGCCGGGGAACGCGGCTGATTCTCCAAGCCCAGCGACCACCTATCACGGAGCCAGACTACTTCTATGTCTTGCAGGCTGGCCAGAGTCGGCGATTAGCCTCACGCTGGGACCTGAGCGTTTCTTCTGCCCTCGAATGGCACGGCGATTTGAATGCAGCGCGGGGTGCGGACCGCTGGTCGGCTCTGTTTGATTGTGACCTGTCCAGCCCTGCGGAGGCCTGTATTGTCCGCAATGCTCGCGCCGGGGATCGTATTCGTCCTTTCGGCATGCACGGCCATAAGCAGGTTCGGGCTGTCCTGGCTGGCGCAAGAATCCCGCCAGCGCTCCGTCCCGGATTCCCGGTCGTTGAAATGAGGGGGGAGGTTGCCTGGGTCCCCGGCTGCGTCAGAGGCCAGAGGGCGCTGGTGACGGCGGCGACCCGGCAGGTCTATCGCATGCAGGTCAACCCGTTGCCGGTCGATGAAGAACTATGGTAGGCTAGGGCCGGACAGGGTACAGGAAAGGTGACGGAGTGAATAAGGTTTCTTCTAATCTCGCACTGTGGTTGGTTCTCGGGGTGATCTTCCTGTTCATGTTTAACCTGTTCAATCGCCAACAACCGAGAGAACCTGAAGTGGTTTTCAGCGATTTTTTTACGGCCGTGGAAAAAGGTGAAGTCTCCGAGGTCGTCATTCAGGGGCAGATCATTCGTGGGAAATTCCGCAATGACGACCGCTTTAAGACCTACGCTCCCACCGACGACCCCGACCTCATGCGGACCTTGCGCGACAAGGGGGTGCGGGTGGCTGCACGGCCGGAAGAAGGCGACCCCTGGTATATCACCATCCTGATTCAATGGTTCCCGATGCTCCTCCTCATCGGCGTCTGGATATTCTTTATGCGCCAGATGCAGATGGGTGGCGGCAAGGCCATGTCTTTTGGCAAGAGCCGGGCCAAACTGCTGACGGAAAACCAACAACGCGTGACGTTCAGCGACGTTGCCGGCGTGGAGGAACCCAAACAGGAACTGGAAGAAATTATCGCCTTTCTCAAAGACCCCAAAAAGTTCACGCGCTTGGGCGGGCGCATCCCCAAAGGCGTATTGCTGGTTGGGTCTCCCGGAACCGGAAAAACCCTGCTTGCCCGGGCGATTGCCGGGGAAGCTGGGGTGCCGTTCTTCTCGATCAGCGGCTCCGACTTTGTTGAAATGTTTGTTGGGGTTGGGGCCTCGCGCGTCCGTGACCTTTTTATTCAAGGGAAGAAGCAGGCACCGTGTATTATCTTTATCGATGAGATTGACGCGGTCGGTCGCCATCGCGGCGCCGGCCTCGGCGGCGGGCATGATGAACGCGAGCAGACCTTAAATCAACTCCTGGTGGAGATGGATGGTTTTGAGGCAAACGAGGGCGTCATTCTGATTGCGGCGACCAACCGTCCGGATGTCCTGGACCCGGCACTACTGCGCCCTGGACGGTTTGACCGGCGGGTTGTCGTCCCCTCACCGGATGTCCGGGGTCGCGAGGAAATTCTTAATGTCCATACTCGTCGGGTCCCGCTGGATGACAAGGTTGACGTCTCCCGACTCGCTCGGGGAACACCCGGGTTTTCCGGGGCTGACCTTGAAAACCTGGTGAACGAGGCCGCGCTCCTGGCAGCGCGCAAAGACAAAGACAAAGTCGAAATGGACGATTTCGAGCTGTCCAAAGACAAGGTCCTCATGGGCGCTGAGCGTCGCAGTATGATTCTCAGCCTTGATGAGCGCCGCAACACGGCCTACCATGAGGCCGGCCACGCCCTGGTTGCCCGACTCACTCCGGGAACGGACCCGGTCCATAAAGTGACCATCATTCCGCGCGGTATGGCTTTGGGCGTGACGCAGCAGTTGCCCGTTGATGATCGCCACACTTTCTCAAAAGACTATATTCTGAAACGTTTGGCCATCATGTTTGGCGGTCGTGTGGCCGAAGAGCTGGTCCTTGGCCATACCACAACCGGCGCTGGAGACGATCTTGAAAAAGCGACCGACCTGGCTCGACGCATGGTGTGTGAATGGGGCATGAGCGAGAGCCTTGGCCCCATGACCTTTGGAAAAAAGGAAGAACAGATATTCTTGGGCCGGGATATTACCCAGACCAAGGACTACTCTGAAAAGACGGCCATTGAGATCGATACTGAGGTGCGGCATATCATCAAGGACGCCTTTAATCGGGCGCAGGAACTCCTCCAGACGCATATCGAAATCTTACACAAGATGGCTGAAGTCCTGCTGGAAAAGGAAGCCTTGGACGGACCTGAGATCGACGGCATACTGAAACAATTCAACGTTGAAGTTGATCCGGAGCCGACAGGCGCGTAGTCCCAGGCAGTTGTGGTCCCTTCCGCATTCCAGTGCGGTCGATGCTCGATGGACAACAGGGTGAAGGGCGGGTGTACAAAGGATGCTACTGTTTTGCGCCCGCCTCTTTTTTTGCCTGTTGACTATCTGTTTGCCAGCGTACTGGCGAAGAGGATGCTCTGAATGTCGCTTGACGGAGCGCTCAATACAAAATTATTCGGCACGGACGGGATTCGTGGGGTGGCCAATACTGAGCCCATGACGCCGGAGACCGCCCTGCGCGTTGGCCGCGCCCTGACTGCCGTTTTCCAGAACCGTCCCGGTCAGCACAGCATTGTTATCGGCACAGATACCCGTGTATCGGGCTCGATGCTGGAGGCCGCCCTCGCGTCCGGCGTATGTTCCATGGGCGGGGAGGCCCTGCTCGTGGGCACCATGCCAACACCCGGCATCGCCTTTCTCACCCGTAGCCTGCGCGCGGATGCCGGCGTGGTCATCTCTGCTTCACATAATCCATTCCAGGATAATGGCATCAAAATATTCTCAGGCGACGGATTCAAACTGCCCGATGCGGTGGAGGATGAGATTGCGGCATTGGTGTTGAGTCACACGCTCGATGACGAGCGTCCTACCGCCGGGTCGATCGGAAAAGCCGTCCGCCTTGACGATGCCTTGAGCCGCTATCAGGGGTTTGTCAAAGACGCCTTTCCTCGTCAGCTCACGCTGGACGGAATGAAAGTTGTGATTGACTGCGCCAATGGAGCCGCCCATACCATAGCGCCGGCCGTGTTAGCCGAGCTTGGCGCTGAGGTGATTCCGACCGGGACGACGCCAAATGGCAAAAATATCAACCTTGACTGCGGGGCCGTATATCCACAGCGGGTGCAACGGCTTGTCCGCGAGCGCGGTGCCCAGGTCGGCATCACTCTGGACGGAGATGCCGACCGAGCCCTTCTGGTTGACGAGAGCGGAGAAATCGTTGATGGCGATGCCATGCTGGCCATTGCCGCCCAAGAGCGCCTCCAGAAGGGCACGCTACCCCACAGGACGATAGTGGCGACCGTGATGAGCAATCTGGGCCTTGAGATGGCGTTGCGTCAGATGGATGGCAGACTGGTTCGGACCCCAGTTGGTGATCGGTATGTTGTTGAGGAGATGCTGCGCGGGGGATATCGCATCGGCGGCGAACAATCCGGCCATCTTATCTTCTTGGATGTGAACACCACGGGCGATGGCCTTGTCACCTGTCTCTCTCTGCTGGCGATTCTCGTCCAGAGACAGCAGCCACTCTCCGCGCTTCGTCAACTCGTGCGACGCTACCCGCAAACGTTGATTAACGTGCGCGTCCGAGAACGACAGGATTTGCGGACCATTGCGCCGGTGTCACAAGTCATCCAGCATGTCACCGATAAACTCGGCGAGAAGGGACGGCTCTTAGTCCGCTATTCCGGGACTGAGCCGCTGCTCCGGGTCATGGTCGAGGGGGAAGACGAAAGCCTGGTCCGCGCCTATGGCGAGGAAGTCGCTGACGCCGTGCGGACCCACCTTGGGGCGGGAGAAGCAGCCTCAACGTAGGGTCCCATGTATCTCGTCTCTGCCGCTCAGATGCGTGAGCTCGATCGGCTCACAATCGAGAAATATGGCACTCCCGGCCATGTCCTGATGGAGCGGGCCGGCAGTGGCGCGACGCAGGCCCTGCTCGACTTTTTTGAGAAGCGGCCCAAACGAGTGGTGGTGGTCGCCGGCAGAGGCAATAACGGGGGAGACGGCTTTGTCATGGCGCGCCTGCTGAAAAAGCAGGGCATCGCGTGTGAGGTGATTCTCGCGGCCAAAAAGCGGGAGGTCGGGGGCGATGCCAGGCGCAACCTGCAGGCCTTCTCGCGCCTCAGGGGTCGTGTCGAAGAAGTCTCTACACTGGATCAGCTACCCGCTGCCGAGAAACGACTCGAACGGTGCGATGTGATCATTGACGCCCTGCTTGGGACCGGGCTGAATACCGCGGTCAAAGGTATCCAGGCGGCGCTTATCGCCGGCATGAACGCCCGCGGCGCGCCCATTGTCGCGGTTGATATGCCGTCCGGTTTGCAGGCCGATTCCGGCCAGCCCGCCGGCTGCGCCGTCGAGGCGACGCTGACGGTGACATTTGGCTATCCCAAGCTCGGCCAGGCGCTCTATCCTGGGACGGCGCATGTCGGACAACTGGCCTGTGTCGATATCGGGATTGCCCGGCAAGCGCTGACCGAGGTTGCGCCCCAACTGCACGTCCTGACACGGCGCGAGGTGGGGGGACAGATACGCGCCCGTCACCCCGAATCGCATAAGGGCGATTTTGGCCATGCGCTGGTCCTGGCCGGCGCGCGCGGGAAAAGCGGAGCGGCCATATTAAGCGCCTCTGCCGCCCTACGGACCGGGACCGGGCTGGTCACCCTGGCCGGCCCACAAGGACTCATACCCATATTTTCCTCTGTTTTGCTTGAGGCCATGACTGCTCCTCAGCCCGAGCGCGCAGACGGGAGTCTGAGACTGAATGAGCGCCTGTTAAGCCAATCCCTGCACGGGAAAAGCGCCCTTGTTTTTGGGCCGGGTATCGGCGTGTCTGCTGAAACGAAGCGTATGGCGCGCTGGCTTCTCAAAAACAGCCAGGTCCCCCTTCTCATCGATGCCGACGGGCTGAATTGTGTGGCGTCCCAGGTAGCCATGCTGAAAACGGCCCAGGCGCCGGTCATACTCACCCCCCACCCCGGAGAAATGTCTCGGCTGACTGCACTGTCAACCGGAGACATTCAAGCCCGGCGGCTGGAGGTCGCTCGTCAGTTTGCCGCTCGATACAGCTGCTATCTCGTCCTCAAGGGCGCCCGGAGCATTATCGCCGCCCCTGACGGTCGGGCCTGGATTAACCCGACCGGGAATCCGGGTATGGCCAGCGGTGGCATGGGCGATGTCTTGGCCGGCATTATCGGTGGTCTGCTCGCCCAGGGCTATGCGCCGGATGTGGCGTGTTGCCTCGGCGTGTTTCTGCACGGCGCTGCCGCGGATACCTTTGCCCGACAGCACGGCCAGGCCGGGATGCTGGCGCGCGACGTGATTGATAATCTTCCCGACACGCTGAGCGCCCTCTCTCGGGCCAGCGAGGTCGATGCGCATGCCGCATACCATTCAGACATTCTCGGCTGAAGAGACCTTATCCCTTGGACGCCAGATTGGGCGACTCCTGGCCCCCGGCATGATCCTCGGGCTGTGTGGCGACTTGGGCGCGGGCAAGACCTGCCTGGTGAAAGGTATAGCGGAGGGACTTGGCATTGCCCCTGAAACCGTTACCAGCCCCACCTTTACTCTTGTGGCCGAGCATTATAGGGGAAGGGTGCCACTCTATCATATCGATCTCTACCGGCTTGAAGGGGGAGCCGGCGAAGAATTGGGCCATGAGGAATATCTCTTTGGGCAGGGTGTGGCCGTTATTGAGTGGTTTCCGTTTTTGCCGGACGATATGCGCGAGGTGATAGAAGAATACCTGCTGATTGCGATTGAGTGTGGGGCCGGAGACACGCGCACTCTGGCCCTGACCCCCTACGGGAAACGGTACGACCGGCTGCTTGCCCAGCTCGAAACCCTACGCACCGAGAGTCATACGCGTCGATGTTGATTGTTCAGAAATATGGCGGCACTTCGGTCGGCTCGATTGAGCGCATCCAGGAAGTGGCCGCCCGGGTGGCGGCGACGCGCGACGCCGGCCACCAGGTCGCCGTGGTGCTGTCCGCGATGCGCGGCGAAACCAACCGCCTGCTTGCCCTGGCGCGCCAGATTGTCGAGCAGCCCGATGCGCGCGAGAGCGATGTGCTGGTTTCAACTGGAGAACAGGTCTCGATTGCCCTGCTAGCCATGGCCCTCAAAGGTCGAGGTTCGCCGGCGGTGTCTCTGCTTGGCCATCAGGTCCAGATTGAGACCGATGCCGCCTATGGTCGGGCGCGGATCAGGCAGGTCCAGACGACACGTCTGTTGAATGCGCTCAAGGACGGCAATATTGTCGTGGTTGCCGGCTTCCAGGGTGTGAACGCGCAGCAGGATATCACCACTCTGGGGCGGGGCGGGTCGGATACAACTGCAGTGGCCCTTGCCGCGGCGCTACAGGCGGATGTATGCGAGATTTACACCGATGTGGACGGCGTGTATAGCGCCGACCCACGCATCTGCCCCCAAGCTCATAAGCTGGAGCGTATCTCGTATGACGAGATGCTCGAACTCGCCAGTCTGGGCGCAAAAGTGCTCCAAATCCGCTCAGTAGAATTTGCCAAACGCTATCAGGTCCCGGTGCATGTCCGCTCAAGTTTTTCGCCGGACGAAGGGACGTGGCTAGTGGCGGAGGATCAACGCATGGAAGAGGTGACGGTCTCGGGTGTCACGTCTGATCTGGATCAGGCGAAAATTACTCTGCTGCGGGTGCCTGACCGGCCAGGCTTAGCCGCCAAGCTGTTCACGCCCATTGCGCAAGACAATATCGTCGTGGATATGATCATTCAGAACGCCAGTGCGGATGAAAAGACCGACGTCACGTTTACGCTCCCGCGCGGGGATGTGCAAAAGGCTCTTGAGCGGGTCAAAAATGTGGCGCAGGAGATCGGGGCAGGGGACGTTGTCTTCGACACCGAAGTTGTCAAGGTCTCGATTGTCGGGCTGGGCATGCGCAGCCACGCTGGTGTTGCCTCCCGCATGTTTGAGGTGTTGGCCGCAGAAGGAATCAATATTCAGATGATTTCAACCTCGGAGATTAAAATCTCTATCGTGATTGCCGCCAAGTACGCCGAGTTAGCCGTTCGGGTTCTGCACGATGCCTTTATCCCCTCGGTCTAGCCAACGAGGCGGATACCCAAGATGGTCAGGAAATAGGTGAGAGTATTATGAAACAGACGCCTACGATTGCGCTATACGACACAACCTTACGGGACGGGTGTCAGTCCGAGGATGTTGCGCTCACGCTGGATGATAAATTACGCATTGCCGAGGAGCTGGACGCCTTTGGCGTACACTACATTGAGGGCGGCTGGCCGGGCTCGAATCCCCGCGACGAAGAATTTTTTGCCGCGGCCAAAAAACTCAGCCTGAAACAGGCCCGAATTGCTGCCTTTGGTTCCACCCGGCGGGTCAATAGTGCCGCCGCGGACGACTTGAATATTCGCTTGCTCATACAGGCCGCGACTCCGGTGGTGACCATTGTGGGCAAGACCTGGGACCTCCACGTGCGGGACGATCTGCGTATCTCAAAAGAAGCCAACGTCGAAGTCATTGGCGATTCGATTGCCTATCTGAAACAGCGGGTCGATGAGGTCATTTTTGATGCCGAACACTTTTTTGATGGCTTCAAGGCCAACCCAGGCTACGCGCTGGAATGCCTGACCGCCGCGGCTCAAGCCGGAGCGGACGTCCTGGTGTTGTGCGATACGCGCGGCGGGAGCATGCCGCCCGACATTCGCCAGGGGATGCAGGCGGCCGCTCAAGCGGTCGAGGCGCAGCTTGGTATCCACTGTCACAACGACTGTGAATTGGCCGTGGCCAACTCGCTCGTCGGGGTGGAAAGTGGGGCCGTTCAGGTCCAGGGCACGATCAACGGCTTTGGCGAGCGCTGTGGCAATGCCAATCTGTGTTCCATCATTCCCAATTTGTATCTCAAGATGGGCTACCGCTGTATCCGTCCTCAGCAGCTCAGACAGTTGCCGCAGTTGTCTCGTCTGGTGTACGAGTTGGCCAATATCGAGCCGAATAAACGTCAGGCCTATGTCGGCGCGAGCGCCTTTGCCCACAAGGGCGGCCTGCATGTTGCCGCGGTTCAGAAAAACAGTGAGACTTATGAACACATCGACCCGGAACTCATTGGCAACACCCAGCGCGTTTTGGTTTCCGACCTGTCCGGGCGGAGTAACGTCCTCTACAAAGCCAAAGAGTTCGGCCTGGACGTCGAGAGCGCCGACCCCGCGGTCAAGAGCATTCTGAATGAGGTCAAGCAGCTTGAGCACTCAGGCTTTCAGTACGAAGGGGCCGAGGCCTCCTTTGAGCTCCTCATGCGCAAAGCTCTGAAGGGCGCGGTCCGCCATTTTCGGCTCATCGGGTTTCGGGTGATAGACGAAAAACGGAAAGAGAATGAGCCGCCGCTGTCCGAGGCGACCATCATGCTGGAAGGACCGGACGGCCAGATAGAGCATACCGCGGCGCAGGGCAACGGGCCGGTCAATGCGCTGGACCAGGCCTTGCGTAAAGCCCTGACCAAATTTTATCCCCAACTCGAATCGGTCGAGCTGCACGACTATAAAGTCCGCGTCCTGGGCGCGGGCGAGGGGACCAGCGCCACGGTCCGGGTCCTGATTGAATCCGGTGATGAAACCGACCGCTGGGGCACTGTGGGCGTGTCGCATAATGTCATAGAGGCGAGCTGGCAGGCACTGGTGGACAGTATGGAGTTCAAGCTGCAAAAAGATACTAACTAATATGGCTGAACAATCGAGTCCGCTCGTCCACGCCGTCATTGGCGGAACGCTGATGGGGCTGGCCAATCTCGTTCCCGGTATCAGTGGCGGCACCATGCTGCTGATCGCTGGTGTCTATCCTGGCTTTATTGGGGCCATAGCTGAAATTACGACCTTGCGCTGGCGGTGGTCGTCCGTGGTATTGCTGGGAACGATAGTCGGTGCGGCCGTCCTGGCCATCCTTTTCCTTGCCGGACCCACCAAAACACTCGTTATTGAGCACCGCTGGATCATGTACAGCCTGTTCATTGGTCTCACGCTGGGGAGTGTGCCGCTCCTCTGGCGTTTGTCCCAGCCGGTGTCACGGCGCTTCTTCATCAGTGCCGGGGGCACTTTCCTGCTGATGGTCCTGCTTGCTTTCGGGACTCCGCTGCAAACCGGACCGGGGGACGAGTCTCTCGGGTTGCTCTTTGTTGCCGGTCTGGCCGGGGCCAGTGCGATGGTGCTGCCCGGCGTATCCGGGGGATATCTCCTCCTCCTGCTCGGTCAATACGTGCCCATCCTCAGGAGCATAGAAAAGCTGCGCCTGGGCCTGTTTGGCGCCGGCGAACAGGCCGGGCTGCATTGGCCCCTTATTCAAGAGGCGTTATGGGTCGTCATACCGGTCGGCCTGGGCGTGGCGGCGGGTATTATTGGGGTCAGCAACCTCATCCGCTGGTTGTTGGAACACCATAGGACAGCCACCCTGGGTGCCCTCATGGGCCTGGTGCTCGGCGCGATTATTGGCCTGTGGCCATTTCAGGCTGGGGTCCCGCCTCAGGTCGGCGATCGGCTACACGGTCAAGTGCTCACCCTGGAAACCCTGGTCCAGATCGATGCCGAAGACTGGCCAGTCCGGTTGTTTCCGCCCAGCGCCGGGCAGCTCGGCGCTGGGCTGGGGTTGATCGCGCTTGGCGCGGGAATAACCCTCGGCCTGGACCGGCTCAAGAACCACATCGCTCCAGCGCGTTGAGCGTGTCTTTCGTTGGCCGGTCGTGTCTCAGTTTGAAATTCTCCCTCACCCCAGCCCTCTCCCAGCGGGAGAGGGGGTCTGATTCCCTCCCCCCTTGAGGGGGAGGGCCAGGGTGGGGGTGTTACGCCGGCAGCGGTGCGGGAAGATGTGCAACTGAGACACGCCCGGCCGGACCGCCCTTGCCCCTGCTTCTCCGGTAGGGCGCCTCCCGCTCTCCTGGCAGGAAAGGCGTAAACGCGCCGCCTTCATGAGGAGCGCGGCCATCCTGGCCGCGATTCGTTGCGGGCTGGAAGCCCGCACTCCTTGTTTGAGGGCTGGGGGCGGGTCTGAGCTTCCGGCAGAAAAGAGTCGGGGGATTTCAAACTGATACACCACCCGTTAGCCTTCTTTCTTGACAAAGCGGCGCGGGCGTCTGACAATGGTTCATAGCGCGCATGAGCGCGGGTGAATAGTTTTCTCTAGGAGAGGAAGAAGCAGTGTGGCGGTGGGGTGGAGTGGTCCTCGGCGTCTTCCTATGTGTGCTGGTCGGCCTTTCAGCCTGTTCCCGTACCCAGTACAGATATCACGTCGTTCGGCCCGGAGAGACGCTGTCCGAGATCGGGTATGCGTACCGCATTCCGTATCGGGATCTGGCAGCGCTGAATGGGATTCGCAATCCTGACCGTATAGCGGCCGGGCAGCGCCTCCGTATGCCGCACGGAGCCAGATACCACAGGTCCAGGGCCGCAACAGCCCGGTCTTCCCGCTCCAGGTCAGAGAAAAGGCATGCCCGGTCACGCTGGAGATCGAAATCGCCTCCAGTCTCCCCGCCTATTCCCAAGGATACGGAAAAGCTCTTCAGTTGGCCGCTCAACGGCAGGTTGACCTCTCGTTTCGGGCCGCGCAAGGGGAGCTTCCACGATGGCATCGACATTGCCGCGCCAGTCGGCACCCCGGTCCGGGCGGCCGCCGCGGGGCTGGTCATCTTTAGCGATGCCTTACGCGGCTATGGCAATGTTGTTATTGTCAAACATGCGAACGGCTTTACCACTGTGTACGCCCACCATCACCGTAATCTGGTGAAAGACGGTCAAGCGGTCCAGCGGGGCGATATTGTCGGCGAGGTTGGAGAAACCGGCCGGGTGACAGGCCCAAGCTTACACTTTGAGGTCCGCAGTGGTAAAAACGCCCGCAACCCGCTCCATTATTTGCACCCGGTCCGCCACGCGACGCAGCGGAAATAAAACCGGACGAAGACACGCAGGGCAGAGATTGAGGAGAGACGCATGCTGGACTTGAAACCATTTATTCGTGAGGTCCCGGATTTTCCCCAACCGGGCATCGTCTTTAAGGACATTACGCCCTTACTCAGTAATGGGCCGGCCTGGCAGCAAGTGATAGATCAACTCGTCGCCCGGTACCGAAATAAAATTGACATCATCCTGGGGATTGAGTCGCGGGGGCTTATTGTTGGTTCGGCGCTGGCCTATGCCTTGGGCTGTGGTCATGCCCTGGTGCGAAAACCCGGTAAGCTGCCTGCGGCAACCTTTGCGGCCAGCTATGAACTCGAATACGGAACCGACACACTGGAGATGCACCAGGATGCGTTTCCGCCGAACAGTCGCGTCTTGCTGATCGATGATCTCCTCGCCACCGGCGGCACGGCCCAGGCCGCCATTTCACTGGCGGAAAAACTCCAAGCCCACATCGTAGAAGCCGCCTTTCTGATAGAGCTGTCCTTTTTGGGTGGCCGAGAGCGTCTTGCCCCGCAGGCTGTCTTTTCCTTTATCCAGTATGACGGGGAGTGAGGACGCTGGTCAGCAGTGATAAAAAGGTTGCCGCGCTCCTGACTGTGATTAAAGGATAAGGCATCCGTGGCGGCCTATTTTCTTCTCTTTGGCGTGGTGTGTTTATGGGCAACGAATTTCCCAGCCGGGAAGTTCATGCTGAGCGCGGTTGGACCCCTGACCTTAATCGCCATCCGCACGGTCGTCGGCGCGGTGCTCCTGACGCTCCTGGGCTGGAAGTCGCAGCCGGATTGGTGGGCTGAACTCCGCAAGGACCTGAGGAGTACGGCTGTGATGACGCTGACCGGCGTGATTGGAGCCGGCACGCTTTTTTATCTTGGCCTGAAGACGACGTCTGCCTCGAATGCGGGTATTATCGCCGCCTCTACCCCGATGTGGGTCGCCCTCTTTTCCTGGGCCTTTTTGAAGGAGCAGCTTTCCCTCATCAATGTCTCGGGCATCCTGCTGTCCTTTACAGGTCTCGTTGCCATTATTTGTCAGGGCTCATTGGCTACCCTCTTTGCGCTGTCTTTGAATTGGGGAGATTTATACGTGCTGCTCGGCCAACTGAGCTGGTCGTCGTATACCGTCTATAGTCGGGTGGCCCTGGCGCAGCGTTCGGCGGCCGCGGCAACGGCGAGTTCGTATATCGCCGGGACCTTTATCCTGGTTCCGCTGTGTCTGATTGAAGCGCCATTCAGCGCTGGCTTTGATTTTTCCCCCCTGGTCCTGGTTGCCCTGGGCTATCTCTCGTTGCTGTCGCCGCTGACGAATCTCCTGTACTACCAGGCCCTGACCAGAGTGAGTCCCCATCGGGCGGCGGTGTTCATGAACCTCATTCCGATCATCGTGATGATCTCGTCAGCCATTTTTCTGGGCGAACAGATCACCCGGGTGCAGATACTGGGGACTGCCGGCGTGATCGGTGGCGTTGTGCTGACGACAAAGCAGTGAGGCTTCATTGCGTTTCTCACCGTGGAATATGTAGATGCGCTTGCGAGAGGAGGGGCCTATCAGCTATAGGGCCAGAGGGACACCCTCTTCACGTAGGAGCACACTATGCAAGAGCCTTCTCGTCCAGTTGAGGTGCGAAAGCTGCGCCGAGCGAAGCGCTCGCGAGACCATCTGATGAAGGGAACGGCGCTTCTCCTGCTGATTATCTTCGGCACGACCACCCTGCTGCGCTACTTTGGGCCGGGTTCCGTCCTGTGGCTGGCCGGGGGTATTGGGGCCTGGTTGCTCATCAGTGCTTTTACGCGCCGGCGCCCCAATGCGACTGAACGCGCAGACCAAGCTGAAGCCTCTCTTCTGGTTGGGCCCGAGCAGATGGAGGGGGCGGAATTCCTGGAACAGGCCGTGGGCGTTCTTCAGGCGCAGGGCTATGAAACGCAGCGACAGCACGTGTCGGATGACTCGGCAACCTGTCTGCTGCTGGTCAGAGGGGACGAACGGGTCTGGTGTCTGGTTGAATATGCGCCAGTGGACGAGGAGATTATTGACGCGGCCCGTGAGGCGTTGAAAAAGACGGCGTGTAATCAGGTCATGGTCCTGAGTCCGCACAAATCGTCAGCGCAGGTCCAGGTGGTCGCGTTGCAGCAGGGCGTGGTGTTGATCGACCAGGACGAGTTTCTCAGGCTGCGGTCCTTGCAGGTGAAAGGGCACCGCGTTCATGCGTTTCGCTCCGGGGCGGCGCACGAAACCCCCACCCGAATACCCCGCCGTAGACGCTGACCTTGGCGGTCGTGTGTTGTCATGCTGACTTTTATCTCCGGGAATACCCATAAGGTCCGGGAATGCGAACGTCTGCTTGGCGCTGCGCTGGCGTATGAGTCGCTGCCGCTCGACGAAATTCAGTCGATCGACGCCCTCCCGGTCGTCGAACACAAGGCCCGGCTGGCCTACGCCGCCCTCAAGCGTCCCGTCCTGGTTGAAGACACGGGCCTGGCCTTTGCCGCCTGGACTGGATTGCCCGGCGCGTTAATCAAATGGTTCCTCAGCAGTCTGGGGCCCGAGGGCCTGTGTCGGCTGATGCGGGCGGAGACGAATCGGGCGGCAACAGCCACAACGCTGCTGGGCTATTGCGACGGTGAAAGCGTGCGCACCTTTGCCGGAACGGTCCGGGGCTCCATCCCCGATTACCCACGCGGCACGGCTGGTTTTGGCTGGGATGCGATTTTTCAGCCAGAGGCGAGCGGCCTTACTTTTGCCGAAATGAGCGCTGCGGAAAAAGATCGTTTCTCTATGCGGCGCAAGGCGCTTGAGGCATTCCGGGCGTCAGGTTTGCTGGACGGCTGAGCCGTTGACCTGCATGAGTCTGACGCGCATGGTGAGCACGCGCTCCGCTGAAAACAGGCTCCTGTTCGACATCCTGCCGCGGGTGAGTCGATCATTCTATTTGAGTGTCCGTATTCTCCCCGCCGCGCTCCGCGGGTCGATCGGGCTGGCCTATTTGTTCTGCCGGGCGGCAGACACCATCGCGGATACGCGTCTCGTTCCGCGCGCGGGCCGCTTGGAGCGTCTGCTGGAGTACCGCGCCGCATTTGCAGAGCAGAATCTGGCGATCTGCCAGACTTTGGCGACCGAGCTTGCCCCGCGCCAGGACAATCCCGCAGAGCGCGCCTTACTCTCAAGCCTCGGCCAGTGTTTCTCGTGTCTGGACAGGCTCGATCCGCAAGACCAGGCCCACATCCGGACGCTGGTCTTAACCCTGACGCAGGGGATGCAAATGGATTTGACGCTTTTCCCGGCCGAAGAGGCGGGACGGGTTGGCGCGCTTGAGACGCGGGCTGACCTGGATCGCTACACCTATTTTGTGGCTGGATGTGTCGGCGAATTCTGGACGAAAATATCGCTGGATCATATCGCCTCGCTGCGCCACTGGAATGCCGAGGCCATGCTTGCGCGGGCGGTGCGGTTTGGCAAAGGCTTACAACTCACCAATATCCTGCGTGACCTGGCGCAAGACCTGCGCATCGGACGCTGCTATCTCCCCCGGACCGACCTCATTGCCCTGGGGGTGGAACCGGAACAATTATGCGGCGCAGACCGGCTGGAAGCCATGCAGAAAGTCCGGCCGCTGCTGCATGAGTTGCTGGAAGTCACCCTGAGCCATTATCAAGAGGGCTGGGTCTATACCCAGGCCATCCCAAGACGCGAGTGGCAACTGCGTCTGGCCTGTGCCTGGCCGCTCCTCATCGGGGCCGCCACCGTCCGTCTCCTGCGTGCTGCGCCTGACTTGTTTGACCCGGCCGTCCGGGTGAAGCTTCCCCGTGCCCACCTTTATCGACTCCTCCTCGGCTCTATGGTGACGGTCTGGTCAAATCGGGCGCTGACACGCCAGTACCACGCAGTCCGTTTTTCAGGCCAGGGGCCGGATTGCCCTCTGCCTGTGAAAAAAGGAACCCGATGAAAAAAGGAACACAGAAAACCTCCGGCCGGGGCCGGCGCGGAGACGCCTGGCAGGGGCAGACCTTGCCCGACTATCTACGAAAAAACCTGGATATCGTATTTGTGGGTCTGAATCCCGGCCTCTATTCGGCCGAAGTCGGTCATTATTTTGCCAACAAGGTCAATCGTTTCTGGGAGGCGCTGTCTGCTTCCGGTCTTGTTCCCGATCCGGTCGGGCCGGAAGATGACGCCCGACTCATGAGCTGGGGTATTGGGCTGACCGATATTGTCAAGCGTCCGACCGGGGGCATTCATGAGGTCTCGCGAGCTGAGTTTCGTCGCGGCGCAAAGGCGCTCCGCGAAAAAATCGTTCACTATGCGCCGCGTATTGTGTGCTTTAACGGTCTGACCGGCTACCGCATCTGTTGCGGCAAGGATGCCGGGCTGGGCGACCGGGAGCATCGTTTTGGGGGCGCCCATGTGTTCGCGGCGCCGTCGACGAGCCCGCGGAATGCGCGCTACTCACTGAGCGATATTGTTGCTGCGTTGCGCGATCTTAAGGAATTCAAAGAGTCGCTCCAGGCCAAGGTTCGCTAGCGTAGAGTCTCACAACGAATTCAGACGTCACCCCGATACGGGCGGGTCACCACCCGGGCTCCGTTATGAATAAAGAAGGAGCGGACGATATTCTCCAAATCGTGTCCAACGCGTGGGTTCGGGGTTTGGGTTTTAACGAATTTCTTGAGACGGCGAATAAAATCGACCTTCTCCCCTCTGTCTGCGAGGGCATCGGAAATAATCGTATCCGGGTCCTTTTCCTCAGACCGGCAGAAATCGGCCAATGTCTGAAGGCGGCTGTCCCACTCCTCATCGCTGAGATTGTAATAGCGATTGACGTTCTCGATCCACTTTTGGACGCTGGGATAAGATTGCAAGTCGTTCATGGCTGCCATGTTTTTTCTCTGTTCGTCTGCCTGCAGCCAGCCCCTCCCGCTGGGAGAGGGGCTGGGGGGCTTGTGCCCCTACAGCGGAAAACCCAACATGCGGGCCAGATGCTTGAGTTCTTCAAAACGTCCGGGCTTGGGCATTGCTTCCTGGAGCAGTTTTTCTTCTTCCAATTTTTCGACCACCTCGGCATCACGCGCAAACGGCTTGCCATAGGCGCCGTCATAATAGAGCGTTTCAAAGGGCAGGCGGGGTCGTTGGCCGCCCCCATCCGGGGATTCCGCGGGATAGCCAACTAACTGACACCAGACCGGGACCCAGCCCTCAGGAGCCTGCAGGACGGCGTGGAGGTCTGGAGTTTTCTCGGCCGAGGCAGCCATGTGCAGGCAGGTGCCGAGTCCCTCGTTGACGGCAGCCAGGACGGCGACCGCGCACGCTCCAACCGTCTCCTGCCGGGCAACCGCTTCTGCCGCCTCACGCGGGAGGCCGTGGATCAGCGAGTGAATGGCCGGCATGCCTTCGGGTGCGGTCTCGCCTTTGACAATGGCCGCATCAATCGTCTCATGCGTCCAGCCGTAGAAGGTCGGCAGCGCGCCCAGGTCTACCAGGTCATGAACCCGCGTCCGAAAAGTGTCTGCGGTAGAACCCTCCACATCGGCAAACCAGTAGATCCAGACCGGGGCGTTGACGTGCGCCCCCTGATAGTTGTCACACGCCAGCAGGGTTTCCCGGTCTTCTTTTGACAGCTTGTCGCGTTCAACAACAATAGCGCGCCAGGGCTGGAGGTTGCCCGGACAGGTAGTCAAACGGACCACTTCGAGAATCCGCTGTATCTTCTCCTTTTCGACCTGCTCCCAGGGCTTGAAAATCCGAATGCTGCGTCGTGAACCAACCACTTCGAGAAAATCCATCGTCTCCTCCGTATTCCGTGGGCCAGCTTATGACAGTGGACTCGTTTGTAACAGGACGCCGTTATGGATCAAAAAGCTTCGGATATAATTCCCCATTTGCCGCTTTTCGCCCGTACCCCCTCCGATGCGAGATTCAAACTCGGTGATCCTGTCCGCGTAAAAACGCCGACCCTTGGCCCGAATTTTTTTCCCGCCCTCAACCTCGCGCAAGCACTCAGCAATGATCTGATCCGGCTCTTTGTCTACCAGGGCGCAGAAATCCTGTAAGACCGCCACGCGTTGCAATCCCTCGTCGCGGGACACACCGGACTGGTCTTCCAGGCCCTTCAGCCAGGCCTGAACCGTTTTGGCGTTCTCTATATCTGGCGTCATCGTGTGCGTGTCCTTCTCTTCTTCCGGCTCTTCTTCCGGTTATTCTTCCGGTTATTCTTCCGGTAAGCCCAGCATCCGGCTCACCGCCCGGACTTCCTCTTTCCGCCACGAGAAGGGCGCCGGGTCCTGAATCATTTTCTCGGCTCGGAGCCGGGCCGCGCCTTCCTCTGTGCCCCGAAACGGCTGGCCATATTTCCCCTCATGAAACAGTTCACCCAGCGGGGGACGGGGGCGCTGGCCACCGGCTTCCCAGCTCTCTGCCGGGTAGCCGACAAACTGGACCCACAACGAGGTCCAGGAGTCCGGCACCCCAAGCACCTGGCGGGCGGGTTCTTCGGGATAGGTACACAGCATGGTCCCGAGCCCTTCATCGACCGCTGCAAGGAGTGCCTGCGATATGGCCAGACCCGCTTCACAGCCCGTTACCTTGGCGGATAACACCGCGTCAGAACTGAACGCCTGGACGACCTGGGGGTAGGCGACTTCGTTGATGAAGGTGTGCGTCCAGCCATGACTGATATTGAGGACGCCCATATCGACTTGCTCTGCTGCTCGGGAGGGCATGTCGCGGGCAAAGGCTTTGAGGTCGCCCCACCAGTAGATATGGATGGGTGCCATTTCGATCATGCCGGCATTCACCGGCAGCGTCAGCGACGCCAGGTCGGCCTTTGAGAGGCCATCCCGCTCGACAACGATGGCCCGCGCGAAGTCGGCGTTCCCGGCTCGGCTCGCCAAGCGCGCCGCCTCAAGAATCGTCTGCACTTTGTCCCGTTCCACCGGTCGCCACGGCAGGAAGTACCGAATTGAGCGTCTCCGACCAACAACTTCTTTGAATTCCACCGATCTATCCTCCGCAAGACAGGCTGCGCTGTGAGCAGCGCGTGACCGGCAGGAGTGTATAGATTTTTCTGACCTGCCGGAAGGGTAGGCGCAGGGGCTCTTCTAGTCGATCTCCCCCTGACGCTATGGTAGGATGCCTGCCATCCAGACACGACTGCAAGGAGCAAGGTCCATGAAGATGCCCGTCCGTCCCATTCCCCTGATTGCGGCTGCCCTCTCGTTTTGTATCGTCAGTTGTGCCGCCCAAAAGACGCCGCCTCGGGTGGTGCGAGAAAAGCCCAAGCTGACGGCAGCCTCATGCGAGGAGGCGAATCGGCTGGTCTATAAAGCCGTCCAGACTATGGGCTACACCATCGCCGAATACAACCTGGCGCGACCGGGGCAGGCGGGGCGCATCTCCGCAACCAAGGAAAGCGCGACTGACGGCGTGGTGACCATTACGTGTACTGAGAGCAGTGCCACGATTGATGCCCGGAATGCGGTCAATGTTCCGTTGCTGATTGGCGCGGCTGAGCGTCCGCACCATTTTGTGAACAGCTTTCCCATGACGTATCAGATGGTCCAGCGGCGCGAGGCGTATCAAACCGCCAACCCCGAAACCGGCACCCTCCAACTGACCATTGTGCCGCTCAACAGTTTTGAATCGCAGAATGTCCTGGGCAGCGATATGCAGGCGAGCGGGATTTTGCCGGTGCGGGTGACGGTCCAGAACAACACGCCCCGCCCGTATGCCATAGAGGCCAGCAAGATTTTTCTGGTGCCCGAAGGTGGCGGGCGGGTTGCCCCAGTCTCCTCACCCGGCGGGGGCAGCGCGCTCCAGGATATGACGATCGAGCCCGGCCAGAGCGCGTCCGGCTTTCTCTACTATCCGGCCGGCAGCTATTCTTCTGCCCGCACTTCCGTAATTGACAAGGAGAATGACGAACGCGAGGGGTTTTCGGTGCAGTTCTGATTCCCTTAATGCCCCACCTGCTCGCGCGCTTTGTCAACATAACGCTGGAGAAGCAGGCGCATGGTTTCCGCGGGCTGAATGCCGATGAGCGGGAACTCGCCGAGGAGAAAAGTGGGATAGCCGACTATGCCAAACCTGGCGGCTTCCTGTTCGGTCTCTTGGACCCGCTTGGTCAGCTCGCCGGACTGTAGGGATTGCGCCAATTCAGCCACGGGCAAACCCACCTGTTCGGCCACGCCAAGCAAAACAGACAGGTCGCCAATATCCCGCTCTGCCTCAAACGCGGCCACAAACACCGCCTCGTGATAGGCGGCAAACAGGTCATGGCCTTTGGCGAATTCAGCCGCTTCTAAGGCGTAGGCCGAGTCCAGCCATTTTGCTGGGATGCGGAGCGGGACGCCGGTTTCGCGCGAGATACGCACGATTTTGCCTTTGGCATCATCCCCGATCATCTCACCATTTTTCCAGCCCTTGTGCCGGCGGGCGATATTGATGCCTTTCCACACCAGCTCGATTGCGAGTTGACCGTCGAGCTGTTCCATTACGCGCTTGGCGATATAGCTGAGGGAAGAGGCATAATCGTAGTAGACCGGGATTTTAACGTTCGCCATGAGGATGCACCCTCTTCATTCCTGGTGGCCAAAACTGTACCCGGCGTTCCATTGCACGGGCAAGAGGGTTGGACTAGAGTGGCTATCAACGCTCGACTCTGTTCACCTCAAGAGAAAGGAATAGCCGTTTTACGATTGATATCGGCCGTAGGCGGTCTACTCGTCACCCTTGGTCTGGCGGTTGCGGGCTGGAGACAACGCGTTCGGATTCAGCAACTCGTCGAGGAGATTAAGGAGACCGCATGACTGGGATAGAGATTTTTGCCGCAGGTGTCGGGCTGGCGATCTTGGCGACCATTGGGGTGTTTGTCTGGAGACTGACAAGACCATGAAATCATTGTAGGAGGTGCGTATGGGACAGATTGAAGTCCTCAGTCCGGTTGGAGAAGCGCAAGTCGGCGATCTGCCGCTTGCCCGACGAGACCGGAACTTACAAGGGAAAACAATCGGCTTTCTAAATAACCGCAAGGCCAACGCCGGCCTGCTGCTCGAACAGGTGGAAGCGCTGCTGCACGAACGCTGTGGAGATTTCGCTGTTATTAAAGGTGAAAAGAATGCCTCACTCGGCGCACCCAAAGAGGTCATGGCCCGCCTGTCAACCTGTGACGTGGTTGTCGCGGCCATAGGCGATTGAGGCTCATGCACGTCGTGGGGTCTCCACGACACCATTGAACTGGAAAAGCAGGGAGTTCCGACCGCCATCATTTGCAGCGACGAGTTTGCGCCGCTCGGCCGTGCCGAGTCCCGCACCCTGGGTATGAGCGGTGTGCCCATTGCCGTGATTCCCCATCCCCTGGCCGGTAATACGCCGCAGGTGGTACAGGCCAAAGCCGCGGCTGTGGTGGATGAAATTCTGGCTATTTTGACCCAGCCCGCGGAGCAGTTGGCCGACAGGTATCGCGGGCGGTTTCTTAAGCCGATGGGGAAAAAGATCGCATGAACGCGCTTCGACTTCGCCCCTATGGAGCTACGCTCAGCATGAACGGCAAACAAGTTTGCCTGAACCACTAGCCCCTTACCACTCTGAATAAAGCCGGGTCAGGCGGTCCCGTTTGGCCTGAGCGTAGCGTCAGCGGAGTCGAAGGGAGAATGGGGAGGAGGGAGGAATGGCGTAATGGATTGCCAATCAGACAAAATCTCCCTGGACGATTCTCTCGAATCCGTCAATGACTGGTTTTACGACCAGGGCTGGACGGATGGTCTCCCGATTATTCCACCCACACCCGAGCGGGTAGAAAAGATGCTGGCCTGGACGGACCGCGCTCCCCAAGACGCGCTGGGGCCGATACCGCCCGGATACGGCAGTGCCACACTGGAAAAATTAGCCGTAAACGCAGTCATGGCCGGCTGTGTGCCCGAATATTTTCCGGTCATTATTGCCGCGGTTGAGGCATTGCTCGAAGGCCCGTTCAATCTGTACGGGGTTCAGAGTACAACCCATCCCTGCGCGCCGCTGCTGATTCTCAACGGCCCGATTGCGGCTGAGCTCGGCGTCAACTCTCGCTACAACGCCTTTGGCCAGGGCTGGCGGCCAAACGCCACAGTCGGTCGAGCGATTCGCCTGGTTTTGCTGAATATCGGTGGGGGAACGCCAGGCATGCTGGACCGCTCAACCCAGGGCCAGCCCTCCAAGTACAGCTATTGTATTGCCGAGAACGAGGAGGAAAACCCTTGGGGACCGCTGCATGTCGAACGCGGCTTTGCAGCCGAGACCAGCACGGTCACCGTCTGCGGAGCGGAAGGGCCGCATAATATCAACGACCATATCAGCAGTGCCGCACCGGGGATTCTGACGACCATTGCCAGCACCATGGCTGGTATGGGCTCGAATAATGCCTACGCCTTTGGTGAACCGATTCTCGCGCTTGGACCGGAGCACGCCGATATTCTGGCCCGAGACGGCATCTCAAAAGACGACATCCGCACCTATATTTTTGAGCACGCCCGGGTGCCGCGCGAACAGTGGGAGGCGGGCGGCATGATCGGCATGGGGTTTACCCCGGATGACGCCTTTCCCGAAGCGGACGCCATCCCGCTGATCCGCAAGCCGGAACGGCTCATGGTTCTTGTCGTCGGTGGTCCGGGTCGCCACTCCTGCTGGATGCCTACGTTCGGGGCCATGACTCGCTCCGTCACCCGTCAGATTGCCCTCAAAGACGGCCGGCCAGCCACGTCTATTCAAGAGTTTCGTCGCTAGCCCTGCCGGGCCGGATGATCCGGCCGGCCGAAGCTGCTAGACTCCGGCCTATGAAAGTCGGCTTAGTTGGATTTGCTCGTTCGGGAAAAACCACCATCTTTAACGCCCTGACTGGTATGAGCGCCGCGGTCGGCAGCTTTGAAACCAAACGCGATGCCGCGATTGCGGTGGTCAAAGTGCCTGACCCCCGGGTTGATGCCCTGGCTGAGATCGTTCAGCCGGACCGGAAAAAATACGCGGAAGTGACGTTTCTCGACTTTCCGCCCTCAGCCGAACGCAAGGCCGCGCTTGATACGCGCTCGCTGGCTCAGATGCGCGAGGTCGAAGCCCTGACGCAAGTGGTGCGCGCCTTTGACGACCCGCTGGCGACTGCCCCGGCCGACCCTCTCCGCGCCTTACGTGACTTTCAGTCAGAATTGATTTTGGCTGACATGGGGGTGATTGAGAAACGACTGGAACGCCTGCGCAAGGAAAAGGGCAAGGAACGTGAGCGCGAGTTGCTGGAGAAATGCCAGAGCGTACTTGAAGCCGAGCGGCCCTTGCGGAACGAAACGTTTCTGCCCGAAGAAGAAATGCTGCTGTCGGGTTTTGCCTTTCTGAGTCAAAAACCTCTGCTGATTGTCTATAACCGGGCAGAAGAAGAGATGCAGGCCGCAGTGCCGCAGGAAGTCGCCGCCTATATTGAAGAACAGGGGCTGACCGCCGTGCCCATCTGCGGCAAGGTGGAGATGGAAATAGCGGAACTGGAGGAAGACGAACGTGGCCTCTTTCTGGCCGACCTTGGCGTGGAGGAGTCGGCCCGGGATCGGTTCATTCAGTATGCCTATCGGATGCTGAACCTCATGAGCTTTTTCACCGCGGGACCGATGGAAGCCCGCGCCTGGACCATAGAACGCGGCCTGACGGCTATCAAAGCCGCCGGAAAAATCCATTCGGATATTGAACGCGGCTTTATTCGCGCCGAAGTCATCGCCTACGAGGCGTATATCGAACACGGCGGGGAAGCGGGTTGTCGGGACGCGGGAAAAATGCGGCTCGAAGGCAAAGAATACGTTATGCAGGATGGCGATGTGGTCCATTTCCGGTTCAAGGTGTGAGACAGAGCTTGGGCCGAAAGGGCGCAGGGTGGCACACCGCGTCTCAGCCGGTGGAGAAAATATGACTCCACCCGCCCTGCGCCAGGTTAGTGACAAAGGCGATATTGCCCTCAAGAAAGTCGTGGTCGAGGAGCTGTGTCGGCTCCACCCAGGCGAGAGTCTCAAAAACATTATTGACCAGAGCGCCGCGGTAGGCGGGAACATGGAAAAAGGTCAGGGCCACGCTCCGGCCCTTCGGATAGGCATGACTGGTCCGGTGGAGTTCTTCTCCCACGCTGGCCTGAATGCCGAGTTCTTCCTCCAACTCGCGCAGCAGGCCGGCCGCCTCATCTTCGCCGTCTTTGACTTTGCCGCCGGGGAATTCCCATTTCAGGGCGTGCAAGGCATCTCTGCGCCGCTGACAGATCAGCAGCCGGGTGGAGCGGGTCACGAGACCGGCTGAGACGCGAACAGGCCGAATGGCATGGGCCATTATTTTAATTTAACTGGGCAACCGAGCGCTGGATAAGGGCGCGGATGTTTGCCGCATCTTCGGCCTTGGGCGCCAGTTGCAGATATTTCTTGAAGTCGCGGACAGCGCCCTGCATGCGACCCAGGCGTTGCTGAACGGCGCCGCGGTCGCGGACCTCCAGGGCAAAATCCGGCGCCAGCAAAAGAATCCGATCAATAATGCTCAGGGCGCGTTCAAAATCGCCCTTTTGCAGATAGACGCCTTTTAAGTTGCGCAGCATACGGATGAGGATTTCTTTTTTCGTTGCCGGGGTAAGCAACTGAGGGATTTGAGCCACAAAGGGATTATTGTCCCCATACATGCTCTTGAGCTTTGCGGCGAGCTGCTCTTCGGTTACCGCTGCCCCGCCAGCAAAAGGGTCGAGAATCTGCTCTTCATCCGGGCCGACATGCTTGACCAGGAAATGTCCTGGAAATCCAACCCCAGCCAGGGACAGGCCCAGGCGCCGGCCCACCTCCATATACAGAACGGACAGGGTGATGGGGATACCGGTCTTCCGCTCCAGGACTTCATTCAGAAAGCTGTTGCGCGGGTCATAATACTCGCCGGCATTGCCCCTCAGACCCTCCTCAAAAAAGAGATGGGTGTTGAGTGCCTGAATCCGGTCCTGGGGGGTAGGGGAATCGGGCAGCTTGGCGCGCACCGCTTCCGCGAGTTGGTCGAGACGCTGCAAGTAGTGAGCAACGTCGAGATTTGGCTGTTCTTCCTGCGCAATCAGGAGAGCGGCTTCGGCAAGGTCCAGCTCGGCTTCAGGTCCTGAGACAAGAGCGGTGAAACGTTCACGTGCCGGTGTAGTCATAGAAGCCTCTCCTCTCACCTTATACTGCTAGGAAAAGGGCAGGGGTGCAAGGGTGCGTCAGGGCAGGCCGGTCCCCTGTGTTTTGACAAGGGGCGCGGGTTTTGACAAGGGGCGCGGGGTCTTCTATGTCTCAGGGGACTGAGTGAGAAAGGAAGACCGACTATGGCACTCGCCCGCATCCCGCGCTATTCGGCCCAGGGCCTCAGCCTGATTTCATTTGAGAGGCTCTCTTCAGCCACAAACGCCGAGGTTATTCCGTTTACCGCAGAAGACCGGGGCGAATCAAAAGGCGTGCTGTACACCCGCGGCGGAGAGAAAACGGTGGTGTGTCTGATGCACCCGCGGGCCGACATGAGCCGCCACTATGCCATTCCTTATCTGCTCAACGGGGGCTATGCCGCGTTTGGTCAGGAAGGCCGTTGGCCCAGCAACGATATTGCCTGTATCCATGAAATGCTGTTGCTGGATATTGCCGCCAGCCTGCGCTACCTCAGAGAAGAACGGGGCTTTGAGCAGATCGTGCTGATCGGCAATAGCGGGGGCGGTTCCTTGTACGCCTTTTATTTAGCCCAAGCCGTGACCGCCCCGCCGGGTCGGCTGACAACCACCCCCGCCGGCGACCCGTACGATCTCAATCGATTTCAACTGCCGCCCGCCGATGGGATGATTTTTCTGGCGGCTCATCTTGGGGAAGGGAAATTTCTGGAAGGCGCTATCGATCCCTCTGTGACAGACGAGGACGATCCGCTCTCCTGTGACCCCAGTCTGGATATGTATCATCCGGCCAATGGCTTTTGTGAGCCGCCCCAGCCCAGCTCGTATAGCGCCGAGTTCATCGCACGCTACCGGGCCGCTCAGCTGCAGCGGGTGAGGCGGATTGACGCCATTGCCCGTCGTTATGTTGACGAGCAACGCTATTTTCAAGAACAGCTTCGACAGCCGGACTTTGATGACCAAGCGCTGGAGCGAAGAGCTTTTCTCAGCCGGCGGGCCCTTGTCGGGCGCTATATGGAGATTCACCGTACCGAGGCGAATCTTGCCTATACGGACCCGTCGATTCACCCCTCGGCGCGGGACTATGGCTCGCTCTGGTCGCCGCGGCCAGACCTGTTTAACTATCTTGAGGCCGGCTTTGCCAAATACCAGACGCCGCGCGCCTGGCTGAGCACCTGGTCGGGCCAGGCGTCGCGAGCCGCGGTGCTCGACAATGTGGCTCACCTCAGCCTGCCGACCCTGGTCGTGAATCACACCGGAGATCACGCCATTTACCCGCAGGAGTCAGAGGCCGTGTATCAACACTCGCCGGCTGACGACAAACACCTGGCGCATGTAGACGCCGATCACTTTGGTTTTCCGCTCGCGTCACAGCCCGACCGCGGCGGCCGCGACGCGACAATGAAAGTGATTGTGGACTGGCTGCGCGCGCGCTTCCCTGGACGATAACGTATGATGGAAAAAGGAACCCACCCCGCCGTATTCCCGGCCCTTCGACTTCGCTGGCGCTCCGCTCAGGGTGAACGGCGCGCCCCTCGACTTCACTCCGCTCAGGGGTGAATGGCCAGCTTGCTGCCTCGGGAGTGGCGTCATCTTGACACCCTTTTGTCATCCGGCGTACAGTTCTCCCGGCGAAGGATATGTCACAGGAGGAAATCATGAGTGCAGCAGAGAATAAGGAAATCATCAGCACTATGTTTGCCGAACTCTCGAAAGGGAATGCGGATGCCTTTTTGAGCACCCTGGCGGACGATGTCAATTTCAGCCTGATCGGCTCGACCAAATTCTCGGGCGTGTTCAAGGGCAAGGCGGAGTTCGTCGAAAAAGTCCTGGCTCCCCTCGGGGCGCAGCTCGAAAACGGGCTGACCATGCACGTGGATAATCTGATTGCCGAAGGGGACAATGTTGTCATGCAGGGTCGCGGCGAGTCCATGACCAAGGCCGGTAAGGCGTATAACAACACCTATGCCCAGGTCTTCCGACTCGAAAACGGGAAAGTGCAGCAGGTCACGGAATACCTGGATACTGAACTGGTGAACGCGGTCTTTGGTAAGTAGTCCCGAGGGGCGTCGGATTCGGCGTCCCTCCCCAACCCATGACCAGCCAAGCCTCTGTCACAGCGCCGGATCGGACCTGCCTGATCGGCCGCGCTCTGTCTCCGGTTCGCTACACTATTCGTGAGGACGATATACACGACTATCTGCCGGTTGCGGGCGAGGAGCAGGCCGCCTTTCTGAGTGACGAAGAAGCCCAAGCGGCAGGGTATGCGCGCCGGGTTATCCCCCCCTCGTTTGCCCCTTTTGTTGCGGTGCAGGCGCTGCTCCAGGCTTTCGATTGGGAGAGAGATTTTCTGTTCAACTATCGGACCGGAACCGCCATGTTCGGCGAGCAGGAACTGGAATATCTGCGGCCCCTCTATGTGGGTGAAACGCTGACCGTTCGGTCCGAAGTGGCGAACGTGTACGAGAAGAAAGGGAAAAGCACGTTTGACGTGATCCAGGTCCATTTTACCGCAACGGATGACTCCGAGGCGGTGGCCTTTCAGGGAGAACAGTCGTACATCCTGTTCAAATAGCCGATGGACACCCGACCCAAAATATTTTTTGACGAGGCGTATGAGGGGATGCCGCTCCCCCAGGCGACCTATGGTCCGATGGACCGTCTGGCCTATATCCCCGTAGCCATCATTCTGCGCGACACCAATCCGCTGCATCTTGACCGTGTCTACGCGCAGGAACGGGGGCTGCCCGACGTGGTACAGCAAGGTCCCCTCAACGAAACTTTTCTGTATCGTTTTCTGACTGATTGGCTGCATCACCCCTGGGACCTGCGAAAAACCAGGCTACGTTTTGCCGCCAATGTTTTTCCGGGTGATCGCTTGACCTGTGGTGGAGTGGTGAAGCGGGTATATCATGCCCATGACGAGCCCCGAGTCGATTGTGAACTCTGGCAACAGAATCAAAAAGGGGAAAAAATTCTGACTGGTGAGGCGACCTTTACCTTGCCGAAACGCGGCTAGGGGGTCTACTGGGTTGATTGGGTCGGGTGCCGTTTATGTTGGCCGAAAAACGACGGCTGCGCACGCTGCTCCGTCAGCAGCGGCGGGCTCTTTCAGCGCAGGCCGTCAGAAAAAACAGTCAGCGGATTGCGGCCCGTTTGTGTGTGCAGGTGATGTCTCACCAGGCTCGGCAGGTTCTGCTGTACAGTCCCGATGAAAATGAGGTGGAAACCGAAGGAGTGTGGCAGGTAGCCTGCCGGCGAGGAACAGCCGTCTACTATCCGAGAGTGACGGCAGATAAACAGGAGATTGAGTTTGTTAGGCGTCACGCTAACGATCATTTGATCCCGGGCGTTTTTGGCATCCCGGTCCCACCCGGAGAAGATATCCTCAGGCGTGTCGCCCAAACTGCTCTGGCGCTGCTCCCCGGCGTTGGTTTTGATCGGGCCGGCCATCGACTTGGACGAGGGCGAGGCTATTATGACCGGGCTTTGAGAGGCGTATTGGCTGGAGCGCTGCGCGTTGGTCTGGCCCATGACTACCAAGTCGTTCCACGTCTCCCTATTGATGAGCATGACGAGCGCGTGGACTACATTGTCACGGAAAAGCGACTGATCGAATGTGCCGGAACCGGCGTGGAAAAAGCTGGGTAGGCGGCACGCTGGAGGACTGCAAGAACACAACGCGAGGAGGGGTGACGAATAGCGCCTGGTTGGATTTGCCCTTCTTGTACCATTTCGGTTATAGTGGCCTGCGCTAGAGGGTGTCTATGCCCAAATACGATGTTCTTATTGTCGGCGGCGGGGTTGCCGGACTCCGGGCCGCCCTTGCGGCCAGGCAGGCAGGCGTACAGGTTGCCCTGCTCAGCAAGACCCATCCGCTCCGCAGCCATTCTGCGACCTCGTCAGACGGATTGAATGCAGCCTTTGGAAAAGACGATTCGTGGCAGCAGCACGCCCAGGATACGGTCCGGGCCGGAGCCGGCCTGTGCGACCAGGCGGCTGTCGAGGAGATGTGCCGCGCAGCGTCAGACGACATTATTCAGCTCGACCATATCGGGGTGCCATTTAACCGGAATGCTGAGGGCAAACTCGACCGGTGGGCCCTCGGCGGGCATACCAGCCCACGCACGGCATTTTCTGCCGATATGACCGGCCATGCTGTGCTCAACACGCTCTATGAGCAATGTATACGGGAAGAGATTCCCAGTCATGAAGAGTGGCTCGTGACCTCCCTGGTTGTTGAGGATGGCATCTGTCGCGGGGCGCTCGCCCTGGAGCTTGGCACAGGTAACCTCGCAGCGTTCGGCGCGTCCGCCGTGGTGCTGGCCACGGGTGGCGCCGGGCGTGTGTATGCCCCGAGCACGGCCTCGCAATCGTGCTGCGGTGACGGTATGCGTCTGGCCTATAGAGCCGGGCTGGGCCTCAGGGATATGGAAATGGTGCAATATCATCCCCTGGGCTTTTGCGAACGGGCGGCCTTTGCCTCTGAAGGTGCCTTGGGCGAGGGCGCTACGCTGTGCAACCCGGACGGACAACCCATCCTTCAGACAGACGACCTGACGCTCCGGGACGCGCTGTGTCGCTCGCTCGCTTCCGCGGAGGATGGCGCGACACTCGATTTCCGCTCGATTGGCAAAGAGCGTATTGGCGCCCGATTCCTCTATTTGGAGCGAGCAGCCAATGAGATGGCTGGTATCAGCCTGGACACAGCGCCGCTGCCTGTCATGCCGCGCATGCATCGTGTCCTGGGTGGCATCCAGACCGATACGAACGGGGCAACGGCTGTCTCCGGTCTGTTTGCTGCCGGAGAGTGCGCTTCTCCTGGGGTGCACGGGGCCAATGCCCTGGCCGGGAATGCGCTGACCGCCAGCGTTGTCTTTGGTCGGCGGGCCGGTAGCGCTGCGGCCGCCCAGGTATCGATCGTCGCTCCCCAGACGATTGCCGACTCTACCCTGGAGGATGCCCGACTCGCGCTGGCGGCGATTTTTTCCCGGCCGGCCTCAGAGGATACGGTTGTGGCGATTCAGCGCGCACTGGCGAGCGCAATGGCTGAGTACGTTGGGCTCGTACGGGACGCGGCCGGGTTGCGGGAGGCTGCCGGCTGTGTCGCCGACTTGCAGACACGCTACGCTCAGGTTGGGCTCCGACATCACGGCAAGATGTATAACCATGAATTGCTCACTTTTTATGAGCTGGGAGCGCTGCTCGACGTTGCCGAAGCCATTGTGACTGCGGCCCAGGAACGACAGGAAAGCCGTGGCGTCCACCACCGGAGCGACTTCCCGGCAACGAACGATGCGGAGTGGCAGCATCATTCGTTGGTGACGTATGGACCCGCTGGACCAAGCCTGACCACCAGTCCGGTCAATGCCGGGCAGTCTGCGTGACGGGAGTCTGTTACTAAAGGCAGAGCATGGAGGGGACCTATGGAAACAACATTTAAGGTCTACCGTTTCGACCCTGAAAATGGGAGTAAACCGGATTTTGCTACCTACCAGGTAGACCTGCCGGATTCGGCGACCGTGATGGATGGGCTCAGACATATTCGGGATGAACAGGACCCCAGCCTGGCGTTTCGGGCCTCGTGTGAGCGGGGGTCGTGCGGTGACTGCGCGCTCCGTATCAACAAAAAAGGCCGGCTCGGCTGTACCCTGAAAATCGCCAAAACGGTCAAGAATGGCGTTGTGACTGTCGAGCCTATTCGCAATATCCCGGTGCTGAAAGACCTGGTGTATGACCTTGAGGGCTTCCTCTGGAAGAAAATAAAGTCGGTCCAGCCCTGGATTACGCCCCGCGAGCCGGAACCCAAGGGCGAATACGTGGTCGCCGAGGAGCAGCTGGCCGAAGTCCGCAAGGCGATGAGCTGTGTTATGTGCGGCCTGTGTGACGAGGGCTGCGCGGTGATTAAAATTGACAAGGACTTCGTGGGTCCGGCCGCCCTGACCAAGGCGTATCGAGCCGTTTTCGATCCGCGCGACGGCCAGCACAATGAGCGCTTAACGCTGGTCAGCGAGCCTGGGGGCGTCTGGGACTGCACGCACTGTTTTGAGGCCAATGGGCATTGCCCTCTGAACCTGGAACCGACCGACCGACTCTTCGAGGTGCGCGACGAGGCGATTCGACAGGGCATTCGCTCCGGCACCAGGAATCCCAAGGTGCAACGGCATTACGATAGCTTCCTGAATTCGGTCAAGCGTAGCGGCTGGCTGGATGAAGGCCGGCTGGCGATCGAGAGTGAGGGCCTGACCAATATTGCCGGCTTGGCGAAACTCCTGCCCACGGTAATCAGGGCCATCCCCAAGGGCAAGGCCCCGCTGCCGTATTTCCATCACAAGCGGCCGGGCGCCGAGGCGATTCGACGCATCATAGACAAAGCCCAGAGGAGCGAAGCATGAAGTACGCATTTTATCCAGGCTGTGTGTCGCGTGGGGCCTGTCCTGAACTCTATCCCGCTTCGGTCAAGGTGGCGGAAACACTCGGGATCGAAATCGAAGAAGTGACTGATGTCGGCTGTACTGGCGCCGGAGTGTTGAGCCGTGATCTGTCCGACCCCATCAACGCCCGGACCTTGGCCAAGGTGGAAGCTATGGGGCTTTCCTCCCTCATGACGATCTGCAGTACCTGTCAGGGGGTCTTTACCCAGGCCAATCATCGTTTCAAAAACGAGCCTGAGTACCGTCAGAAAATTAATGCCGAATATCTGGCCGAGGAGGGGCTGGAATACAAAGGCACGGTGGAGGTCAAGCACCTCTTATGGGTGTTGATGGAAGACTATGGGGTGGAGAACCTCAAGCCGTATATCAGGCGGAAACTGACCGGGCTCAAGGTCGCGCCGTTCTATGGCTGCTACATCCGTCGTCCGACCTCCATTATTGCGCCAAAAGGCTTGTCGGGGCGGAAAACCTATTTGGAGGATTTGCTCGACGTTCTTGGCGCCGAGTCCGTGGATTCGAGTGGGAAGTCCAAATGCTGCGGCTTTCCGATTCTGACGGTCAACGAAGAAAATTCAATGCGGATGGTGAGCGATCATACCGGTGACGCCAAGACGAAGGGGGCCGACTGCATGGTGACTCCCTGTCCCCTGTGTCATCTCAATCTTGATGCCAACCAGCCGACGGCCGAGAAACGGGCGGGGACCCAGATTGGGATGCCGATTATCCACCTCCCCCAGCTCCTGGGTCTGGCCTTTGGCTTCGATGAGAAGGAAATGGAACTCCAGCGGCATATCGTTTCGACCGAGGCTGTTTCGCGTCAACTGGAGGTCAGTATCAGATCATAGCGCGTCCCTCTCTGGTTTGGTTGTGAGGGGCAGGTGCCCTCTTTACTCCGGGACTCTGGGGCGTCGATCACCCTGAGATTTGTTTTTTACCAGTTGCGTTTATGGCGACACAGCCGACGAGAAAGACGTTTCGCCAGCCCGACGAAATTTTTGCGTTCCTGACCAAAGAGCCACTCTCCCCGCTCTACCTCTTTCACGGTGAGGAGACCTACTTCATTCATCGCGCCATCGCCCTGGTGCGGGCGCGCCTGGGTGAAAACCCGGCAGTCTATACGTTTTATGCGGGAGAAGACCCTCTTGAGCGGCTACTTGAGGCTTGGGGCAGCGCCTCACTTTTTTCCGAACGTCAATTAGTCGTACTCAAGAACGCGGGCCAACTGTCCGCCGCCGACCGGGAAAGCCTGACGACTGAAGCCGAACTCCGGGATGACAGTCAGCCCCTGGTGGTCTGCGTGCAGGGCAGGGCCAATCTCAGCCAGAAATTCTTTTCTGTGTGTGCAAAGCGGGGGTTTGCTGGCGAATTTCGCTCGCCTTTTATCAACCAGATCCCCGGCTGGGCGCAGCGTTTTGCCCGGGAAAGGGGGGTCCGTCTCAACGCCGAGGCGGCCTCGTATCTGGCCGACCATATTGGAACCGATCTGCTTGCCTTGTCCACCGAGATTGACAAGCTGGTTGCTTTTGTTTTCCCGGCAACCGAAATAGACCAGGCCGTGGTCAGGCAATGTATGGGGGATCTGCATCAGCACTCGGCCTTTGATCTGGCCGAGGCTTTGGGGCGACGCAACAGCAAACGGGCGGTTCGCCTGGTACAGGAAGTATTGCGCGATGAGAAGCGAGCGCTCCCCGCCTTGCACGCGCTCGTCAGTCATTTTCGGCGTCTGTGGCAGGTCAAGGATTTGTCCGATGCGAATGCTCCGAGCAGTCAGATTGAACGGGCGGTCGGGTTGCGCGGCCAGCGGCTGCGCGCTGCCGTGGAGCAGGGTCGTGTCTTCTCAAGTGCAGACCTGCGCCGCATTTTGCGGCATGCCTCGCAATTAGATCTGGCTCTCAAATCGAGTCCGACTTCCCCACGTCTCTTGTTCGATGCCTTTGTGTTGGACGTCTGTGGGAGAGGAGCTATTGAAGGTAGGCCCAGACTGTGACAGACAAAACGGATGACTCACCCAACTCCGGTCAACTCGGCTTTGCGTTTTTTTCTCCGGCAAGTGAGGCTGTAACTCCGCGTCAAGGAAACGGGAGCCGCGCTCAGGCGTCGCTTGCTACCCTGCTGCCCCATTTCCAGACCGCATTCCTTGAGACTCCTCTGGACGAGGTGGACCGGGAACTCGCGCCCTTACTTGAGCTATGCGAATCGGTTCTGACGCGGGCCCTTGACGTTGCTCGGAAAAGAGAATCTCAGGGCTGGTCCGAGGCTGAATACCGCAGCCTGCGCGGGATCGGCCAAACGCAATGGTTGCTGATTGAGGCCCAAGCCAAAAAACGCTGATTGTCTGATCTGTTTCGCTGTTGATTCTCAAAAAAACCCCGACAGTGCTACGTCCGCGGGGACGTCCCGTGGGTGATGAACACGGGCTGCCGGGGTCACGGTGGCGCCTGGTCCTCCCAAGCGACCACCCGATTTGGGATAGGTCGGCCTAAGAGGCCGCCACCTCACTGATCACCGTCGTTGATAACTGCACTAGACCACCTCCTTTCTCGGCGCACCCAGCGCGGGTCCAGCATCCGCTCAGCCAGGAACCGATCGCCGCTACCGGCCCGAGGCTCGGTCCGCTCTGTCCTATCGCATTATAGGGACAGAAACGACGCGGGCTGTGTCAGCCCGACCGAAAAACTGGCCCCAGCCTACGCCCAAATGTCCCACGTGTCCACAGGAGCCTGTGCGGTCTGTCATTGCCCTTTTTCTGTTCGGACGGCTCTTGCGGATATGCGCCGCGCTCTATACAGTCCTGTGGGATATGCCCAACTTTCACGCCTTAGCCGTTTTTGAAGCCTGTGGCTCTTCAACAGAAGAGATCCAAGAATCCGTTTCATCCCTCTTTGCGTCCTTCTCGCATCAACGTGTCCGTTACCATGAGCACGAACTGAGTGCAGGCCCCAGCGCTGCGCCAGCAGGGAAAAGCTTCTACTGCATGGTGTTTATCGACTGCGATGTCGATGCCTATACCGAAGAAAAAGCGCTGGACTTTGCGAATGACGCCTTTGAGTATATTTCGACGGAGGCCTGCCAATATCTGGCCTTCGGGCTCGTTCCCGGTCGTCAACGGGTACAGCGCCGACGGGAAGAAGCGAGCGATACTGCCGCCAGCGAACGGGGCGGGCGGCGGCGCGGTACGCCGGGTCGGGGTCGGAGGAGACGAGACGAGCAGGAACGCGACAGAGGGACGCGACAGGAAACGGACCAGACCCAGGTATCCCAAGGAGAAGTCCCGTCAACACCTGCTGCTGAACCAGGCGAAACGCCTCCCGCTCCAGAGCCGGAGATACAGGCGGTTGCAGTTGAGCCGGAAGAGGTTGAAGCGCCAACCGAACTTGAGGTGGACATTGAGGCCGGCGAGCCGCCGGCGCCGCCACCCCGCAGCTCTGCGGCAATGCAGGTGACCGTCACCGTCAAGCTCCGGGCCTCCGAGCTCAAAGACTCGCTGAATGGGGAGACACCGCCCGCGCAGCAAGACCTGGTTCAGATGGCGATTGCTGAGGCGCGCAACCGCCACCCGGAAGTGCCCGCGGATGTTGCGCCCGAGTCAGAATCCACCCCGCTCCCCGGTGGTGATACGCTGCTGTCGTTGACCTGGAAATACCCGGCCCCGGTTCTTTCTTCAAAAGAATCTGCGTCGTAAAGTATACGGTCGCTTCTCACGCCTGTCAGACCTCTCGAACAGCACTGCTCCTCCATAGCGCCTGCCTGAAAAAGACTCGCTTTTTCAGAGGACCCGTGTTACACCACCCGTCGTACCGGCAGGGATAAAGCGGAGGTGCAGTATGCAACAGACCACTGACCAGCAGTATATGCTTTCCGGCGTGACCGTCTTGGATTTTACCCAATACCTGGCCGGACCGACCGTGACCCGTCTCATGGCAGAGATGGGCGCTCATATCATTAAGGTCGAACAGGCGCCCATGGGTGATCCTTCGCGTTTGCTGCCGTTTATTCAGGATGAGCGCAGCGCGTATTTTGTCCAGCAGAATCGCGGTAAAAAAAGCCTCTGTCTCGATTTCGACAAGCCTGAATCCCTTGAAATTTTGCAGGCCTTGATTCCGACCGTGGATGTTGTGGTTGAGAATTTCGGGCCGGGCGTGATGGAAAAACGGAATCTTGACTATCCGTCGCTCAAGACCATCAATCCCAAAATTATCATGGCCTCGATTTCCGCCTTTGGGCGAAAAAGTCCGCTGTCTCACAAGGTGGGTTACGATTTTATTGCCCAAGCTTTCTCCGGCATTATGCATATGACCGGCAGTCCAGACGGACCGCCGCAGTTTGTCGGGCTCGGTATTGCCGATGTCAGCAGTGGCGTCCACGCCTTTGCGGCTCTGGGTTATGCCTTATATCACCGGGAACGGACCGGCGTCGGCCAGTATATCGATCTGTCCATGATTGACGCCATGTTCCATATGCACGAGGTCAATGTGCAGGGCCATACCCTGAGCAAAGGCGAGTTTGTGCCGACCCGGATGGGGTCACATCATCCCCTGGTGTGTCCGTGTGGGGTGTTCAAAGGGCCGGCAGGCTGGATAGTCGTCCTCGTCTTAGATCGTCAGTGGGGCAATATGTGTAAGGCCATGGGCCGACCGGAATTGATTGACGATGCCCGTTTTGCGACCAATGCCGCGCGAGGGAAGAATCAGGGGGAACTCATTCCGATTATCGAAGCCTGGATGCAGGCGCAGCCGAGTGATGAAGCCGTCCTCCAAGTTTTTGAAGAGCACCGGGTTCCTTCCGCTCCGGTCATGTCCATCACCGATATTTTAGCCCACCCGTATTTCAAGGCGCGGGAGATGGTCAGGACGGTGCCCGACCCCATCCTGGGCGAAGTCACCATCCCCGGCTTTCCGCTGAAGTACTCCGAGTTTCCTCAGCTCCCGGACATTCAAGCCCCGCTTTTAGGCCAGCATAGCGCTGAGGTGCTGCGAGAGCAGCTCAGCTATGGCAACGAAACCATAGCCGCACTCCAAGAGAAAGGGGTGCTGTACGCGGAGGACCGTTAGCGTGCTCTGGACAGACCCGGCGACACCGAGCGGTCTCAGAGCGTGGGTCAAGACAAGACACAGGGAGAAAGTATGGCATCGATAATTCCTGTTGAGCAGGTGGAAATCTTTGGCGCGGGCGTTCTCAGAGCTGAGGGTGTGGTCATTGATAAAGAAGGCAACGCGTGGGGCGGCGGGCGTAACGGTATTGTGTATAAAGTCAGTCCGGACGGCGTCGTGCACGAGGTCGCCCAGCTACCGGACCGGGCCATCCCCAACGGCGTCACGCTGGATCAGGAAGGGAACTTCGTCTACTGCGACCTCAGGCATAAAGCGGTGATGCGGCTGTCGCCCGACGGAAAAGTTTCCCTGGTGGCTGACCACGCTGGAGACTTTCCGATTTCGATTCCGAACTTCGCCAGCTATGACGCCGAGGGCAATCTCTACGTCTCGAACTCCAGCTCCCAGCCAGGCCGTGAGGTATTTAAGGAGTTTGTCCATCCCCAGCCCAACGGAGCGGTTGTGCGCATCCGTCCCAACGGCCGGGGCGAGGTCGTCGCCACCGGGATTTATTTTGCCAATGGGACGGCTATCGACCCCAACGAGGATGCGGTCTACGTCCTGGAGAGTTCGCGTAACGACTGCGTCCGTATTCAGATCAACAAAGACGGCACCTTTGGTCCGCCTGAAATCTATGCCAAAGACTTTCCGGCCCTGCCGGACGGAATGGCTTTTGATGTGGACCGCAACTTGTATATCACCCTGCCCGGCGTACCCGAGAACGGCAAGCTGGAGCCCCGAAACAGAATCATCAAAGTCGATCCGAACGGCAACTGGGAGACCTTCATACACGACCCGGACGGTGCCGCGCTGGCGTTCCCAACCAACTGTGCATTTGGGGGCCCTGACATGCAGGACCTCTTTGTGGCCAATCTGGAAGGGGATCATATGAATAAGGTCCGCACCTCCGTCCGAGGACACCCCTTGTATCACCAGCGCTAACCAGACGGAGCTTTCTCATGCAAAAGAGCGACGAACGGATTCTCACCACCCATGTCGGCAGCCTGCCACGCAATCCTGAGCTGACCGATCTGCTGATTGACCAGGAGCAGGGCAAGCCCATAGATGCCGCGGCGCTTGAGCGCCAATCCGAAAGAGCCGTCCAACATGTGATCGATGAACAGCTCAAAGCCGGGGTGGATATCATCAATGACGGCGAACAGCCGCGCATCGGTTTTCAGACCTATGTGCCGCAACGCATGCGCGGCTTTGGCGGAGAGAGCAAACGGCCGACGCCGCAGGACATGGCTGAATTCCCGGATTTTACGGCCATGATGCAGCGGCGCAATATGATGCGGGCCAAGGTTTTCAACGCCCCGCAGGCCACCGCCGAGGTCGCCTACGATGATCTGTCCGCGGTGCAAAACGAATGTGCGTTGTTTCTACGCTGTACAGAGCAGACGCCCGGCGCGTTCACCGAACGCTTCATGACCGCGGCCTCACCCGGCATTATTGCCACCACCATGCTGAACGCCTATTACGATTCGCACGAGGCGTATGTGCTGGCGGTGGCTGAGCAGATGAGAAAGGAGTACGAATATATCCACGCCCAGGGTGTGCTGCTGCAACTCGACGCCCCTGACCTGGCTATGGAGCGGACCTTCCTCTTTCAGGAGCAGAGCCTCGCCGAATTTCAGAAGACCATCGAGGTCCATATCGAAGCCGTCAACCGCGCGACCGAGAATATCCCGGCCGACCGTATCCGGCTGCATATCTGCTGGGGGAATTACGATGGCCCTCATAATCACGATGTGCCGCTGGCCGATATTCTGCCCGTTCTCTATCAGGCCAAGGTTGGAGCCCTGTCCATTGAGCTGGCGAATCCCCGCCATCAACACGAATATAAAGCCTTCCGGCAGCATCCCCTGTCCGACTCAATGCTGCTCATTCCCGGTGTGATTGATTCCACAACCAACTATATCGAGCATCCGGAAATCGTTGCCGACCGCCTGTGCCAGGTGGTCGACGCGATCGGGGACCGGAGTCGCGTCATTGCCGGTTCGGACTGCGGCTTTGGCACGTTTGCCGGCTGGGAGATGGTGTCCGAGAGCGTGGTGTGGGCCAAGCTGCGGGCGTGTGCCGAAGGCGCGCGCCTTGCCTCGCAACGCTTGTGGGGAGGGGCAGGGTAAGCGACCCGCGGTGAACGCGCGGGAACTCGCCCCAGGCGTTCCATAACTGTACTCCTTTCTGGGATACGCGCCGGTATTCTGCAACAGGCCGGCCCTGTGCTATACTCCAGCCCATGACCAGCCTGTCGCCTCCGTCTCACGAGCCTCCTGACCTCGTTTCAGAAGTTGCTGCGCTCAGCCGGTGATATATTGCACGCATGGCCAGAGACTCTCGATCCACTACGCCTAAGCAGGCTGCCAAGAAAACCCCAGCCCAGACCCTGCTGGGCGCCATCGGCGCTGGACTACGAAAAATACCGACTACTTTTGTCTTGGTGCTGATCGGACTTTTCATTTATTTTCGTTCGCCGGACGAGGCCCAGCCACCAGAGCAACAGTCCGAAGATTCCATAGCGCACGAAGAGCCGCAGCCCCCGGCTGATCTGCCTGCTAATATCAGTCCAGCCTTTTGGACCTGTGTTTACCGTACCGACACGCAGCTCTCCGAAAGCCGCTGGGCGGATGTGTACTACGGCATGGAAGCCAGCGACGCCGGGCGCTCGATATCCGTTGCTGTCTCCCCAGAGTGGGCTAATCTGACACTCGACCAACGCTCCACCGTAGTCGAACTGGTGGCGACGACTTGGCAAAAGAACAGCCAGGACCTGGCGCTGTTTGATCCAGGAGCCGGGCTGGAAACCGTGACGCTCAAAAGGGCAGAGGACGACACGGCAGTGGCGGTCTGGACGCCTGACGCCGGAGTCCAACTCGTCGAGGGGGAGTCCGAATCGCCAAGCCACGGATAGCCAAACCTCGCGGGGGAATAACGGAGATACGAGGCGAAAGGAAGGCATGAAGTCAGCCACGTTTTTTACCATAGACTGGCGGGACGGGGCGGTGGTGATGATCGATCAGCGCGCCTTACCCACTCGGGAAATCTATCGCACCTACACGGATTACCGCAGCGTTGCGCGAGCCATTACCGATATGGTGATTCGCGGTGCCCCCGCGATTGGAGTAGCCGCTGCTATGGGGATTGCGCTTGGAGCGCGACAGCTCAAGCGGAGTGCTGAGCCCGCCGTTTTTGCGCGCATCTGTCAGGTCTTTGCCGCCACCCGGCCGACCGCGGTCAACCTCTTTTGGGCCATTGACCGCATGCGACGCCGGTATGAGAAAGTGCGGGCCAAAGGCCGTGAGGCCCTCATTGAAGCCCTGGAACAGGAAGCCCTGAAAATCTATCAGGAAGACATAACCGCCAATCAGCGTATCGGTCGCCACGGCGCAAAATTGATTCCCAAAGGGGCGACGGTTTTAACCCATTGTAATGCCGGGGCGCTGGCAACGGCCGGATATGGAACCGCCCTGGGTGTGATCCGGGCTGCCTGGGAGCAGGGCAAGAATATCTCCGTTTTTGTGCCGGAAACCCGGCCGTATTTGCAAGGCGCGCGTTTAACCGCCTGGGAACTCGTCCGCGAGGGCATTCCCGCAACTCTGATTACCGACAATATGATCGGCCATTTCATGCAAAAGGGCGCGATTGATTGCGTGATTGTCGGCACCGACCGCACCGCGGCCAACGGAGATGTGGCCAATAAGATCGGCACGTATACGTCTGCCGTGCTGGCCGGACGACACAAGCTGCCGTTCTATGTGGCCGCCCCAACAACATCAATTGATCTGGACTGTCCCTCGGGCAAAAAGATTCCGATTGAAGAACGGTCCGCCCAGGAAGTCACCCATGTGCTGCGCCAACAGATTGCTCCCAGCGAGATCGCGGTTGCCCATCCAGCCTTTGATGTCACCCCCCATCGCCTGGTCAGCGCGATCATCACGGAAAAGGGGATAGCCCGCGGTCCCTATTCGCAGTCGTTGCCGAAATTTGTCAAAAGAAAACGGTGAGACACTGACTGGTTCAGGCGGCATGATGGACAGCGAGCGCTGAGCACATTTGGGCCAGCCGCTGGCGTAGCGCACTCGGACGTTCCACCGTTACGTTGTCCCCCCAAGTGAAGAGGTGCCAGCACATCTCGTTGATACCGCCTGCCTTGAAGCGCACAGTCAGCGAACCGTCGTCGTTCTCAGAGACGGTCTGGTCGGGATGGAAAAGGAACGCTATTACGTCCGACGCCACGCTGGGGTCGAACCGCAAAGCGACCTCGACCGGCTCTTCCTGAAAGGTGCCAAACGAACGCTTGGCGTAGCGCTGCAAGTCGAACGTCGGGTCACGCTCGAATGTTTCATCCGTGATTCGGGCATCGCTCATGTTCGCGAGTCGCCAGAGCTGCGTGTCATTCGCCCAGTCGGTCCGCCCCACCAGGAACGCGCGATTGCCGTAGAGCACCCCGTAGGGTTGAACACGCTGGTGGCTGTGCCGTCCCGTCCATTGAGCGAGATAGCCGAACTCAACCACGCGCCCCGCCTTGATGGCATTGCGCAGGAGCGAGAGCAGACCCTCTTCCAGGCTTTCCCTCGGGCCGGCGCGCATGGCGAGACCTTCCGCCTCCATCAGGGTCTCTAGGGTGGAGTCAAACTCTTCGGCGGAGTGACGGCGCAATGCGGCTCGCAGCTTGGTCGCAAGGTCACGAAGCCCGCCAGCGCGTTCCTCAAGGCCGGTGCGCTCCAGACTGTCGGCCAGTGTTTCGAGTTCTGTCAGTTCTTCGGGCGAGACACGAAGGAATGGGGGTAGGGCACGTGACTGAAGTCGCCAACGAATACGACGGTCGCCGGTGTCCGCATCCACGGTCTCCAGCGGCCCGAACGCAACCTCAACGGCATCGCGCATCCGCTCGGCTGTGCGCCGGCTGACGGAGAACTCGTCTTGAATGTCGGCGAGGGTCAGGCCGCCTCGGCTTCCTTGGAGATGGATAGCGAGGCGGAGGAGTTCTATTACGCGTTCGTAGCGCATATCTAGGACAGGGTGCCGTTCCCAGAGAGGTGCCAGTACTGAAACCCCTCAGCGGTATAACGGGCGAGCAGATATAAATCGTCGGAATCTGTGGCTGAGTAGCCCGTCACCATTCGCGCGAGCGACTTAGCAATCTTCGATTTGTCTTGCTCTTTATCCTCCCAAATCATGCAACGAACGCAGGCGCGTCCGACCAAAAGTTTCTGAAAGTCGTCTCTTATGTCGCCGAGATTGCACCGCCGTCCGCGAGTGTGCCACCATTCGCATTCGACGATCAGAGCGGCTTCTTCCAAAAAGTCAAGCTTAGAGTCCACCAGATATGTCGTCCCAGAAGGTGCATTGCCATACTTGAGCCAGCAAACGTCGTACAACCATTCCCCATGGTTACTGTTATCGACGTCTTTCGCGCATGTATAAAAACTCTTCGAATTTCCTTCAGCGCATAACTGTGTCTTGATATCTTTCGTCCGTTTCTCAAGGCGGACACCTTTACCGTGCAAGCTACAGAATGCTTCGTTCAGTGATTTGCGGACAATCTTGGATATAGTATTTCTGTCCATGTAAGCCCTCCCTAATTCATAAAGTCTGGGTACCACGTCATATAATGTTTCAGAAGGCAATTCCCCCTGAAGTAACCACATCTTTTCTTGAGTCGTCATGCCGGACGTGATCCGGCATCCAGAGAGCGGAGGGGCCAGGAGCCTGGATTCAGGCTTTCGCCGGAATGACGGAGGGAGCCGGGGCTACACAGAATGGAGAAGTGCTCTAGTCTCCACCTAGAAACAGGGCACTGGCAGTCAGGGCTGGAATTTCTATGTTGCGTTTCAGGTTGTAAACTTTCAGTAGAGCTATCTTGTTATCCTCGGACATTGTGAACTTAAACTTTGCATCCGCATTAGGATAATGACAAACAAGGTCATGACTACTACTTGAGGAAAACCAATTTCGTCCTTCCCATTCGCATCCTTTCTTTCTATCCAGAAGAGGAGACAGGTAGATTCTTCCAATATATTCATCAACGGTCATTCCAAGATCATCTATCCCTCGTCTTACAATAACGAACGCGTTGGCAAATTCCGGCGGCACCTTCACTTTGATTTTGGAGATTTCTTCAAGGGCCTTCTCCACTCTTCTCCGAGCTTCTACTCTTTCTTGCTCTAGCTGTTCAAGATACTTCGCGTGCTCTTCTTCTTGTCGTTTCAGTTCTTCTTGATATCTCCTTTCTTTTTCTTCCTGCTCTCTGAGTCGTCTTTCTTCCATTTGTTCTCTGGCCTTTTGTAGATCATCAGCTACAGCCGAGTTATTGGCAGGGAAAAGACAAGGAAAAGCACAGACCAAGAGCGAAAATATAACTGAATTCTTCATACTGTATTTCCTCCTTGAAGGAATCACATCTTTTTCTCTCTCACGAAGACTGCTCCTGTCGGGGGGCGATGTTCACCTCTGAAAGCCCAGCGGGCGTGTTCGGTCCGGCTTGGCTTCGCATTCCGCACGCAACATTTCCACGAGTACCTGCGGGTCATTCAAGCAACCGAGAATTTCGGCCTTCTGGCGCACGACGGCGAAGTCGCCGGGCGTGAGGGCAGTAATATCCGCAACCTCAGGCGGAGGTGCAAGCCCGAAATAGGCGCGGAATGCCACTGTGGCCTGCTCGGGTGAGAGATAGTTGAGCGCAATCTTGAAAGTGAAGCGCCGTAGCGTAGCTGGGTCAAGCCGGTCGCCAAAGTTGGTTGTGCAAGCGAAGGGAAGCGGATGGCTTTCCATCCAAGTCAGCATCTCGTTGACCTGACTGACCTCCCAGTTTCTTACGGCGAGACGGCGGTCGGCGAGTAGGGAGTCGGCTTCGTCGAAGAGCAGGAAAGCCGCTGCGTTGCGCGCTTCGGCGAAGGCGGCGGCGATCTCCTTCTCGGTTTCCCCAACGAACGGCGACATCAGATCGGACGCCCGCTTCTGCACCACCTCAAGCCCGAGCCGGTCGGCGAGATGACGAACAAACACGCTCTTCCCGGTGCCGGGTGGTCCTTGCAGGCATAATGAGAACTGGCGTGCATTGCTTCCGGCGAGGCTCTCCACAAGCCGTACAGAGTCCACATCGGTGTGGATCAGTGTAGGGTCGAATTTTTTCGTCGCTGGTTGAACCGGTGGCGTCTCACTGGACAACAGTCGTGACAGACTGCGCACGCCGCGACGCACGTCGTCTATGCTTCCGTGGCCGAGCCGCGCGGCGGCGGTGACTCCGAACGCCACACCTGGCGTCACGTCGAACTCACAGGCGAGGGTGCGTGCGTCTTCCTCGTCTGATTCGATGCCGTGGTGCACGAACTGCCGCGTCCAGATTCGCGCCCGAACTCGGGGTGGTGGTTGGCGCAATTCCAGGGCGAACATCATGCGGCGCAAAAGGCTGGGGCTGGTCTGTGGAGCGGCATTCGATGTCCACAGTGTGGGCACCGGCGTTTGTTCGAGCAGCCGGTTCATGAACACCTTCGAGCCTCCGGCCCGGCGTCCTGGAGATCGACGGAAACCGAAAAGCGCTGCGACAGTACCGCCTTCGTCGGAAAGCAGGTCTTCCATCTCGTCAAAAAGCAAGAGCGACTGGCGGTCCTTAGTAAGCAGCCGCTGAACGAGACGCAGTTCCTGAAGCCTCTCGTGACGCGAGGGCTCACCGCCGTGGTCGTCCGATTCGCCGACGACATAGAGCGATGCGTCAAGCCGGGCGGCCAGTGTCTTACAGAACTCGGTCTTACCGGTCCCCGGAGGGCCGTAGATGAGGACGTTTACACCCGTTTCGCCGTTCCGCAGGGCTCCTTTCAGTATTCGTTCGATATGATCGCGATCGTCGGCCACATGGTCGAAATCCGACCAGCAGAGCTCGCCTGGACTTGCCTCGTCGAGTAGCATGCGCCACACATCCGAACCGGCGGGAGGCGGAGACCAGGCGAGCCGCATCAACCGATCCATGACCTTCACGTCACCGTCGTCGTCGATGGATATGAGACCCGAGGCCACGAGCGGTGCGTCGGGTGCGAATCGACTGAAGAATGTGTTGGCCGATAGACCGAGGAGGCAGGACAGAATCGAGTTCCGACAGTTGAAAGTCCTTGTCCGCCGATGGTTGAATACGTCGTCCACCATCGATTCGATGATCGGCTCCATGGAGTAACGTAGCAGGAGTTCCAGGATCGCCGTATCTGTTCGAGAGAGCCGTAGCGCCCTTCCAAGCTGTCGGAGCCGCTGTGCCGTCCGGTCTGGCCGTGCCTTCCTTGTCGTCGTATATTCGTTCCAAAGGGCCTCCCCCAGATGCCGCCATTTCAGTGCAGGTATCTCCTTTTTGTTCCACCAGTACTCTATCGCGTCCTGGGCCGTGTCGCAGGTGATGAGAGAGGATTGGCATATCAATTGGATTTCATGTTCAAATATCCACTCCGCCATCCTTCTTGCCGCCACCGTGCGGCGGTGGAGCCGCGGCACGGCGTTCGACAAGTAAAAGAAGATGAGACGGCGTTCGTAGGCGTTGAGCATGATGTACTCCTTGTCCGTGGCTTGTACGAACAAGGTTAGTACAGCAGTGCGTCAGATTCGGACGTACTTTATCGCTTCCGGGAGGATGGCCTGCCGAGCCGGCAGATAGGGGAGGGGCAACGACGCGGCATCTACTCAGACTGATGCTTGCCGAACGATAGTGTCAACCAGCCGGGTATGCTCTGGTGCTCCGATTGCAGGCAGCGAGAGAGATGGCCGGTCGGCAATACATTGCCTCAGCCGCTCAACACGCCGCTGCGCTTCGGCCACCCGCTCCTCAGTCAAAACGCCTTGTTGGAGCGCCTGCCGGCACGCCTTCCGAGCGCTGAGCGCGTGTTCCAGGCTCTGGCAGACCAATAAGAGGTCGGCTCCGGCGCTGAGCGCCTGAACCGCGGCGTCTGCAACCGACGCATGCCGAACAATAGCGCCCATCTCCAGATCGTCCGAGACAATGACGCCCTGGAATCCCAACCGCTGCCGGAGCAGATCATTCATAATTATAGGGGAGAGTGAGGCCGGCTGCTGCGGGTCAAGGGCCGGATACACAACATGGGCGGTCATCAGGAGTTCGATCTCTTGGGCAATAGCGGCTTGAAACGGGAGGAGGTCAACTGCCTCCAGGGTCGCTCTGTCTCGCTCATCGTAGGGCAGGTCATCGTGCGAATCGATGACAGTCGCCCCGTGCCCAGGAAAGTGCTTGCCGCACGGGAGTACGCCCGCCGCGCGCAGTCCGGCGGCAAGGGCGCAGCCGAACTCGGCCACACGCTGTGGATCAGAGCCAAACGCGCGGTCGCCAATAACGGTGTTGTCAGGATTGCTATACACGTCAAGTACCGGCGCAAAGTCAATATCTATCCCCACGCTGCGTAGCTCCTGCCCCAGGGCGACTCCGACGGCATGGGCGAGTTGTAGGGAGCCGGTCTGGCCGATCCGAAGAGCGGGCGGGAAATGGGTGAATGGCGGTGAGAGACGATGGACCCGCCCGCCCTCAGCGTCGAGCGCAATCAAGGGTGAGCGCTCGGGGGTCAGGGCGTGTATATCCGCACACAGGGTCTGGAGCGTGTCCGGGTCCGTATAATTCCGCTGAAAGAGGATGATGCCGCCGGGCTGCAAGTCGGCAAGCATCCGACGGGTCTCGGCATCAAGGGTTGGCTGGGGAATACCAACCATCAGACATTGGCCAATGGCGTCTTGAAAAGACTGGCTGCTCATAACCACGCTTAACCACATTCTAGCAAGAAGGCTGATATGAGAAAAGAAAAGCCCATAACACCTAGACAATCCTCGGATAAATATGCTATCAGCACGCCCATGCTATCGCTTTGCCCCGGACGGAAGGCTGGGGAAAGAGCCGCCGGGCGACAAATCGGTCGACCCAAATAGGCTCTGGAGGGGCAAAGAGATAGCTATGGTAGACCGCTTGGATCCAATTGTTGTACGGACCGAGACGGACGGCAGAAAAGCTATATGACAGGGAAGGGCGACAGCGTGCGGCTTTGGCAGCAGCCCGCATGACCCCAACCCATTTTCCCTGTCCCGACGCCCTCCGGCTGTGGTTCGTGGAGAAGATGCAGACTGTAAGGAGGGACGCCATGCAACACACAAAAATTTCGGTTCCTGAACTGCAACGGCTGAAAGCGTCGGGGCAAAAGATTACGGCCCTGACCGCCTACGACTACCCGTTCGCCCGCATCCTGGACGAATGTGGCATCGACTTTCTCCTGGTTGGCGATTCTTTAGGCACGACAGTGCAGGGGGCGGATACGACCCTGCCGGTCACGATGGACGATATGGTCTATCACCTCAGGCTAGTCAATCGAGCCCGCCCGCATGCCCTCATTGTGGGGGACATGCCGTTTTTGTCCTACCAGGCTGGTATTTGTGACGCCATTGCCAATGCCGGCCGATTACTCAAGGAAGGCGGGGCCGAGGCCGTCAAACTGGAAGGGGGGGTCAACATCGCCCGGGTTATCAAGGCCATCGTGAATGTGGATATCCCCGTGATGGGCCATATTGGTCTGACGCCGCAGTCGGTGCATCGCATGGGCGGCTATAAGGTCCAGGGCAAGAAATCGGGTCGCCAGCCCGGCGCGCGGGAACGGCTCATCGAAGACGCGGAAGCCGTCACCAACGCCGGCGCGTTTGCCGTGGTCTTGGAGGGCGTGCCCATTGACCTCGCTGCCGAGATAACGGATATGCTGCCCATTCCCACCATTGGTATCGGTGCCGGCCCGCACTGTGATGGCCAGATTCTGGTGATGCATGATCTGCTGGGCATGTCCGGTGATTTCACGCCCAAATTCGTCAAACGCTATGCTAATCTGGAGCGTGTCGTTGCCGACGCGGTAAGCGCCTATATCAGCGAGGTGCGGGAGCAGGCGTTCCCCCAGGATGAGCACTCGTTCCATTAAAGTGTGCCGCTTACTACCCGGAAACAGAGTCGTGCATATTATTCAGACCGTTCGAGAGATGCAGCGTTGGTCAGAAGATCAACGTCTGGAGCGTAAGACCATAGCCTTTGTCCCCACCATGGGATTTCTGCACGAGGGTCATCTCAGTTTGGTACGCGAGGCGAAAAACCGGGGCGATGTGGTTGTGGTCTCCATTTTCGTCAATCCCATGCAATTCAATCAGTCGTCCGATTTCGATAAATACCCGCGTAACGAGGCCCAGGACGAACGCGCCCTGAAAGAATTGGGGACCGATGTTTTGTTTATGCCGCGGCCGGCTGAAATCTATCCCGATGACTATCAGACCGCGGTTGAGGTCGAGAAAGTCAGCCAACCCCTATGTGGCGCCTTTCGTCCCGGTCATTTTCGGGGGGTGACAACCGTGGTGGCCAAGCTGTTCAATATGGTCAAGCCGCATTGTGCGTTGTTTGGCGAAAAGGATTTCCAGCAGTGCGTTGTCATTAAACGTATGGTCAGAGACCTGAACTTTGACATCGATATCGTTGCTCTGCCGACGGTACGTGAAGCGGATGGCCTGGCCATGAGTTCCCGCAATGCCCGCCTGAGTACGGTTGAACGAGAGATGAGCCTGTGCGTGTCGCGTGCGCTCGCGGACGCCCAGGAGTTGGTCTCCGGCGGGCAAACCTCCTCGGCCGTTATTCTTCAGACCGTGCAGCAGATGCTAACCCAAAACGCCGCGGTGCGGGTCGAGTACGCCTCCCTGTGCCAGCCTGAAACGCTCGAAGAAGTGGAGCAGATATCCGGTCCTACCTTGTTGGCCATCGCGGTCTGGGTTGGCGAGGTTCGGCTGATTGATAACTGCATGTTACCTTAGTCGCAGAGTTCGCGTATGGCCAAAGAGAAATCCACCGAGAGAGCGATCTGCGTCAACCGCAAAGCGCGGCACGACTATATCATTAACGAAACCCTCGAAGCCGGGATTGTGCTGAACGGCGGCGAGGTCAAATCGCTCCGGGACGGTCGGGCCAACCTCAAAGACAGCTATGGCCGGATCGACAAGGGCGAGGCGTTCTTATTGAACGCGCATATCAGCGACTACAAACCGGCCCATTATTTCAACGGCGACCCCAACCGCAGGCGTAAGCTCCTCCTGCATAAAAGAGAAATCATGCGTCTGATGGGCAAAACAAAGGAGCAGGGATTGACCCTGGTTCCTCTGCGGCTGTACTTTAAGGAAGGTCGGGTCAAGGTTGAGTTGGCTTTGGCCAAGGGCAAACGGACGTATGACAAGCGCGCTGCCATTCGCGAACGCGAGATGAAGCGCGATATTCAGCGCGCCATGTATAGACGGACAGGCTAGGGGGAGTATACTCTCTCTACTTTTCCCTTCTGCGGGGACGAAATAATTCTGATAAGGGGGCGATCTGGTTTCGACGTGGGCTAGAAAGCCAGGGCTGCATGCCGGGGTTCTGTCCCGCCCGTAAAACGGACAGGCTGCAATTTAACTGCAGACGATTCTGAATACCTTCTTGCTGCCTAGTGCAGCTTGCGTCTTACCGACCCGCGCCCGTAGGGTTGGCTAAGGCGACACAAATCGGGATAGGGCGCGCATCGTGCCGAAGGGTGCGCGCCCGAAACTTTACTTTGGCTGGTCTGAGGGCATCCTGCTCGTAGGAGGCCCGAGGATGAGATAAAACTACGAGCTACGCATTGTAGATGCCTTGAGTGGACTACTCTCGGACGCGGGTTCGATTCCCGCCGCCTCCATCCCTTTTGTTATTTTTTCTATTCCTGTCCGTTCCCTGAAAAGCCCTGAAGACCCTGTGTTTGCAGGACTTTTTCTTTCCTGAAGGCCCTTCATGTTCCTTCGATCCTCATAAATCTACGGAGACCGGGCACAGCGTGCAATTGCCGCCGCGGGACGCTTCCACTCTGGACGCGCCGATGTGGCCCGCCGCCATGACGCCTATCTTGCCACGGCTTATGAAACACCCGAGGGGTGAAGAGGTCTTTATTGACACGTCCGCCTTCTACGCCGTGCTGGACGCGGCCGATGAGGGGCAGGCTCGGGCGCGCGCGGGGTGGCACGGACTGATCCTCGACGGTAAACCATTGGTGACCTCGAATTACGTGTGTGTGGAGACCTGCGCTCTTGTTCAAGCCCGGCTCGGAATGGATGCCGTGCGTGTTTTGTTCGATGATATGCTGCCGATGGTGGCCGTGGTCATGCTCGATGAGGCACTCCACACGAATGCCATCGCAACCTTGCTCGGAGCCAATAGACGGAACCTGAGCTTGGTGGACTGCACGAGCTTCGCGCCGATGCGCCACCGCGGCACGGGCACGGCATTTGCCTTTGACCAACATTTTGCCGAACAAGGCTTCCACCTCGTGTCGTAGCCCCTACGGACCCATGCTGATCAAGTTGATCGGTGGAGTTGATCTGCGAAGAACAATTAATTCAGCGCTTGACACGACTGACAAATGGTCGGTCTTCCACTGGTAATCTTTGTCATCAAGTTGTACATTGTACGTATGAAAAGGCTTACCGCCTCCGATGCGAGGAAAAATTGGTTTCGGGTGCTTGACGAAGTCGCTGCGGGGGAAGTTGTTGTCCTGGAGCGAAAGGGACAGAGACTCGTTTTGCGCAGGGAAGACAAAAAAGTCACGAAATCGAAACAACAGTTTCCTGACTACACACGTCTCCTGCGTGTTCCTGATGCTGACCAAGTTGATCAGTGGAGTTGGGATTGGCAAGGGGATAGCCAAGACCTCGTGTCGGTCTCTCGAAAAAAACATTGACTATTCTGCTGGATACTCATTTCCTGATTTGGCTCGTACTTGGGTCAAGGCGACTCAGGGATTTCCACTGGCTGGATAAATATCGTCCATGGGGCGTTTCTCCAATATCGCTGCTTGAGGTGCAATATCTGGCTGAGGTAGGCCGAATAGAGATCGAAAATCCAGAATTCACAGAAACCCTGCTGAACGACCCTCGTTTCCTGGTAGATGAGGTTCCACTCCTCTCCCTCATTCGCCAGGCTATGCTGATATCATGGACACGCGACCCGTTTGACCGACTATTGTCCGCTCATAGTGCGGCTCGTCGGACTCCTTTCTGTACCGTCGATCAGATTGTTCTTGAAAACCATTCGCCGGTCGTCAGAGAGTTGTCTGTGTGAGAGAGCTGTTCACTGTATAAAATTTGGTGCGATTGAGGATGAAATGGGTTTACTATTCTTTGATGACAGCAAGCACGATAACCAAGGCTTCTCTCTTGGAGCATTCGTATATACCCAGAGAGACCCAAGTCCATACATCAATTCAGCACTTCAAGACTGTGGATTGCGTCCTGGAATTGACGAGTTCAAATCGTCTGGATACATGAGTCGTAGTCCAGCTCAGGAAAAATTAAGGAGGGAACTGCGTAACATCATTTTCAATCAAGGTTGCCGCCTAGGCGTGGTCGTGGTGCCCTGTTCGTTGGAGCTAGGAGATGAGGCCATGCTCCTTCTTCAAAAGATGCTCAGTCATCCCAATCTTGACCGTGGGCAGCACGAAGTCTATTTCGACGAAGGTCTCTTCAAAACGGTGGATTGCGGACGGGATACCGCGAGTGCTCACGGCTTGCCTGAATGGCGCAATCTAAATTTAGAACAGGATTCGAGAAAGACTCCTGGCATTCAACTGGCTGACCTTGCAGCTCATACGTGCGCCGTTATGCTTAAGGAATCGCTCGGACTTATCGACAAAACCGTAAAAGCCGGAGACAATTCAGGTTACGATCCTGATCTCGATATCGAAATCGGATTCGAGCTCTGGGCGAGCGTCCGTTATAATTTCCTCTCTGAGGAGCCACCGCATCCAGATGAATGGGTTGAAGGTGATCTTCAACCTACGGCCAATGTTCTGCCCTACGGCCTGCACGTTTCCTCCACTTGTAGAGAGAAATTGCGAGAAGCCGCGACAGGTCGGTTTGGTACAATGTACCTGGGCTGTGTATTCACTAGAAGAACAGAACGATACGACACAAACAAAAAGGGCGCACCGCGGTGCGCCCCTCCAAGTTGCGATGAATGTGTGTGTCTTTTACTCCAACACCTCAGCAATCACGAGTTCGGTGATCTTCTCTTCATTATAGCCCAGAATATTCTCCAACACGTTCTGGTTCTCACGTCCCAGCGTCGGGGCTGCCGGGTTGATCTGGGCCGGGGTGCGGGAGAATTTGAAGCGGGTGCCCTCGACCGTGGTCTTGCCAAAGTCGGGGTGCTCTAAATCAACGAAGTGCTCACGGTGTTGAAGCTGCTTGTCCTCGTACAGCTCGTTTATGGTTTCCACCGCGCTGGCCGGGACTCTTTTCGCCTGAAGTTGTTCTTCGGCGTCATAAGGACTGAGTTGGCCGCTCCATTCGTTAATTGCCTTATCGATCTCGTCCTGATGGGCCAGCCGGCCTTTGACGGTGGCAAGACGCTCGTCACTGCCGAGGTCCGGGCGGTTCATGGTCTCGCACAGTGAGCGCCACTGGTCGTCAGTTTCCACGCCAATCGCCACCCAGCGATCCTCTCCTGCGGACTGATACACCCCGTGCGGGGCGAAGTTCATGTCCCGGTTGCCCATACGGGTCTGGGTCCGTCCGTTGACGGTTTGGTCTAAAAGAAACGGCGCCAGAAAATGAAGGGCGGCTTCGGCCTGCGCCAGGTCAATATGCTGGCCTTTGCCAGTCTGGTGCTTGTGTTCCAATGCCGCCAGCACGGCCGCGGCGTTATACCACGGTGCAATATAGTCGGTGTAGGCGCCGAACGGCCCCGCCGGCTCGCGGTCGGGCCAGCCGGTGGGATCGAAAAAGCCTGAGACGGCAGCCGCTAAGTTCCCAAACCCGGCGAAGTGAGAATGCGGCCCAGTCTGACCCATTAAGCAGGTGCTGAGCATGATGATGTCAGGCTTGATTTTTGTGAGTGACTCGTAGTCAAAGCCCCACTCCCGCATGGCTTTGGGAGAAAAGGACTCGGTCACTACGTCTGCCCACCGCACCAAGTCAAAAATGATGTCGCGCGACTCCGGTTTTGACAGATTCAGGGTCATCGGCAGTTTGCCCGTGTTCATATTATTGAACAAGCCGGAATTATTCGGGCCGGGCTGCTTGTTTTGAAAGGGCCCGACCATGCGCACCGCGTCAAAGCGTGTGGTCGATTCAACCCGTACAACGGTCGCTCCGTAGTCGGCCAAAATACGCGTCGAGCCAGGGCCGGCCATAGCCCACATGAAATCGAGCACTTTGACCCCAGCCAGGGCTTGATTGTTTTCACTGCCAGTCTGTTGTCCCTCTGCCATAATTACCCCTCCTGATTGAGGCTCGGTTAGATTATTCCCTTGTTCTGCAACTCTGCTAACGCTTGGGCATCAAGGCCGAGTTCGCCATAGACCTCAGCATTGTGCTCGCCAATCTTTGGCGGTCGGCGCTTATAGGCAATCGGCTGCTCGCTGAACTTGGCAAACGGACCGGGATAGGCGAACGCTTTGCCCATCTCCTCATGGTCAACCGCGGTCCAGTATTGACGCGACTCCAACTGCTCGCTCTCGACGACCTCGTCAATCGTAGTGACCGGGGCGACCAGCAGGCCACGGTCCAGGGCGTTCTGGAACAGCTCTTCTTTGGTTTTGGTCTTGGTGAAATCTTCAACGATCAGTTTGAGGCGTTCATAGTCTTCAAGCGTTTTCGGATCGCCACCAAACAGGAGGCCGCCCATCTCAACCCAGTCCATCTGTTGGACGTCTTTGTCACAAAACCCCTCTTCATATATCCAGTCCATCAGACGCTTGGTGAAATGGGCAAACGCCGAGCCAAACAGGTAGGCAATCGAAACATGACCGTCTTTCGCTGGCCAGAGCAGGCGGATTTCCAACGGCCCCATTTTTGCCCCACCGGCCATGCGGCGGGTTTCCGCATCGTTGAGCGGAGCCGAGAGTATGGTCGATTGGGTTGCCTGGGCCGCCGCCTGCTGGGCGGAAATATCAATATGCTGGCCCTGGTTCGAACGGTGGGATTCGTGCAGGGCAATCAGCGCGGCCGGTGCCGCTGCGGCGCTGGCGTGCAGATAGCCCTGGGGAACGCTCAGGCGGACCGGCGGGCGGTCTTCGTCCCCGGTAATGACGAGCGGTCCGCTGCTGGCCAGAATCACCAGGTCGCTGTCCGCATAACTGGCCTTTGGGCCGTCTTGTCCAAAGGGGGTAATCGAGACATAAATCAACCCTGGATTGTCTGCCGCTAACTCGGCATAGCTCAGGCCGTATTGGGCCAGGGTGCCGGGGTTGTCCGACTCGATCAGAAATTTTGTGTCGCGCGCCAGGCGTCGAAGAAGGTCCTGGCCTTCGGACCGCGTGATATCGAGCGTGACCCCCCGTTTATTACGGTTATAGGCCCACCAGTAGAGCGAGAGCTCCGCATCTTCCTGATCCTGATAGAAGGGTCCGAGCTTGCGAGCCGGGGAACCTCCGGGAGGCTCGATTTTAATTACATCAGCGCCAAGGTCGGCCAGGATTTGGCCACACAGCAATCCGCGTTCTGTTGTCAGGTCAAGAACTCGATAAGGGTTGAGCATTCGGCGACTCCCACACTAGCAATGGCAGTGATTTTTTATCCTCCGCATGAGGTCTCCCCCATAGCTCCCTTGGCGAGAACAGGCAAGCCCCGATTTGATGCCGGCCGGATAATTCGGGTGGGCTCTGCTCAGGCGATATGGTATTGACGGAGTGCATCATGATCTGTCCGCGCTGCCGAACAAAAATGAAAGTAGAGGCGCACCGGCCTCATAAACACGAAAAATGGCGCTGCCCGCAGTGTGGCAAAATCCGTATGAAACCCGCGTCATACCGTCGGCATAAACGACGCGATCAAGCTGAATAGAGCTGGGAGCGCGGACATCTTGCCGGCATCCGGCTTCAGGGAGAAGGACGCTCCTCGACTGTCTCCTTGCGGCTGGCAACATAGGCGGCCATGAGTCCTGGCAGGTCAATAGGCGACTCTGTTTCTCTGAGCTTGCCGCCGGGTGGGATAATTTTATCCGACCCGCCAAGTGAGATCAGGACATAGGGGCCGCCGAGCAAACCCTTGGTCTGAACGGATGCGATCGCGTCTTCTTGAATTTCAATATCACGGTCTATGGTGAAGCGGACTCTCGCCCGCGCGCCCGTGAGCTGGACGGTATCAACCCGGCCTACGCGGACACCGGCGACCTCGACAGGAGTGCCCGGTCCCAGGCCGGTGGCACTTTCAAAGTCCGCATAGATGGTATACCCCCAGGCGTTATAGAGCACGGTTTCTCCGAGTGACGAGAACAGATAGAACGCACTTGCGGTTCCAAGAATCAGGAAACCAACGACGCTGAGGCCGATCCGTTGCATGGCCTGACAGCCTAGCAGACCACCCCTTATCTCCCAAGACCCTCCACCCATTCTCATGGCAGATACGCTGGCTCTCCAAGGGAATATGAAAAACGCAGGCGAGAAGCGCTTTGGGCAGCTTCTTTGTTTTGCGCTTCTTTTCTGTAGCTTTTTATTCGGTCATCTCCATAATGTCCGGGCCGATACTACAGCCCTGGTCGCCCAGGGGCAGTATGTCTTTGCCCTAGCCGGCGGATGTGGCTGCCATACCGCGGATGCGGGACCCGCCAACGCCGGCGGGCGGCCGATTGAAACCCCCTATGGGCGATTTTACGGGACGAATATTACGCCTGACCCAGTTCACGGCATTGGGACCTGGACGGACCGGGAAATCATCGACGCGATCCGGTTGGGGGTGAAACCTGATGGGACGGTCATGAGTCCGGTCATGCCATACCCGGCCCTGAGCGGCATGACGGATGCAGATGCCACGGCGCTGGTTGCTTTCCTGCGCAGCCGTGCGCCCGTCGCGCAGGAAAACCTCCCCCACGAGGTCGGCATTCCATTTTCTGGACTGGCCATGCGTGTCTGGCGCTGGCTGTTTTTTGAACCGGTTACAACTCATGCCACAGCTTGGACGGACCCCATTGCCCGAGGCCGCTACATCAGCGAACATCTCGCCCATTGCCAAGAGTGCCATACGCCGCGCACCGTGTTTGGCACTCTTGACCGGACGCGCGATCTAGCCGGGAATCCAGCTGGCATTGACGGCGAGGTCGCGCCCAATATTACCCCGGATGACGAGACGGGTATCGGACAGTGGAGTGAGGGAGATATCGTTTCCCTGCTGCGCACCGGCTTTCTCCCGAATTTTGATAACGTCCAAGGGCTGATGGCGGTAGTGATTGATGGGGTCCCCGGAGGCGGATACAAAGACATGACGGATGAAGATGCCTACGCTGTTGCCGCATATCTGAAATCGGTTGCTCCAAGGGAGCAGGCAGAAGCGGAATAGCGTGGAGCTTGCGTAAAAAGGAGGTAGTGCAATGAAAGGGATAGTGATCCGTGTGGTTCGTGGGGTTTTGATCAGCGCCAGTGTGATGGCAGGCGGGCTGCATACTATGGGTGGGCTGAGTTTCGGGCATGAAAACCACCCCACCCAGATGCCGGACCCGCAGCAGACGGTGGCGTTTCGCACCTATCTGATGGAGAATATCGGGGCCAACGCCAAGGAGATGAAGGGCAAGATCGATGCCGGTAAGCTCTCAGAGGCAAAAATGAATGCGGCTGCCATAGCCCTTCATTCCACCCGCATCGCAGCGCTCTTTCCTGAGGGCAGCACGTCGGACGCCTCTCGGGCAAAAGAAGAAATCTGGCAAACCTGGGAGGCTTTTCTCGCCTCAGCCACAGTGCTGAGTACGGAAGCGAACGCGCTGACCGTGGCGGCGGGAGAAAATAATGCCACCGCAGTCAAAGAACATATGCAAAAGATGTTCGGGACGTGTAAGGGCTGTCACGACCAGTTTCGCAAGCCGGAGGAATAAGCCGCGGGGCAGTTATATTGCTCCTTGGCAAAAAACGTGAGATAAAAATTCAGTAATTTTCCTGGCAAAAGGAGTCTCTTGTGTCCGGTGCTATTGGGTTCCAGGCGCTGACAAGCCGTAATGCCGTGCTGAGCAGCGCAGAAAATTTTATCCTGTACCTGCTCATGGAGACCAAGCCGCAGGGTGGGGGCGTGCGCCTGCCGCTCAATCTTGGCATTGTCCTTGACCGTAGCGGTTCGATGTATGACGAACAGCGGCTTGATTACGTCATTGAGGCCATCAAATATCTGATCGATAATCTTGGCCCGGATGACAAGGCCGCGGTGGTCGCGTTTGCCGACCGGGCGGAAGTTGCGGCAACGGCAGACCAGGTCGCGACTGAGGCCGCCAGGGTGAAACGGACGATTGACGATCTCGATCTTCTGGAAATTGGGGGCGGAACACAAATGGCGCTGGGCATGGAAGCGGCGCTTGCCGAGGTGGAGAAGTATTATTCACCGAACCGCCTGAACCGGCTGCTGCTCCTGACCGACGGTCAGACGTATGAGGAGCGCAAATGTCTGGAACTCGCCCGCCAACACCGGGCGCGTATTTCGTGCAGTACGCTCGGGGTGGGGATCGAGTTCAATGAAAAATTGCTAATGGAAATGGCCGAGGAGAGTGGCGCCAATTATCACTTGATCGATACCCCGACCTCCATTCCGAATATTTTCTCCAGTGAACTCCAGGGACTGCGGAATGTCGCCCTGACCAACGCGCGTATTGAGATGCAACTCAGCGCGGGAGTGCAGGTGAAAGAAGCCTTTCGCGCCAGTCCTCAGATTTACCCCATAAAAGAGATTACGCCCGACGCCAACCGGACGCTTTCCCTGCCGTTGGGAGATATTGAAGCTGGAACGCCAAGCTCAGCCTTAGCCGTACTCGTCTTGCCGCCCCGCCGACCCGGCCGGGTACGGTTGGCGCGGGCTGAGCTGTCTTACGATACGCCCGAGGCAAAGAACCAGCGCGAAAGCGTGGACATTGTGGTGAATTATACGCTTGAGCGTTCGGATATTGGCCGGGCAAACGGCTATGTGATGAATCTGGTCGATCAAGTCAGTGTCGCCAAGATTCAGATGCAGGCTGAGGCGGCTATGGCTGCCGGCAACACGGATAAAGCCACGCGGCTGTTGGGTAATGCCATAGCCGGCACGCAACGTCTGGGGAATACGAAAGCAACCCAAGCGCTGGAGGGGCTCCAGAGTGAGTTGAAGAAGACCCAGAGTCTTGCGACCGGGGCTGCCAAGACCCAGCTGCTCAGCGCTCAGGCAACCCTCCGAAAAACGCAGCAGCTTGATCCTGAAAGCGTCAAGGATGCGCTCCGGGATTAAGCTCTACCCCAGATGTAGCCCATGAAGGAGATGTGCGCATGATTCGCTGTGCGGAATGCAATGAAGAAAATGTGGATGGCCTGGAGTACTGTGATAGCTGCGGAGCGAAACTCGAAGTGATAGCGACGGAAGCCGTGGTCGCCGATGCCCCCGACAGCCCGGCCGCAGAGGAGGCTCCCGCCGAAATTGAGGCCAGTGCGGAGACCGCGGCAGAAGAAGCCACGCCTGAGCCGGCTGAGCCTGAGACCGCTGAAGCTGAGGGCGAGGAGCGCGCGGAGGCGGCTGGAGATGAGCCCCCAGAGCCGGCGGCAGAAGAAGCCGTGCCTGTCGCCGCCGCTCTCAGCGAGGAACGGGAAGCGGTCGGCAGCGCTTCGCTCACTATCACCCGCGGTGGCACGGTGGGGAAAGTCTTTGAGCTCCAGGCCGGAGACAATCTGGTTGGTCGGTGGGACCCGGATTCCGGTTCTTTTCCTGAGGTTGATATGGAAAACGATGACCCGGAAGCGCGGATCTCTCGCAAACACGCGCTGATAAAGTTCGGGACCGATCTGACGATTGAAGATATCGGGAGTCTGAACGGGACGTTTGTCAACCGGGGCCAACGTCTTGAGCCGGGCTCGCCCGCCCCTCTCAAGGATGGAGACGAGATCATCATCGGCAAAACCTTTTTTAAGGTGGCGCGCGTGCAATGAGGCGCCGCCGGCCGTTCTGGACGTGGCGAAACTGAGCGCCTTGAGTAGACTGGTGATGCATGGCTTCTGCGCCGCTGATGACCGAACAGAGAGACCTTGAGGAGCGCTGTGTTTGTGTCGAGTGCGGACAGGCCAATAGCATCGGCGAAACTTTTTGCGCCGCCTGTGGCGTAGCGCTTGAAGAAGCAGGGGAGAGGGAGTCGGCCGCCCCTCTCGAACCGTTGCCCATCGGCACCGTTCTGGCTGATACTTATCGTCTGACCACACTCCTAGCGACTGGACAGGAAAATCGTTACCGGGCGGTTCGTCAGACTGACGAAGACCGGCCCTACCTCATAGCGGAACGGGCGAGCGACCAGACCGCTGCCCATCCGGGTGGCGCGTTTCGGTTGTTCGAGCAGCTTGCCGAGATTCATCATCCGGCCCTGATCCTCCCCCAAGAACGTTTTGAACGTGACGGCCGAGTCTATCTCATTACACCGAGTCAGTCCGGTCTCCCACTGAGTCAGCGTATTGGCCGGACATCGGAGCGGGAGGCGGCCGGCTGGGGGGTCCAGTTATGTCAGGCCGTGGATGTTTTGCACCGGCATGGACTCTTATGTGTCGAACTGCCCCCGGAAAATATCCTGCTCGACAAGACGGGCCGGCTGCGCCTCATTCAATTCGACGCGATCCGTCTCAAGGACACAGTTGAGGAGAGTCCCGTGCTGACAGACGGCTATGCCGCGCCCGAGGCATACAAGGCCCAGGTATTAAATGAAGCCGCAGATGTGTTTGCGCTCGGCGCCTGTCTGTATGCCGTTCTGGTGGGGCGGCGTTTGCCCGTTGAGGGCTGGGCGGTTCAGCCTGAGCCACCTGTATTCTATCCTGAGAAAGTTCTGACTCCCGAGTGTGAGCGCATTTTAAGCAGGGCGTTGGTCCTTGAGAGCACCGAACGCTATGCGGACTTGGAAGCGCTGAAACATGATTGGCTTGCGCTGAGCCAGTCTACGTACATCCGTTCGGCCTGGCAGACCGATGTCGGACAGGTGCGCGACCATAATGAAGATGCCGTTCTGGTCAAAGAGGTCGGGCAGGGCAGTATAGCCGGTGATGATTTTCGGGGGCTGTATATTGTGTCAGACGGGATGGGTGGAGCCGAAGCCGGTGAGGTCGCGAGCCAGCTCGCCATTCAGACGGTCGCGCGCCAGGTCGAAGCAGCCTGGGCTGAGAGTGAGGCAAAAGAGGAAGGGGACGCAGCTGCCTGGGAGATCTGTTTGCGTGAGGCGGTTGCGGCGGCCAATGCCCGGGTGGTCCAATACGGAAAAGACCATCCCGAAGCGGCCGGCCTGGGGGCTACGATCGTTGCCGCGTTGATCCAGGCGGGACAACTGGCGCTGGCCTGGGTCGGGGACAGTCGGGTCTATCTGCTGGAAAACGGAGTGTTGCGCCAGCTCTCGCACGATCATTCCCTGGTTGCCCGGCTGGTCGAAATCGGCCAACTGACGGAAGAAGAGGCACTGACTCACGAGCACCGCAACGTCCTGATTCGGTCTTTGGGCAGCAAGGAAAACGTCAAGGTTGATACGCTCTCGCGGCCGCTGAAGCGCGGCGTCCGCCTCCTCCTGTGCAGCGATGGGCTGACCAGCCATGTGCTTGATCCGGCGATCGCCGATATTATGAGTCGCCACCGGACTCCGCGCGAGGCCGCCTTGGAACTGACTGTCGCGGCCAATACCGCCGGCGGCAGCGATAATACCTCGGTGGTGGTTGTCTTTCACGAGTAGCGAGGCATTGTCGATGTCGCGGAATGAAAGCGGTCAACTCGAACCCGGAACGGTCCTGGCGGGTCGGTATCAGATTGAGCGTTTTCTTGCGGGTGGCGGGATGGGCGTCGTCTATGTCGCCCAGGATCAGCGTCTGGCTGAGAGACAGGTCGCCATCAAAGAAATTTTTGACCGATTTACGAATCCCGAAGAACGCGCCCAGGCCATTGAGTATTTTCATCGCGAGGCCGACACGCTGGCCCAGCTTACCCATCCTGCCATTCCCGCCATTTTCGACCGTTTTGGTGAAGGCAATTGCCATTATTTGGTGATGGATTTTGTCGAAGGGGTCAATCTGGAGCAGGAAATCGCCGGACTGGGCGGTCAGCTCCCCGAGAGCCGGGTCATCGAGATTGGCCGGGAGCTGTGCGACGTGTTGACCTATCTGCATGGCTTTTCTCCGCCAATCATTTACCGGGACATGAAGCCGGGCAATGTGATCCTCCGGCCGGACGGGCGCATCACGCTGATTGACTTCGGCATTGCCAGAATTTTCTCTCCCCAGGGTAAAGCCACCCTGATTGGCACGCCTGGCTTTGCCCCGCCCGAGCAATACTCGGGACAGGTCGATGAGCGGTCCGATCTGTATGGCCTGGCCGCAACCCTGCACTATATCCTGACCGGGCGTGACCCGGAGAAGCACCCGCCGTTCTCGTGCCCGCCGGTGCTTTCGGAGAAGCCTGACGCTTCTCCTTTCCTCGCCCAGGCGATAGACCAGACCCTGGCGTATAAAGCGGAGGAGCGGCCAAAGAGCGCGGAAGCGTTTAAGGACATGTTTCTGTATGGGCGCGGACTGGGCGCGGCCCCATCTCCCAGCTCGTCCCAAGCCGCGACCCAGATTCTCGAGCCTTTGCCGGAGCCGGTTGAGGAACCCCTCACCGTCGCACCGCCACAAAAGAAACGGCGCTGGGGACGGCTGGCTGCGACCCTGGTTTTTTTGCTGCTGCTGACTGGTGGGGCGTATGGATTGTTCACTTCCCCTGAGTTGCTACAAGGCAATCCGGTCACGCGCGTGGGAGAGAAAATACCGTGGCAGCAGATTGAAACTTGGCTGCCAGAATCTCAGCGTGAAAGGTTTCGGGCGTTTGTTGCGGATTTACCCTGGGAGCGGGAGAAACGGTTGCGCACGCTGCGGGCCGACCCGCTCGAACTGGTTTCTCTCAACTTGCTGAATACCTCGCGCGATGGCACGCCGCTGTCGGAAGCTAAGGAAAGTTATACGGTTGGTGAAGTGCAATACCTGACCTGGGAAGTGGTGCTGAAAAACAAGCTGTTTGAGGTCGAAGGCGGGAATCATCGACTGGAAGGCCGATTTTTCGACCCTGAGGGCGGCCTGGCCGGGAAAAGCGAAGCCGGTCGGTTTGTCCGACCCGAAGAAGAACAGCTTGAGCTGCGGGGCGTGACCCTCATTGAGGGGCTCAAAGAGCGGGCGACCGGCGATTATCAGCTTGAGCTCTACCTTGGGGATGCCAAGCTGGCCAGTCAAACAGTCCAGATAGAAGCCGACCGGGTCAGCGTAGCAAAGGCTGACGCCGAAGAAGAAGGTGGTATAGCCGGTGGGGCTGATGGCTCAGCCTCGGCGCCTTCCCCAGCCGCGATAGAGGAAGAGCGCAAACGACGCGCTGTGGAGGCCAAGCGGCTGGCACTTATCCAGGAACGGAGCAAGGAACCGCTTGATCTCCTCTCTGTCCGCTTTTTTAATACGGCGAAAGATGGCAGACGCCTTTCTCAGCCAGCGTCTTCGTTTGGCGCATCGCAACTCCGGTTCGTAGCCTGGGAGGCCGATTTTCAGAACCAACTCCATGACCTGTTGTCTTCTCACCACCGGGTCACCGCAACCTATTTTGCCCCCAATGGTCAGATTCTTGGGACGGTTGAAGACGGAAAAGAAGTGTCGGATACAACAGAGAAGGTGACGTTTACCGCCAGAATCGGCAATGCCAGTGGAGGCGCCTTTCTCCCAGGCGACTATCGGGTTGACTTTTATGTCAATGGCTACCCGCTCTCGTCCAGAAAATTCAGCGTAAGGGATGATCGGGACTTGGCCCGTATCCTCAGCTCGCACCAAGGGAGCATCCTCGGGCTCGGTCCTGAGCGTGAGGCGCTGCTTGAAGCGCATTTCCAACCGCACAGTAATGGAGCCTTACGTGGCCGCCTGGTGATTCACGCGCACGGCTTTGGGGCCGCCTCTCTGGAAGGAGCGACGCAGGGCAACCAGATTGAGTTTGCCAGTAAGGTTGGCAATCGCGTCTATCATTTCCAGGGCTGGCGTGAAGAAAATTGGCTCAGAGGAACCTATCGTGTCGGGTCGTCCGAGGATATGAGCGGAAATTGGTCACTGCAACTCTAGGCTGGGTTATGATGACGGTTTCCGGCATAGGGGAACGTGGGGCATTGAGCAGACTTTGAGTGGAGCAGCATGGAGCTTTCACGCGAACGACTTGTCCTGTATAGCGGGGCTGGGCTTCTGGGCGGTCTTGCCGGCTGGGCCGCGGCTGACCCGTTGGCCGCGGTGGGGAATGTCTATCTCCGGGCTATGGCCCTGGGAGGGGCGACCGGTATTTGTGTTGGCGCGTTTATGGGTGCCATTGAAGGGTTGAGCGCCGGGCATAAGAACAAGACCTGGCAAGGTGTGAGGCTGGGTAGCATCGCCGGTCTGGTGGGTGGGGCGGTCGGTCTCCTCATGGCGGAGCTGGTGTTTGGCCTGTTTGGCCGTCTTAGTGGGCGTGTTATAGGCTGGGGAATTTTCGGGCTTGCCGTCGGGCTGGGAGCCGGCTGGGTCGGCCAATCGTTAGTCCGTTTACGCAATGGCGCGATAGGCGGTTGCATCGGCGGGGCCATCGGGGGCGCGCTCTTTCAGATTGTTACCTCCCTCCTTTCGCAAACGGCTGGCCTTGGGGTTGCCTTGGCCATCCTGGGGGCCATGATCGGTCTCTGGATCGGTCTGGTCAGTGAGATATTGAAGCGCGGCTGGTTTATGGTGATTCGCTCGCAAAGTCGCAACGCCCGTGAGGGCCGTGAATATCACCTGACCAAGCCCAAAACGACAATCGGCCGAGCCGAAGAAAGTGATGTCGGCCTGTTTGGCGACCGGTCCGTTGCCAACCTGCATGCGGTGGTCGAAAAACGTCAGAACACCTTTGTGCTTGCCAAAAACGAAGGGCAGGTCAGCGTTAATCGAATTCCAGTCACCCAGCCCGTCCAACTGAAAAACGGCGACCGGGTCGAGGTCGGCGGAACCTTGCTCCTCTTTCGAGAGCGTGCAGGCAAGGAGGAAGCCGGCCGGACAGCAGTGTCAGGTGGAGAATAGCATGAGACTGAAACGTCCCCCTCAACAGAGCGCTATCCGAGCTGTGGGTGTGTTCCTCTATTGCCTGGCCTGCTGCTCGTTTCTGGCATCTCATGCCTCTGCGGCAGATTCAGTGGTCGTCTCTGTCACCAACCCCCAACTGGAGAATTTTACCAATGGCGGCGCGGTTGGCCTGTATTTTAATGCGACCGATTTGCGCGGGCAGCCGATCGGACAACTCACGCCGGAGCATGTGACTGTGCAGGAGGACGGGCAGGACACCCAGATCATTGATTTCCGAGGCGAACAACAGGGCCGGCCGGTCGATATCGTGGTGGTCTTCGATGTCACGGAAAGCATGGGGCCGTTCATTGACGGCATGAAAGAAGCGGCCATTGATTTTGCCGAGCGTCTGGCCAAGGCCAATCGGGATTATCGCTTGGGCCTGGTTACTTTTGAGGATTACGTGATTCGGGACGAGCGGGAATTCACCCGGAGCGCCCGGGAGTTCAAAAGCTGGGTTGGCGCGCTGCGCCCGACCGGCGGGGGAGATATTCCAGAGAACTCTCTCGATGCCATGTTGCTGGCCAGCCGCTTTCCGTTTCGGCCCGACGCCCAGGCTGTCATCATCCTGATTACCGATGCCCCCAATCATACGCGTGGGGACGGCTCGGAAAAAAACAATCCCTACGGTCGGGAGGTCACTCAACTGTCGGGCGCGGAAGTATTGGCCGAAATCAAAAAGGCAAATCTGAACGTCTATGCGATTTCTCCCCCGCCCTTTATGGCTCCCGACCTGTATAAGATCGCAAAGGAGAGCGCCGGGCGGCATTACAATATTGTCAGTGAGGGCGAACGCTTTCCTGAGCTGATCGGTGAGATCGGCCGCTCGCTCGCGTCGCAATATTTTCTGACATATACCAGCCCTCGCCCGGTCGAGGATGGGGCGGAACGTGAAATCGTGCTGACCCTTCAGCACCCGAATGGGGAAGGGGAGGCGCGCGCGTCCTATCAGGTGCGTGGGATTGCTGGCGCGCGAGTCGTCTCAACCAACTCAGGACCGGGGACCACCCACCCGCAAACCGTTATTGCCTATGGGGCGTGGAATATGCTGGTTCCGCTCTTGGCCGCCGGCGGACTGCTGCTGCTGGCGCGCGTCCGGCTTAACGAGCTCCCAGCCGAAGTGCTGAGTCTGGTGAAGACGGCAACCGCGGGTCCCAGTTCCACGAGCCAAAACCCACCCCTGGACCCTGTTGTGCCGAAGAACTCCGTACCGTACGCCCGACTTGTGCGCCAAAGCCCGTTTGAAGACGCGCCGCGCGAAATTGCTTTTTCCCGCGATGAAATGACGTTTGGCCGTGGAGAAGAATGTGAAGCAATGATTCTCCACTCGTCCATATCGCGGGAACATGCGCGTATAAAAAAGGTCAAACAGGGCTATGTGCTGCTCGATTTGCAGAGCAGAAACGGCATCCACATCAATGGCAAAAAGGTTTCCGAAAATCTGCTCAGAGATGGCATGCAGGTTCGTATCGGGGATGTAGAGTTTATCTTCTACGCCGCAAATACGTAAAGTCGAAACGAGCGGAAGACCTCGATACCTGCATCCTAGCGATACAACTCCTCGTGTTTGACCGTGTGATCCGGCAGACGAATACGCGGGTAGAGTGAGGGCAGGCCGTTGCGGCCGAGGAGGAGGAAGTCAACCGGCACGAGTGGCATGGGGACTTCGAGGCCGACATAGCTGCTGAACTGATCTCTGCCAAATGCCAGGCGGGTACCGAGGATGTCTTTGGGCAGCGTCCCCCGGACATCGAACCCTTCTCCCAGACTTCCGGTGAGATGGGGAAGAACCCGCCAGCCGTCTTCGTCGTTTTTTTCAAACTGACTCTTCAGGGTGATATCTGCGGGTTCCGCCCCTTGAACCAGTTTGGCAATTTCCCGGTCCCCACGATAGCGGGCGTCTTCATAGCCCTTTTCGCGGAACTTGCGCCAGAACTGCTGCCACGACGCGGTGGGCACCCCATATACTTTGGGGCGAGGGCCGGTGTCGCTCTCCAACAGCAGAGTAATATCGCCATGTGGGGAGAGGATGATGCCGTCGTCCGTGAGTTCAACGTTCCGCCAGTTGCCATCATACAGTTCTCTTTTGAGTCCCAGACCCTGAGCGCCAAACAGGTCCGGGTTGTCGCGCAGGAACATTTTGCTGAGCTGTAAGCCTTGGTTTTCAGGCCGACTGAGCTGTTGAAACTCTTTGGCCGCTTCTTTGGCCGCCTCAGTCTTGGGATAGTTCTCCAGCAGGCGACGCAGGTAGGCCTGCTTGTCCGTTTGATGCGAACTGGCTTTGGCTTGTTCAAGCAGGGCTTCTGCCGCGTTTTCCTGGAGCTTGGGAATCTCTTCTTCCATGCCAGCCAGCGCGTAATACTCAATGGATTTCTCAATACGGCCTTCCTTGGCATAGGCTTTGGCGAGGATGGGATAGATTTCTGGAGCGCGTTCCTCCGGGGGGGTCTGCTGCACGTATTTTTCGCCCTCGGTAATAATTTTTTCTTGAGAGATGGCTCGTCCGGTCATGACGTGCCAGAGCTTTCCCAAGGTCTGGAGCATGGTCAGCCCACCAAAGGTTGCCGCGCCGACCAACCCCTCGGTGCCGAGTTGGAGGCCGGCCACAACAATATTGTCTTTGACAAAACCACTCCCCGGCAGCATATAGGTCAAGGTTTCTTTGCTGTGCTCCCACTCTGCCTGTTTCACGCCGGCAAGCGGGTCTTGGGGGGCCTCCGGGTCGTGCTGGGTGAGGGCGTCATAGTGTTGCAGGCGGGACTCGACCTGCCGGACCCCGGCCTTGGCCTTTTCAGCGTTTTCGTCAACCAGCAGGGCGAGCTGATAATGGAAATTGGCCTGCCAATAGTCTTCTGCAGAGAATGCCTGCTCAGCCCGGGCTAACTCCGCCTTGACAAGGGCTTTTTTTCGTTTCGTATCCAGGGCTTCCATTTTGGCCTGGACTTCTGGAGCCCGCGGGTCATGCGGGGCTTGTTCGAGGAAACGCCGATACAGGGCCAGGGCTTTTCGTTCTCGGGGCCCTGGGCCTGAGCGCTGGCCAGCCGAAGAGACAATGCCTTGCGCGGCGTATGGGCTCGGACTGGCGGGAGCGCCAAGAAACAGCCGGGCCACGTCAAATGTCGAGAGCGCCCAATTGAATAGCCGGGCCACTCGGTGCCGTTTTTCCGAGGCGTAGAGCTGGTCTGCCTGGGCGAGCAGCTCATCCGGCGTCGCGTTCAGTTCCATAAGCGGCAGCTCCTCCTGCCCATCCTGCTCTATTGACCGGTACAGCAGGGCATACACCAGGGGGGTGACGCCGGTTGCCTCCTCTCCCTGCGCTTGGCGGTGCGTGTCCTGTTGCGCCAGTTGAATGATCCGGCCGCGTAATGCTGACGGGTCTTGCAGATAGCCATCAATAATCGCGTCGGCAACGTGTCCGCCGACCTCATCCGGAAAATATCGCTCTGGAGGCAGCGGGGGCACAAAGGGATTATAGGCAGGCAAAAATTCCGTCAGCCGCTGGGCTAAGGGATCGGCGAAATCCCGAGCGTGCAGGGGTGCCGCGCACACGAGCTGGCAGCACAGGAACAGAGGGATGAGATACCACATGCCGCTTTCTTTCCGGGCGGCTTAGCGGCCTAAACGTCCAACCTTGGCCATATAGGCTTCAAGCGCTTCGAGTTTGCCCTTGGCTTCAAGTTTTTCCATAATGCCGTCCTGTTGCGCAACCGCGGCGTAATGCTGGAGCGCTGCTCGTCCGAGGGCTTCAAAGATGTCCGCATCAAAACGTAAACTTTCCGGATCGTTCTGGGCCGTATATTCATGGGCGAGGGTGACGTAGAAATCACCTAACTCCAGCCGATACCGATAGCGGTTTTTGCTCTCCCGGTGTTTATCAAGCAACTGTTGATAGGCCAGGATAACGCTCTCGTTGCCATCCTCGATGCGGTAGCGGTTGAGGATAAAGAAAGCGACTTTCGCCCGCTCCAGCCGCTCTTCTTCTTCCTGTGCCAGGGAAGCATAGGGCGTGTTGTCATACTGCTGAGCGAGGTCCCGCCATTGTTGCGCCTGTTCGTCCAGCGCCTGCATATACTCCACCGCGGTGGTTGCCGTCGGTATCTGTTGGGCGAGCGACTGAAAGGCGGTGAGCGCTTCGACTGCTTGCCCTGCCTGTTGTTTGAGTCGGCTTTTACCCTGGGCGACGCGTTGGTACTCGGCCAAGGCCCGTTCATAGGCGTGCAGCCCTTCATACGCCCGACCCCGAGTGAAGGCGATAATGGCGGGATAGGCGCCGGGATGCTTGGTTTCATAATCGTTGATGCGGGTGAGTGTGGCCTTATGCACATTAGCTCCGGTCACATCTTTAGGAAGAGGAAAGCGGTAGGTGTCTTTTGTCGCCACGCGCTGAAACTCGGCGACAACCTTGAGGAGGTCCTGCTCGGTCCGGTACTGCGCACTGCCGTTTGGACCTGAATCGTCGGCAGACAGACCCGGTACCCAGGTGAGCCAGCCCGAGGATGCTCCTGCTTGGGCTGGACCAAGCGCCGGCAGGGGCGGCAGGGGCTCTTCCGGCTGGGCCGGCGGCAGTTCGGGCGGAGCGGCCTGGGCCGGTGGAGGAGACGGAGGGATGAGGCCCGTTGCATCGACGCGGGCTAAAAACTCCCACGCCAATTCTGCCTCTGGATCGTCTGCTTCTGCTGTTTTTTCCTGTGGTGCAGGCGGCAGGTCTGAGGGAACGGCAGCTTGTACGGGCTCATCATTGATAAGCGGGGGAGGGCGCTTCGCCCTGCAGCCGGCGATGAGCAGGCCGGCGCCGACCACGCAAAGCCAGAAAATCAGGCTGACAGAAAATGCTCTGGTCGTGTCAGGATAGCGACGTAACATAGCTCTATGAAGTATAGCCGGCCGCAGCCGTTCCATCCGTTCGGATGTCGGCTGACTGCCCACAGACTCGTTACCAGCTTAAAGTGGGAAGCACGGCGAGTCAAAGGCGGATAGTCAAGAACCTGGAAGCGACGAGTACAGGGCAGGCCGGAGAAATTGCGGTTGTCTGGAGCAAATGATACAGACATGCGGTGACATACTGACGAGGGGGAATCGCATGCAATTCAGTATTACCGCCCATACCAAAATCGATAACTGGGCCGTCTTTCCCTATGTTGAGAATTTAGGCTTTGACGCGGCCTGGGTACCTGACTCCCAGATGATCTGGTCGGACTGTTATGCGACCTTGGCGCTGGCCGCTCAGCACACCTCGCGCCTTCGTATTGGCACCGGGGTCGCTATTCCGGGGACGCGGATTGCCCCAGTGACAGCGCATTCTATTGCCTCGATTAACCGCCTCGCCCCTGGCCGGACCTTTCTTGGTGTTGGGACCGGTCATACGGCCATGCGAGTCATGGGCATGCAGCCGATGAAGGTCCGGGATTTTCGCGAATACCTGCGCGTGGTTCGCACGCTGCTGCACGGAGAAGAGGTCGAATATACCCTGAATGGAACCACACGGACGATAAAATTCCTGCACCAGGACCTGAAATTCATTGACCTGGAACAGCCGATTCCCATCTACGTTGCGGCCAATGGACCGCTGGCTTTACGAACCGCGGGAGAGTTTGGCGATGGACTGGTTTCGCTGTTTAACGAACAGGGTGAGGTCTTGCAGGCGAATGTCAGCCGGGTCCAGGCCGGGGCTGAGCGAGCCGGGCGGACCTTGCCTGAGAATTTCCATACCACGGCCCTGACCACTGCGGTCGTATTGAAACCGGGCGAAAATTTAACCTCGGACCGGGTGATTGAAGCGTGTGGCTCCTGGGTCACCTGCGCCCTGCATTTTGTGTATGAAATTTACGAACAAACCGGGGATGAGAGTACTGTGCCCGAGGCGTTTCAGGATGTCTGGGAAGAGTACCGGGATCAGGTCGAGAACATGGCCACGCCTCAGGCCAAACGCTACCTTCAGATTCACGATGGGCACTGCACCTACCATGTCCCTGAGGAACGAAAATTTATCACGCCGAAAACGATCAAGGGGTCGTGCATGGTCGGCGAACCGGATGAACTGATCGCTGCTATCCGCCGAGCGGAGCAGGCCGGACTTGGGGAAATTTCTTTGCTGCCACCGCTCAAAACAAGCCGTGAAGTATACAAAGATTTTGCCGAACAGATAATCGCGAAATACTGAGCCGGCTATGGTATAAACGACAGGAGAAGCTGAGGAGTGGACATGAGCGCAGAATTGATAGGCATTCTGAGTGTGGGCGTAGCGCTGGCAGCGCTCCTGCTGACCAGCCTCAAAAGCATGCGCGAGGATATGAACTCAAGCCTCAAAGGGGTGCGAGAGGATACGCGGCGGATGGAGAGCCGTTTGGAGGCGTTCGAGCACTGTCTGGACGCGATTGAGCAGCGCATGGCGCGTTTGGAAGGGGTCTTGGACGGCCTGCGGGAGGCCCTCTTTGGGCGGGCGCGTGAGGCGACCGGATGAGTGTCTTCTCTTTTTTCGTGCGAGCCTGTCTTGATGCGGAAGACAGGTGCTACCTGGCGCGTGACGCTCATCCAGCCGGGTGAGCCGCACTGTAAAGTTGGGGAAGGTTGGAGCGGCCAAGCGGAGACGATTCTTGCCATGCCGGAGGCGGGGCTCGAACCCGCACGGGGCAAAGCCCCATGGGATTTTAAGTCCCATGTGTCTACCAGTTCCACCACTCCGGCATGCGGATAGATTGTAGGGGAAGGGTGAAAATCTGGCAATACTTCGGAGGGGGCCTGTGGCTAGTGACGAGTGGTTAGTGGTTAGTGGGGGAACCCGCAGGGCGGGTTAGCGGAGTGTAAGCCGATCTGTGCGCAGAGGACCCCCTCACCCTGGCCCTCTCCCTCCAGGGGAGAGGGAAGAAGATGGCTTCCCAGCCCCTCCTTAGAGAGGGGCGGCGGGGGGTTCCTTACCCGACTTCCAGCTCTTTGTTGCGGCCGAGCGCCTCGTCCAGGACGCTGGCGGGAACCTTATCGTAGTGGTGGAACTCCATGGTGTAGGTCGCCCGTCCCTGGGTGAGAGACCGAATGGCAGTGGCGTAGCCGAACATCGTCGCCAGCGGGACGTGGGCGGTTACTGTGCGCTGGCCTCCGGCACGCTCGCCAAGCTCGGTCATTTTTCCACGGCGTGACTGGAGGTCTCCCATGGCCGTTCCCATATAGTCTTCGGGCATGACCACTTCGACCTCCATCATGGGCTCCAATAAAACGGGTTTGGCTTTATTTACCGCGGCTTTGAATCCCATGGAGCCCGCCATGTGGAAGGCCAACTCTGATGAGTCCACCTCGTGATAATTGCCGTCATACAAGGTGACGGTCGTATTGAGGAGGGGATAGCCGTATATCACCCCGTTCTCCGCAGCTTCCCGCACCCCCTTTTCGACCGAGGCGATATACTCTCGGGGAATGGCACCCCCTTTAATTGCGTTGACAAAGACCAAGCCCTCGTTGTCGTTGGGTTCGATCTTGAGGAAGACATGGCCAAACTGACCCCGGCCCCCCGTCTGGCGGATATAGCGCCCTTCGGCCTCTGCTCCCCGGGTAATGGTTTCACGATAGGAGACCTGCGGCGCGCCCGTGTTGACCTCGACCTTAAACTCGCGCACGAGTCGGTCCAAAATCACTTCGAGGTGCAGCTCTCCCATGCCGGATAGAATCGTCTGACCGGTCTCGTCGTTGGTTTGAATAACCAGGGTCGGGTCCTCCGAGGAGAGGCGCTGGAGGGCGAGCCCCAGCTTTTCGGAATCGATCTTGGTTTTGGGCTCAATCGCGACCGAGATAACCGGCTCTTTGAATGAAATCGATTCGAGCAAAACGGGCCGATGCTTTGTTGCGATGGTGTCGCCGGTCGTAAAGTTCTTCAGGCCGACGATCGCGATGATGTCTCCAGCCGCGGCACTCTCCAGGTCTTCTTTCTTGTTGGCGTGCATGCGGACCAGACGGCCAAGGCGCTCGCTGCGTTCGGTGCGCGGGTTAAAAATCGAAGCGCCGGTCTTGAGGTTGCCGCTGTAGAGGCGGACAAAGGTCAGTTGGCCGGAGTAGGGGTCGTGCATGGTTTTGAAAGCCAGGCCGGCCAGGATGTCATCCGCGACCTGCCAGGTGCGTTCTTCTCCGGCCAGGGTTTGGCCCGCCACGGGTCGTATCGGCGGCGGGAGATAGTTGACCACGGCATCCAAGAGCGGCTGAATACCCTTGTTGCGCAGCGCAGTGCCGCACAGGACCGGAAAGACGTCGAGCGCCTGTGTCTTGAGGCGGACCGCGGCGGTGATTTCTTCTGGAGTGAGAGCTTCACCGCCCAGATATTTCTCCAATAATTTGTCATCAGCATCGGCCACGCTGTCAACCAGCATCTCGGAAAATTTCGCCGCCTCCGCTTGGAGTTCTGGCGGAATCTCCTCTTCGTGAAACCGCGCCCCAAGCGTATCTTCCTCCCAGACGAGGGCCTTGTGCTGAACCAGATCGACCACGCCCGTCATGGCATCTTCTGCGCCGATCGGCAGTTGGAGAATCAAGGGCTGCGCCCCCAACCGATTCTTGATTTGATCGACCACATTGTGAAAGTCCGCGCCGATACGGTCCAGTTTATTGACAAAGACAATGCGGGGCACGCCGTATTTGTCCGCCTGCCGCCACACGGTCTCCGACTGTGGTTCGACACCGCCAACCCCACAGAAGACGACAATGGCGCCGTCCAATACGCGCAGGCTGCGCTCCACCTCAGTGGTAAAATCCACATGGCCGGGCGTATCAATGATATTGATCTGATGGTCATTCCAGTCGCAGGTAATGGCCGCCGCGGTAATGGTGATACCCCGCTCACGTTCCTGGGGCATCCAGTCGGTGACTGCTGTCCCTTCGTGCACCTCACCGATTTTGTGCGAGAGACCCGTATAGTACAGGACTCGTTCGCTCACCGTGGTCTTGCCGCTATCAACGTGAGCGACGATGCCGATATTTCGAGTTTTTTCTAGTATGGTGGACATATGCTTCTCCCGACTCGGTGCACTGCTCCGAGAAGTCTGCGCAATTCAACACAAAAATGTAACGTTCGGTTAGAGGGAAGGGTCGGTGTTTGCGCCCGACCTGTGTTGGTAGAAAACCATAGCGAACAATGCAAATAGCTGAGTATTTTCCCTACAATACACAAAACGCGCCGATATTCCAAGCCAAAGGACGGGCCGGGAGTGGCACCCAGGTGACAAAATCGCGAGAAACAAAGACGGTTCTGCGCGGCGACTCTATATTCGATATTTTTTCAGGAGGTTGCGGGCGATTACCAGTTTCTGAATTTCGCTCGTGCCTTCCCCAATAATCATGAGGGGCGCATCCCGATAAAAACGCTCAACCGGAAACTCCTGAGTGTAGCCATACCCGCCCAGCACGCGCATCGCTTCCAGGGCGACTTCTTCGCACGCCTCAGACGCAAACAGTTTTGCCATGCCGGCTTCCAGGTCACACCGCTCGTCTCGGTCTTTCTTCTCGGCCGCCTGGCGAACCAGTAAGCGGGAGGCTTCGACCTTGGTGGCCATGTCAGCCAGCTTGAGTTGAATGGCCTGATGTTCACAGATTGGTTTGCCAAAAGTTTCGCGCTGCTGGGAATAGCGAATGGCTTCCTCAAAGGCAGCCTGGGCGACGCCGACCGCCCGGGCCGCAACATTGATCCGGCCCACTTCCAGGCCGCCCATGACTTGCTTGAAGCCCAGGCCCTCTGCGCCGCCGATCAGCGAGGCGGCTGGTGTCGGAAAGTCCTCAAAGGCCAGCTCGCACGTATCCAGACCTTTATACCCCAGCTTCTTGATGTCCCGGCTGACCGTCAGTCCCGGAGCGCCTTTCTCGGCAGCAAACAGGCTGATGCCGGTATAGGCCGGCTCGGCGTCGGGGTCGGTCTTGGCGGCGACCGCCAGAATATTGCCATGCCGCGCATTGGTAATAAACATTTTCGAGCCGTTGATCAGATAGCCGTCGCCCTGCTTCCTGGCTGTTGTCCGAATCCGCTGCACATCACTTCCGGCGTGGGGCTCGGTGAGAGCGAGGCCGCCGCGTTTCTCGCCAGTGGCCATAGCCGGCAGGAGCCGTTGTTTTTGTTCTTCTGTTCCGAACAGAGCCAGAATGTGAGCGAACAGCAGGTGGGAGTTCAGGACGCCGGTCAGGCTCATCCAACCACGACAGATTTCTTCGATAATCATGGCGTAGGTGGTAAAGGACAGCCCCATGCCGCCATACTCGGTTGGGATAATCGCGCCGAATAAACCCAGCTCTTTCATCCGCTCAACCAGGGCGTGGGGGTATTCGTCGCGATGCTCCATTTCGCTGGCGACTGGCTTGACCTCACGCTCTACGAAACGGTTGAGCGTGGACAGGATTTGTTGTTGTTCCGGGTCGAGCTCGGGCATGGGTGGCATCCTTTCTGCCGGGGGCTGTTACGCGCCGACTGTGACGGACTGGTATTCATTCTCCAGCTTTATCGCCTGAGATCAAGGGAGAGCCGGCGCGCCGGCTGGACTGGCTGGACAAGGCGAAAGCAGATAAGAAAAGAAAACGCCATTGTCCCTGGTCGCAGACCCCCGGCCAGCGAAATCGCTGTCTACTCCCGGTGCTTCTCTCGATACGCGACCGATTATGTCTTACGATTGCAGTTTACACTCATTCCAGAGGATTGCCTTGAATTCTGGGCTTATGCTCAGCTCGCCTGCACTTGGCAGCGGCAGGGCTGAGCCGGTATGATTGCGGCAATTCAGGGGATGAGGACGGGAAACAACATGAGCCTTCGACCGGAAACCAAGGCGGTTCATAATGCAGTGATCGATCCCACAAGCGGCGCTATCGTGCCGCCTATCGTGCTCAGCACCACATTCGAATACGAGGCGACCGGGCAAGGGCATGACCCAGACGAACTGGTCTATACCCGTTACCAGAATCCCAATCGCGCTGCGCTGGAAGCGACGCTCGCCAAGCTCGAAGACGGGACCGTAGCTCATGCCGTCTCAAGTGGATCGGCAGCGATGCTCACCATATTTCAAGCGCTGAGACCGGGGGATCACATCGTATCGAGTGACGATATGTACTTCGGCGTCCGTGTTCAGCTCAATGAATTTTTCGCGCCCTGGGGTTTGGAGACCACGTATGTCGATATGAGCGATGTCAACGCGGCGCGCGCTGCCATGCGTCCGAAAACCAAACTGGTCATTCTCGAATCACCCACCAATCCGATGATCAGGCTGGCTGATATCAGAGCCATTGCCGCTATTGCGCATGAGAGCGGCGCCAGGCTTTTGGTTGATAACACTGTTGCTACTCCGGTCGCGCAGAATCCGATTGAGCTTGGCGCCGACATCGTCGTCATTTCCTTGACCAAGTACATCGGCGGGCACCACGATGTATTGGGCGGCGTTATCATCTTCGCCGAAGCAGACGAATTTGCAGAGCGTATCATGAGGTTGGTGAGAATCGGCGGAGGGGTCTTGTCGCCGATGAATAGCTGGCTGGCCGCGCGCGGTTTGCAGAGCCTGTCCTATCGTGTCCGCGCCCATAGTGAGAATGCGCTGCAAGTCGCCTGTTATTTGGCGGCGCATCCCAAAATCGAAGGTGTCCTCTATCCCCATCATCCCAGCCACCCACAATACGAGCTAGCACTGCGCCAGATGCGCGTTGGCAGTGGCTTAATGTCGATTTTCGTTAAAGGCGGGCGGCGGGCAGCAATCGAGCTGGTGAATCGGCTAAAGCTTTTCACGAGCGCGACCAGCTTCGGCGGCACCCATAGCTTGATTGAACACCGCGCATCAATAGAAGAAAGCTCAAGCACGCCGGCGAACTTACTGCGTGTGTCGATTGGTCTGGAACATCCGGATGATTTGATCGCCGACTTGCAGCAGGCGCTTGAATGATCTATCACATCCCCAGCCGAGTAGAGTGGGGCAATGCGCAAAAGGGAAGAACAGCATGGCTCACACCCCCCTGATGCAGCAGTATTTGTCGGTCAAGCAACAGCATCAGGACGCGATTGTGTTGTGCCGCTTGGGGGATTTCTACGAGATCTTTTTTGATGACGCGCCTCTGGTCGCGGACCTGCTCGATTTAACCCTGACTGCCCGCGAGGGCGGAGACGGCAAGGTCCCTATGTGCGGAGTGCCCTATCATGCCGTCCAGGGCTATATCGCCCGTCTGGTCAAGGCTGGGAAAAAAGTTGCGCTGTACGACCAGGTCGAAGACCCGAAAACGGCCAAGGGCCTGGTCAAGCGCGCAGTTACGCGGGTCATTACCCCTTCCACGTATGTTGAGAACGAGGCCGACGCAACAAGCCCGACCTTGCTGGGGATGTTTGCTCGCGGGCGACAGTGGGGGCTGGCGCTGCTCGAACCAACGACCGGGGCGTTCCAATTCTGGAGCGAGACGGAAGCTGCCCTGGCTGACTCCCTGGCTCATCTCGCGCCGCGTGAGATTGTCATCACCAAGGGCCTGGCCGGGCATCCCGTCCTGGCTGAGTACCGGAGCGGCCAGGCCGGGACGACCCTGACAAAGCTGGAAGACTGGCAGGCTGCCTTCGATGATAGCGTTGAGTGCGTCCAGTCTTTTTTCGGGCTGGATTCCTTGCGGGCCCTGGAATTGGACCCGGAAAACACCATTGCCATCGCCCTGGTGCTCCGTTTTCTGCAGCAGCATATGCCGGTCAGCCTGCCGCATATCGGTCTGCCGAAACGGCTCCATACCGGCGAAACCATGCTGTTAGGCCCGGTTGTCGAGCGCAGCCTGGAAATTTTTCGTCCGGCGAACCTGGATATTCGTGGCAAGGCTCTGATTGATGTATTGGATGCCACGGTCACGCCGATGGGCCGGCGACTGTTGCGGTACTGGCTGAAGAATCCGCTCTTATCCGTGGCGACTATTGAAGCCCGGCACGCCGGGGTGGCCGAGTTCGTCGACGCGCCGGCCGTGCTGGAGGCGGCGCGCGACGCGCTTGCCCCTGTTCGTGACCTGGAACGTCTGGTTGCCCGTTTTAGTTGTCGAGTGGCGAATCCCAAAGACAGCGCGGCCCTGCGAGACTCGCTGGCGCAAATGCCCGACGTGAGTCGCGCGCTGGAAACGGTCCAGAGCCCGCTGCTGCGCCAACAGCGTGAACACCTGCAATCCGACCTCGGTCTCTTACCGGATACCCTCGCCCGCGCCTTGGTCAAGGTGCCGCCCGTTCATCTCCGAGAAGGCGGCGTCTTTGCGCCGGGCTATCATGCGGAACTGGACCGCCTGCAAGCCCTTGCCTCGGATGCCAAGCAGTGGCTTGCCGCGCTCCAGGCCCGAGAAAGTGAGCGCACGGGCATTCCCTCGCTCAGAATTGGGTATAACCGGGTCTTTGGCTACTACCTGGAAGTCTCCAAGGCCCACCTCAATAAGGTGCCCGACGCGTATATGCGGAAACAAACCCTCGCGAATGCGGAGCGATTTATTACGCCTGAGCTGAAAGAGTACGAGGACCAGATTCTCAATGCCCAGGACCGCTCGGTCGCCCTGGAGCAGGAACTCTTTGCCGAATTATGCGCTCTGGTCCTCCAGTATATGACCCAGATTCAAGCGCTTGCGCAGGCGTGTGCCCAGCTTGACGGCCTGGCCGGCTTTGCCTGGGTGGCGGTCAACCAGCACTACGTGCGCCCCGAAATGTCAGAGGCGGCCGAACTGTTGATCGTGGATGGACGGCATCCGGTTGTCGAGTCGCTGCTGGGACGGAGCGCCTTTGTCGAGAATGATGTGCAGCTCAATCGGTCGGACCAGCAGTTCCTGCTGTTGACCGCCCCGAATATGAGCGGCAAATCCGTGTATTTACGCCAGGCTGCACTGATTGTACTGCTGGCCCAGATCGGTTCATTTGTGCCGGCCACGCGCGCCCGGGTCGGTATTGTGGATCGGATTTTTACCCGTATCGGAGCCTCCGATAATCTGGCCCTGGGGGAAAGCACGTTTGCCGTAGAAATGATTGAAACCGCCCAGATCCTGAACGCAGCCACAGAACGGAGTCTGCTGCTGCTGGACGAGATCGGGCGTGGAACCTCGACATCGGATGGCCTGTCCATTGCCCGGGCGATTATCGAGTTCCTGGTTGATGACGACGGGCCGAGACCCCGTACCCTGTTCGCCACGCATTTTCATGAACTCACCGAGCTGCACGGCCGGCTCCCCGGCCTGGTGAATTACACCTTCGCCGTTCGTGAATGGCAGGATGAGGTTGTTTTTCTGTACAAGGTCATCGCTGGCGCGTCGGATCAATCGTATGGCATCCATGTCGCCAAGCTGGCCGGACTGCCACGAGCGGTGACGGAGCGGGCGGAAGAAATCCTCAAGGACCTTGAAGGGTCCCCAGAGATTGTGCGGCCAGCCAAAAAACGTGCTCGGGGAAGCGCGAGCAAAGCGCGGACAATAGTGACAGAACAGTCTTCTCAGCTTGGCCTGTTTGGGCAAGCGCGCGAGTCATAGTCTGAGTCATGGGCATGGACCGTATTCATCTTCTGGATTCGCCTACGATTGAGCAGCTCCGGGCGGGCGAAGTCATTGAGCGTCCCGCCTCGATTGTCAAAGAGTTGGTCGAAAATGCGATTGACGCCGGCGCGCGCTCAATCAGCGTGTCGATTACCAAGGGCGGGATTGATGAAATCGTTGTCCAGGACGACGGGGGAGGGATAGCGCCGGCTGATGCGCCGCTCGCATTCCAACGCCACGCGACCAGTAAAATACAATCCAGCAATGATCTCTTTCTGCTGACGACCCTAGGCTTTCGGGGCGAGGCGCTGGCCAGCATTGCTGCGGTGACGCAGGTCGAATTGCTCTCCCGGACACCGGACGCCATCGAAGGGGTGCGCGTCCGGGCGGGTGGCAGTGCGCCGCTGGAGACAACCCCTGCCGGCTGTCCGCAGGGAACAACCGTGACCACGCGGCATTTGTTTTTTAATACCCCACCGCGGCGGGCCTTCCTCAAATCCCCGACTGCCGAAGGTCATCAGGTACATGAGGTCCTGGTCGCTCTGGCGTTGTCGCGTCCGTCCATTCACTTTCGCTTTCAGTCGGACGGTCGCGAGGTGTTTCATGCGCCTCCTCAGGCTGACTTAGCCCTGCGCGCGCGGGCGGTTATCGGCAAGGAGTGGGCCCAGGAATTTCTGGCGCTCCCGAGTGCAGACACAACCCTGGCCGAAGAGGGCGTTGGGCTGACTGGCCTGGTCAGCCCGCCCAGCCGCAGCCGCAATACCCGGACCGGCCAATACTTCTTCGTGAATGAACGCCCGGTGAAAAGCCAGCCCTTAGCGTCTGCCTTGAATCGCGGCTACGGAGAACTGCTGCCGGCCGGCCGCTTCCCCTTGGGGGTACTCTTTCTGACTGTCCCGACTGACCAGGTTGACGTCAATGTTCATCCCACCAAGCGCGAAGTGAAATTCAAAGCGGAACGAGAACTCCTCCGGCTGGTCGTCCAGACCGTCAGAAAGACACTGGATCGGGCGAATCTGTTCAAAAAAATTGATCTTCCGGTCTCTGACCTGCCAGGCGGCAAGCGACAGGCTGACAGCCGAACCGAAGGGTTGCCCCGTGCTGAGAGGCAGGCGCGGACCGAGAGTCGGGCCTTGGACAGCGCGGTTCCAAGACCCGACCCGGCCGATTACCCAAGGCCCCACAGACGCCACAAGACCGCGGACTCGTATGGAGCCCGGCCTGAGCCCGGCTTACGCCTGTTGGACAAGCCACTGGTCCACGAGTCGGCAGTCGCCCCGCCGAATCTGGCCCATTCACAAACGACCTTATACCAACGACCCGCCGGGACCGAATTCCGTGTGGTTGGCCAGAGCCATGAGTTGTTTGTCCTGGTTGAAGTGGCAGGCGAACTCTGGATTGTGGATCAGCATGCGGCGCATGAGCGCATCATGTATGAACAGGTGCTCGACAGCCTGCAACACCAACACAGCGCAACGCAGCCGCTGCTGATACCCGTCACTTTTGAGTTATCGCCTGCCGCGTGCAGCGCGTTAGAAGAACTGGGCGATTATCTCGTCCAGGTCGGCTTTGATATTCAGCCCTTTGGAGGGAACACGTTTCAGGTGCAAGCCACGCCAGCGTATTTTCGCCCGGCTGACACTCCGGGGCTGTTGAGTGAGCTGGCCGAAGCTCAGGCCGAAGGGCGCTCGGATAATTCCATTGAGGCCAAACAGGAAGACATAGCGGCGCGTATCGCCTGTAAGGTAAAATCGATTAAAGCCGGCCAGACGCTGACTGGGGAGGCCATGCATGCCCTGGTGAAAACGCTTTTGGATTGTACCTCGCCATTTACTTGCCCGCATGGTCGGCCAACTATGGTCCGCTATTCGGTGCGTCAACTTGAGCGTCAATTTGACCGACGCTAGCGCAGCCTGCTGTTCCTCTTCAACTGGTGACGATCTTCTGGAAATCATGACTCCCATACACATAGGCGCCCTCTCGCTTCCTACCAATCTGTTCCTGGCCCCGCTTGCTGGCTATACGACCCTCCCGTTTCGGTGGTGTATGCGCGAAGTGGGTGGCTTCGGTCTGGCGACAACCGAACTGGTCCATGCTCGGTCGTTGCTGGAAAAAAATCGGCGCGCCTTTGAGTTGATTGAAACGCGCCCGGACGACAGCCCGCTGAGTGTCCAGCTCTTTGGGCCGGTGGCCGAAGAAGTCCGCGATGCAGCCGTCTGGCTTGAGGAGCAGGGGGCGGACGCCATTGATATCAACATGGGCTGCCCGGTTGAAAAGGTCATCAAAACCGGCGCTGGCGCGGCCATGTTAAAAGACCCGAAAAAAACCGGCGCGTTCGTCCGCACCGTGACGAGGGCGGTCAAAATTCCGGTCACGGTGAAGACGCGCCTGGGCTGGGACCGGACGCGGCTTGATGCGCCAGTGCTGGCGCCTATTCTGGAAGACGAGGGGGTTGCGGCCCTCACCATTCACGGCCGCACGCGGGCCGAGGCATTCCGGGGCTCGGTCGACCTGGAGGGTATTCGCTCGGTCGTGGAATCCGTGCCGGCCATGCCCGTTTTCGGAAACGGCGATGTATGTGATGCGGCAACAGCCAAACGTATGCTCGAAGAGACGGGCTGCGCGGGTCTGGTTATTGGCCGCGGCGCGCTGACCAACCCCTGGGTCTTCCATCATATTCAGGCCGGTTTGCTGGGGCAGCCGGCTCCGCCCGAGCCTCCATTGGTAGAACGTGTGGCCTTTATGACCCGTCATTTTGAACGCGCGGCGCAGCAGCGGGGAGAGCATCTGGCCTGCACCCAATTCAGGAAGACCATAGACTGGTATGCGAAATGTTTTGGACCCTGTCGGCCGCTACGGCTGGCTATGAAGGAACTCAGCAGCCGCCAGCACTATTACGATCTGGTCGGCCAGTTTTTGGCCTATCGTAACCAGCATCCGCTCTCCCCACGCGAGAACCCTCCGGCTGTGGACTCCGTGTCCGTCTGATCCTTCTCCGGCTCCGGTTGACAATCATCTCCGGTTTACGTCACAATGACGCAAACTAAAACGCGCGAACCGGAGAGCGATTATGCACAACGGACCGACCGGCCTTCAAGAAAAGACTCCACACCAGCTCTACGAGCATCTGGCGCAACTCGACAGCGGCTATACGCTGGACGCCTGCACACAATACGCAGCCTGGATTCATGAGATTCACGAGCTGAAACGCCGGCAGAACGCCGTCATACTGGCGCACAATTACCAACGCCCGGAGATTTTTGAGGTGGCTGACGTGATAGGCGATTCCCTCGAATTGGCCCGCCAGTCAAAGCAGGTTGCGTCTGACGTGGTTGTCTTTTGTGGTGTCCACTTCATGGCTGAAACGGCCAAGATCGTGAATCCTGAGCGCACGGTGCTCCTGCCTGACTTGCAGGCCGGCTGCTCTCTGGCCGAGAGCGTCACGGGGGAGGCCCTGGCTGACCGAAAGGAAGAGCTGCGCCAGGTATATCCCGATCTCCAGGTGGTCTGTTACGTCAATACGACCGCGGATGTCAAAGCCGAATCTGATGTGTGTTGCACCTCGTCGAACGCAATCCAGGTGGTGGAAGCGCTTGACACCGAGAACATCCTTTTCGTGCCTGACGAGAATCTGGCCCGTTATGTCCAGAATGAAACCAGTAAGAATATTATTGCCTGGCAGGGGAACTGCTACGTTCATCATCAGATCACGCCGAAACAGATTCAAGAGGTACGGGACAAACTCCCGCAGGTAAAAGTGCTCGTCCACCCCGAGTGCCGGGAAGATGTGCTCGCCCTGGCGGATGCCGTGCTCTCAACCAGCGCCATGATGCGCTACGCCAAAGAAAGTCCGGCTCAGGAGTTTCTGATCGTCACGGAGTGCGGTCTGTCGGATCGCTTGCTGTTGGAAGTCCCGGAGAAGAAATTCTACAAGAGCTGCAAGCTGTGCGCCTATATGAAAATGATTACGCTCGAAGGGGTGCGGAACTCTCTGCGCGACGGACGTTTTGAGATTACGCTGCCGGAAGAGACCCGGGTCAGCGCCCAGCGTTCACTTGACCGTATGCTGGCGCTCAAGGCATAGTATGCTCCTGTGGGCAGAGCAAACGAGGGCCAGCGCAGCGCAAAACAAATACCTCCGCGTGTCGCCGTTGATGCGGTGCTCTTTACCCTTACCCAGGGGGCCCTGCGCGCGCTGCTGGTGAAAATTAAGAAGGGTGGGTTCGCCGGCCGTTGGGCGTTCCCTGGGGGGCTGGTGCAGGTAGACGAATCGCTCGATGCCGCGGCCCAGCGCGAGTTGTATGAAAAAACAGGCGTGCAGGACCTCTACCTGGAGCAATTGTATACGTTTGGCAGTGCGACCCGGGACCCTTCCGCACGAACCGTGTCAGTCGCGTATTTTGCCCTTGTCCCGCCGCTTGCGCAGACTCCCCATCTCGGGGAAAAATACGCGGACATTGCCTGGTTTCCGGTGCATGATCTGCCCGAGCTGGCCTACGACCATAACGCCATAGCGGAATATGCGCTACGGCGGCTCCAGAGCAAATTGGGCTACGCGAATATTGTCTACAGTCTCCTGCCGCGGGAATTTACGGTTGCGGAGCTACAGGGGGTCTACGAAATCATCCTCGATCGTCAGTTGGATCGACGAAATTTCAGACGAAAAATTATCAGTTCCGGTCTGCTCAAGCCCCTCTTGAAAACACGGCGGGGCGCGCATCGACCGGCCCAACTCTATACGTTTTCCCAGCGCCAGCCCATGCAGCTTGACGTGCTATAACCGCCTGTGAGAGCCGGCTGCTGCGTGGTTGGGCCGGGTAGCGATGTATGGTAGCGTGAGGGTCGGCTCACCGACCGAAAGGAGATGGTACGCATGGTCATCCGTATCGTAGGCGCCCTCATGCTCGTCTTGGGACTTGGGGCTGTGCTCGCTGCACCAGGGCACTCTCCGGCTATTGTCCTGGCCGAGACGAGTCTGGCTGCCGAAACCGGGCCTGCGCCAGAAAAGCAACAAGCGGCAAGACCGCTCTCAACCCCTGCCAGTCTGCCTGCTACCTTATCGCCAGACTTGTTCAGCGGAGCGGTCAAAGACGGTTACGTCATTGCCCAAACCATCCCGGACGTGTTAGCCGGGCTGCACTGCTACTGTGGCTGCGATCGGTCCATGGGGCACGGTAACCTCCTGGATTGCTTTGTGGATGATCACGCCGCTGGCTGAATGCACTGTTTGCACGAAGCGCAGGATGCGCAGGCATTATTTGAAGCAGGAGCCCCGCCAGAAGTTATCCGGGATTTTATCGATCAGAAGTACGGCCATTAGGGCAGGGCGCGACCTACGCCTCTTTGAGATAAAAACGAACGCCACACACCTCCACCTGATCGTCCGACACCCGACGACCACGCTGCTCTGCCGTGGTCAGGAGCCTCTGGACATCCGTAACAACTATATCCACTCCGCCCAGACCATCTCCGCGTCCATCCATGGCCTCAACAAACCGCAGGTTGGCATTTTCCAGCGGCAGGCTCAGGCGACCGTGAGCGTCCTGCTGGAGTGGAAGGCCGGCGATATCTGCCCACCGCTGAGCCATTGATTGCGGGTCATGGGACTGCAACTCAACCGCTGAATAGCCGCTGACCACATCCGTCCGCCGGGCGGTGTCCCAGCCATCCCCACCAGCAGGTTCCCAATGTCCTTCGGGCTCGTTCTTCGGGTCCCAGTCAAGTTCAAAGAAGGCCCCCCCCGTGTCGCCCGGGTGGAGCTGCATACACTGAAAGCCGTGAATGTTCTGTTCCCAGGCAATACGGACGCCGAGCTCCTGCGCCCGGGCCTTACGCGCCTGTTGCGTTTCGCGGCTATCGCACTGGCAAATGACCATATAGCCGCCGTTGCCGTTGCGCCGTTGCAGAAAGCGACCGGCCGCGGTGTTGTCTTTTGTCGGCGCGACGACCTCAAAAAAGTTTGAGCCGATTGGAAAGAGGGAGTTCTCCAGGCCGAAAACGCCCACGCCTTCATCAACAAAACACACCTCAAGACCGAATATGGATGTGAGGTCCTCGACCACAGGCGCGAGCTTGTCCGCAACGAAACAGATCTGTCGTAACCGTATAGTCATCACGTTCTCCTCTCAGGGGTCAGCGTATTTTCGACTCTGATTCTGGTATCGGAACTCTCTGTGCATTTCTACCTGTCTGGCGCTTGCTCGGGCTGCGGGAAGTATTGTAACGTTGGACCTCAGATCACAAGGAGGCCCAATGGCTCAAGCTGAACGTGGCAGTGTACTCACGGTCTTTGCCGTCCTGTTTGCTCTTCTGGCAATATCAAATTTTCTGAAACCCCTCCAGATTAATGAAACGACCGGCTTTGTGCTCTTCGGTTCCCGGCTGTCCGGGATGCCCAACGCGATAGCCGGCATCGTGGCCGGCCTCTATTTGTTCGTCTACGCCTACGGCATCTGGAATATGAAGCGTTTCGTTGTGGGCATGGCGCATGCGTATGCGCTGTACGTCATTTTGAACCTCCTGCTCTTTATGTATCGCGATACCCCAGAGGCTAATCAGTTGGGTCTCTTCTACCTCCTCTACTCCATTGTTGGGGTGGGTGTCTCGCTGGGATCAGCTATTATCCTGACGAAGCGCAAGACCGACCTTGCGTAGGAGCCGCTGGGTCAGGGGCGAAAAAGAATATTCGACTAGCATTCTCACTGTTTGTCAGGTAAGCTAGGTACACATAGCACGAGAACGAACCGCGAGCAGGTCTCTTTTCCTTTGTAAGAAATCCCGCTCAGAAGCGGGTCTCTGGTTGCCCAGACCCGAGTTCCACGTTTCCCAGGTTCTGTTTAATAACCCGGTGCGCCGATACTTTGTCCGCGCCCCTATCCGTCCGTGCAGCTGGGCCGCGCGGAGAAAGAGATGGTCCTTTGACAACAGAGAGTATGCGGAACGATCCTGCCGATTGTTCCGAGTTTTCCGAGCTTGGACTGATGCCCGAGCTTTTACGCGCCCTTGAAGATGTCCAATACGAAACCCCAACTCCGATTCAATCCCAAGCGATTCCGGTTGCCCTGAGCGGCAAGGATATGCTCGCTTGCGCCCAGACCGGGACGGGCAAGACTGCCGGATTTATCCTGCCCATCCTGCAACGTTTCGCCTCCGAAGAGTCGAAAACCGTCCGGGCTCTGGTGCTGACCCCGACGCGCGAACTCGCCGTCCAGATAGGGGAAAGTGCCCGAACCTACGGAAAACACGTGCCGGTTCGCTCAACCGTGGTCTATGGGGGTGTCGGGCTCGGTCCGCAAACCGACCGGCTGCGGCGCGGGGTGGAACTGCTCATCGCAACCCCCGGACGCCTGCTCGATCACTTGAATCGGGGCAACGTCCGGCTTGCTGACGTCGAGGTGCTCGTTCTGGACGAGGCCGATCGTATGCTGGATATGGGTTTTCTGCCCGATGTCCGGCGTATCCTGGCCACATTGCCTAAAACGCGCCAAACGCTCTTGTTTTCCGCAACCATGCCACAGGAGATTGAGCGTCTGGCCCAAGACACCTTGAGAGAGCCCGAGGTGATTGATGTCGGGCGACGGGCGACGCCGGTCGCGACGCTGCGCCACGTGCTCTATCTGGTAGAAGCCGAACGCAAAAACGATCTGCTATCCTATCTCCTCCAGCACGGCAGCCTCAAACACGTTCTGATCTTTACGCGGACCAAGGTTCGTGCGGAACGCCTATCCAAGCGTCTGTCCCGGACGAACCGCCGGGTCGCCGCCCTGCATGGCGATAAGAGCCAGCGCGTCCGTACCCAAGTGCTCAATGATTTTAAGAGCGGAAAAGTTGATGTCCTGGTTGCAACCGATGTGGCCGCGCGCGGTCTTGACGTCGAGGGCATTTCCCATGTGGTGAATTTTGACGTTCCCAATCGAGCGGAAGATTACGTCCACCGCATCGGCCGGACCGCTCGCGCCATGGCAACAGGAGAGGCCCTCACCTTTGCCTCGTCCGACGAGGTCGAAGCGGTGCGCGCCATCGAGAGTCTGTTGGGAAAAGAGGTTCCACGCAAGATGATCAAAGGTTTTGAACCAACGCATTTCACCCTCCGCCGTTTTGCCAAGCCGGAGGCCTCGCGTGGGGCGCGTATTGCCAGCGGCGCCATCCGGCACTTCAGGCCGGGCGGCCGACGGCGGAAGAGCGCATAAATATTCTGAATGGATTGGCAATGAAGTCTCTCATTGCCAACGTCCCATCATCACAAAGTGGGGATTCCCCCAGTACCAGAGCCACAGTCAACCTGTAGATCAATTCACCATTATGCGTCACCATCCGTCATTCCTGCAAAAGCAGGAATCCAGGCTCCCAGCCTCCGCGGCCGGCTGGATGCCGGATCACGTCCGGCATGACGGGAGGCCCCTGCATGGCTGGGGCCTCGTGTGAAACGGGCTAGCCGCGCTCGACAAACTCCAGAATATTACCCTCGGGGTCCTTGATCATGGCGATCCGGGTACCGGGGCGGATTTCGGTTTCCGGGATGGTGAACTCCGCACCTTTATCCTTGAGGGCGGCGCACAGCCCGCTCAGGTCTTTGATCACAAAGGTGAGATAGCCGATGCCCAGACGCTTGCCAAAACCGTTTGGTGCGGCCGGTGGGACTTCTTTAGGGTCCATGAGCTTGATGTCACTCGTGCCGTGCCGGAAGCGATGGATGGTGCCAAAGGCGGTCGGCACTTCCTCGGTCTTTTCCAGACCCAGGGTGCCCTGGTAAAAATCGAGCATGGCGCGGATGTCTTTGACAAAAATACCAACGTCAATCGAGTCTTTTGCGGGTTGTAGCACTGGAAACTCCTTTTCTTGATCTTCTATCCGCGGGCGCCTTTGAGGTCGATCAGTTCGACCTTGTAGCCATTGGGGTCTTCAATAAACGCGATAACCGCGCCGCCGTGCGCCATCGGGCCGGGCTCGCGGACGACGTTGATGCCTTTTCCCTTGAGTGCGTCGCAGGTCTGATAGATATCATCCACGCCGATAGCCAAATGTCCAAAGGCGTTCCCCTGGTCATAGCTTGAGGTCCCCCAGTTATGCGTCAGTTCGACGACGGTGTTATTTTTTTCGTCGCCGTAGCCAACAAAGGCCAGGGTAAACTCACCGCCCGGATAGTCCTGTTTGCGCAGCAGCTTCATGCCCAGCCCGTCGCAATAGAATTTGAGTGATTCGTCCAAATCGTTGACCCGGATCATGGTGTGTAAGAACTCCATACTGTGCCCTCCTCGTATTCCTGAGATTCGCTCGTCCCTGCTCCTGCTTCCCCTATCCGGTTGTGACTCCGACTGTCAAGCAAGACCGTCGCCGATCACCTGGAAGATTGCACGTTCTATCCGGGTCGCCTCGGCTTCGGAGACGTGGGCCTCGTACACCGGAAAAAGATCGCGTTCTTCACATCGAATATGCCGCTCTAAGAGGGTGCCAAATGACCTCAGTAATTCCGTCAGCTGCGGCCCGTCAGGAGACTGCTGGTCAATCTGATGCACGAACTCCCGCATGGCCGCATGTTCGTGCATCAGCCGGTCGAGCAGGGCGGACGCTTGAGGCTGCATGGCCCGGATCGCCGGAAAGAGGATATCGGCTTCTGCGGCAAAATGGGGGGCCAGACCGCTCTTGAAAAAATGCACCGTATCGACCGCTTGCTCCTGCGGACTGTCGTGTGGCCGGCGCGTTTTGGGTAGCCCGTGTTTGATGCGGAACGCGAGAAGGAGGCCGTGATGATGCTCTCGCGAGAGGGCGACCAGGCTGGGATGACGCTTGGGCATTACACGTCTACGTCTTCGACCTTGGGCGCCCGCTCCATGATAAAGCTGAAGCGCGGCTGGACATCTTTTCCCATCAGCGTCTTGATGGCTTTTTCGGTTCGCTTGACGTCCTGAATAGAGACCTTGAGCAAGGTGCGCGTGCGCGGGTCAAGGGTCGTTTCCTTGAGAGTATGTGGATTCATCTCGCCCAAGCCCTTAAAACGCTGCACCTGGGCCTTGCCGGCCTGTCCATTTTGCTGGGCCAGCAGGCGTTCCTTGGCGGCGTCATCGTCCGCCCAGTGGACTTGCTTGCCGACCTCGATTTTATACAGCGGCGGCTTGGCAATATAGACCCGGCCGGCCTGAATCAGCTCGGGCAGGTGACGGTAGAAAAAGGTCAGCAGGAGCGTACAAATGTGGTTGCCGTCCGAGTCGGCGTCCATCAACAGGCAGATTTTGTGATAGCGGAGCCTGGACAGATCAAACGTCTTGCCCACGCCGCAGCCCAAGGCCGACACAAGATCGTTTAATTCTTTATTGGTCAGGATTTTATTGAGTGAGGCCTGTTCCGTATTCAACACTTTGCCGCGCAGCGGCAGGATGGCCTGAAATCCCCGGTCGCGGCCCTGCTTGGCCGAGCCGCCGGCAGAATCGCCCTCAACAATGAAGAGTTCGCTGTTGGCCGGGCTGGTTGAGGAACAGTCGGCTAGCTTGCCGGGCAGGTTCAGACGATGGGAAACCGACCCTTTACCCCGCACGCTTTCCAATGCCGCGCGTGAGGCAGTGCGCGCCCGGGCCGCCAATATCACCCGCTGTGCAATCGTTTCCGCCTGGGAGCGGTTGTGGAGCAGAAAATTCTCCAGGGTGGTCCGAATCACGCTGTCAATTTGGGCGGCGGCTTCCGGGTTGCCGAGTTTTTCTTTGGTCTGCCCCTGAAACTGTGGCTGTTTGAGATACAGGCTGAGGATGGCGACCAGCCCTTCGCGCGTGTCATCGGCGGTAATGGTCATCCCTTTGGGCGTCAGGTTATTGACGTTGATGTAATTGCGAACCGCCTTGACAATGGCGGTCTTTAAGCCAGCTTCATGCGTCCCGCCGAAGGGCGTGGGGATGCCATTCACAAATGAGTGGATGCGTTCTTCCGGTGATTCCGTCCAGGTCAGCACGCACTCCAGGGGCGGCGCGGTGTCGCGTTCGATATGGAAGACGTCCTGAATAACCGCCTTTTTGTCGCCGTCGGCGAGCAGCTTGCGGAGGTAGGCTTTGAGGCCGTCTTTATACAGGAACTGCTGCGTTTGCCTGGTTGTCTCATTCCGAAAGACGAGCAGCAGCCCTTTGTGCAGATAGGCTTTGGCTTCCAATCTTTCGGTAATGCGCTCGGGTGTGAAGGCAATAGACGGAAAAATATCAGGGTCGGGGTGAAAGGTGAGGGTGGTGCCATGTCCGCGCGCCGCGCCGATTTGTTTGAGTGGTGTTGTGGCCTTGCCGCGGCAAAAGCGCTGTTCCCACTCTACCCCATCCCGGCGGATATGGGCCTGCATATGGTCGGCCAGCGCATTGACGACGGAAGCGCCCACGCCGTGCAGCCCGCCGGAATGGGCGTAATTCCGGTCGCCGAATTTCCCGCCGGCATGCAGGGTGGTCAGAATCAGTTCCAGCGCGGGCTTCTTGAACTGCGGATGCAGGTCTACCGGAATCCCGCGGCCGTTGTCGGCCACGGTGACGGTCGAGCCGTCCTTATGCAGGCTGACCTCAATACGACTGGCATGGCCGTTCATGGCTTCATCCACCGCGTTGTCAAGGAGTTCCCAGACGAGGTGATGCAGCCCCGTGCTATCAACCCCGCCGATATACATGCCGGGTCGTTTGCGAACCGGATCGAGACCCTCCAGAACGGTAATATCCTTTGCCGTGTAGGCTTGCTTTTGCACTGCCATATTACGCCTCAGCCTCCTCCACTCCGCCCTTCGCGCCGCGTCGGGCGTCGTTTTGCCGCACCCCAACCAGGGCCGATCGTTTGACCACCCGCCGGCCCTTGCCGGCCCGTTTACCTAACGGAATATCCCGCAGTGGGATTTTCCGCTCTTTCCCGTCTGTATTGATAACCGTCACACCTGCGCCGGGTTCGCTTGTGACCGCCCCAACCAAACGATCGTCTTGTTCCAGGCGCATGAGAATAACTCCGCGTCCGGCTCCAGATAATTCGGCAATATCTTCGGTTGGAAAAGCCAATATATACCCGGCCGCGGTAGCACACACCGTCCGTCCGCTACGCGCCGGCTGGACGGTAATAACGGCGTCGTCCGCGGACAAACGGGCGATTTTCCGCCCGTTACGGGTGGTTTCCTCGACACTGGGCTCAAAACGAAACCCCAGGCCCTTGGCCGTCGCCAGCAGCAGGGCCGGTCCCCGCTCGCCAGCAGCCTGGGGGGAGGCCGGGGGCGCGAACAGGTCGGTCCGGTCTGGTCTGGCCGCTCCCGCCCCATTCTGCTGGGCCGGGCTCTCTGGCCGGCGGTCGCGGATCAGACGCACTGTCACAACCTGTTCGCCGTCCTGAAAATTGAACAGGGTCTGGATGGGTTCTCCATAGCCGGTGGTCGCCGGCACGCTGTTAATGCGTATGACGTAGAGTATGCCCCGGTTGGTGAAAACGGCCAGGCGATCGCGGGTTGTCCCCTGAAGAAGGGCTTTGATGGCGTCACCTTCACGCAGACGGGTGCTGGTTGGGTCCTTGAGTTCCCTGACGCGCTTAATCCAGCCATCCCGGCTGAGGACGACTGTCGCTTCCTCATGGACAATATAGGCGTCCGGGTCGTAATTGAGCTGCTCGCCCGCGCGCAGAGCCGTTCGACGGCGGTCGCCATACTGCTGGCCGAGCGCTTCCAGTTCGTCCCGTATGAGCGCCCAGCGCTGGCCTTCACTCCTCAACAACCGGCGCAACTCCTGGGCGCGGGTTTCTTTCTCCCGGCGTTCGGTTTGAATTTTCTCGACTTCCAAGCGGGCGAGTTGGTAGAGGCGAATATCGAGAATGGCGTCGGCCTGGACCTCGGTCAATTGAAAACTGTGCTGGAGTTTTTCCCGCGCGTCCTGGCGGGAGGCCGCATTGCGGATGAGGCGGATAACGGTGTCGAGCTGGTCGGCAATCAGGGCCAGGCCGGCAAGAATATGCAGGCGGGTCTCCAGCGCGTCCAACTCATGCTCAAAGCGTTTGGTGACCACCGCAAAACGGAAGTCCAGGAAGTGCCGGCAGAGGTCGGACAGGGTGGCGCGCAGGGGTTGACCGACGTCCGGGTTGCCGGTTGGAACCAGACAGGTCAGGTTGACCGAAAAGGAGGTTTGCAGCGATGTATGCCGACATAAATACGCCATAGCCAACTCGTCCGAGGTATTGCCTTTGAGCTCAAGGACAATACGAATGTCGTCGGTCGATTCGTCCCGGACATCGACGACCTGCGGGATTTTCCGGCTGCTGACGAATTCGGCGATCTTTTCCACCAGTTGGGCCTTGTTGACGGTATACGGCAGGGAGGTAATGACGACCTGACGCTTGCCGCGCGGCAGACTCTCGATCTTCCACTCCCCGCGTAATTTAATCGTCCCCTGGCCCTTTTCATACATCTCGCGCAACTCGCGCTTGCTGGTCAGGATTTCCCCTCCGGTTGGAAAATCCGGGCCTTTGATATGCTTGAGCAATCCTGCGCTGGTCAGCGTCGGGTCGTCAATCATAGCCAGCAGGGCCTTGATGACTTCCGTAAAATTATGGGGCGGAATGCTGGTGGCCATGCCAACCGCGATGCCGCTGGCGCCGTTGAGCAGGAGTTGGGGAATACCGGACGGCAGGACGACCGGCTCATCCAGGGTGGCGTCATAGTTGGGACGATAGGGTATGGTTGCGCCGCGCAGGTCGCGGAACAGCTCTTCAGACAGGGGCGCGAGCTTGGCTTCGGTGTAGCGCATGGCCGCGGCGCCATCGCCATCGAGCGAGCCGAAATTGCCTTCTCCCTGCACCAGTGGATAGCGCAGCGAGAACGGCTGGGCCAAGCGCACCATAGCCTCATAGGCGGCCTGGTCTCCGTGCGGATGATATTTGCCCAGGACTTCACCGACCACCGCCGCGGATTTGCGCGGCCGGGCATCGCCGCCGAGCCGCAGGTTTTGGTGCATGGCGTACAGCAGCCGGCGCTGGACCGGCTTGAGACCGTCACGGATGTCGGGCAAGGCCCGTGAGGTAATCACACTCAGGGCGTAGTTCAGATAGCGCGCTTCCGCTTCCGCCCCGAGGTCTGTGGTCAGGATTTGTTCCGCCACCGCCGCTTTCTTCATACATCCACCTCCCCCCACCGGATTATAGGCGAAGTCACGCCCGGTTCCAACGACCGCGGGAACGGCCGCTCACCTGGCGCTTATTCTTGCAAGGGACCAAAGAACTCCCGGGCCTGGGCAATCACAAAATCCGGTTTTTCTTCCGCAATAAAGTGACCGCACTCCTCGACCTGGCCGCCTTCGACGTTGTCCGCCACGCCTTGCCAGATCGGCACAAGATTACCCAGGAAGGTCTGGCCGCCCCAGGCTCGGACGGGCATCTTGAGTTTTTCCGTGCATGAACTCAGGTTCTCTAGGTCTTCGTTGATGCCCGTGCGGTAATACTGGAACCCGGCACGCAGCGCCCCTGGCGCGGAATAGACCCGGACGTATTCGGCCACATCGGCGTCGGTGAACACCTTTGGGCTATAATTGTACACGCTCGAATTATAGAAATGGCGCAAATAGGTTTCGACATTATTGCTCACCAGCTTTTCGGCCAGGTCGGGCATACCGGCGTGAAAGAAGACGTGCCACAGCCGCTGGGCAACCCCGAGGTCCATTTTGTCGCCTGTACGACCCAGACCCGGAATCATATCGAGGATCATCAGGCGCTCGACCATTTCCGGGTGATCGTAAGCCAGATAGTAGGCGACCGCGCCACCCCAGTCATGGCCGGTCAGGCCGATTTTCTCAAAGCCGAGTGATTGAACGAGTTCATATACATCTGAGGCCAGGGTGCGTTTGTCATAGCCGCTCAGCGGGCGCTCGGAATCTCCCAAGCCTCGCAAGTCGGGGGTGATGACCGTGAACTGCTCCGACAACGGACCAATGATCTTGTGCCACTCATAGCTGCTCTGCGGCCAGCCGTGAACAAAAACTAGGGGGTAGCCTGAGCCGGCAATCACATAGTGCATCCGAAAGCCATTGACCGTTGTCACATGATGGGCGCCTGTGTCTGTCATACGGGTACTCCTTATTCCTGTTTTGTATCCGAAGCCCGGAACAGACGGCAAGAGGAGTGGGGCTGCCGCTGTCCGTTCCGTGTGGTAGGCTGGCCAGTCATGGAGACGCCGGTTTTTCTACGCGCCTGCCGGAGAGAGCCCACCCCGTACACCCCGGTTTGGCTCATGCGACAGGCCGGGCGGTATATGGCCGAATACCGGGCCTTACGCGCACGGGTGCCCTTTCTCGAACTGTGCAAGACCCCCGACTTGGCCGCGCAGGTGACGCTTGAAGCGGTTGAACGCCTCGGTGTGGACGCCGCCATTCTCTTTTCGGATATCCTTCTTATTGTTGAACCTCTGGGCGTTGGACTGGAATTTTCCGCCGGCGACGGCCCTGTTATCCATCGCCCGGTTCGTTCGGGCCAGGATATTGGTGCTCTGCGTGAGGCGTCGCCCGAAGAATCCGTCCCCTTTGTATTTGAAACAATCCGCAAGATTCGCAGCAGCTTACCCAGCCATATCCCTCTGATCGGCTTCTCGGGCGCGCCGTTCACCCTGGCGTCGTATTTGATTGAGGGCGGTGCGTCACGGCAGTATCTGGAAACCAAGCGCCTCATGTATCAGGATTCCGGGGCCTGGCACGCGCTGATGGATCAATTGGTGCGGACTATCACCGCCTATGTCAATGCTCAGATTACAGCCGGCGCGCAGGCCATTCAGCTCTTTGATTCCTGGGTTGGCTGTCTGGCCCCCCAGGACTATCGAAGTTTTTTGTTGCCCCATATGCGGACGCTCATCCAAGGCGTGACGCCGGGTGTTCCCCTCATTCATTTCGGCACGGGCACGGCCGGCATTCTGGAACTGCTGGCCGAAGCGGGTGGGGATGTGATTGGGGTGGACTGGCGGGTCGACCTTGATGTGGCCTGGGAGCGGGTCGGCGCAGACCGAGCCGTCCAGGGCAACCTTGACCCTTTAGCTCTTTTTGCTCCACTCGATACCTTACGCCAGCAGGCGCAACGCATTCTGGAGCAGGCCAGGGGCAGAGAAGGACATATTTTCAACCTGGGACACGGTATTGTGCCGCAAACTCCGGTGGATAATGTGATTGCGCTGGTCGATATGGTGCACGAATTATCGAGTCGTCAAACCTGATACGTCACGTCATCAGAAAAACGCGATTTACGCCTCTGCCTTGATATGCACTACGACGCCGTTCTGCTGCTCGCCTTTGGCGGGCCGGAAAAAATGGATGACGTGCGGCCCTTTTTGGCAAATGTCCTGCGCGGTCGTCCCGTGCCGCCAACCCGTTTGCAAGAAGTCGTCCGACACTACGAGCTTTTTGACGGCCGCTCGCCTTTGAACGAGATTACCTTTGGTCAAGCGCAGGCACTCCAAGACCTCTTCGCTCAAGACGGAACCCCACTGCCGGTGTATGTAGGCATGCGGAACTGGCACCCCTATATAGCCGAGACACTGGAACAGATGCGGCAGGATGGAGTGAAAAACAGCATTGGCTTCATTCTTTCCGCTCAGCAGAGCGAGGCCGGCTGGGAGCGGTATAAGACCAATGTGGCGGAGGCCAGAGAACGGTTGGGGCTGCTTGCTCCCCAGGTGAGCTTCACCCCTGGCTGGCATAATCACCCCTTATTCATTCACGCGGTTGCCGATCTGACAAAGCAGGCGTTTTCGTCTATTCCAGCGGAGCGTTGGGGGGTGACACCTCTGGTCTATACCGCCCATAGTGTGCCGGCCTCTATGCCGAGTACCCAGGAATACGTCCGACAGGTCAAAGAGGGCGCGCGTTTGGTCGCGGAGCGCATCGGACACGAAAACTGGACCGTTGCCTATCAGAGCCGCAGCGGCCCGCCGCACGTGCCGTGGCTGGGGCCGGATATCGGCGCTGCGCTCAAGGCCCTCGCCGCTCAGGGAGTGCGTTATAGCGTCGTCGTCCCCATCGGCTTTGTGTGTGACCACATCGAAGTCCTGTACGACCTGGATACAGAGGCGAGAGAGATTGCCGAACGGAACGGTCTACATATGGTCCGCGCCCGGACGGTCAATACGCATCCAAGCTTTATACGGATGATCGCCGAGGTGGTCCGAGCGACCCTGAACCAAGAGGCCGGGTGAGCGTCGCATCGCCCGATAAGAAACCACCGCGCATGTCTCTGTCTCCAGCGAAGAACAGCAGGGTCCCCCATATCGTTATCGTCGGCGGGGGTATTGCCGGTCTGGCCGCGGCCTACAGACTCGAAGAATTGAGCCGGGAGCGAGAGCAGCCGCTTCGATTTACTTTGCTGGAAGCCGGCGACCGGTTCGGCGGAGTCATTGCAACGGAACAGCGGGACGATTTTCTGCTTGAACTCGGACCGGATTCCTTTATCTCGGAAAAACCCTGGGCTTTAGCCCTGTGTCGTCGCCTTGGTCTTGAGCCCGAACTCCTGGGCACCAACGACACGCGCCGGGCCACCTTTGTTGTCCACCAGGGGAAGCTTGAGCCCCTGCCACAAGGCTTCATGTTGCTGGCCCCCACCCAGTTTGGTCCTTTGCTGCGCTCGCGTATTTTTTCCTGGCCGGGCAAATTGCGCATGGCGCTCGATCTCGTGCTGCCCAGGGCCAGGGAACAAAGCGATGAAAGCCTGGGCTCATTTGTACGCAGACGGCTCGGGCGAGAAGCGCTCGAACGCATTGCCCAACCCCTCATTGGCGGTATCTATACCGCCGACCCCGACCAGCTCAGCCTGGCCGCGACCATGCCGCGTTTCCTGCACATGGAACGTGACTATCGGAGTGTGATTTATGCGCTCTGGAGAGCATCTCGGCGTAATCCCCAGACGACCAGGGGTGCGAGTGGGGCGCGCTGGAGTTTGTTTGTGACCCTGCAAACCGGTATGCAGCGCCTCGTTTCCGCTCTGACCGAACGCCTCAGCCTCGGAACGCTGCGTCAGCGCTGTCCGGCAACGAGCGTCCGCTATCAGCCGGCAGGCCCGGACGAGACCCGCTGGACGATAGGCTGCGCCAACGGCTCCAGCCTGCACGCCGACGGTCTTGTACTGGCGACGCCGGCCTTTGCCGCAGCGCAGCTTGTACGTGGACTTGATGGCGCTTTGAGTCAGCACCTTGCCAGCATTCCCTACAGTTCCACGGCAACGGTGAATATGGCCTATCGTCGCGACCAGATTCCTCATCCGCTGAACGGCTTCGGTTTTGTAGCGCCACGGGTGGAGCGGCGTTCCATTCTTGCCGGGACTTTTTCGAGCATAAAATATGCCGGGCGAGCGCCGAGCGGCTATGCCCTGTTACGCGCCTTTGTCGGGGGCGCGCTTCAGGCCGAGCTGTCTGAGCGGGATGACGCTGAAATCCGCGCTCTGGTCCGCACCGAGTTGCGCCAGTTGCTTGGGATTGAGGCCGAACCCCTCCTGACCCGCATTGCCCGCTATCCGCAGTCCATGCCGCAGTATCGAGTCGGCCATCTTCAGCTCGTTGATAAGATCGAAAAACGGGTGGCCGGGCATCCGGGTCTGGCGCTTGCCGGCAATGCCTATCGCGGCGTTGGTCTTGCCGACTGTGTGCGGAGTGGAGAGGCCGCGGCGGAGGCGATGTTTGACGAGTGCGTGGCCAAGCCGCTGTAGCCGCACTCTGTCCTACAGGCCAAATTAGCCCGATGTCTCTTCGAACTCAGCCTCTTCGTAGTCATCTGTGAGGACCTCTTGTCCTTGTCCATCAATAGTCTGCCGGATAATTCGGCTTTTGAGCCTCCGAGAAATAGCTTCGCACCGATGTTGAATGAACTTCTCATAGTCATCTTCCCAGATTCCAGATGAATCGAGTTTAATCAGATGGGACTCCATGGTGCGGTCTACATCTGGATTCTGCCTTTTGAATTTGCCCATATACTGCGATGGAGCTTTTGCTCGGATCTCTCGCTTGTTTAAGAAATCATCGACGATTGTAATATTGGCAATTTGATTGATCTGTATATCCTCAAATCCATGCCCTTTGAGGTACGCCTTTGGAAAGAAGTGGTGGTAGTTTTTAGAATTCGCTCGTTTTAACCAATCGTTGCTTATCATGACCAAAGAGTTGTCCATAAATGACTTCGGCTGCTCGTGGGCAAACAGACAAAGAATCGCTTTGATAAAACTGCGGCCTGAAGCAAACCATCCGTTCTCCTTGATGAAACGTGGAGTGATATCTATGGGATACTCATATGTGGGTAGCTTGCCCTTCAATATCCGATCGATCTTACGGATATCCTGGGCAAGACGGCTTTCAAGAGAGACGGAATACCGACCCCCAAGAGATGTTCTCCAAAAGAAATCCCGAAGGTATTTCTGCTGATCTCTGGTCGGTTTATCGGGATGCTTGAAAAAGAAATATCCAAACGGGACCAGCAGAGATCCGTAAGGCATCAATTTCGATACCGGAATACGGTAATAGCTGCGAAAATAATCTACAGCGGAATAGATAGCTTGCGTAGCCCGTGGCCAAACGTTGATGAACTTCGATTTGGAGAGTTTCAATATCTCCTTTTTCGAGCATTCTTTGACTAAAATGGCTGATACCGTTTGCAGAACTGTTGCGGCTGGGATTGTGTCGTAGCCCACATCCTGTAGCCGCTCTACGAGGTTGTCATACTTAGCAGCTAGATCGAAGTCGCGCTTTGCATCGAAGGTTTTCGCGACCATTATTTCAAAGACCGAAAGGGGGCGTCCGGTTACATTGATTCGTGTGAAAATCTCAGTAGCCACGTCCAAGGGTGCTTCCCTAACCAACACAATCGAAAATGCGTATGTTTCTAGGCGTCTCTTATACTCGGAGAGCTTGTCGTGAAGCTCCTTCGGGTATGATGCTAGGAATCTGAAATCCGCATTCAGTAAGTCAACAACCCGTACAAACGATTTTTTGTCGAAACTGCTAATATCAGTCGTGACGATTGATTCCTCGCTCTCCGCCCGAAGGTTGACGTAAACCTCGGCGAAGTCGTCCATTCTTTCCTCCCTCTTAACCTTGAGCCCCTTTGTGATTGCGTAGAGGCTTGTGAGACGCTGCTGTCCATCAAGCACGTGCTGAATAAACTCTCCTTCCGGCGTATCTGGTAGGGAGGTATCGCCAAGATTCCGTACGGTTCGGAGGGACTCCTTGGTCTTCCATAAGATGAAGGTGCCGATGGGAAATCCTTTCAGCATGCTATCAAGCAGCAAGGCAGATTTCTCCTTCGTCCAGACGAAATCTCTCTGAAACTGTGGGATTTTTATTAGCCCTTGCTCAATATCGCTTAGGAGCGTCGAGAACGAGATGCTTTGTGGTTCCGGCTGGTTCATGTCGTCATGTTCCTTCCTAATTTTGCCCACTGAACTTACAAGTTGGCCCTGTGCTCTGCAACCTGTAACTCTATCCCTTACTCGACGTTTACTTGAGTACTCGGGGAGGGGTTGCTATGGTGCTGCCTTACTTCAGGCAACGGAGAGGGGTTGGGGCAAGTGATTCGGGTATTCCCCCGTATTGAAAACGCCAAGCTCATGGAGCTGTTTCGGAAAGGCGTCGAGGGGCAGTGGTCAGCGGCCGAAATTGACTGGACGCAGCCGTTGTCTCTCGACCGTCACGAACAGCGCGCTCTGGCTATGGTGCTGACCCCAATCTATCTGGGAGAGCAAACGGCTATGATCGGGGCCAGTTCGACCATCCCGCAGTGTTTTGCCGCCCATGAGACTGAAGCCCAACTCTATCTCTCCACCTTTCTTCTGGACGAAGCCCGTCATTTCGAGACCCTGACGCGATTCTATAACACCCTGAACCAGCGTCCGCTTGAAGTCCGCCAGCTCAAAGACATGTTCCGCTATCAGGCGCGCCTGTTTAAGTCGCGCGATCGGATTGAATGGCTGTGGGGGATACTGCTCAGCGATATTCTTGCCCGCCATTTCTACAGCATTCTGGCAAAAGCCCATCCGACTTCCCTCTTTGCCACTATTGCGAGTCGAATTTTGCGGGATGAGGCCCGCCACCTGGCATTTGCCGAGCTCTATTTACGCGCGGCCTTGGAACGTGAACCGCAGTTCGGCCCGGTCTTTCTCAAAATGCGAGACGAATTATTACGGCTGATGGAGGCGATGTATGCGGCCCTGAAATCCGAGGCGCTTCTGATCGGCATTGATGGGCAGACCTTGTTCGGTGGGGTGAGGCGAGACATTGAGAACAAGGCCCGGCGTCTGCACCTCTCCGCAGCGGAAAGACCGGCAGAAGGATGAGTCGGCCGACCCCGCCCGCCAGGAATGTCGCCGCCGCCGGCTTCCCCCGTTGGCCGCGGGGGAATACGCCCCAATGGATTGCCGAACGCCAGGAACGCCTGCGGACACTGGCCCACTGGGGGCATGAATACCAGCATGTGTTAGACGGCCAACTCGATGCGCTGCTCCCCTTCCAGGAGTGTCTGACCGGCCAGATGACACTGCCGGTTGGTGTTGTCGGGCCGCTGAGGCTGAACTGGGGGCAATACGAACTCGACCGGCAAGGCCAACTGCACGAACGCAGCCGACAGGAAGACCAGGTTTTTGTTCCTCTGGCTCATACCGAAGGCGGGCTCTCAGCATCGATTCAACGCGGCGTAACTGCCGTGGCGCTGGCCGGTGGCGTCTGCACCTATGTGCTGGCCGACCGGATTACCCGAGACTCGTGCTTTGTGTTCTCTTCTACGCACGAGGCCCTTGCCCTGGCTGATTGGGTCAGCGCGCATGCCGCGGATATGGCCGCCTGGCTCAAAGACTCAGCCCAATCCTCCTTCCCCAGCCATTTGCTCAGCCGCCATGCGCTGCTGCGCGAGGTGCAGACCCATGTAGTCGGACCCATGTGCCACGTCTTATACCGTTTCACGACCGGCGATGCCTGTGGCCCCAATATGATGACGCGCAACGCCTATGCGCTCAACCATGCCTATATTGGCGAACGCTTCGCCGCCGAGTCCGGCATCAGACCGCTGCGGGTCTTTCTCGAAGCCAATATGGGCGGCGATAAAAAGCCGAGTCATGCCTTTTTTCAGTTTCCAGGGCACGGCAAGCTTGTCCATGCCGAAATCACGCTGCCCAATGCAATCCTGCGGCGAGTTCTGCGCGTTGAGGCTGCGGACATCCTGGCTCTGGAACATGCCGGACTCCACGGCGCGCACGCGAGTGGTATGCAGTCTTTTGCCTTTACTCCAGCCTCAGCCATCGCCGCTATTTTTGCCGCCACCGGCCAGGATTTGGGCATGGTTGGCACGAGCAGTATGGCGCAGGTGACGGTTAGCCCGGTCAGTGCCGGCCTGCACCTCTCCATTCGGTTTGCCGGCCTGGAAGTGGGCACGCTCGGCGGGGGAACGAGTCTGCCGCATGCGCGCTCGTATCTGCAACTGCTGGACTGTTGGGGCGAGGGGAAGGTGTATCGGTTTGCCCAGATCATTGCGGCGACCGCGCTATGCCTCGAACTCTCAGCCTCGGCCAGCATGGCCGCGGACGGGAGCCGGAACTTCCTGCAAGCCCACCTTGAGCGCGGCGGGCTGCGAGCGAGCGAGTAAAGACGAGCAAGCCGATGCCTACGGCCCGCCTTATTGTCAACCCGACCTCGGGGGGAGGACGGGGAGCGACGCTTGCCCGCCAGGCCAGCCTGGAACTGCAACGGCGCGGATGCCCACACGAAGTGCTGTACAGCAGTTCGCCGACCGACCCCGCTGCGCTGACCGCTCAGGCCGTTCGGGATGACTGCCCTCTGGTGGTCGGCGTGGGTGGCGACGGCTTAGTCCACGCGGTCGCAAACAGCCTGGTCGGGACGCCGACGCCGCTGGGCATTATTCCGGCCGGGCGCGGAAACGATATTGCTCGCGGCCTGGGTATCCCGCTGCGCCTGACTGAGGCGTGCGAGCTCATCGCTCAATATAGCGCGCGCGCTGCCCAGCCCGTCCCCCGGATTGACGTTGGGCAGGCGCATGAGCGCTATTTCTTGTCGGTTGCCCTGATCGGCCTCGCCGCAGAGATCAACCGCCGCTCAAACCTGCTGGGCCGCTTTCGCTTTAACGCGGCGTATTCGGCGTTGACCGTTCTCTCGGTCTTTCTTTCCGCGCCACAGACCTTCACGATTGGCTGCGACGGTCATGAGCAGCGCTGCTATAGCTGGCTGATTGCGGTCGGCAACGCCTGGAGTTCGGGGCGGGGCATGCAACTCGTGCCCGGCGCTCGGGTTGATGATGGTATCCTGGACGCCTGTGTGGCGCATGGGATGGGCAAGTGGGAACTCCTGCTGCGGGCTTTCCCGCGCGTCTTTAACGGCAGCCACATCCACCTGACTGGAATCGAGAGTCTGCGCGGAAGAGAAATGGTTATCCGTTCGGAAACCCCGGGAGATATTTACGCCGATGGCGAGCGCCTCGGCCCTCTGCCGGTCACGTTACGGGCCATTCCTCGGGCCTTATCGGTCATCCGCCCGGCTCACAATCGCTAGGCAAACTGCCGGGGGTGTGGTACACGGGGAGCGGAGTTAGCGCAAGGATTGTTGCTGAAAAAAGGAGAGATCATGGCCGTCCGGGAAGAGTTTCTTGATATCCGTGGCAAGAACATCCAAATGCTCAGCGGGGGGGCTGGAGACCCGCTGCTGTATCTCCATAGTGCGGGCGGCGAGGTGGCCTGGCTGCCTTTTTTCGAGCAACTCGCGCAACATTACACTGTGTATGTGCCCGGCCATCCGGGCTTTAGCCGCTCTGAGGGCCTGGATCAGATCGACACTATAGAAGACCTGGTTTTTCACTATACGGATTTGATGGATCAAATCGGACTCGACCAGCCCTATGTGGCCGGTCTCTCACTCGGAGGCTGGCTGGCCGCTGAACTCGCAACGCGCTATAGCAATCGCCTGAAAAAGCTCGCCCTGATCAACCCGGCCGGACTCCGCGTGCCCGGCTCTCCCATGGCCGATATTTTTGCGGCAAACCCACAGGAGACGCGTCGTTTAGTCTTCCATAGTCCCGAGTCGGACCTCGCCCGGAGCTTTATTCCAGATGATCCCCCCCAAGAGGTCCTGGAAAACGCCCTGCGTGCCCGCGAAGCCACGGCCCGGGTAGGCTGGAATCCCTATTTATGCAACCCCAAGCTGCGCAGCCGGCTGTACCGGGTGACCGTCCCGACCCTGATTGTCTGGGGAGAGTCCGACCAGCTGATCCCGCTCGCCCACGGGCACGCCTATCATGCGGGGATTGAAGGTTCGCAACTGGCCATGATTTCCGACTGCGGCCACGCGCCGCCGTTTGAAAAACCGGCAGAAACCGTGACGCATTTAAGCGCGTTTTTTCAGTAACAGTCCAAACGGCCAGCAGCGGACCGCCTCCACGCCATGAACCACCGTTTGACCCCGGACATGTTTGAGCGGCTCGACGAAAACGAGGACGCACTCTTTTATACGCTGCCGCGCAAACTGGTGCATATTGATGATGGAGCGATTGCCGCGGCCGGCCAATGTATCGCCCATACGTTCGCCCCCAACGGCATCCTCTTGGATCTCATGAGCAGTTGGCGCTCGCATCTGCCCGAAGGATTTGTGAAGCAAAAATGTATCGGACTTGGGCTTAATGCCGAAGAGATGGCGGATAACCCGGACCTGGATGACTATATCGTCCACAACCTCAACGCCGACCCGCAGCTCCCCTTTGCCGAGTCTGCCTTTGATGGGGTGGTCGTCACTGTCTCGATTCAATACCTGACCCGACCGGTCGAAGTTTTTGCCGAAGTGAATCGGATATTGAAGCCCGGTTGTCCTTTTCTGGTGCTGTACTCCAACCGGATGTTTCCAACCAAAGCCATCCGCCTGTGGCAGATGTTGAGAGATACGGGCCGGGCCGAGCTGATTACTACCTATTTCCAGCAGGCGAGTGGCTACGAGGCCGCGGTCTTTGAGGACTGGAGCCCAAATCCGGGCGGCTCTGATCCCATGTTTGCCGTCTCTGCGCGCAAGCAAAACGCCCCGGACACAGCCGGCGCCGGCCAGAAAACCCGGTGACTTCCCGCCTGACTTATCCCACACTCGTTGTTGAGCAAAACCTGTGGCGAGCGGGGCTGCGCACCGTTGCTGGTGTAGACGAGGTGGGCATGGGGCCCCTCGCCGGTCCGGTGGTGGCCGCCGCAGTCGTCTTTCCCCCAAGCCAGTCGGACGCACGGCTGCCGGAGTCTTTTCCAGCCGGCGTGCGCGATTCCAAGACCTTGACGCCCAAGGCTCGGGAACGCCTTGAGCCGGAGATCCGTCAGATCGCAACCGGCATTGGCATTGGGCTGGTTGAGGCCGAGGAGATTGATCGGATCAATATTTATCAGGCTGGCTTGAAAGCCATGCGCCTGGCCCTCGATCATCTCTCGGTTCGACCCGAACACGTGCTGATAGATGGTCGCGCGCTACCGGGCTATCCCATACCGCAATCGACTTTTACAAAGGGGGACCGGGATATTTACTCCATTGCCGCGGCCTCGATTATTGCGAAAACCTACCGCGATCAACTCATGCTTGAACTGGACCGCCACTATCCCCAGTACGGATTTGCCCGTCATCGGGGATACGGCACAGCCGCCCACCGTGAGGCCCTGCGCGCCTACGGACCGTGCCCGGCTCATCGCCGCTCATTTCGTTTGCTCTCGTAGTCCCGGTTCACTTTCAACCAGCCCCTCATGATGGCTATACTAAGAGAGGTCAGGAGGAGTGTATGGCGACTGAAGTGATCATGCCGCGTATGAGCGACACTATGGAGGAGGGGAAGATCCTCAAATGGCTCAAAACAGTTGGGGAGCGGGTTGAGGTCGGCGATATTATCGCCGAGGTGGAAACCGATAAGGCTGACATGGAAATGGAAGCTCTGGATGACGGCTTTCTGACCGAGATTCGAGCCCAGGAGGGTGAGTCTGCCCCGGTTGGAGCGGTGATTGCCCTCTTGGGAGAAGAGGCTGAAATCGGCGTTGCCCCAACGCCACCGGCGCGCCCTGCACGCGCATCCGTAGCAACGCCGCCTGCCGAGAAAAGGCCGCCGGCCAAAGCCGGCCAGCCGGCAGCCAAGAAGGTGCGAAAAATCCGTGAGGCCGCGCCCAAGAAGCCGCCGGCCCGAAAAAAGGACGAACGGATTCTGGCCTCGCCCATTGTGCGGAAGATCGCCGCGGAGCGCGGTATTGAACTCGCTACGGTGCGGGGCAGTGGGCCGGGCGGGCGGATCATTAAGCAGGATATTGAAGGCGCTGAGGCCATGCCGGTGGCGGCCGAATTGGAGACCCCGCGGGCCTCTGCGCCGGCAGTCAGCACGCCAACCGGAAGGGTCGAGCCATTTTCCCGGATGCGGGCGACGATTGCCAAACGTATGGCCGACAGTATGCGGGCGGCGCCGCATTTTTATGTCACCACTGAGATTGATATGTCCGAGGCCGTTCGCCTGCGGACCTCGCTGAAGCTGAGTGACCGGGTGAGCGCCGATGTGACCTACACCCATTTATTGGTCAAGGCGGTCGCGGTTGCCTTGGGGCGTCACCCACGGCTGAATGCGTCCTTTAGCGGGAACGGACGGGAACTCAAGGCTGAGATCAATGTCGGGATTGCGGTTGCCCTTGATGACGGCTTGATCGTGCCGGTATTACACGGCTGTCAGGCCATGTCGCTGCTGGACATCGCCGCCCAAGCCAACGGGCTGGTGGAACGGGCGCGGACGGGCAAGCCAACGCCGCAGGACCTCTCTGGAGGCACCTTTACCATTTCCAATTTGGGCATGTATCCTGTAGAGCACTTTACCGCGGTGATTAATCCGCCCCAGGCGGCGATTCTGGCGACGAGCGCCATTAAAGAGCGCCCCACGGTCAGAGATGGGCAGGTGGTCATCTCGCGGACCATGATGGTAACACTGTCGTGCGATCATCGGGTATTGGATGGGGCGACCGGTGCCCAATTTCTCGAAGAACTGAAGAATTTACTCGAAAATCCCGTCGGTTTAATGGTGTAAAGGAGCGCAATGGAACGCTACGACTTGGTGGTCATTGGAGCGGGGCCGGGGGGCTATGTGGCAGCGATTCGAGCCGCCCAGCTTGGCCTGAACGTCGCGGTAGTGGAGAAAGACCAGCCCGGCGGGGTGTGCCTGAACTGGGGCTGCATCCCGTCGAAAGCCATTTTGACTTCGGCCGAGATGTATGAAGACCTCAAACACGGCGAGCCCTACGGCATTAAGGTCAGTGGGCTGTCCTTTGATTATCCCCAGGTCATCAAGCGTTCGCGCCAGGTTGCCGGCCGACTGGCCAAAGGGGTGGAATACCTGCTCAAAAAGAACAAGGTGCCGCTCCTCAAGGGAATGGGCCGGCTGGAAGGCAACAATCGCGTGGTGATCGAGGGTCAGGAGACGCAGCAGGTCGAAGCCGAGCGCATTCTGATTGCCACCGGTTCCCGCGAGCGAACCCTGCCCGGCCTTGAGGTTGATGGCAAGCAGGTCTTAACCAGTTATGAGGCCCTGACAGAGCAAGCCATCCCCGAATCTCTCGTCATCATTGGCGGTGGGGCGATTGGGGTGGAGTTCGCCTATATCTACAGCACGTTTGGCTGCCGGGTGACGATTGTGGAAATGGAAAAGCAACTCCTGCCTGGGGTCGATGCCGAAATCGCCAAGGAGTTGGAACGCGCGTTTAAGAAAAAGGGCATCGAGATCCTGACCCAGACCATGTTTCACAGTCTGGAAAAATATCCGGGCCGGGTCGAGGTCAACCTGGAGAGCGCCGGCGCCCTCAAGGAACGCACGGCCAATAAAGTCCTGGTGGCTGTCGGTCGGGCTCCTATGAGTGCCGACCTTGGTCTGGAAGAGGCCGGGGTCGGGCTTGAGCGCGGTTATGTGCAGGTCAACGCGCAAATGCAAACCGCCAATACCGCACTCTATGCGATCGGGGATGTCAATGGGCCACCGCTCCTTGCTCATGCCGCCTCAGAAGAAGGTATTGCCGCGGTTGAATACATGACCGGCGAACGGGAGAAAGGGCTGGACGCCTCCCGCATCCCGGCCTGTATCTATTGTCAGCCGCAAGTGGCGGTCTTGGGGCTGAGCGAAGAGCAGGCCCAGGCGCAGGGCCACGAAGTCAAAGTCGGGCGATTCCCGTTCCGCGCCCTGGGTAAGGCGCTGGCTGCCGGCCATGACGAAGGGATGGTCAAGCTGGTCGTTGATAAAGAATATGGTGAGATCCTTGGCTGCCACATTGTCGGGCGCGGCGCGACCGACCTCATTGCCGAGGTCGGTCTGGCTCGAACGCTGGAAGCAACCACCGCCGAGTTGAGCGAAACCGTCCATGCCCATCCGACCTTGTCTGAAGCGATTCTGGAAGCCGCGCTGGACGCCGAAGGACGGGGGATTAATTTTTAGGCCGGCGTGATAGCCCGGTCCGAGCAGCTCCGATGAAACTCGCGTGTATAACCCCCGGCTTAGTGGACTACGCTACCGCGTTAGCCTGGCAGCAGACCTTGGTCGAACAACGCATAGCGGCTGAGATTCCAGACGCTCTCGTTCTGCTCGAACACCCCCTCGTGTTCACCTTGGGCCGGGGGGGCGACGAGCGCTATCTGCTCGACCCTGGTCAGGCGCCGGTCCATCGCGTTGGTCGCGGCGGGGAGGTGACGTTTCACGGGCCGGGCCAGCTGGTTGGCTATCCCATTCTGGACCTGAAACAACACGGCAGAGACGTTCACCGCTATCTGCGTCTGCTCGAAGACGTTATCATCGCCACGCTTGCCGAGTGGGACATTGCCGCCACTCGGAGAAACGGCCTCACCGGCGTGTGGGTAGGAACTGACAAAATCGCTTCAATCGGTATTGGCGTCCGCCGCTGGGTGACGTTTCACGGCCTTGGCCTGAACGTGAATACTGACCTGTCGTATTTCTCTGCTATTGTTCCCTGCGGACTGCCTGGGGTGCGCATGACGTCCATGCAGGAATTATTGAAGGCAGCGCTTCCGCTCGATACAGTGCAATCAACGCTGGTCCGAAGCTTTGCTCGGATATTTGGACATCAGGAGATCGTATGGAACACGAGCTTGCAGACGCCCGTTCTCAAGCCGGAACGTCTGGCAACCGTCCCGTAAAGCGTCGCCACCCGGACTGGATTAAAGTCCGCATGCCGGCCGGTCCGGGCTATACGCAGACCAGGGCGATTGTCTCGACGTTCAAGCTCAACACAGTGTGCCAGGAAGCCCAGTGTCCCAATATCGGTGAATGCTGGGGACACGGCACGGCGACGTTTATGCTCATGGGCGACAGCTGTACTCGGAACTGCCGGTTCTGCGCGGTCAGTCACGGCCGCATGATGGCCCTTGACCCCGGAGAACCCCGCCGCGTGGCTGAGGCGGCCCGGAAAATGAACCTCTCACATATTGTCGTCACATCGGTCAACAGAGATGACCTGCCGGACGGTGGCGCCCAGCATTTTGCCGAGACCGCGCTCGCGATCAAAGACCTGAATCCCGACTGTACGATTGAAGTGCTGACCCCCGATTTTCAAGGGAACGAAAGCGCTGTTGTCACGGTTGCCGCATCGCCGATCGAAATTTTCAATCACAATACCGAGAGTGTGCCGCGGCTGTATAAACGGGTTCGACCGGGGGCGAAGTACGAGCGCTCTTTACGTGTCCTGGAGCAAGCCAAAGCCGCCCGCTCGAACCTGAAAACCAAAACCGGCCTCATGCTCGGTCTGGGCGAGACCTATGCAGAACTCCTGACCGTCTTCGGCGACCTGCGAGCGGTGGAGTGCGATATCCTGACGCTCGGGCAGTATCTCCAACCGTCGAAGGAACAGCTCCCGGTTGAGCGCTACGTCCATCCTGATGAGTTCAAAGCCTTACGGGAAGAGGCGCTGAGTCTGGGCTTTCGCCATGTCGAATCCGGCCCGCTGGTGCGTAGTTCGTATCACGCCTGGAAACATGTTGAATAAGGAGGGGGGAGAAATTCAATGGCGCTGCCAAACAAAGTGAAAATCGTCGATCTGACTGCCCGAGATGGCTTAGAAGGTTTTAAGCATTTGGTCCCGGTAGACTTTCGGATTGAGTTGGTCAACCGACTCTCCGCGGCCGGCTTTCCTGCTATTGAAGTGGGAGAGTTTGTGAGCCCCAAGGTCATTCCGGCCATGCAGGGCTCGGATCAGGTTGCCCAACAGATCGAACCGAAACCGGGTGTGGAGTATAGCGCGCTTGTGCCGAATATGCGCGGGTTTCAGGATGCGCTTAAAGCCGGGGTGCATGTCATTACGATCTTTGGCGCGGCTACTGAGCAGTTCAGTCAGGCCAATATCAATTGCTCGGTTGAAGAAAGCTTCGGACGCTTCGAGCCGGTTGTTGCCGCGGCAAAAGAACATCATGTCAAGGTGCGCGGAGCGGTCTCGTGCGTTGCCGGCTGTCCGTATGAGGGCGATGTCAACCCTCAAGCAGTCGGCAGGCTGGTCAAAAGATTCCACGCTATGGGCTGTTACGAAATCGCCCTTGGCGACAGCATTGGGGTCGGTACGCCGCGCTCCATCAAAGCCATTATCCAGGCCTGCGAGGACCAGGGCGTCCCTGCCTCGGTATTAACCGCGCATTTTCACAACACCTGCGGAATGGCGCTGGCCAACTGCTATGCTGCCCTGGAAATGGGAGTGTCCATTCTTGAGAGCGCCTGTGGCGGGCTGGGTGGCTGTCCAAATGCGCCGGGCGCAACGGGCAATCTGTCCTCAGAAGAGTTGGTCTATATGCTGAACGGCCTTGGGATTGAGACGGGTGTGGACCTTGACCAGGCTGTAGCCATAGGCAGATGGGCCACAGAGGCGATGAACCACCGGCTTGATTCCAAGTTGGGAGAAGCCATGACTAATCCCAATATGACCTATTTTGAGAAGGTCGTCCGTGAGCCAGAGGCTCTGGCCTAGCGAGCCTCCGGTCAGAACTTCTCCTCGACACGCAGAAACGAGGCGAACCGGGGAATCCCGGCTTTGGTATAACCCTGGTGCTTGAAACGAATGGTGCTGCCGACCGGCGGCGGGTTGTTGCGCTCCGCATCGGAAAAACCTGAGCCAATGGCAAACCGGACACCGTTTGACAATTCAACTCGCAGTGACCCCAGCCGTCCCGTATTGCGCCCTGAGCCGGGCAGATGCTCAAGCACAACGGCCCGGGCTTCCTGAAACGTTTTGACTTTCAAAATGGTGGCCGAACGCCCGACGGTATAGGCCGATTCGGGTTGGCGTAAGATCAGGCCTTCCCCGCCCAGCGCTTCGACTTCGGCGAGTTTTGTCCGCAGATGCTGCTCGTCCTGGCAGACTTCGTGTTCGATAACGGACACATAGGGGTTGGGATGCTGCTGAAACCATTCGCGGGCAAAGGCCAGGCGTTGCTCAAAGCCGCCCTCGGCCTGGGGCGCGTCAAAAACCATATACCGGACGGACTTCCAGCCGTCGTGCGGTGTTTGGCGTCGGACTATGCTAACGGTCTCGGCAAAGCGCTGCCGCCCGACCCATAACTCCCCGTCTAACGGCGCGGACGGAAAATTCTCGGTGAACCAGACCGGTGCGGCAAACACGTTGCCCGACCGAGAAACGAGTTGTTCACCCGTCCAATATCCGCGCACGCCGTCCAGCTTCTCGCTCATCCACCAGCCCCGGATGTCCATATCCGGCTCCCAGGTCTGAGCCTGCATGACCGGCGCGGACCGGGGTTCCGCAAACAAAAATGACGGAGCGAAAAAAAGAACGAAGACAAGAGCCAGGCCGGTCAGGCCGTACGAGCGTGGACGGAACGTTTGCAGCATGGTGATCTCAGGAGAGTTTTTTATTGAGGCAAGTAGTGAAACAGGAGGGACTATAGAAACGAATTTCTCCAGCGTCAAGCTATGAGTGCGGACACCTCCATTCAGCGACGGGAAGTATAGCGGCAGAGGACTGAACAGCGACGAAGCGCTCTCCCTTTCTTCTTCTCGGCCCTTGTTGGGTAGTATCACTATTGATATCCTCCCTCATATGGCTGATACCGTGATGTTCCTCAAGGCGCTCCGTAACAATCCCAAAGGGGTACGGTTCGCGGATCTCGCCAAGGTGTGTGACGCATACTTTGGCGAACCGCGTCAGAAAGGCACGAGCCACCGCATCTACCGCACTCCCTGGCCGGATGACCCCAGAGTGAATATTCAGAACGTCAAGGGGATGGCAAAACCCTATCAAGTTCGCCAAGTCATCAAAGCGATTGAGAAATTGGAGGGCATGAAATGACGACTCACTACACCTACCGCATTACCTGGTCCGCCGAAGATAACGCCCATGTTGGCCTGTGTGCAGAATTCCCTTCGTTAAGCTGGCTGGCCTCTACTCCGGCTAAGGCTTTGGCCGGTATCCAGCGGCTGGTGCGAACCTGTATCGCGGATATACAAGCCACCGGAGAAACTCCGCCGGCACCACTGGCTGACCGGACCTATAGCGGAAAGTTTATGGTGCGCGTACCCCCAGCAACACACCGCGCTCTCGCCCTACAGGCAGCAGAGGAGGGGGTGAGTCTGAACCGGCTGGTGAGCGCGCGCCTCGCCAATGACGCCATGTGATTGAGTCAGATCAAGCCCATCCCATCTACTCCCCCGCCGGCATGACGTGGGTGGCGAAGTCGGTCATCTCTGCCTCTCCACCGGTTATGCAGACCTGGCTGATGCCCAACTCCTTCATCTTCCGCACCCGCTCCTGAAGCTCCTCGGGCGTACCGGTCAGCGTGGTTTCCTTGATCATCTTTTCCGTGACCAGTGGCGCGTGTTCCGGCTTAAACGCGGCGCAATAGTCCGTGTAGAGGTCCAGATGACGGGTCTCGATCGGGGCGTCCGGGGTGCGATAGGCGTCCTTAAAGGCCATGAGGTCATCCCGGATGTCTCCCGGCAACTGAAAGGGGTCCTGCACCGACAGGGCGAAGATATTGCACTCCGAAGAAACCAACGGGCCGACTGCCTGCTGAAGGTCTTCCAGGGTTTCTTCGGGTTTTCTCAGGTGGAAGGCTGTAACCACGGTGACGTAGACGTCTTCCAGGCGTTTACCGGCGCGTTCGGCGCCGCGTTGAATATGGTCCAGCGTATATTTGAGCAGGCCGTCACCCACCGTGCCGAAGAGGATCACGCCGTCCCCGATTTCCCCGGCCAACTCCAGCGTCTTGGGGCCGCTGCCAGCGACGTGAATCGGAATGGGGTTCTTCAGATTGACGAACTGGCTGTCGGGGTTGAGAAACCTGATCTGGCGCTTGCGCTCCCCCTCTTGATACGGAACGGTATCTCCTTTCAGCAGGCCGCGACACACCTCTACATTGGCCCGCAAATCTGCCAGCCGGGCCGCCGGCATACCGAGCGTCCGGCGGGCGGTATTGCCCGTCCCGATACCCATGATGACCCGGCCCGGAGCGAGCACATTCAGGGTGCCAAAGCTACAGGCCGTTACCGGGGCAATCCGCGAACTGGGGTTGGTCACGTTGGTGCCGAGTTTGATCGTCCTGGTATGGGTGGCACTCAGGGCCATGCACTGGTACACGTCGCTCCAGACCATCTGGGAATCCCCGAACCAGGCATGGGTATAGCCCTTGTCCTCGGCAATCATGACGTCTTTGTAAGCCTCAACGTGGGAAAGAAAAATCACTCCGTAGTCCATTCCTACCTCCTTGTTATATGCTCTTTCGCTTTATGCCTCGGCCCCAGGGAACTCAAACTCCAGTGTCTCGATGACACGGCCTGGCGCTTGCTCATCCCAGGCAAGGGTCTGTAATTGCCCGACTGTATCTGGCGAGAAGAATCGTTGGTAGTACATCACTTTGAAATTTCCCCCTCACCCCAGCCCTCTCCCTCCGGGGGAGAGGGAGCAGCTATTCCCTCCCCCCGTGAGGGGGAGGGCCAGGGTGGGGGGCGCTGAGCCGGTAGAAGTGAAGGGAGAGGTGAAACTGAGACACTACCTGGATATGGATCGGTTCATTGCCTTCATTCGCGTAGTAAGAATAGACGCCACCCTGCCATAATCAGGACTGTCGGCATTCGGATTTATCCTCTAGGGACCCGTTTCTAAACAACTTTCAACAACTCATCTCTTTCACTGTAGACAAACCGCACAGCCTGGCCGTTCCGCCGCGCCCGAATGCCGGCCTCTGGCGTGACGGTTCCAATGACCTGAGCGGGAATGGTCTCTGACTGAAAAATACGTTCGAGAGTCGGCCATTTATCCGCAGCAATGGTCAGGAGCAGGGCGCCGGAACTAATCAATCCGAGTGGGTTGATACTGAAGTGCTCACATATGGCTCGGGTGGAGGGAAGGGTGGGAATGGCATCGAGGTCAATCTGCATCCCGAGGCCGCTGACAGCGGTCAACTCGTACAGCCCCATTGCTACACCGCCCTCTGTCGGGTCGTGCAAGGCTGTCGCGCCGTGTTGAGCGGCTAACAGGGCTTCTTTAACAATGGAGATTCCCCATGTTGTGCGGATATGCTGCGCCTCATTCTGAAGCTCCGGTGCAAGGATTTCCTCCAGTTCTTTGCGCTTCTCGGTAAATACAATACTTGTTCCTTCAAGACCGGCCGTCTTGGTCATGACGACCAAGTCTCCGACCCGGACTCCCTGGGTGGTCACTAATCGGTCCTTGGCGACCACACCCATCATATTGCCGACAACGACCGGCTGAGACACCGCCGCGGTCACTTCCGTGTGGCCCCCGGTAACGCTAATGCCCAAATCCCGACAGGTGGCGTCAATCTGGGCAAAGACCTGTCTGACGCGGTGTTCCGACGTATCAGGTGGAAAGAGGAGGCAGGCTTGAAACCAGGCCGGCTTTGCGCCCATGGTCGCGACATCGTTGGCATTGATATGTACGGCGTACCAGCCCACGTTGTCGGCTGTGAATGTCACTGGGTCGGTTTTGACCACAAGGTACTGCTCGCCCATGTCGAGAACGGCGCAGTCCTCACCAAACCGGGGGCCGATGAGGACCCGCGGGTCTTCCGTCCCCGCATGTGTGATGCAGGTTTTAAGAAAATCGGTCGGGAGTTTGCCAGGGAGAAGCATGGATGCCCACTCCGCGTGTCGGGCGAGCCTCACTCCGCTATTGTTGCGGCAGGGTTCGGTTCTTCGGTTGCCGCTCGTTCTGTCTCCCCACCGGATACCGCGGCACTGGTTTTGGCCTGTGCCAGACCCGCTTTTTCCAGATCAGCGACAACGACCTGGAGGAATTGATCCGGGTGGAGGTGGCTCTTGGCCGCGGTTCTGACCTGCTCAAGCGTCACCGACCCAATAATGCCTGGATAGCGATCCGGGTAATCGAGTCCCAACTCGTAGAATTCGAGAACCGGGAGCATCCCGGCGACATCCGCGTTGGAAATGAGCCGGAGCGGGAAGCTATTGACGAGATAGGATTTTGCCGCTTCAAGTTCCTCTTCGGTTGCCCCTTCTTCCCTGAAGTGCCGAATGACGGCCAGGGTTTCATCAATGGCCTGCTGGGCGCTTTCATTCTTGGTTTGCAAGGCAACAGTGAAAGGCCCCGGATGCTTACGAGCGGAGAAGTAGCTGCCGATAGAGTAGGCATAGCCTTGCTCTTCTCGAATGCGGTCCATGAGGCGCGAGCCAAATCCCCCGCCACCGAGAATGTGATTCATGATCAGAACGGCGTAATAATCAGGATGCGAGCGGGCGATGCCTGAGTGGCCGATCATGATATTGGCCTGGGTGACTTCTTTATTCAGGTTGACCTGTTGGGATGCTCGCTCGGGCGGGTCCGGCCACGAGAAATCGGGCAGGTCGGCCGCTTGCCAGCCGGCAAAATGAGCGGCGAGGAGGGAGTCGATCTGGTCCTGAGTGATTTCTCCGGCAACGGCGATAATGGCATTATTGGGACGATAATAGGTGGCGTGAAACTGCTTGATATCAGCCGGCGTAATGCGCGCCAGCGTCTCTGCCTGGCCCGAGATCAACCGTCCGTAGGGATGCTGAGGGTAGAGATGCTCTTTGAAGGCTTTGCCGGCAACCCAGCCGGGGTCTTCCTGGTTGCTGTGCAGATGGCCTTCAATCTCTTTGCGGATGCGCTCGAATTCGTCCTGGGGGAAGGTGGGGGACAGGACGACCTCGGCCAAGAGGGCGAAAGACCGGTCCAGGTTCTTGGTCAAGGTCGTCAGGCCGATGGTCGTGGCGTCGTTGCCGGCTTCAACCGATAATGACGTTCCCAGGAAGTCGAGTTCTTCGGCCAGCGCCTGGGCGGAGTAATGCCTGGTCCCGCGCGTGAGTAATGCGGCGGTGAGATTCGCCACTCCCTGTTTGCCCTGCGGATCAACCGCGGCACCGGTTTTGAGGATCATGCTGAGCACGATCATGGGCAGGCCGGGGCGCTCGGCAACGAGCAGCGTCGCATCGTTATCGAGCACGGTCCGGCTGCCCAGCGGCGCGGCTGAGAGAGACGAAGCAAGACCGAGGCTGAGCATAAGGCCGATAAGAAGGCATCGAGTCATAGCATACTTCCTTCAAGCGATAAGAGGCGCGAACAGGAACATGGGTCAATGCGCACCCCGACGCCCGGGGCCTCCCTGGGGGACTTCCCGAATGGGCGTGCCGTCCGGTTCCAGGATACCGACGGTCCGGTTCGTATCGATCAGATACTTTTGCGCCACCTGTCTGACCTGTTCCGCTGTGACGGCCCTGAGGCCAGGAATGACCTTGAGGATGAGACTCCAGTCGCCAAGCGCGGCGTACTGCCCGAGTTGCAGAGCGCGATAGAAGAACGAGTCCTGGGCATAGGTAAAACTCGATTCAATCAGATTCTTGGCCCGCTCAAGCTCTTTTTCCGTTACCAGTGTGGTTTTGAGCCGGGCGACCTCTTCAGACAAGGCCTGTTCCGCGGCCTGCCAGGTTTTCCCCGGAGCGACCCGCATGGACAAGGTAAAGAGTGTGGGATCGAGTGAGGTGCGGTCATACCCGGCGTTCGCACTGAGGGCAATCTGCTGGTCTTCAACCAGCGAGCGTTGCAAACGGGCGCTCCGACCGCCGCCCAGAATCGTGGCCGCAATGGAGAGGGCAAAACTCTCGTCCTGGGTGAAGGTCGGGACATGATAGCCGGCAATATACAGCGGCAGCGATGCCGGGCGCTTGAGAAAAACGCGCCGTTCGCCCCGCTGTAGAGGTTCCACTGAGGTGACCTCGGGAATTGCCGGCCCGGCCGGAACCTGGCCAAACGTCCGGCGGATACGTGGCAGGAGAGTCGCCGGGGTCACGTCCCCGGCGATCACCAGGATGGCATTGCCGGGAGCGTAATAAGTCTGACGATAGGCTTTGACATCTGCCAGGGTAACCGCCTCCAGGTCGTGCATCCAGCCGACAACGGGCCAGCCGTAGGGATGAGCGGTAAACGCGGCGGCACTGACCTGCTCCCACAAATCGGAGCTTGGCTCATCCGCCGTCCGCAGCCGGCGCTCTTCCATGACAATTTTCTGCTCCGACAGAAAACCTTCCTCATCCAGCATGACATGGGCCATGCGGTCCGCTTCGAGCTCAAGAAAGAGGTCGAGATGCTGGACTGCCGCACTTTCAAAATAGACGGTCTGGTCGGCAGAGGTGAACGCGTTGAGCCGCCCGCCACGTTCCTGAATCAAACGAGAAAATTCGCCTTTGCCATAGGTCGGCGTTCCTCTGAACATCAGGTGCTCAAGCAGATGAGAAATGCCGGTGATGCCCGGTCGCTCATTACGTGAGCCAACTTGGTACCAGACCTGAAGGGTGGCGACAGGAGCGCGATGGTCTTCCAATATGATGACAGTCAGCCCGTTGTGGAGAACGTGTTGCGTGACCTGCCAGCCACTCGTGTCGATGGGTTGGCTCTGGCCAGCCCGAAAGCCAACCAGGAGGATGAGTACGCAGCCGAGCGCGGAAAAGAATCTCACCAGTTGCCGCGGTATAACCATAGGAGTCATAGTTGCGAACGCCAGACCTGTTTGCAAGGGGAGGGCGGACCGGAACGAGCGGGCAAAAGCCCAGCGTAAGAGGCCGGCGTTTCAGTACACCCATTCCCCTTTGGTGTAGCGAAATATCTCGGACACCTGGCTGGTCTCGGCCTGTTCAAACAGGCCGTTGATCGCCTGTTTTTTTGTCTTCCCTACGCTCCGCATGGTCTTTTTGTAATAGGTCAGGATACCGATAAAAGGGGTGGCCTCTGATTGGGTCAGCTTGATCCTGGTATAGCGATAGGGAAGATAGCCGATATATTCGGCGACAAATCCCTCCTGTGTTTGTGCGATCTGCATCCTCTTTTTCTGAAAGTCTTCTGTCTCTGCCAGCTTCCGCATCCATTTGCGGGTAAAGACATCGAAGCTCGCCCGGGCTTGATCTTCCGCCTCTTCCCCGGCTGAAGGGCCGGGGCCGGAGGGCGTTTGGTTTTGCGCAGGTTGGGCCTCTCCCGTATGAGGCGGCGGAGCGCCTTGCTGAGAAGATGTCTCCCCGGCGGTCGCCAAGCTGAAGAAAACGAGCACGAGCAAGCCGAGAGCAAAAATATGGAAAAGGTATTGAAGTGACAGCATACAGGTGGGATGCGAAAGGGGCAGGGCTGGTTTTTCTCACCAAGCGCCCGCCCCGGTAGTGCTGGGTATGGCTGAGACACGCCAGCGTGTCTCAGCCTGTGCAGAGCGATGTATCACTCACCGGCAGATTGAACGATGAGTTCCGCCCGTCGGTTCATGGCCCGGCCTTCCGAGTTGTCCGTCCCGTTGTCGTTCGTATTGGGGGCGACCGGGTCATTTTCCCCACGTCCGACGGCTTCGAGACGACTTGCGTCTATGCCTTTATCAGCCAAGTACGCCCGTACTGCGGCGGCACGCTCTTCTGACAAGCTCTGATTATAGGACTCAGAGCCTATCGAGTCCGTGTGCCCCTCGATAAGGACGGTACGATCCGGATTATCCTGAAGAATCTGGACTGCTTCATCCAGGACGGGCTCGAACTCAGGCTTCACATCCGACTTGTCAAAGTCGAAGTTAATCCCGCGCAGGATAATCTCCTTGGGTTCCGGCGGTGGCGGCGGCGGTGGTGGCGGTGGTGGCGGTGGGGGCGGCGGTGGTGGGGGCGGTGGTGGCGGTGGTGGCGGTGGCGGATCGTCCGCCGAATAATAGCCTAAGACCGCACCGACCAGGGCCCCAATTCCGGCCCCGGCCCCGACTGCCGCATCCGTATCGTTGTCACTTACTCCGCTTCCGGCCGCGGCTCCAATACCGGCGCCAAGGGTGGCGCCGTAGAATGCACGCTTCTGTCTTTCCGTTGCGCAGCCTGCAACCAGAAAGAGGAGGGCCATAACCCAAACAAAATGAAAGCCTCTACCTCCTCGAATCATCTCCTGATCTCCTTTCTTTCCTGTGGGCCTGTCCGAAAAAGGACTCCTCCGAACGGAAATACCTTGCCGACCCCTAACAGAAAACATGTACTCCGACAAGATCAAAACTGAGGGACACGAAGACGTCAAGCCGCTCAGTGGCTTACGACCGTAATGCCGCAAGACCAGGCAGGTCTCCCGATTCGAGAAAGGCCAGGGAAGCCCCGCCTCCAGTTGATAGATGACTGATCCGGTCGGTCAGGTCTGCCTGACTCAAAGCCGCAACCGTATCTCCGCCCCCAGCAACACTGAAACAGGACGAGAGGGAGGCGACCGCTTGCGCCAGAGAGCGGGTCCCTCGATCATACGGAGACATTTCAAAAACACCCATAGGACCGTTCCAGAGGATAGTCCTGGCAGACTGCACAACTGCCCGAAACGCGGCAATACTGTGGGGTCCGATGTCTACCCCGAGCTGAGTATCGGGAATATCAGCTCCCGTCGTAGCGACCGCCGCGGCTCCTGCGCTCAGCTCCGCTGTCACAATATGATCTTGCGGGAGATGAATGCTGACGCCCCGCTGTTGAGCCTGTTGCAAGACCTTTCTGGCCTCGTCAATTTTCTCCGGCTCGACCAGTGAGCGGCCGGTTTTTACCCCTTGTGCCCGCAAGAGGGTATAGGCCATAGCGCCACCGATGATGATAGCGTCTGCGCGCGGCAGCAGGCTGTGTATCAGTCCGATTTTGTCCGACACTTTTGCTCCACCCAGTATTGCCACAAAAGGGCGGTCCGGCGCAGACAAAAGAGAGGACAGCGCCTCAACCTCCCGGCGTACAAGAAATCCAACCCCTTTGTCCTCGAAATGCCGCCCAACGCCCACAACCGAGGCATGCGACCGGTGGGACGAGCCAAACGCATCATTCACGTAGACGTCGGCCAAGTCGGCCAGCGCGCGACTGAAGGCCGGATCATTCGCTTCTTCCTCAGCATGGAAACGCAGATTCTCAAGCACGACGACCGCCCCGGCCGGAAGCTGGCTGACCTGGCGTTGCACCGCCGGCCCCACACAATCCGGGGCGAGACGCACCGGACGACCCAGCAGCTCCTGGAGGAGCGCTGCCACCGGTTTGAGACTGAGGGCCGGTGTGACGGTTCCCCGAGGACGCCCCAGGTGAGACGCGAGCAGGACGGTCGCACCCTGAGCGAGAGCGTACTGTATGGTGGGCAAGGCTTCCCGCACCCGCGTTGCGTCGCCTACTTTTTGTTCCGACGTCAAGGGCACGTTAAAATCAACGCGGATCAGCACGCGCTTCTGTGCCAGAGAGAGATGCTCAATTGTTTTGAGTGCCATGTGGTCTTGGCGTCATTATACGCCCTCTCCCCTGGGGGGAGAGGGCTGGGGTGAGGGGGCTTCGGGGACGCCGCGCCCCCCATGCTGGGTTGTATCGCATATTAGGAGGGCGGAACCTCGGGCTGAAATCCGGCCGGGGCGGCGGTGACGTCAACCGGGGTCGCTTCCAGCGCCTGCTCAAGCACCTCGTCGATAAACTCAACAAAGCGAAACTGCATTTCCTCTCGCACCGCGGGCGGGACATCCTCCAGGTCTTTTTCGTTGCGTTGGGGTACGATGACGGTCGTGACGCCGGCTCGCCGGGCTGCCAATACTTTTTCTTTGAGACCGCCGATAGGCATCACTTTTCCCCGCAGGGTAATCTCGCCTGTCATGGCAACGTCCTGACGGACTTTGCGACCGGTCAGCAGGGAAGCCAGGGCCGTCACCATAGTAACCCCCGCAGAGGGGCCATCTTTGGGAATGGCACCCGAGGGGACGTGGATATGGATATCGCAATTGTCATAAAAATCGGCCGGAATACGCAACTGGTCGGCCTGGGAGCGGACATAGGACAGGGCGGTTTGGGCCGACTCTTTCATCACGTCGCCGAGGTGGCCGGTCAGGGTCAGGCCCTTTTTCCCAACCATGCGGGTCGCCTCAATGAACAGGATATCGCCTCCATTCGGCGTCCAGGCCAGCCCGATAGCGACTCCGGGTCTTTGGGTGCGCTCGGCCACTTCAGGGAAGAATTTAATCGGTCCCAGCATATCCGAGACTTTCTCCTGGGTCACGGTGATTTTTTCTGTGTTCCCTTCGGTGACGCCTCGGGCGACCTTGCGACACACCGCCCCAATCTCGCGCTCCAGGTTCCGAACGCCGGCCTCGTGGGTATAGCCCCCCGCAATACTCAACACCGCCTCATCGCTAAATGCGATCTGTTCGTCTGTGAGACCATGCTCGACGACCTGTTTGGGAATAATGTGGCGCTTGGCAATTTCGAGCTTTTCCTCCTCCGTATAGCCGGCCAGTTCAATAACCTCCATACGATCCTTGAGGGCCGGCGGAACCGGCTCCAGGTAGTTGGCGGTAGTAATGAACATGACCTTGGACAGGTCGAAGGGGACTTCCAGATAGTGGTCGGAGAACGAGAAATTCTGTTCGGGATCCAACACTTCCAGCAGACCCGAGGCCGGGTCGCCGCGAAAATCCATGCCCAGCTTGTCTATCTCGTCCAACATGAACAGCGGGTTATGTGACCCGGCAGAGCGCAGGGACTGAATGATGCGGCCCGGCAGAGAGCCGATATACGTCCGGCGATGACCGCGGATTTCCGCCTCGTCTCTGACCCCGCCCAGGGAGAGGCGGACAAACTTGCGGCCCATAGCCCGCGCAATAGAGCGTCCCAGCGACGTTTTGCCGACCCCCGGAGGACCAACGAAACAGAGAATGGGTCCCTTCGAGTCCTGCTTGAGCTTACGCACGGCCAGATATTCGAGGATACGGTCCTTGATTTTCTCCAGGTCGTAATGGTCTTCGTCCAGGACCTGGCGGGCGTGCGGAATATCCAGGTTGTCGTCCGTCATGACGGCCCAGGGGAGGTGAATGAGCCATTCGAGGTAGGTCCGCACCATCGAGTGTTCTGCCGACTCGGGGGGAATGATCTTCAGGCGCTCGAACTCATTATTTGCCGCCTTGAGCGCCTCCTCGGGCATATTGGCCTCGTCTATTTTCTGGCGGAGGTCATCCAGTTCATTGGAACGGGAATCGCCTTCTCCCAGCTCCTTTTGAATCGCCCGCATCTGCTGGCGTAAATAAAATTCTTTCTGGTTTTTATTGAGCTCGCTCTGGACCTGGGACTGGATTTTATTCCCCAGCTCAACCAGTTCGACTTCCCGGTTCAGAATGGCGGACAGCTTTTCCAACCGGGTGCGGACACTCAAGGTATTCAACAGGTCCTGTTTTTCATCAACCGAGATATTGAGGTTCGAGCCAATCAGGTCCGTCACCTTGGCCGGGTCTTTGATGTTCATGACCACGCCCTGGAGTTCATCCGGCAGGTAGGGAACCATAGAGACGAATTTGGCAAATTGGCTGACGAGATGGGCTTGCCGCGCGTCCAGATCGCGGGATGCTTCCGTTTCGTTCTCCAGCGGCGTGACCTGCGCGCGATAATAGGGCTCGATTTGTTCGTATTCTCGAATATCGATCCGCTTCAGCCCCTGGACCAGAATACGGACGCTGTCGTCCGGGTATTTCAGCATTTTCAGGATCCGACCGGCACTCCCACGCGAAAAAAGAGCCTGAGGGCCAGGGGCTTCATCTTCTGGATTCTTCTGGGCGGCTAAGCCCAGAAGATTATTGCTTTTCCGGCAGTCTTCAACCAGCTTGAGGGAGGAGGCGCGTGAAATCAGGAGCGGGACAATGGCGGAAGGAAAGATGACGACGCCCCGCAGAGGCAGGATCGGGAGTTCTTGAGGAAGTTCGACGTCACTCAGGTCTTCTTCAAACCCCACAACCCTCTGTTCAGTGATTTCTTCCCCTGCACCGACCTTGCTGTCTGCCATAGGTCTCCTCCCATAGTGTTCCCGGTACTTTCTCAGGCTGTCCAAAACCATAATACATGGTCTCTGCTTGCACAAGTAGGAAACTCCGGTTAAAAACTTCGGCACTCTGAGGACGAAAACGTCAGGAAGGGCTGCGCAAAAGATCAGCCTCAATCTTGTCGGGACTTATCCGCGGAAATTGCCGGACGCTCAGGGCATGTGTAAAGGACTGGCGTGAAACATTACGACGCTGTGCTGTTTGACCTCTTTGGCACTATTGCCCTGTTTAATCCGGGGAAATTGCCGGTTTTTGAGTGGCAGGGGCAGACGACACGCTCCACGCTGGGCCGGCTGCGCGAGGTGGTGACGGACGTGGTTCCGTCAGTGCCTTTTGAACGGTTTCATCAGGCCCTGGGCGAAGTGAACCGGGAACTCGGCGCAATCCGTTCAGCAGAAATGCGTGAAATCAGCTCTGCGGAACGATTCCGTCGCACCCTGGTCCACGCCGGCCTGGACGACACCCCTGAAACCGCTCGTTTAGGGGCCTCTTTGTCTCTGGCTCATATGGACCTGCTCGCCCACGCGACCGAAGTCCCTCCCGCACACACCCAGCTCGTCGTTCGCGTGAGCGAACACTACCCGACGGCTCTTGTCTCAAATTTCGATCATGCTCCAACTGCGAGACGGGTGCTTCAAGAAGGGCAGGTCGCCGACTGCTTTCGCTGTACGGCCATCTCCGCGGAACATGGCTGGCGCAAACCCCACCAAAAGATATTTCATGATACGCTCGCCCAGTTGCAGGTTGCGCCCCAATCCGCCCTGTTTGTCGGCGATTCTCCGCATGACGATGTGACCGGCGCGCAACGGGCGGGGATGGATATCGCCTGGGTCAACGCCTCCGGGGCTGCGCTTCCTGTGGACTGTCCACGCCCCCAATACACGATTCGGGCCATCCCGGAGTTGGCCTCGCTGCTGTTTCCATAAAACGTGGACGCGCATGAATAGCTGAACGACCGCCGAGCCACGTATGCCACGCAAGATCCAAATCGCCGTTATTGGTGACAGCCAGCCCTCGGCGGAAGTCGCCGGCTGGGCAGAGGAGGTTGGCCGGCTGATTGCCCAGCGCGACGCCGTCGTTGTGTGCGGCGGACTCGGCGGTGTGATGGCCGCGGCCGCCCGAGGCGCGGCGCAAAACAAGGGCACAAGTGTCGGTATTTTGCCAACGTATGAGGCGACCAGCGCCGCGCCTGACATTGCGATCACCATCCCCAGCGGGCTTGGGCACGCCCGCAATATGCTGGTCGTCGCCTCGGGAGACGCGGTGATTGCCCTGCCTGGCGCGACTGGAACGCTGTCCGAAATCGCACTGGCGCTGACGCTTGGAAAAACAGTGACTGCCATACAAGCCTGGTCCCATATTCAAGGGGTGTCCGTCGTGCAGACCCCCCAAGACGCGGTGCGCCAGGCGCTTCACGCTGCCCACAAAAATGTCTCAATTGGTGGAAATTGAGACACGGTCGCAGACACCCTGTATAAGGATCTGCCCGGAACAGGTGAATAACGAAAGGAAAGCGTATGCCGCCCAAGGATTCTCGCTCTGCAAATGACGCAGAGGTCGCCATGAAACGGGTTGATAAATTTCTTCGGCTCCTCACCTTCCAACTGTTTTTTATCATCGCCCTTTTGGCCTATCTGGCCTACCGTCCGCAGGCCGGCCGGTATCAGGTCATCCCTCCGCAGTCGGTCATGGAAGGCACTATTATTATTTTCGATACCGTCCTGGGGAAAGCCGGTGGCACATCGGTTGAGGTTCGTGAGCGGGACGACGCTGCCGCGCCGTTCGACTAAGACCGGAGCGCCCCCTGGCATCACCGGTCCTGTACGGTCAGACAAAGGAAAAACGTATGTATCCATTAGGTATTGTCCTTTCGACGGCAACTGCCGCGCCCCCACAGGAGTTTGTTGAAATCGGCCGGGCTGCCGAGGACAAGGGCTTTGACGCTGTCTTTGTCAACGAAGGTCGGGGGGATGCCTTGGCGTGTGCCGAAGCGATTGCGTTGGGAACGTCCCGCATCAAGGTGGGAACGAATATCGCCAATATCTATTTCCGCCATCCTTTTCTGGCCGGCATGACCGCCACCACTATTTCGGAGCTCTCGCAAGGGCGGATGATACTCGGACTGGGCATGAGCCACCGCCCGTTGCTCGAATCCCTGGGCATCGCGATGGAGCAGCCGCGTCAGTATATGCGTTCGTATGTGACGGCGCTGAATACCCTGTTTCGTGGGGAGTCGCTGAGCGCCTTTCATCGTCCGCAGCAGAGCAACTATGGCGTGCCGGTCTATGTGGGGGCGGTGACCGCTGAAAGCGCTGAAATCGGCGGCGAGCTGGCTGATGGGATTATGCCGTTTCTGCCGGCCTTGCCCTATCTGACGCAGCTCGTTGAGGCGGCCCAGGCCGCGGCGCGGCGCGTGGGACGGGAGCCGGACCAGGTCGGTTGTATTGTGAGTATCCCGACATTTATTTCAGACGATATTGAGCAGGCGCGCTCGGCAGCGCGCTATAATCTGGCGTTTTTCGGGAATCTGCCTTTCTATCGTAAACAATGGCGACGTTGCGGCTTTCGGGATGAAGTTGCAGCCATGCAGGACGCCTGGAAAAGCGGCAACCGCCGGGCTGCGGCCGCCTGTGTGTCCGAACTCATGGTGGATCAGGTCTGCGTGTTTGGTCCTCCCAGCCAGTGCCGTGAACAGCTTGCGGCCTTTCATGAAGCCGGCGCGGCCATGCCGGTCCTGGCCGTCAGCCCGGTCAACGAAGACCGCCTGGTGGCAACCCGGAAAGCGCTTGACCTGCTGGCGCCGGGATAAAGACCGTCGGGGTCCATACGCTCCAGTCTTCGTCCCGCTTCTGGGTCATATATAAACGAATCTAATGCAATTTTAACGAAGAATTCATGTTGCTTATGTTGCTGGATGAATGTTCAGCTTTTATAGTGCTGCAACATGGACGTTGGGGTAAGGTAGTATTCATGTCCCGTAGCTGTATCGCCTGCTGTGTTCTGCTCATCTGTGGTGTTCTCGCATTTCCTGGTTTTGCCCTGGGAACCGAGTCGGAAAGCGAGACCAATAGTGAAAAGGACCTGTCACCAACCCAGCGAACCTGGAAAACGGTCGAAGAGATGTCTGCGGAAGAGTTGGCCCAGGTCCAGCTTGAGGGCGATACGCCGCGTCATGCCCAGGTCCCGTATCTTCCCGCCGAAGCCTATCCGTTCGTCCCGCCGTATACAGCCGAGGAAATGGGCTACCGCGCCATGGAATTCACACCGCGCACGCGCTGGTCATCTGTCGTGGCCAACTCCTGGGCGTCTATTGCGCCGCAAGGGGTACTCCTCAACCCCGGCACCTCCATCACCTTTGTCAACTACGCTTCCGAAACAAGCGGGGTGGGCAAAGTCCTGTCTGCCGCGCCCGGCGCAGAGGTCTATCGCTCGCTGAGCCAGGCGATTGCTCCGCCCGCGGCCGAAGGCGGCCAGTGGCTGGCGATCCGGTATCGGACGGACAAAGAACATATCACCAAGGAAGAGCGCTTCGCCTACTCGTCTTCCATTCGACGGGTGCGCCACCAGGCCTCGCCGCGGCGTCAGAGCAATTTCCCCAACATGGCCCTCACCCCGGACGATGCGTGGGGACGGGCCGCCTGGGAGTTTTCGTGGCGGCTGCTCGGCACCGACATACTGTACCAGACAGTCCGTTTTCCGAACACGCGCCCGACCATGATCCTGCGCAACGGCGAAACCGGACAGTCTCGGACCGTCCAGACCGCCAGCATCAAGCTCATGGGGGAGGTCTTTCCGCACTATACGCTGGACGGCGGGGTTGAGTGCTATGTGGTTGAGGCGGTGGCGCGCCCGGAGTGGTTGCCCGACTATTATATGCCCCGTCTTCTGTATTGGCTGGAGAAATCCTCATTCTTCCCGCTGCGCGGAGAGCAATACGGACAGGACGGGGAGCTTGACCATGTTGAGGTCAGGCTGGCTGAGTTTTTCAATCCCGGACGCAAAGAACTGGGTTACGGCACCCTGCTTCTTTCCCACTGGGACCTGCGGACAGACATTATGTCCTATATGGTCAATGACAGCCACAAGATAATGGATTGGAAACCGGAAGAAGCAACCGTATTTTTCAGCCCGGACTTCATGCGTCGCCAGTGGCATCTCGATACCTCCATCAAGACCCAAGCGGCCGTCTCTCATCCAGACGAGTACTTCATGCGCCCGGCGGTTGAGGCCGATAAATTTCCGCATGAGCGTCCGATCAATCTGCCGCCTGACATGGCGGCCCGGATTCAGGCCCAGAACGCCGCCGGGCGTTTAGTCTTTGACGGCGCCTAGACCACTCTCATTCCTTGCCCCCGCCCCACGCATGGGATAGGCAACGGATATGCGCGCGCGCTACGGCATGGTTCATGGCCGCTTTCAGCCCTTTCATACCGGCCATCTGCACTACACTCTGGAGGCGCTCAAGCGCAGTGAACATCTGATTATCGGCCTCACCAACCCTGACCTATCCGAAACGCAGTCAGAAGCTGCGGATACCCAGCGGCATACACCGGAGGCCAACCCCTTTACCTTTTTTGAGCGGCAGCGGATGATTCGGGCCGCCTTGGTCGAGGTAGCGGTTGAGCCGAGTCGTGTCTCCATCGTGCCTTTTCCCATTCATGCGCCCGAGCGCTGGGCGTATTATTGCCCCAAGGAGACTGTGCAGTTTATCCGCGTATTCTCGGAGTGGGGCCAGGAGAAAGTCGCCCGCCTCCAAGCGGCAGGATGGCAGGTCGAGGTCCTTGACCCCGGCGCAACCAAGCGGGAAAGCGGCAGTGCGGTCCGCCGCGGCTTAATCCAGGGACAAGGCTGGGAACAACTCGTGCCGCGCAGCGTAGGCGCAGTGCTGAAGCAGATTGGAGCCCCCGAGCGACTGGCTCGATACGCTCCCTCGTAAGCGCTGCGCATGTCTTCCTTGCCTATTCTTTTCATTATTCTTGACGGGCTGGCCGACCGGCCACAGCCTGGCCTGAATGGAAAAACTCCGCTTGAGGCGGCCCATACCCCACACCTCGATCAACTGGCCGCCCTCGGCGCTACGGGCTTACTCACGCCGCTCGCGCCCGGTATTCCCCTGGAGAGCGAGACAGCCCACTTCATTCTGTTTGGCTATGGGTTGGAGACCTTTCCTGGCCGGGCTGCGTTTGAGGCTATTGGCCGGGGTTTTGAGGTGCCGCCCGAGTCCGTCGTGCTGCTGGCGAGTTTTGCCCAGACAACGGTGATTGACGGCAAAGTGCGTCGAGATGCCCTCTTGTGGGAAAAACGGCAAGCCAGGGACGAGGCGGAGTGCGCCCGGCTGTGCGCAGCCATTGCCGCGTACGAAACACACGGCCTGCAATTCGGGCTGGCCTCCTGTGGACGCTGTGAAGCCATCCTGACGCTGCGCGGCCATCCGAGCCGGGATATTACAGATGTCGATCCATTCTATAACAACGCCTATGTTGCGCAGGCTCAACCTCTAGCGGAATCCCCGCACCCACAGCATGCCGCGCGTACTGCCGACGCGCTCAACGCCTATCTCGGCTGGGCGCATTGCCAACTCAGCCAGCATCCGCTGAACTGGGAGCGCCAGGCGCGTGGGAGCGCCAGTATCAATTTTTTACTTACCAAGTGGGCGGCGGCGCGGCCCGATATTGTGCCGTTTCAGGAGCAAAACGGTCTGCGCGCAGCCAGCATTGAAAACTCTCCGTTGTATGTCGGAATCGCCCGCGTCTGCGGTATGACACCAGTTACCACCCCACGGGTAGCCGACACGACCGCGGACTTCAGGCAGAAACTACGGACCGCGAACTCCCTCTTCGCCCAGGGGTATGAATTCGTGCATGTCCATTCCAAGGCCCCGGACGTGGCCGCCCATCACAAAGACCCGCTGGGCAAAATACAGGCCCTTGAGGCGCTCGATGCTGCGCTCGGTCCGGTTGTCGAGCGCATGACCAATCACGCCGACCTGCTGGTTGTGGTGACCGGCGACCACGCCACGCCGAGCAGTGGGCCGCTCATCCATTCGGGCGAGGCCGTGCCCATGCTGCTTGCCGGCGGCCCCAATGTCCTGTCTGACCCGGTAAGCACGTTTCATGAACGGGCGGTGATCCGTGGCGGGCTCGGCCATATCCGTGGGGCGGATGTTATGCCGTTACTGCTCAATACGACCGATCGCATACGTTTATACGGCGTGCGGCATCAAGCCGAAGCCCGGCCGTATTGGCAGTGGCGGCCCGAACCGTTTCGGGTTAAAGAATGACCGCACGCCTCAGCTTACAAGCTTGGTCATGATATCCGTAACAAACCAACTCAATAGCCTCCGGGTCGTGCATGCCTTCGGTTTATCCCCGCGTGTGCGGGGGAACCTCAAGGTTATATCCAGCGTAATGGACAGGCTGCGGTCTATCCCCGCGTGTGCGGGGGAACCCTTCCGCGCCGGGTTCCGCCCGCCTGTCTTGACGGTCTATCCCCGCGTGTGCGGGGGAACCTGACGTGTCGATATACTCGAACATCTTTTTCAGGGTCTATCCCCGCGTGTGCGGGGGAACCCCTAGGAAAGCATTGTTAGTCTCTACCCCGTCAGGTCTATCCCCGCGTGTGCGGGGGAACCCTATGGTGGCTGCTGAGAGACTTTATTCCTGGGGGTCTATCCCCGCGTGTGCGGGGGAACCGCTCAGCAACAAACTCTTCCACGCTCGGCAAGAGGTCTATCCCCGCGTGTGCGGGGGAACCCCCAGCCGTGCCGGGCAGGCTTCGCCCCCAACAGGTCTATCCCCGCGTGTGCGGGGGAACCTGGGGCTGATATGTCTCCTCGCCTTATTGACCCGGTCTATCCCCGCGTGTGCGGGGGAACCCCATTCTTCTTTGAGACCAGCTTTTTCCCCAAGGGTCTATCCCCGCGTGTGCGGGGGAACCGCGCTAAGGACTGCTCACAGTTGTCGAATGCTAGGTCTATCCCCGCGTGTGCGGGGGAACCCGTAAGGCTAAGGTTTACCTTAAAAAAGGCGTAGGTCTATCCCCGCGTGTGCGGGGGAACCGGCGCTAACCGGGGCGGCGCTAACCGGGGCGGCGGGTCTATCCCCGCGTGTGCGGGGGAACCATCTATACCCCTTTTACCCTTTTTTTAGGGCGGGGTCTATCCCCGCGTGTGCGGGGGAACCGGCTTCCTCCTTTGTGATCCATAGTGCGCAATAGGTCTATCCCCGCGTGTGCGGGGGAACCGCCTTGCCCCGCATCGACCCCCTCGGTCCCAAAGGTCTATCCCCGCGTGTGCGGGGGAACCCGGGCTGTATCCTCCTCGGCGGGCTCGACGAGGGGTCTATCCCCGCGTGTGCGGGGGAACCTAGCCGGTCTGGCCGGGGTTCCCCACCGGCGGCGGTCTATCCCCGCGTGTGCGGGGGAACCCGTCGCAGCCGGTAGCCTCCAGCAGTCAATGGAGGTCTATCCCCGCGTGTGCGGGGGAACCGCCTTGACGAATTTGCTCTTGATCTTCGAGTCCGGTCTATCCCCGCGTGTGCGGGGGAACCGACGGGAACGAGTTGATTCTTGATCCCGATGAGGGTCTATCCCCGCGTGTGCGGGGGAACCTCCATTTCCTCTTCTTCTCCTCTATCCTCCTCAGGTCTATCCCCGCGTGTGCGGGGGAACCCCATTGCGGATTCTATACCACAATAAGTCAATCGGTCTATCCCCGCGTGTGCGGGGGAACCACGTCGACGCGCGTCAAAGGACGATAGGACAACGGTCTATCCCCGCGTGTGCGGGGGAACCCTGTAGCCTTTCTCGTTCGTCCCGACTGGAAAAGGTCTATCCCCGCGTGTGCGGGGGAACCGCTTCTGCGTTAAGGAATGATGCTCTTCCATCAGGTCTATCCCCGCGTGTGCGGGGGAACCGATTTGAAACCGTCAATAACCGGCAAGTCAAAGGGTCTATCCCCGCGTGTGCGGGGGAACCTAGCTTGAACTTGCTCCCATACAGCCCTAACCAGGTCTATCCCCGCGTGTGCGGGGGAACCGTTTGATGACCTAGATGTCACAACTAGAGAGTAGGTCTATCCCCGCGTGTGCGGGGGAACCCCGCGCGCGTTGGGGATGATTCGGTCTGGCCGCGGTCTATCCCCGCGTGTGCGGGGGAACCTCTACTGAGTTTATTAGACTTTTTGCCCCTATAAGTCTATTCTCCGGCGTGTAGAGGGACGCCGTTCAGATTATCAAAGAGCTATTTGTCCTGAGTCTGGCGGGTTCGCCGCGACAAAATGAGACCCTCTTGGTCCACTAACTCGACCGGTGGCGACCCCAAGACTCGCACGCCTTGTCCCCCTGGCTCACGTGGGTCCTGCCACGTCATGACAATAGATTGGCCTCCCAACTCAAGGAACCATTCCTCTATCACCGTCCATATTCGCTCTCTGACGCTACGAGACAACCTCGGGGCAGTGTACACCCCAGGAGCAATCTCAATCATGCAGGAGGCCAGAAACCCACGGGTACGCGGGGCAACGTCACGTGTCACTACTACTGTCATCGTCGTCCAGCAATTTTATTATCCGATCAATCATTTTCGAGATGAGCCTGGTTTCTCTGAATCGCCGACCCGCCAATCGTCGGACATGCCGTTCGAGCGGTATCCGGCCATTGTTGTGATGCTGGCCCACTGCCTCAAATGCGACCGGGATGGTGACTTCAGTTCGGTAGAGGTCGGCAATGTCCAGACAAAAGGCGATAGACGCATCCTCGTGAATAAAGCCCAGGGGCGGCAGTGTTCCGGTTGCGGCTACGGCAACAATAGCCGCGGCTTCGATGGCCGTGGCCGCGTGGTTGATGGCTTGGTTCGGGGCGTCGGCGATATCCGGGTTTTGTCGGTCGTAGCGGCGTCCATGCCACTCAATGCCATACTTCTGCGCCAGCAGGCTGTAGGCCGTTTTCATCCGCGCGCCTTCGATCCCTCGCAGGATGGATATGTCCTGTTCGGGCAGCACCTCACCCAAACGCCAAGCGTACATGCGCCGGGCCAGGCGAAGTCGTGAGCGCATATCGTTCCAGAGTTTTGCCTGGCGGCGCGCTCTTCTCGAATCGTTCGGCCCGAAAGGTTGGGCGCTATACATCCGTACACCGTCTTCCCCAACAGCGACGAGGCCGGTCCCGTGACGGGCGAGAAGACGGAACACGTCGTGGCTCACGGTTGAGCCCGGTCCCAGCAGGATGAACGAGATATTCTGAAACGGAATGGCGTAATCGCCGGCAGCCATATCCGGCGACCCGGCGGTCCGAAAATGCAGCGTGCCATCCTCCACGGTGAGATTCCCACGCGCCAGCCACAGCAGACCGTGGCGGTCGGCGTGCGGAATCCGCGCGGCCTCAAGTCCTAATCTTCCTTTCAGCACAGCGTCCCCTTGAAATATATGTGATGGCTATATTTGCACGGCGGTCCGGCGTGCGGCCAGTCTGCCCTAGGCCGGCCGCAGGAGCAACATCCCGTAGCCGTAGGCGCGGTGCCGTCCAATACCTTGGGTCAGCAAGGCGGTGAAGGCAGCGGCATCAGTAATGGTCAGGACGCCCCGCATGATCGCGTCCGGCCCTTCGCTGTGACAGGCACGAAGCTTACGCACGGCGCGAGTACGCTGAAATGAGCGTAACTCCGCGGACTCCAACCTCGCGCCGCCTCTGCGGTCGAACTGGTCGGACAACCACTCGCGGTACACTTCTTCACGGCTGTACGGCATCTCCTTTTTCGGGTACTGCCTTGCCTTCAGTTGGAAGGCGTCCCGTTCCCTGCCAGGGCGGCCTTCCGCGTTGCGGCTGCGACGCACGACGGGACGAATCCGCGTCTCAAAGCCCAGCCGCTTGCCTTCCCGCCACTCCGTCGGCATTGGTTTGCTGTTGATGGTGTGACCGGGGAAGATTTTTGCCTGCAAGGGATCGGCGTATATGCCTGCCGATTCACGCAAAGCGTCAGCCTCGGTGTGTCCGTAGCCGTACAAAACGCCGCATGCCGCACCGCGCGGCACAATCAAGCGAAAGGGCTTGGGGGCCAGGTCGCCGAAACATTCGGTGAGCAGACAGTGCATGGCGTGGTCGGCGTCCTGAAGGCGCTTGCCGCCCATCCAGCGCTGAAAATTGCGTACCCTGATGTCGGCGCGGATCAGTTGAAGCGGGGCCACCAGCGAATCGGTTGATGTGGCAGTATCCATCATTTTACTCGTCCTTTGCCGTGGAAAACCGGCTGTGTTCGATAGCGCCTTCGCATACCAGTCGCCCGCCGCCGTGCAGCCCGGATGTCCAGTTACGCTGGTCGGTGAGCATATAGCTGCGACTGGGAGTGACCTCTGCCTCGCCTTCACCGTCCGGCCAGAGCGCCCGTATGGAGTCCAAATGCGGTGCGTCAGCGGACAGAGGTACGGCCAGCAGCGCTGCCAGGGCTGTGTCGCCCTGGCTGAAATCGCCGAACAGGGAGCCCGACGGCAGGCACGGCTTGCGTCCGATGAACAGCGGGCGGGCCGGTTCCTGCAAAGCCGTGGCCAAGTTATCCAGCGTCGGGTTCTCCTCCTCTGGCTCCAGACGCAATGCAACGCGCACCCGCATATCGGTAAAATAGTCTCGGTGGCGTAAGTGGGGCGCGTCATATGTAGCCGCCCCACCAGCGCGACCTTCAGGGACTCCTCGCGTAGTCCAGCCCTGGTCGTTGCCGCCTAACTGTGCCGTCTGAAAATCGGTGAGCCTCGCCCTAGTCGCTGGTTCGCGGTCAATACGTGCGGCGAACACCAGCCGGTCTTGCAGGCGTTGGTGCAACTCCCGCTCAATCCGTCGCCAGCCCAGGGCGTTGGCCAACAGCCCGGTCAGCATGGAGGCCGCCGGAAACCAGCGGATAACGCCGTAATTGTCGATAGTTTCCCCGCCGAAGGCCATGAGTGGAGCTTCGAGAGACACAATCAGATGGCGCATCGCTACACCGCCTCACCGTTCAGCACTGCCCGTGACGCCCACGCCGCCAGGTCGTCAAGGCATAGACGTTCGGCGTTAGGAACGTCACAATCCTCAACCGACATCAGCCGTCGGGCCTCCTTTGCGCCGTAAGCAGCATCCAGTTTGCCTAAGTATTGAGATAGGGCGCTGGTAGCGACGGCGACCTGAGCCTTAACCGGGCTGCGAAACGCATTCGCCAGGCTGCGCGGTTGGCGTGTCCCCGCCTCAATCAACATCAGGTCAGCGCAGGCATAAGGCGCGGTGGAACCGAGTTTTGCGCCGGGCGACACAGTGGCAATCAGATGCACCAGGTGGTCAACCACCTTGCCTGTGAGGTCTTTATCCGCGCTTTCCCAGGCGCTGGCAGCACAGCCGGTCAGGTTGGACACCAGCCCCGGCACGTCCACGACAACATAGCCATAAAATAGCCCTGCGGTCAGTTCCATGTCGCCGATGTGGGCCGCGCCGGCGTCTTCGTCATTCTGCTGCAAGTCATCCACCACCGAGAAGTAGTCGCTCTCGCTTTCTTCCTGATGCACAGTGAAGGCGTGAGCGACATGAATGGCGGCATCAATGTTGGCCGCAGGGTCGGATGTCACCATGCGTCCGAACAGCGCCCCTACGAGTCCGCCGGGGAGGTCGGCACTCTGTCGCATTGCGCGGAAATTGTTGCCTTCGCCTTTGCGCGTATGAAACAGGTCTTTCGCAGCAGTCTCGGCGGCTTCGGCGTCATCACGATGTTTGGTGCAAATGGCGGCGGCTTTATCCCGCAAATACTCCACTTCGGGCCAGCCCAGCAGCAGGGGTTGGCGACCGCTTTCCGAATCGCCTTTGTCGCCGTATACGCCTTTGTTGAAAGCAGTTTCTACCGCGTCCAGCACTTCGTTAGGAATGTCGCCTGTGTCCCGCAGCGGCTGAATGACTTTTCGCTCAACAACATTTCGGGAGCGCACCGCGTCGGGCTCAATGGCAGTCAGCGCAAACTCGTCCTCGGCCACGCGCCAGTGTCGTTTGAGGCACTGCGACGAGATGCGGGTACGCACCGCGTCACCGAAGGGCATCCGCTTGGCCAGACCGCTGTCGTCGCGGTTCAGCAGCGCGGCGGGATAGGAATGAAGGGTGTGGATTTGCAGAAAACGTGGTGTGGGCATGGTGAAAAACTCCTTTGTCTTCTTTCGCTGTTTGTGGATACAGATGCGTCTTTACTCGTCGGTCGATTGGGAACTGCGATACTTGGCCTGGTAATAGGCTCGGGCGATATTCCTGCGGATGTCTTCGGTCCGTTCTTCGTCATAGCCGTCGTTGAGAATAAAGCGGGCCATTTCACTCCAATTAAAAGGCTGGTTGGCAGAGGCCAGCATCCGAAACAGGCGTGCCAGCAGCGTGCGGAGAATAGAGCCACGTGCCGTCAGCAGCCGATTCAGGCGCGACTCGCTGTAGTACCCGGATTCCCCCCGTTCGGATTCCCCGCCCAGAAACAGCGCCCGGCCAACTGGTATGATGCCGTTGTGAGCGGTACGGTTTTCGCCGCCCGCGGTCGGGGTCATGAGCGCGATGCCGTGCAAAATGAGCGCCCATTTGGCTTCCACGGTGGGGTTGCCCAGCAAGTTTCTGCTGGCCATGAGCCGCCAGAACACTGCTGAGTCGGGCGCGTCCGGGTCCATGCGGCGCAACGCAGCCAAGTCGCCGCGTTGGAAGCCCTCGCCGGCCATCTGCTTGGCGAAGCCGGCAGCAATAACGCCCCAGGACTGGCGTTCGCCGTCTGCCTTTTGCGCCTCGGATGGAGTAACGTTTGGTGTGTGGGTCACTATGCACCTCCTTCGTGGGTATCGAAAAGAAATGGCAGTCCGTTGTTGCCTCGTAGACGACCTTCAAATAACCCTTCGGCGTTGACGCGGGCACGGTAACGATGGATAGCCGGGCAGGGCAGGGAATCCTCGGCGGCCTGCAAAGTACGGCGAGCGTGGTCGATTACACCATCCGTGCCGTTCATCAGCCATGTGTTACGGACTGTCTGCCGTTCAGCATCAGTGGCCTCAAATTCGGTTTGTAAATCCTCGAAGAAATTCGTATCAACGATCTCATCCAGCTTGTTCAGCCAGGGACGAGCCAGGGCGCGATGTTCGGGACTCACTTTAGCGCTGTCGCCTCGGGCGGCGAACACCTGGATGGCGTGGCTGAGAATGCGCTGGATGGCGCTAACCTGCTCGATACGCTCCCGTGCAATCTTGCCCAAGTCGTCCACCGCCGTGGTTCGCCGGGTCATGGCTCTGCCGACCGTTTTGGGCCGTAGAGGGATGATGCGTTCGTGATAGCCTTCTGTTTTGCCCTGACCGCGAACCATGCCGCGTGCCACCAGGTACATAGGTTTCGCAGAGCGTTGCTCCATCGGGAGCGGACGTAATAGAGGTGGCCACTGCCAATCTTCTGACGTGAGGTAGTCAGTGACCCGTTTGTAGGTAAAGCCGCCGGCAGCCAGTGTCAGGGGCAGACCGTCGCGTTTCGTGTTGATAGGAACCCACGGATCTCCAGTACGCCCTTTCAGGTCTTTCCCTGCAATCCGTGCCGCTTTGGAACTCGTTCTGATTGCGCGCAAGCGGCCTCCCGCGTCGGAGCGCAGTCGTATCCTGCGGCAGACCTCAATATAGAACGGGTCAAGATGGTTCAGCAGCAGCATTTCTGTGGGCGTTCCGTCCCACGGCAATGTCCATAGCAAATCTGCGCCGCGATCAGACATTTGATACTCGTCCATCAGTGTCAAGCGATGCCCCAGCAGAGCAGTGATGTCGCGCCGAATGTGGGCTCCCAATCTTTCGGAAGGTGTCAGGGTGAAGGCCGTCCGGCTGCCTAGCCCACCGTTCATCCGGGAGATGCCATAATTCCCCGCGCCGCTGAACCCCTCCATCGTTTGTAGTGTAACCAGTGCGAACAGCCATTCGTCAGGAGCGGCCTGCGTCGCCACAGCGGCTTTCAGATCGTGGTTCTTGGAGGTGACGAGCATGTCCAGTTCGTCGGGTGTGGCGACAGTGCTCTTGTAATCTTTCTCACGTTCCGTAGAGGAGGCCGGGGGCTGCATGAAGGCGGGTTTAGTGATGTCGTCAACTACAAGCTGCCAGGGCTCGTCGTCGGGATAGCCTGGCGTCAACGCGCGAATAATACGTAGCCACTCCACGGCATTTTGGGGCGGCTCGGCCAGCCCGGCCCGGTGCATCGCCATTACGCCTAACTGCCCCAGAAAGGCGTGCCCGGCGTGGCGCTGATGGGGCCGGAGTGCGGGAAAGGCGTCTACTTTGTCGGCCATTAACATGGCGTATACCTCAGGAAGGGACGCCTCGACTCGGGAGCCGTCCGAGGCGTTCGTGCGAATAACCGGTTCGTTCAATATATTGAGCATCAGTCGTTCATCCTTGACGGAGTTTTGGATCGAGAACGGCGCGTTGGTCCGGTAAGTCATAAGCCATGAAAGCACCTTCGCTGAGGCGTCACGCTCTTTGCGCCTCCTGATTTTCGGACATCAGCGCAATCGTTGTTAGGAGCGCTTCCTTCTGGTATCGGAGAGCATCACACTCGGTTTCCATCGAATCAAGTTCCTTCTCGACTGCGCACAGTTGGATTCTGAGGGTATGCAGGATATGGTTAGTGTCACTTGGCTCTTTCATTGGTCCTATCTCCTTCATTGCGGTGGTAGTGCAAAGATTGTAGATAATTGTGGGATGTTGGTCAACCCAAGTCGATTGAACCCCCAAAGCGAAAGAATGCAATTGGGGATAGACCGCTTTGCACTACGACGCTTGGGCGTCTAGCGCAAATTCCCCCGCACACGCGGGGATAGTTGCCGGTAACGCAGACCGGGAGCCCAGTGCATACTTTCGTAGGAATGACTGGATTAGGTGGAAGTGACGTGAGCAGTGTACAGGAGCGCGCAAAAATCTTACAGATGAACTGGGAAGGACCATGCAACCGGACTATACGGAAATTATCACAGTCGAGCCGGGCAAACGCGGCGGGAAACCCTGCATTCGTGGTCTGCGCATCACGGTCTATGACGTTCTGGAGTATCTGGCGTCTGGGATGACTGAGCCTGAAACTCTGGCCGATTTTCCCGACCTGACCCGTGAGGATATCCGGGCGTGTCTGGCATTTGCCGCTGAGCGGGAGCGTCGCCTGGTAGCCATTCCGCCAGAATGAGACTGTTGTAGCCGGCGAAACAGCGCGGCGAGTATGCTGCCTATACCCGGCGCAGTCCCAGCCGGTCGTACCGGAAACGGGATTCACCCATGCAGCATATAAAACCGCGGTCTTCCAGGTCGGGAACGACCGGCTGATCGTCGGTCGCTTCGCCGGTCAGATGGGGGGCCATATGGTGGGGTATCGTCAGCCGTGTAATATCCCCTGCGCCGAACGGACTTGGCACTGGTGGGTCTAACTCCGCTTCAATGCCCTCATCACCCAGTCGAGTGCGTATGCGTTCTTCGTCACTCCCGAATACAACCTCACGGTTGTCATCGCCAAAAAAGGATTTGTCGTAACGAACGAGGGCGCTCCGCGCGGTCAGGGTTCCGGCCAAGGTTGCCCCGGTCATACGATTGGCGTGGATTTGCCAGGCGTCGCCCAGTTCGTCGGTTATGGCTTTCAGGGCGTCGGGGTGGGTCGTTCGTTCCACGAGTTCCCGATTCATTGCCGGGATACGCCATTCCGGGTAGTGGAGAATCAGCCGCCGTGTGGCCTCAAGCACACGCAAGTCCTCGTAGACGAACCCGTGCGGTCCCAGGCCATTCCGACCGGGACCTTTGGACAGCAGGGGCGAGAGGTCATCCCCATCCGGCATCAGCACAATGCAGGTGGGTGTGGCATAGCCAGGGGGCCGGTCCTCTCGTTGGTGGCGGTGCAGCCGACCGATGCGCTGAAGCAGCACGTCCATCGGACACAGGTCGGTAATCAACAGGTCCGCGTCTATGTCCAGCGATTGCTCCAAGGTCTGCGTCCCCACAATAATGCGGCCGCCGGGCGGACGGTCTTTGCCGATCTGCTCCTCGACTGCTTTGTCCAGCACGAGCCGGTCTTCCCGGGCAAACCTGCCGTGGTGGAGGGTGAGAATGCCGCGACAGGCGTAGAGCAGGCCACTTTCGCTCTGGTCAATCATTGCCTCCACCGTCTGCTGGGTATCAATGGCGTATTGCACGGTATTCCGTACCACCAGAACCTTGGCCCCGGCGCGGGCCGCGTGCAGGGCACGTTGGGCCACCTGGGCGAAATCTCCTATGTCCGAGATGGCCTCAACCCGAACCGTTTTGTTCTTGCCGTTGCCATTTACAGCAATAGTATTTTCGCCGGTACGGGTCGTGACCGTGGGGTAGGGGGTCTCGATAGCGCCGTTCAAAGACGGCGGGTTACCGACAACCGACGAGGACCCGCCGGACAACCAGCGAGAGCGGGCCACGGAGCCGAGCGTGGCAGACATCAGGAGGGCATACCCGCCAGCCCCGATATGGACACGTAGTAAGTCTTCGAGAATGACGCGCATATAGGGGTCGGAGGCGTGAACCTCGTCTACCACCAGCAAATTGCGCGACAGGCAGGCGGCGCGCATATGGGCGTGCTTGACTTTGAGGGTCGCCATCATCGCCTGATCTACGGTGCCCACGGCAATCTGGGCTGCCAGGTAGCGCTTGGCGCTCTCGGCAGCCCAGCGGCGTTTTTCGGTCAGAATGTCGGGGTGATCGTCCCACCACACCTCGTAGTTCGGCAGATGCTTGCCCGTAGCCGCTCCGGCGCGGACATAGCCGGGGACCGCCAGCACGGACTCTGGGATAACTTCTTCGGGGAACAGCTTGTCAATGAATTGCGTGATGCGCCCGTGCATCTGGCTGGCTGCCGCACGGGTAGGCAGGGCAAAATACAATCCATCCACCCGCCGGGCTCGATACAAATGGGCAAATCGCCACAGTGCGGCCTCGGTTTTGCCGGAGCCGGTTTCTGACTCGATTATGACCAGACGCTCGTCCAGCGGAACCGTTATTGCCGCCTGCTGAATAGGGTTGGGCCTTGCGTTGGGGATACTGAACAGGGTGTCAAAATCCGGCAGGGCAGGCAGGGCGTGAAAAACGCTCCGCTGGCTGTCGATATTCAACCCGATTTCCGCGACCGCGCGCTGGGCGTTGTGCCGGGCAGTCTGCATATAGTCGTCACGGGGCTCAGCGCAGAACGGGAAGTGGATTTCATCGGAACCAATCCAGTCGGCCAGCATGCACAGGCCCAGAAACATATGCTGAAAAGCGGGATCGGACGGGAGAAATGGCCCACCGGCTGCAAAGGCTGCTTGGAACCAGTCTCGCACCAGCCGACCGATGCGTTCTACGCCATGCCGGGGATGCAGTGCGCCAAAAGGCTTCCAGATTCGGGAGTTCTTGAACCGGGGTTCTGCCATATTCAGTGGCCGGCCGTGGTGGGACAGCGCAGCCACAAACAAGCCGCAGACCGTCTCCCCGTCACAATCGTCCCAAGACTCGGTAGCGTCCCACCACCAGCCCAGGGCGTTGAAGAACCAGTCCGCGGTTTCGGTATCGTCGCAGTTCAGCACCGGCGTCAGGTCGGCGATATGTCCGGCGGAGCGTGGGGGGCGCGTATCTGTGGGAAAGTCGGATTCCTGCCAGATTCGTGTTTGAAAACCGACGTTGACCTTGCCGATGTCGTGTAAGGCCGCCAGGACTGCCAGCCGCGCCGCAGTCACCGGAGCAATATCGTTCAGCTTGCCGGTCTTTGCCAGGCGCTGTCGGATGGTCGGCTGGGCCAGCAGGGCCTCAAAGCAGGCTCCCACATCGGCCATGTGGTGTTCCAGCAGGTGAATGCGCTGTGGGTTTTCGCGGTCGGATTTTGCCCAGAAGACCTGAGTATATGCTGCTGGTGGCATGTCTTAGCGTTTCTCGTATTGACCGCTGCCGAACAGCAGTTTCTTGGCCTGCTGGTCCATCTGCTGGGGGGAGCGGCTCTCTTCTTGGAGCACGGCGAGCCCTTTCTGGACCGCCGGCCGCGCGCTAATAGCGTCGTACCAGCGCTTGAGGTGCGGATAGTCTTCCAGCTTCTGCCCCTGATTTTCATGGTAGCGCAGCCAGGGGTAGGTCGCCATGTCGACAATCGAGTAGTCGCCGGCCAAATGCTCAACCTCGGCCAGCCGGGTGGCGACCACACGGTACAACCGGCTGGCTTCATGCGTATACCGATTAAAGGCATGCCCGATCTTTTCTGGCGCATATAACCGGAAGTGATGCGCCTGTCCGAGCAGAGGACCGATCCCGCCCATCTGAAACATCCTGCGTATTCCGCCCTGTGGATTCTCCTAGCACGTAGCCTACCCAAGACCATCGGCTGTGTCGATCTCGGCGCTTCCGCGTGAGCGTCCCGGCCTTGTCAGAACCGGTCCATGTGTGAAAATACAGAACAGGCGTCAAAAGAAGGATAGCTGCATGCCACGACCCTTGCGCTTCGGGACCTATGTTGAATTTCAATGCCCGCCGGGCAAAGATCATGCCCAGTTGATCGAAGATGTGATCGCCCTGGGTATTCATGCCGACCAGCACGGTTTTTCCGTTTTCACGACGCTCGAACACCCGTTCTTCGAGCAGTTTGCCATTAATCCCAATCCGTTAGCCCTGTACTGTACCCTGGCCGAGCGGACCAGCCGGATTCGTTTCCGCACGCTGTGCCATACGCTCCCGCTGCATAATCCCATGATTCTGGCCGGCGAAATCGCAGAAGCGGACATTCTGACCAAGGGCCGGATTGAGTGCGGGGTAGGGCGGGGACACGCCTGGCTGAATGAGCCGGCCAATATCGTGCTGGAAGAGAACCAGGAGCGCTATGTTGAGGCGCTCGATATTCTGATCAAGGCCTGGACCGAAGAGCGCTTCTCGTACGACGGCAAGTATTACCAGGTCAAAGACCTGTCGGTGGTGCCCAAGCCCTACCAGAAACCGCACCCCCAGATTTTCCAGGTCGGCACCAGCGCCAAGTGGTTCAGCCTGGCGGCCCAAAGAGAGTGGGGCGTCTGCATTGGGGGGCCGGCTCCAACTGCGGTGTTTCGGGAACCGGCCACGCTGTATCGTCAGGCCTGCCAGAAGGCGGGCAAACCCTCCTATCTTGGCTGGGTTAAGGCCATCTATATTGCCGAGGATGACCAAACGGCCCTGCGCGAGGCCGCACAGCCGGTCCGTCATTTTATCGATTTCAACGTATCGCCGATGGACTCGCTGGCCAGACATACCCAGACAGAAAAGCAGCGCTTGATCGACGCCGGCTATGCGTTTTACGCCGCGGATGATTTCCCGAACTTACGCAATCTCTCGTATGAGGAACTTGTCGAGGCCGGCATCGTGTGTGTTGGGTCGCCGGATACGGTGGGCAAACAACTGCTCGCGCTGTGGAAAGAGTTTCGGTTCGACGAAATGATAGTGATTAGCCATTATGGCGGCATTGACAAAGACCGGGCGCTGAGAACGCAGGATTTATTCGCGAAAAAAGTCATGCCGATGATGCAGGCTGAGGTGCACAAAGAACTCAGTTCGGCTTCCGCATAGCTGCTGAACGCGCAGGGGAGAGAGATGACAACCGCTATCTTTGATGTCAACAAGCGTTGGTCGGAAGAGTATCCCGAGTTGGGAACCGAGCCCGTGCCAACCGAGCCCTGTATTTCTCCCGCCTATTTTGAGTTGGAGCGCGAACGGGTGTTCCGCAAGGTCTGGCTCTACGTGGGCCGTGAGGAAGAAATCCCCCGTCCCGGCGACTATATGGTGCGTGATCTGAAAGCCTGCCGGACTGCGGCTATTCTTGTCCGCGGACACGATGGCGCCATCCGTGGCTTTCATAATATCTGCTCGCATCGCGGCAATAAGCTGGCCTGGGAAGCGAGCGGAACCTGTCGGAAGTTTTCGTGCAAATTCCACGGCTGGGTCTATGATACGCACGGCCAGTTGGTCGGCGTGCCGGACGAAGCGTTTTTTCACAACTTCGACAAAGCCGCCAACGGCCTCGTGCCGGTGGCGACCGCGGTGTGGCAAGGGTTTCTGTTTGTCCATCTGGACCCGCGGCCGGCGCAGTCGCTGGCGGATTATCTGGGCGATTTGGGCCAGCGCATGGGCAGCTTTCCGTATGCCGACCTGACTGCGCGCTACGCCTATCAAACGGAGATTCGGTGTAACTGGAAAGTCGCCCTGGACGCCTTCTCCGAGGGCTATCATGTGAACGTGATCCACGGTCAGTCCTACCCGGACACGTTTACGGGCAAGAATAACCCCATGTGTCATCTGCCCGAAGTCCGCTTCTACGGCCCGCATCGCTCCTGCATTGTGTACGGCAACCCCCACCACAATCCGAGCCCGGCCGCGGCGGTGGCCTATCGCTTCGGCGAGACGGTGACCAAACGGTCCGGGGCTCAAGACCAGCTCCCGCCTGAGGTGAATCCTACCCGGAGTGCGGAATTCGGCTTTGATCTGGACGTGATCTTTCCCAACCTGATCCTGCACGTGTTGCCGGGTATGTGGTTCACGCATCAGTTCTGGCCGCTCGACGTGGACCGGACGCTGTGGGAGGGCCGCGCTTACTGGCCGCCGGCCACAACGCCGGGCGAACGGTTTGCCCAGGAGTTCAACAACACCGTGCTGCGAAACGCCTGGCTCGAAGACACGGGGACTATGGAAGCAACCCAGGAGGCGCTCTCCTCCGGGGTCAAAACCCACTTCCATCTGCAAGAGCAGGAAATCCTGATCCGCCACAGCTACAAAGTGCTCGAAGACTATGTTGGCTTTTACGCCAACGGGAACACCTAAAGAAACGGCTATGGCCACACGTTTACCCAAACCGTTTGCCGACCTCGAAGTGTTTGTGGCGGACTGGTCGCTGGCGACGCAGCGCGAGCGGGAACAGCAACGCTCTGCCAGCAGCGCCGGAGAACTCACCACCCTGTATCAGGTCCTGCTGCCCCGGCTCGACGCCATGCTGGAATACTTGAACCAATACGAACTGGCCACACTCCCCGCAGACGCCAAACGGCTCTTTTATCTCAGCCTGTCGTTTGCCGAGATCGCCCCGTTTGTCGAATGCTATAAGGGCGAGCCGCGGGTGCCCAACAGCTTTGACGAGTCCCGTTTTATTGCGGTCCACGCCGACCGCTTACCCTGAAGAGGGAGAGGACCCATGCCTGAGGTCGATATTCAGCAGCTCGTGGCCCGTGTCCAACGCCTGGAAGACATTGAGGCGATTAAGCTCCTGGTGGTGCGCTACGCCCAGGGCGCGGACCGGGGCAATGATCCCGATATTATGGTTCCCCTGTTTACGGACACCGGAGTCTGGGACGGTGGGAAACGCTTTGGAGTCTACACCGGCAAAGAAGCCATTCGTCAGTTTCTGGCTGAGTCGGGCGCGTTTATCGGCTGGACGCTACACTATATGGTCTCGCCGGCGGTAGACGTGGACCCCGCTGGCCAGACAGCCAAAGCGTTCTGGTATTTATGGGAAACGGCCAATATGCCCAACCGGGAGAGCGGGGAAGACGACGCCTTTTGGATCGGCGGCACCTATGAGAGCGCACTGGCCAAACAGGCCGACGGGGCGTGGAAGTTCACCCGCGTGGCCCTCGATCTCAAACTGCTGAGCCCGTATGCAGAAGGCTGGGCCAGGAAACAGCTACCCGCTGAAAAGCCGTGAGGGGGACAAAAAACCATGCGTATCGAAACCGCCGCCTATATTGCAATCGACCGTGCCAAAACCCTCCAGGAAGAGCCGGCCTGTGGACACAATCGATGGCATCCCGATATCGAGCCGGTCGCGGAAGTCGAGCCCGGCCAGGTGGTCGGGCTGGAAACGCGGGATGCTTTTGACGGCTTTATCAGCCCGGCAACCACCGCGGCTGATTTGCAAAACGCCAATCTCGGCGTTGTGCATCCGCTGACCGGGCCGGTTTATGTCAAAGGCGCGCAACCCGGTGATGTGCTGGAAGTCACCCTGGTTGAGGTCGAGCCCCAACCTTTTGGCTTTACCGTCCAGGTGCCGGGCTTCGGCTTTCTGCGAAACGACTTTACCCAGCCGTATATCGTGCGCTGGACGATTGAGAACGGTTTTGCGACCTCCGACGACCTGCCTGGGGTGCGCATTCCCGGCGCGCCTTTTATGGGGGTCATCGGCCTGGCGCCCTCGCATGAGCTGCTGCAACAGATTAACCAGCGTGAAGCCGCGCTGGCCGAACGTGGGGGTGTCGTCCTGTTGCCGCAGGCCAAAGACGCGGTTCCCGCACAGGCCGGCATTGCCTCGACCGCCATGCGGACCATTGCCCCGCATGAGACCGGCGGGAATCTGGATATCAAGCAGCTGACCAAAGGGACGACCATCCGTTTCCCGGTCTTTACTCCGGGTGGCTTATTCTCGGTCGGTGACGCCCATTTCGCGCAAGGGGACGGGGAAGCCTGTGGCACCGCGGTCGAGATGGGCGCCACCTGTTACTGTTCTTTCAAAATCCTCAAGGGTCTGGCGGCGCAGCACAATATTCGTGAGATTCAGTTTTATCGTGAGGATTATTATACGACGCCGGAGATGGCCGCTCCCAAACGCTTCTTTGCCACCACCGGCCAGTCGTATGCGCGCGACGGCACTGCCTACTCCGAGGACGCCACCCTGGCCGCGCGCAACGCCTTGCTCAATATGATCGATCATTTAGTGAGCGAGCGCGGCTATACCCGCCAGCAGGCCTACGCCATTTGTAGTGTGGCGGTAGACCTGAAAATCAGCGAGCTGGTCGATGTTCCGAACTTTGTGGTCTCGGCATTCTTACCGCTCGATATTTTCGTGTGAGGCCGTCGCTGACAGTGGAGGACCAGGCGATGAAACAGACCCGCCACGACTTCATGCAGACCGCCCGAGATCGAGCCAAGGCCGCCATTCGGGCCGGTCGCACCCAAGACGCCCTGCAAGCCGTTGACGACATATGGGAAGAGGGCCGTCCGATTCATGACTTATATGGTGATATGTCTGCCGTTTTTCTTGACTACATCCAGGAAAAGCTGGGGGAAGATGCAGTGGAAGAAGCCTGGCGCTATGTGGGCGAAAAACTCTGGCGGCCAGTGCTGGAAGCGTATCGGGACAAAGACCCGGCCCTGCTGGCGACAACGTATGCCATGTTCCTGCGCTCGCACGGCTACGACTTCACCTGCGAGGAAGACGACGAAAAGTTCCAGTTTTTCCTGCACTACTGCCCGAGCGGAGGGCGGATGCTCCAGGAGGGCAAGGCCGCAACCTCCGCGCGCCATCCCACAGCGCTCGGGGTGACGAAGCGGCCCCACGCCTGGAGTTTTCACCAAAAAGACGTCCTGTATTACTGCGGGCATACCAAGCTCTGGTTTGACACCCAGCCCCGTGAATGGGGCATGGATGTGTTCCAATCCGAGTATGGCGAGTTTAACGACAAAGGCGAGGTGGCAGGCCGGCCCTGCGCGGTCACGATTTACAAGCAGCCGCGCCCTGGTCCTGCCGCGTCCGAGCGACACTAGCGCATGGCAAGGGGCGATCATCTCAGCGTTCGGCGCGGCTGGTACACCCACCACGCGATTGATCTTGGAGACGGATATGTCGTGCAGTACGGGCGCGGGGTGTCAGGTGGCGTCAACGCCACGGTTCAGGTCAGTTCCTATGAAACCTTCTCCAAAGGCCGGCCGCTGGAGGTCGTCGACTCTCCGGCCTCGTATGCAGCGCATGAGATTGCGCTCCGGGCGCTGAGCTGCATCGGTGAGCAGAACTATCACTTGCTGTGGAATAATTGTGAGCATTTCGTCAGCTGGTGCCGCAGCGGTCACCGCCAGAGTCAGCAGGTGGACCACTTCATGCAGACCGCCTCCGAAGTGGTCACCAAGGTGGCCGCCGGTTTGGTTGTCACGGGCGCGGCCAGACTGGCGCTCAAGGCTTCGTCCACACTCTCCACCAAAGCCGCGAGCCGGGTGGCAACAACGCCCTGGCTGCTTGCCGTGGACGCCGCCCAACTGCTTGCCGAATCAACGGCGAGCGCGCTCGGGCGGGAGAAGAACATAGCGAAACGTACCGGTCAAGCGGTTGGAGCCGGCGCCTCGGCCGGGATAGGCGCGCTCACCGCGGGCCCGGTCGGGGCGGCGCTCGCCGTTGGTCTGTGGGCGGCAGGAGAAGCAGTGGGAAAAGCCCTCTCGTCTGGGGCACGACGCCCGTCAGCTTGAGGCGCTGTACTGGCAGTTGCGCGAGTCCGGGGCCCACGGGACGCCTGTCTATACATGAATCCGCCTGTTATACATATGCCTGAGCGGTGAGGCGCCTGAGCGGTGAGGCACCTGAGCGGTGAGGAGAGCGGAAGCGTGCCAAAGAAGAAAGTCGTGCATACGGCTGACAGCTTTGAGATCAAGAAGTCTCCTGGCCGTGGAAAGGGGGTGTTTGCCAAAGTTCGCATCAAGAAAGGCGAGACCATCGGTTATTACACCGGCGATATCATTCGCGACTGGCACGCAAACCGGGAACCCCACCGCTCCTCGCGCTATCTGATGTGGGTGTGCAAAAACCACTGGATTAACGGGGCTGGGCCACGGTCGAACTACACCCGCTACATCAATCACAGTAACAAGCCTAACGCTGAACTGATCATTTCGACACGTTGGAAGACCGCCCGAATCGCCAGCCTGCGCAGCATCAAACCAGGCGAAGAAATTTTCTATAGCTATGGCGAAGAATATTGGGAGGCCATGGAAATTGACCCTCTCTAGCCTTTCTATCGGAGAAAAATATATGAGAGTCCTTGGGACCCGTCCCGACTCCGTAACGCTCTACACACAGGAGGACAGATATGAAGCAGAATCACAGAAGATGTATCCGCGGACTGGCCGTCGCCGCGCTGTTCCTGACCACCGCAGTGGCCCACGCCCAGCATGCCCTTGATATTCCCCGCAACGGCACCACCGTGTCGGGCGTTGGGGTGATTTCGGGCTGGAAGTGTGAGGTCAACGGCGACCTCACGATCAGCTTTGACGACGGCGACCCTATTCCGTTGCTGTACGGCAGCCAGCGGCCGGATGTCCCCACCGCGGGCGCTTGTCCCGACGCGGATGTCGGCTTTGTGGCTATCCAGAACTGGGGGAATCTGGACGATGGAGAACACACCGCGGTTGTGTACGACAATGGTGTTGAGTTCACCCGCAGCACGTTTACGGTGGTGACCACCGGGGAGCCATTTCTAATGGACGCGAGTGGGATGTGTGAGATTCCAGACTTTCCCTCGCCAGGAGAAACCGCCCGCTTTGTCTGGAACGAGGGCACCCAACACCTGGAACTCGCCGAGGTCAGCGGCGAGCCGGATGTATCCGGGGATGTGTCCAGGTTTGATGGAACGTGGCGTTTGAGCATTGCGTTACCGAACTGCATCGTGCAGATCGGTGCCCTGAACATTGAGATAGCGAGCGGCGCCCTGTCGTACTCCGGCATGCTCAACAATATAGACTTACAGGCCACCGGCACTGTGTCCTCCTCTGGGGCGGTCGAGGTCTCTGTCAGGGCTCCCGATTTTCCTGATATCGAATCGGTAATGACCGCGCAGGGAATGCTGAGCGGCGGAAGCGGATCAGGAACGTTGGAGCTTAACTTTCTGGGCAATAATTGTCCCGGGACCTGGACCGCCACGAAACAGTGACCCTGACAAGGAGGCCGCTGTTCACAAGAAGGCGGCTTCTTTGTCTTTCTTCAAGCATATCTCTTGAGCTATTGTCTCTGAAAATGGTAGATTTCCTCGTATTCTTGGTTGCTTACCGCTTCAGTTGGCCAAGGGGAATGCCACCAGGGGAAATGCCAATGCAGCAAATTGATGAGCAGCCGGAGACGGGTGAACAATAGGAGGGCATCATGGCTGAGCGACGAGAAACCGCAACCCTGGGAGCAGGCTGTTTCTGGTGTATTGAGGCGGTGTATTTGGAGGTTGAAGGCATTGAGAGCGTGGTGTCCGGGTATACGGGCGGCGCGGTCGAGCATCCCAGCTACGAAGCGGTTTGCTCGGGGACAACCGGACACGCCGAGGTTGCCCGGATTACCTTTGATCCCGCCATTATCTCGTTTACGGAAATACTGGAAATCTTCTGGCAGACCCACGACCCGACGACGCTCAATCGGCAGGGCAATGATGTCGGCACGCAGTACCGCTCGGCCATCTTCTACCATGATGAAGCGCAACAGCGCATAGCCGAGCAGTCCAAAAAAGAGGCTGACGCCTCCGACCTGTGGACCAACCCGATTGTCACCGAGATCGCTCCGCTGGCCACGTTTTATCCCGCGGAAGGCTATCACCAGAACTTTTATCAGCAGAACCCCTACCAGCCGTACTGCATGATGGTCATTCATCCCAAGATGCGAAAATTCCGCAAGGCGTTTGAAAACAAATTGAAAGCGTCAGCCTCGGCGGCCTGAGGTCAGTCTGCCGCTATGCGGGCGGGGTGAATGTGAGCAGCAGGGGAATCTATGAAAAAGATAGGTCTGACATTCATCCTGTTTACCACGCTTGCCGCCTTCGGTGTTCAGGCGCAGGGGAGCGATACAGGCGAAACATGGCGATGCTTCGATTGGCGTGACTTCGGCAAAAACAATGCCTTGGTCGAGTTGACGCGGGCAAGAAATCTGACGACCATGGAAGAATACTTTGAGGAGATGAAAGAAGGCGCCAGGGCAGCAGGTATGGAAGAATTCCTTGAGGTATTGGAGGAGATAAAAAAACCACCTGATACCCAGGAGAACAGACGAAGGGAGGAGAGCCTACTTGAGTCCATCAATGCAACAAGACCTGGACAGGTATCGGTCGCAGGAGTCACCCATAAAGCACATTTCCACATAGAAGGGCTGAATCGACGGTGGGATTTCGGGACGGATTTATTAGAGGATCGATTAGAGGATCGATTGGAGGATTTAGGTAAAGGGTGGGATTTAGAGGATTTCGGTAAAGTGTTGGAGGATTTAAGTAAAACAATCTACACCTTTTCCTTTATTATCCAGCCAGATGGTAGTGGGCTCTATTTCGATTTTTCGCGGGTTGGAGGGGGCGAACCGACTGGGCCGAGCCAGATATTCAAATGTGTGTTGTCCCGAAGGCTCCCGCAAGGGCAATCACACCGCGAAAAATATCTACAGAAACGCCTTGGACGAGAAAGAACGGCTGACGGATGGGTGTACGAGCTAGAGTGAATTATGCTTGGGCTGCGTAATGCCACGACGGGAAACCAGGGAAGCCTTGAATCGGAAAAAGGGGAGGGTATGACTGCGACCTTGGATTGGATGGGGTGCGCCACGTTTCGATTGACGCTGGGCGAGCAGGTCATCATGCTGGACGCGTGTATCGACCGGGTGCCCAGTGCTGCGCCGACCGGAGCGACGGTTGAGGCCATTCGGCCGGCCGACTGGATCGTGGTGGGCCATTCCCACTTCGATCATCTCTACGGGGCCGAGCGGATCGCCAAAAATACGGGCGCAAAAATTATCGGCTCATACGAGTCGATCCGGATTATGGCCGTGCAGGGCGTTCCCGAAGAACAACTCCTGCCCGTAGCCGGTGGAGAAACCGTCCGCCTTTCTTCGGATGTGACGGTCACTGTCTACCCCAGTCAGCATTCCTGTGTGTGGAGTGCCGAGCCGCTGCCCGCGTCAGACGCGGTGTGCATTGGCGAACTGGGTGTCACCTACCAGGAACAGCAAGAGAAGCTGCAAGGGGTATGGGAGCAGCTCAACGCCCTGGGCGACGAAGTCATTGCGCACTTGCAAGCCTCGGCGCAAGGCGCTCGGGGTGACGGCGGCGCACTGGTCTATCTGTTTGATACGCCGGACGGCACGCTGCTGTATCAGGATACGTCCGGCCACTGGCAGGGCATCCTGCACGGCCTGCGACCGGACGTGGCGATTCTGGCGGCGGCTGGTCGGGGCAATATCGACGGCGAGCCCATTCAGGGTACGCTGGCCCAATTCGTCGCCCAGCAAGCTGCGCTGCTCCGCCCGCGGCGCGTTATCTTAAGCCACCACGATGACTGGCTGCCCGGCTTTTCGCGCACGCTTGACACCGCGCCCATCAAAGCAGAAATGGCCCGCCGGGCTCCGCATACCGAACTGGTCGAGCTGGGCTATATGGATGGCTATGCGGTCTTTGAGACAGTGTAGAAAGGGTCAGCTTTGTCCTGTCCGCTCGGGAGGACAGGTCAGCGCCTCTTCATTTTCAAGGTTGTTGCCGTAGCGCGCGCTGGGCGCACGACAATCATGAGCCTCCTATGCAGTGACCAATCCAAATCATACCCTGAACAGTGGCAGTCTGGATTCAAGGAGGGCACCATGTTTCTCGACCTCACGCCTGACCAGGAGCGTATCATTGCTATTGCCAAGGAGCTTGCGGCTGAATTTGGCGAACGGGCCGAACAGCACGACCGCGAGGGCAGCTTTCCGTTTGAGAACATGGCCCGACTCAAAGAGACCGGCTACACGACCATGACCACGCCGCGCGAGTTCGGCGGCTGGGAGGCCAGCCCGCTGACTTTTGTGCTGGCCCAGGAACAACTCGTCCAGGGCTGCGCGGCCACTGCCTTTGCCATCAATATGCACTGTAACAGCGTTGGCTTTTACACGCCGTTCATGACCAGCGCGCAAAAGGAGCGGTATCTGGGCAATGTCGGTCGCAAAAAAATGCTCCTCAACGGCTTTTACACCGAGGGCGGTGGGGCGCGCTCTATCATGTCGCCAGCCTCGACCGCTCGTAAGGTGGCGGATGGGTATATTCTCAACGGCAAGAAGGTCTTTGCCACGCTCGTCCCCGCGGTGGATTATTTTGGTGTCAGCGTCTCGCTGGCAGACTATACCGGGCCGGATTCCGGGGGCTGTGTCTTTCTCCTGCCACGCGACACGCCGGGGTTGAATGTTGAGGAAACCTGGGACGCTATGGGTATGCGGGCCACCGGCAGCCACACCATTACCATGCAGGACGTCTTTGCCACGCCTGAGCAGCGCATCGGCGAGGAAGGGCGCTTGTTTGAAGAGTTTTCTCAGGTCGCGCACTGGTATTGTTTGTCGTTTTCCGCCTGCTATCTCGGCATCGGCCAGACGATGTACGCGCATGTCCTGGACTACGCCCGGACGCGCAAGGTACAAAAGACCGGCCAGCGGGTGGGCGATCTGGCCTGGAATCGGTTTGCCATAGGCGAGATGTATAACCGTTTGGAAGCCTGTCGCACGCTGCTCTACACCACCGCCCGAGACATCTCAGAGCAACGTCCGTATGGTGAGCGTCAGATTCCCACGGTTGAGATGCTCCGCACCTATATGGCCGAAAACATGCTGGAGGTCGGCAATCTTGCCACCCGCATCGCCGGCGGGCTTGGCTATCTGAAGGGCAGTCCGGTAGAACGAGCCTTTCGCGACCTGCGCTCCGCCCCGCTGCATACCCTGAAACGCGACGAGGTGCTGGAACTACTGGCCGAAATGGAGCTGGGGTTTTAGGCCGTTTCCGAAGCTGGAATGCGGAGAAAATTTCTGAAGTTGTCCCACTCCAGGGCGATGCTCCAATCGGTTGTTTGATTGAGTTGTTTTGCACCACCGGGAAGGAGCCTGCCGCTTCGAGCTTTGAAAGCGACATTCACGACCTGTTTGCCCATATTCTTGACCGCCTGCGCTGCTGGAACATAATCTTGATCCCCAGAAACGATTATGGCTAAGTCATAATTGTTACTTAATGTGACCATATCGACGGCAAGATTCACGTCTACGGTTTTTTCCTGACCAAATCTTTTCTTCATCAGGTTGTAAGAAATAGTGCCTGAACGTCGAAATTCGATGGCCGAATGTTTCTTGGAAATGCCGTTTTGAAGAACGATAAACCCGTCGAAACGAGAACGAATCTTGTTGTGTTCTCTATCCAATTCATTCTGTAATTCTCGTAGCTGAACAATTTGATCGCTCTCAGAAAGATCAGTCAACTCGTCCTTCAGAAGATGTTTGTTACGCATCTTCCAACTGTGGACGCCTTCATCGGTTCGATCTTTTTTACGCAACGGCTTCGGGTAGGCATCAAAGCTCTGCGTTACATACCAATAGGTGCGCAGCCTCTTTCCGGCGTTCCCAGTCGCCTCACGGACGATACTGTCATAGAGACCAGCCCAATCAGCCTCCTTTGGCAAATAGTCTCGCCTGTCAAAGGTGGATGTATACAGATCGCAGATTGCAAAACGGAGATTTTCGCCATCTACGAAAACACACACTCGCATATAGTATTCTCCAAACAGAAACGGGGGGCCGCAGCCCCCCGCCAGATACTCAATTGGCCCGAGCGCACTCAAGCCTTTATTAGTAGGTCAATGGTCAAATTCTCTACCCTTATAGTATCCTGTTGTCAATAGGGGACAGGCATCTCCCATACCCACACGTCATCGCACAAACGGTGCTGGATCAAGAAAACGCTCCAGCACGTTGTGCGTAATGCGCGAAACATTATTGTCGTACTTGTTGTGTGACAAACTGCCGGCCCAGGCAATTGAGCTCGACGACCACACCGCCCCGCCGCCCGGTGTTTCATAGAACACCATATCGGCCCGGACCAGTTCGTTCTCGGTCCCGCCCAAGCCCGGTGTGGTGACCAGTAATTCCTCACACACGACCAGATAGATATCTGTATGTCCGCCCTTGGAAGTGGCCAGCACCAGGGCGTGCGGAGGGGTGCCCAAGCGCTCGTCCGCCCGGTCGATTTCCAGGCCGGCGGCCCCGCCGCCGATCAGACCGAAATCGCCAATGACCTCGTCTTTGCCGATGCCTTCAAAAATAAAAGCCGCCCGCGGCTGAAAACTGTCCGGCAGGCGGTGATACGGCGCTGAAATATCAAAGCCCTGGGCGCTGAACCCCGTGCCCAGCATGACCTGGGGCGCGCGGCCCTGATTGCGCCACAGGCCGCCGTATTCACCCGTAAAGCTGTGATAGTACTCGCCCGGCTCAGCGGCCCAGGTCCGAATGCCGCCCTCGTTGCGCCGCACTTCCATGAGACCGGGACAGTCAGGATGAAAGGCGACCCGCCAATACCAGCCGTTAGCGCCCATATACATGAGCCGTCCGCCCTGATTCTGATAGGCTTTCATCGCGTCCCACATCTGAAGAGAGTGGTATTCCGGGTGGGTGCCGGACAGAATCACCTGGTAGGGCTTCAGCAGGGCGAGCCCTTCATAGTGCAAATCTTCATCGGTAATGACATCAAAGTCATAGCCCTTGGTCTCAAGCCAGTCGGTAATATGCGTGTCTGCATTAAACTGCCATAAGGACGACCCGTCCCCGCCCAGCGCGGAGATATGCTTGGGCCGCATATTCAGAATGGGCCGCAGGCGGGACGAATAACACACGCCCGAGCCGTCCGAGTGCGAGTCATAGCACGAGCCGCCGTACTCGCGGTGTTCGTTGAGAAACAGACTGTTCTTATCGAGTGGGGCCAGGCGACCGCTGAGCAGTTCAATCAGCCCCGCGTTGGTGGCCATGTGCTCGTTGGCATAGGCCATATAGCTGGCGGTGGGGAGCAGAAAGGCCAGCTTTTTTTCCTTGCCTGGGGTCGGTTTGACGACAAAGGGAATATAATCCTCCTCGGCTCCCGAACGTAGCCGGGCGGCGTACAGGCCGCTCTTGAGCTGCGCTGGAACCGTCAGCGAAAAATCGACCTCCCAGCCTGCGTCATACACATCGTCAGCGTGGAAGTGGATCGCCCCGTACTGTTCCGGGGCCTGTTTCCAGTCCATGCTCTCGCCGCTCCAGTTATACCCCTTCATGCCACGCGCCGGCATATTGACGGTCTCACCGTGCAGTCGATTGGGAGACATATCGGTCACTATGGTCGAACTGATATCCTGGGAAAAATCCCAGGCTCCAACCACGCTCTCCTGGAGATGGGCCGGGACGCCACTCTTCAGGCGTTCCATATCAGACCGGTCCAGGACGCGGTTGGCCAGGCGCGGGCTGTCTATTTTTCCGTTGAATTTCTGGTCGAGCCTGCCTTTGCCCGAACCCGTCCGCAGCGCGGCAAACATCAGCCCGGCCTGGTGAGAACCCATTTGGGCGAGCTGGGTTTTTTTCCGGATGCGGGCCGCGTCCGAGACCGTGGGATAGTCGGTCTGGGGTTCTTGATACAGCGTGACCCGTCCGGTCTCCGCGTCATAACTCGCCGCCACAAAATACCACTGTCTGGCAAGGAGCGGTTTGGTGGCGCTCACGACCTCGACCGTACCCTTTCCGTCGCCCAGTTGCAGGGCCAGCCGTCCGGCCTGAATCACCAGCGCAAAGCCCGACCGCCGTCGGTCCTGCCACTTCGACACAATCGCCTGGGCGCCGCTGTCCGGCGTGGTCGGCCACAGCATGGCCTGGACGGTAAAACTTGTGAGGTTTTGCAGCAGCGGACTGTTTGGGATCTTCACATACGAGCCGGACTCGATCTTCTGGGGGCGGCCCTTATACGATGTATTGGCCGGTGTGGGCACGACCTGTTCTCTGATCCCCGGACCGTCAGGATTCAGGTCGCCACAGACCAGACGAACGATGTCGGCCCGATAGCGGGGTCGTTCGCAGTTCACCATAAACCGAATGGATTCACCGGGGCGCGCGCTGATTTTGTCGGCATAGCCAGTAATTTTCATGGGTCTTCCTCATTGTTCGTGCGCTTCCGTCCGGTCAGCCTTTCGTTCCGGTATGCCGCTCCCAACGACGCCGGAATACTTCCCGCTCTGCATCTTCTACCGAGGTGAAGACCTGCTCCTTGAGCAGCCTGACCGGCTTGCCCCGTTCGCCGGTGAGCTTTCCGAGCGTCCACTCCTGATGTGGCTTGGTACAGATGAGCACATATTTATCCCGCACCGGCTGGCCGCGAATGACGTTCAGCACGCGCTGTAAAGCGGGACTGTGATGGCCAATCGGCCTGGCGTTGAATTCTTCGACGACGTTTTGGTCGTTGGCGCTGATCTTATAGACCGTATGCATGCGCTCCCCCTTTGGCTCGGGTATCAGTCCAGACGGAGACTAGCACACCGATCTGTCACAAGTCGAGAATGACGGCGCATCCCGGCAGGAGACCTAGACCCTGCCGCCCGCATTTGAAAAGATACGGACCTTTACGGAACAATCAGGAGGAAGGCATGAAAGCAGCCGTCTTATACGAAGTTGATACTCCCCTCACAGTGGAAGATGTCGATCTGGACAGTCCCAAGAGCGGAGAGGCGCGGGTCAGGATTGTTGCCAATGGGGTGTGCCATAGTGACTACTCGATTATTCATGGCGTTTTGCGCAGCCCGCTGCCGATGGTTCCCGGCCATGAGGGCGCGGGTATTGTCGAAGAGGTCGGGCCGAACGTCTCCCTGGTCAAACCGGGCGACCATGTTGTCCTGTCGCTCGCCCCATATTGCGGGCACTGTTACTACTGCGCCATTGGCAAGCAGAACCTTTGTGTCAATATGTTTCAGACTATGGTGAAGGCCGCGATGGTTGACGGGACGTGCCGCCTCAAGAAGAACGGCAAGGACATTCACCATATGGCCGGCATCTCCAGCTTTGCCGAGCAGGCCGTGGTCGCAGAACAGGCCTGTATCAAGGTGCCGGACGATGTGCCGCTCGACGTGGTATGCCTGGTCGGCTGCGGTGTCATGACGGGGGTGGGCGCGGCCATGAACACGGCGCAGGTTGAGCCGGGCAGCAGCGCGGTGGTGATCGGCTGTGGCGGCGTCGGGCTCAACGTCATCCAGGGCTGTGGGCTCGCCGGTGCCAGCACGATTATTGGAGTAGATATACTGGATAATAAACTGGACTACGCCCTCCAGTTCGGCGCTACCCATACCATCAACCCGAGTCGGGATGATCTGGTTCGGTCGGTGCGCAAGCTTACCGGGGGCCGGGGCGCGGATTACGCCTTTGAGGTTATCGGCTTGTCCCAAACGGTGGAGCAAGCCTACGCCTGTACCCGCCAGGCCGGAACGACGATTGTTGTCGGAGCCGGGTCGCGGCGGGACACCGTCTCCATTCCGATGGGGACCTTCCTGACCGAGAAGATCATCAAAGGCTCGGGCTATGGCTCGGCCCGCCCCCACATCGATATGCCTCGCTTGGTCGAGCACTACCGGAACGGCCGACTCAAACTGAAGGAAATGATTACCCGGACCTATGCCCTGGAGGAAGTGAACGAGGCCATGACCGCGCTGGAAAAGGGCGAAGTGGCGCGCAGCGTCGTCATCATGTAAGACATGAGCAGAGAAGAGGAGACTGAAACCATGAGTGCAGTGCAGGTTGACCCATCCATTTCCAGGACCCCGATTGAAACGAACGCCAAGGACCAAGCGACCGTGTGTGTGCTGTGCAGCCACAACTGCGGCCTCACCGTCGATATCAATGCGGGGCATATCGAGAATATCCGGGCCGATGCCTCCAACCCGATCTCGCACGGCTATATCTGTAACAAAGGCTTTAGCGTTGACCATTATGTCAACCATGCCCAGCGGCTCAGCCATCCGCTTAAACGCAAGCCGGCGGGTGGGTTTGAACAGGTGAGCTGGGACCAGGCAATGACAGAAATAGCCGAGCGGCTCAGCACGATTATTACGCGGCATTCCCCACGGGCCTGCGGTCTGGTGGGTATCGGAGGCCAGGCCAACCATCTGGATGCGCCGTATGGTGTCACCTTTCTCTCGTTGATGAAATCCCGCCGCTTTTTCAACTCGCTGGCCCAAGAGAAAAGCCAGCACTGGCTGGTCGAAAAATGGATGCTGGACAGCTCGTCCGGCACCACTCTGCATCCCGACCACGATCATGCCGACTTTCTGCTGGTCATGGGCACCAACCCCCACATCAGCAATCGCGGCCATAATCCAACTGACGCGCTGAAAAGCCTGGCCCGGGATGAAAACCGCATCATGGTGGTGGTGGACCCGCGCATTACCGAAACCAGCCGGCAGGCCAACCGCCACCTCAGAGTCCGGCCCGGCACAGACGTCTATCTGCTCCTGGCCATGCTGAAGGTCATTATTGAACAAGACCTCGGAGACGCCGGATTTATCACCAGCAGAACGGTCGGTTACCAAGAACTCAAAGCCCAACTGGCGGATGTTGATATCGCCGACATGGCCCAGCGCTGTGGCCTTGAGGTGGCCGATGTCGTAGCTACGGCGACCGAATACGCCACCGCCAGGACGGCAGCGTTTTTGTGGGATCTCGGGGTGGAAATGACGTTGTTCTCCACCCTGAACTCCTATCTGATTCATCTCCTGATTGCCCTGACCGGCAATATGGGTCGCCAGGGCGGCAATGTCTTCACCTCGAACTTAAACCCGCCCACGCCAGACTCTCGGCGTCACGCTGAGCCCGAACGCGCCCTGGCTTCCGGCATGAGCGCAATCTCGGCCCTGACCCGGCTGGGCATATTCTCGCCGGTGCTGATACCCGAAGAAATCCTGCACGACCACCCCGAACGTCTGCGGGCCTTGATTGTGGAAGGCGCCAACCCGCTCCTGTCTTTTCCCGATACGCAGCGCTGGCTGGAGGCGCGTGAACAACTGGACCTGCTGGTCGTGATCGAACCGACCATGACCGAGACGGCTCTGGTGGCCGACTATATTCTGCCGACGCCGACCGGTTACGAAAAATGGGAAATGGCCAGCTTCCCGCGCGGCTATCCGCGCGTCCAGACACAGTTACGCCCACCCATCCTGCCCGCGCCAGGGGAAGCCCTGCCCGAAGGCGAAATCTACAATCGTCTGGCCGAGGCTATGGGCCTGGTTCCCGAGCCGCCCCAGGAACTCTATGAGCTGGCGAAAAACGCGCACGAACCCGCGGGAGCCGCGGCCTACCTGAAGACGCTCCAGACTCTGGCAAAGGCGGCGAAATTCTCAGCGCCCTTATACTGGGCCTACCGTACTCTGGGGCCAGAGCTTGATTCGCCGGTTCTCTCAAGTGTCTGGTTCCAGGCCATGATGAACGGCGTGGTACGCAAAGAAGCGGTAGCGCGCGTCCTTGGGCCGGAATGGCAAGACAAGAATGCTTTTGAGGTCGGTATCGAGCTGTTCCGGCGTCTGCTGACCCATCCCGAGGGGATTGAGGTGGCCGAGCTTGACGTGGAAGCCAACCTTGATGAACGCATTGGCTTTGAGGACGGGAAAATCCGTCTCATGCCCGAAGAAATCGTGGCCGAGCTTGGGCGCGCCGTGGCAACCAGACCGGCTGAAGATCCGGACTATCCCTTTGTGTTGGCCTCCGGCCTGCGGACCCGCTGGACCGCTAATACCATTCAGCGCGACCCGAGCTGGCGCAAGGGCCGCGGCCCGCACTGCGCCTTGAACCTCTCTCCTGGAGATGCCCAGCGCATGGGGGTGCTTGACGGCGACACGATTCGCCTCCGCACCCGGCGGGGACAGGTTGAGCTGCCGGCGGTTGTGGACAAAAAACTGATGGAGGGCCATGTGTGGATGCCGAACGGCTTTGGTATGATCTACCCGACTGAAGGCGATGGAGCGACCGCGGACCTGAATGGCGTCAATATGAACGCCTGCACGGATACCGCCGCCCGCGACCCTTTTACCGGCTGTCCCCATCATCGCTTTGTGCCGTGTCAGCTTGAGCGCGTTTCAGATTGAGCAGAATGGCGCAACTTCATCCCACGCGGGAAAACGGGCGGTGTAAATCAAGCCTGACGATTGAGAAAGGTGAAACAACGTATCCATGAGCGCCACGCACTCCAACGACCTGCCCAGCATCGCCGGCATCCTCGCCCCTGTTGTGACGCGCTTTCCGCGCCAACAGCAGAAACTCCTCATCGCCTGGGCCGAACGCCAGGCCGCCAGGATGTATCAAAGCTGGGCTGAACACGTCAGCGACCCGGAACGGGCCGGCTTCCTCGGCTGCGCTGCGCGAGAGGAAGATATTGCGGCCCGGATTGAAGCCCTTGACCCGGACGCAGCCGCAATCCAGCGGCAACTCCTGGCCGAGTTGCCCGACCTGGAAGAGCAGGTTCGGGCCGTGTATGTCGGTCGTCCTCTGGAAGAGCAATGGGAGATCCAGCGCCGGGGCGAACGGGCCGGGAAAAAAACCTGGGAGACCTTTGCCACCGCGGAGAACGACGCCACGGTCAAAGCCGTGCTGCTGGCCTGCGCCGCGCTGGAAGACGAAAACGCGAGTTTTTTGCAAGGCATCCTGGCGCGCTGATATACCACCGATGAAGGGTGAGTGTCTCAGTTTGCATGTTCCCCCTCATCCCACCCCGCTCCCAGCGGGAGCGGGGCTCTTGTCTTTCCCTTGTCTCTCCCCTGTCTTTCCCTCTCCCCTGGAGGGAGAGGGTGGCCCTGAGCCTGTCGAAGGGCCGGGTGAGGGGGCCGACGGACCGCCCGGGGGGGCCTGCGACACAATGGGCATCACACGTCTGGGAGGGGGCGGGGGGCGGCCCCGGTCGCCCATGAACCCAAACGCGCCTATTCCCGGTCCTGCTCTCTGTCCACTTCATCCGCATGAAAGTGCGGCATGTCCAGCACTCCACGTTCCTTGATGAACTCCCAAAAGGTATCTGGATGCTGCTGCATGCCTTCATAGTAATGGTCCAGCGGCTGGGCATACTCGTACAGACGCCGCAGTTCGGTAACAGCCCGCGGATGATAGTCCACCCTGAGATCAACTTTGGGGTACGGGTTTTTTCCGTCCGCAACAAAAACCGCGCAGGACAGCTCGCCCCAGTGCTGGCCCGTTCTGGCATCGCCCTGTCCCCCGGCATCCCGACCGGCTTCAAGGGCACGGATAATCCGCTCGCCCAAGGGCAGGCCCGCACTCTCTCGCATTGAAACCGCCATGCCCTCAGCGGTTTTGCTGCTGGTCAGGGCATTCCCGGACACGGCCCACTGCTCTTCCACTATATGACCGGCGTAGTCAAACGCCTGGTCGCCGGTATGCACCCAGAGGTCGCCGGCGACGGTAAGCACACTATACTGGCGATAGCCGAAATACGGGTCCGTCTGCGGCAGCGCTGCCTTGAGCTGTTCCAGGCTATAGCCCTGATCCAGCAGCCGAAACGTATCATACGCCAACTGACGATTGGCATACGAATGGGGCAGGACTATGGCTCCGTTCTCCTGAAAGGTCGGCAGCAGGCCGTGTACGACCGGGCTCACACGACCGGCATTGACCGAAAAGGTTGCCAGTCCGGCGCCGATAGCCCCTGTTTCCGGGCATTTCCCGATAACGGCAAAGGTCATGTCTTCCTCCTCTTGATGCGGGCGACTCCCAAACGGATCGTAGCCCTTTTTTACCAGGTGTAAAGATGCGGCTTTCGTTGTTGAGGGATGGTATGCTACAGACCCAGGCACAGTTTTGACTCGGGAGGGATGGTCATGACTCGGCAGACTCCACGGCTCCTCGTCTTTCAACACCTCAGTGTTGAACATCCCGGCGTATTCCGGGATTTCATGCGGGAAGACAGGATCGAATGGCAGGCGGTCGAACTCGACCGGGGCGAGCCCATCCCCGACTTGAGCGACTACGACGGGCTGTGGGTCATGGGTGGGCCCATGGATGTCTGGGAAGAGGAGCAATACCCCTGGCTGAAGGCAGAGAAAGCAGCGATCCGCGAGGCCGTCGTAGACCGGCAGATGCCTTTTCTGGGGGTCTGCTTAGGCCACCAACTGCTGGCGGATGCGCTCGGCGGTACAGTCGGGCCGGCCGCTGCCCCGGAGGTTGGGATATATGAAGTCGAGAAAACCGTGGACGGGGAAAAGAGTCCGTTTCTGCTGGGCCTGCCCGGCACGATGAAATGCCTCCAGTGGCACGCCGCCGAGGTGCAACAGCCCCCGGCCGGCGCGTCCGTCTTGGCGACAAATAGCGCGTGTGCCATCCAGAGCCTGTCGTTTGGTGAAAAAGCGCTCAGCACGCAGTATCATACGGAAATATCTGCCGTGACCGTGGCCGAATGGGCCAGCATTCCCACCTATCGCGCCGCGCTGGAAAAAATACTCGGCCCCAATGCGCTGGCCCGGTTTGAAGCCGAGACCAATCGGCATCTCACCCTCCTGAAGCAATCCGCCCGTCGTTTGTTTGACAACTGGAAAACGATGGCGTTTGGGACAAATTGACATGCCAGAGCGCCATAAGCATATCTCAGTTTGAACGCTCTCCCTCTCCCCTTCGACAGGCTCAGGACAGGCCTCCGGGAGAGAGGGGTCTGATTCCCTCTCCCTTAAGGACGTGTGATGCAAATTAAGTTGTTCAGCGGCCCAGGACGCTGTGTTTCGCCCTCACCCCAACCCCTCTCCCAACGGGAGAGGGGCTCTTGTCCTACCCTCTCCCCTGGAGGGAGAGGGTGGCCCTGAGCCTGTCGAAGGGCCGGGTGAGGGGGCGGACGGACCGCCCGGGGGCCGGCGACACAATGTGCATCACACGTCCCTTGAGGGGGAGGGGGGCGTTACGCCGGCAGAGGCGCAGGAAGATGTGAAACTGAGACACGACCGGAAAGAGTCGTTCGATAATCCTGCCCTGCGCAACTGACAGGACTCTACGAGTCCAAAAACGCGAAGATGCTGTCCCTGATTGCGCGGTCATTCAATACCTGAGAATGCGCGGCTCGACTGTGACGTTCCGTTACTGCTGCCAGCGCGTGGGTAAAGGCTGAAGGCAGTTGGGCCGACTGCACGCTGACCGTCTCATCCCCATTTTCAAACAGGGCCCGGTAGGGCTGTTGTGGCAGGTGTCTGGCAAACTCGTCTCGGTGGAAGAGTAAAGCCGGAGTGGGCTCGGCGTCGAGCAGCACCGCCCGCGCAAGCGTAGGATGTGACCTGGCAAAGACGTACAGCATCCGTGTTGACAGTTGAGGCAAGCGCCTGAGTGGGGCGTGCAGCCGTTCGTACAGTTGCCGGCCTGTGTGTAACGCGGCTGCCACGAATGCGACTCTCTTGTGTCTGGTATGTTCCGCCACGCGCGTGGCCGTATCCAAGAAACCCCAGCCGTAGCGTTGCCACAGGGCGCTTTCATACAGCGTATGGGGGAGGGGGCTGAGCGTGCCGTCAAGCAGCACCGGCGCATATGTGGGCAGCAATTCATAGACCGATGGAAAAGTCGCAAATGCCTGGGCCTTCATCAGTGTGGTGTTGAGGCCAAAGCGCGCGCCGTGTTGCAGATTATGCAGGGCGGTCATGGAGCCTTTGAAGGGCACGGTCGCGAGTACGACCTTGTCTATATGGCTTGCCCCTTCCCAGGTTTCGACGGCCTGTGCGGGAGCCTGGGGGCCATAACGCAAATAATAGCTGGTGATGAGCCCGCCCAGGCTATGGGCGATAATGGCAATTGACGCAGCGCCCTGGTGCTTCAACTCAGAGACCAGACCGGCCAGTTTTTGCACCGCCGTAAAATAATCCTCGCGCCAATCGTAGGCAAAGAGGTGGAGACGGGGGGACGACCCGTGTGGCCCGGGTCTGGCTCGGAGTGCGCCGAGAAATGTGGCGTACACATCCTTAGCATAGATGCCGGGTATGACGGGAATGCGGTCCAGGACGGTACTGGGAACGAGTATTCTTTCTCCCGCTACCCCAAAGCCGGGGCGCGCGGCTGTCTTTGAACCGAACAGGGCCTGCCTTGCCGAGAGCCAGACGATTTTCCGGTCACTTGTTTGAACGAGTCGCGTTCCGTAAAAACCTGGGATAAAAATGAGGTGCTGCATAGCCGGATTGCCGGTTGTGTGAGCGGCCTTTGGCCCGTGATACTACGTGGTGGTGGGGCGAGAGCCAAGCGCCAGAGTGCCGCCCCCAGCGACCATGTCCATACCAGCTGTTGACGCCTGGAGCGTATTTATTGACCTGGGCTGTGTCTCGGTCCTGCTCTTAATCGGATTCGGAGTGCGGACTGCGACCGGGTGGGTGCAGCGGCTGTTTCTTCCGGCCAGCGTGATCGCCGGGTGTGGCGGCCTGGCGTGCGGGCCTCACGGGTTCGACATACTGCCGTTTTCGCCTCTGTTGCCGCAATACCCCAGTGTCCTGATCACGCTGGTGTTTGCCGCTTTGCCGTTTACTTCACGATCTTTCAGGCAGGCAACCGGCTCACGACGCGCGGTTGAGATTGGGTCGTATTCGGTCGCCATCGTGCTGCTGCAATGGGGGCTGGGCCTGCTGTTCGGTCTGACCGTGTTGTCCTTTGTCTGGCCGGACTTGCCGCGCGGTTTCGGAACCATACTCGCCAGCGGGTTTGTGGGCGGACATGGCACCGCCGCGGCGCTGGGCGCGGCCTTTAACAGTTTGGGTGAGCAAAGCTGGTCCGAGGCTGGCGCATTAGCCATGACCTCGGCCACTGTCGGCATTCTGAGCGCGGTGGTCGGCGGTATGCTGTGGGTACAGTGGGCGGCTCGAAACGGCACGACCCGCTTTCTGGCCGGCTTTGACGCCCTGCCCGACGAGTTTCGTACCGGGCGCGTTCCCGACACCCGGCGCCGTCCGCTCGGTTACGAAACCCTCTCGCCCCTGGCGCTTGACCCGTTGATTTTCCATGTCGCGCTCGTTGTTACCGCGGCTTTTGGCGGCTACCTGCTGACCGGTTTGAGCGGTGTGTATCTGGGTGCGTATCGTCCGCCGAGCTTCTGCCTGGCCTTTGTGTGCGGCTTTGGCCTCAAATGGCTGTGCACCTACCTGCGGTTCACAGACACGGTTGACCGCACGATCATGCTGCGGCTGAGCGGCGCGCTCACCGACGTGCTGGTCGTGTGCGGCATTGCCGCGGTCAGTCTTGAGGTCGTGGCCGGCCACGCGCTACCGCTGCTGGCGCTGTTTATCTTTGGTCTGGCGCTGTGCTGGGCGGTGTTCTACGTCGGTGGCCCGCGCATCTTTCGTGATCTCTGGTTTGAAAAGGCGCTGTTCACCTGGGGCTGGGTGACTGGCGTGATGGCCCTCGCCCTGGCGCTGCTGCGTGTAGTCGATCCGCGCGACGAGTCGGAGATTCTGGACCCGTTCGCCCGCGCCTATTTGTTTGTGGCGCCGCTGGAAGTCGGTCTGGTGTCATTTGCGCCGCTGCTGATTGCGCAGGGCTTTGCCTGGAGCTTTGTCGGCGCGACCGTCCTCGCCGGCTTCGCCGCTCTGCTGTGGGGCGGGTGGCGAAATGCGGGGTGAGGCGCAAGTTAATCTATTGCGCCTTGGGATAGCGGCTCAGTTTGCAGGTTCCCCCTCACCCCAGCCCTCTCCCCTTCGACAGGCTCAGGACAGGCCTCCAGGGGAGAGGGAGCAGAAAATCCTCTCTCGGGAGGGAAGATATCGAACTGAAGCACTCCCCGACGCGGACTCAATACAACCCGAGATACTGCTCCACTTCCCACTGCGAGACAGAATCGTGATAGCGCTTCCACTCGTCGCGCTTCACCTGAATATAATACTCGGCATAGTCGCGTCCGAGGGCCGCTTTGATGACCTCGTCCCGCTCAAGCTCATCAAGCGCTTCGCTTAAAGTGGTTGGCAGAAAGCCAATTCCTGCGGCTTTCAACTCCGCTTCCGGGACCTCGTACAAATTCCGGTCGTTGCGACTCCCGGCCGCCATCTTGCGCTCAATGCCGTCGAGGCCGGCGGCCAGCATGACGGTGGGGGCTAAATAGGGGTTGGCCGCGCCGTCCACCGTCCGGTTTTCAATCCGGCCCGGCCCGGGAATCCGAATCATCTGGGTGCGGTTTGAAGCCCCATAGGTCACGTAGACCGGGGCCCAGGTTGCCCCGGAGAGAGGCGCGCCGCGAATCAGCCGTTTATAGGAGTTGACGATGGGTGCCGTTACCGCGGCAATGGCCCGAGCGTGGTGCTTGAGGCCGCCGATGAAGTGATAGGCCAGCTCGGACAGGCCGTTTTCGTCCGACTCGTCGAGAAACAGATTGGCGTCGCTCTCCACGTCCCACAGGCTGGTGTGAAAATGGCAGCCGTTGCCGGTCAGGTGCGAAAACGGCTTGGGCATGAAGGTGGCGATGCTGCCCCGCTCCTCGGCCAGGGTGCGCACCATCCAGCGAAAAAAGGTGTGCCGGTCAGCGGTGGTCAGGCAGTCGGAGTAGGTCCAGTTGATCTCGAACTGACAGTTGGCGTCCTCGTGATCGTTGGCGTAGGGGTCCCAGCCAAGCCCCTGCATATAGCTCAGCAGGGTGGTGGTGAAATCCAGGTTGCGGTTCAGGGCGCGCAGGTCGTAACAGGGCTTGCTCAGCGTATCCAGCGCATCAAACGGCTCAAAACCGCCCTGCTCGGTGCGCCGGGTCAGAATGAACTCCGGCTCGACCCCGGTTTTGAGGGCATAGCCTTTCTCTCGTGCCGCGGCCAATTGACGCTGCAAAATCGTGCGGGGACAGTAGGGCCAGGGCTGGTCGTCGACGGTGATATCACTGGCGACCCAGGCCACGTTGGTGCGCCAGGGTAAAATGGCGAGGCTGTTAAAATCCGGCAGGGCCAGCATATCGGTATCGTGCGGTCCCTGACCCATATTGCCTGCGGCAAAGCCGGCAAAGCCGGCGCTGCCCCCGGCCATGTCGTTGAGATGAACGGCCGGCACCACCTTGGCCTTGGGCGCTCCGCTCATCTCCACAAAGGAGCACAGAAAGAACTCAATGCCGTTGTCCTGAACAATGTTTGCCACGTCTTGCACTGTTGTCATGAGCCTCTCCTTTTTGTGTGGAATGGTGTGTGGAATATCGTGTCGAACGTCCGTTGACTAATGCGACACTGCGGCCGCGGCCTTCTCTCCGACTAAGCGGTCCTCGTAAAACCGAGACAGTGCAAAAGGTTCGATTAAGGTGGGTGTCTTATGCGTGACAATCATCTCGGCGACCGTTTTTCCTCCGGCCGGCCCGGCTTTGAAACCATAGGTTCCCCAACCGACGTTGAGGATGAAGCCTTTGACCTCCGGCACTGTGCTGATGATGGGGCTGAAGTCGGGTGTCATATCACAGATGCCGCTCCACTGACGTAAAACCCGGGCTTCTTCCAGTATCGGAAACAGCTCCAGGGCATGGGCGGCCATCATCTCCAGGGTGGGCAGCGTGGAGGCGCTGTTGTACGAGGCGTAAGGGTCGATCTCCGCGCCGATGACAACCTCTCCCCGGTCGGTCTGGTTCACATACACGTGCAGCGTGGCGGACACGATAACCTTGTCCAGAAAGGGCTTTACCGGCTCGGTGACGCAGGCCTGGAGCGGATGGGAGACAATGGGTAGATCAACGTCCACCATGCGCGCAACGGTGGAACACCAGCCCGAGGTGGCGTTGACGACAAGGTTGGTCGCAATGCGACCGCGACTGGTGTGGACCGCGCTAATCTGGCCGTTATCGGTGTCTATGGCTTGGACTTCCGTATGCGGATGGATCTCTATGCCCAGACGGTCCGCGCCGCGCGCATAGCCCCATACCACCGCATCGTGCCGGATGATGCCGCCCGGAGGATGGTAGAGCGCGGCCTGGATGGGGGCATGGGCCGCTTTGCTGACATCCAGGGCCGGCACAAGGCGCTTGATCTCCTCGGGAAAAATGAGCCGGCTGTTGACGTCGAGCAAGGCGTTGGCCTCAGCCCGGACGCGCAAACCATCAACACCGGTGTCTGTATGCGCCAGCGTCAGATGGCCCACCTGAGAAAAAAGCACGTTAAAATCAACTTCTTGAGACAATTCCTGGTACAGCCGCAGGCTCTCAGCGTAAAAAGGAATGGCTTCGGGGGTGCGATAGTTCGCGCGCAGAATAGCTGTATTGCGGCCACTATTGCCTCCGCCGAGATAACCCCGGTCGAGCACCGCGACGTTTTTTATACCCAGTTTGCCGAGATAATACGCGGTGGCCAGGCCGTGGACGCCGGCCCCGATAATCACGACATCATAGCGGTCTTTCAGCTCGTGCCGACGCCACATCCGTTGGGTGCGAAAGAGCTGCAACATGACTCATCCTTGCGTGTGCAATAGGCGCTGAGCGGCCAGGCCAAACGGGCGCGCGCCAAACTCCTGACCCGCATCCAGCAATGCGTCCCACAGGTATTCCCCAAACTCCCGTCCACAATAGACCTGGTAGGCCAGATGCGCCTGGATGTCCGCGCGAATGACCAGAGCATGGACGCCGGCCAGACTGCCCTGCGCGCAGGACAAATCCGGGAACTGGGCCGGTCTGAGGTCCAGGGCCGTGAGTTTCCGTAATACGTCCCGACTGTGCGGACCGGCGATCTGTACCGCGGTAAAATTTGACGTGACATCGGTCAAGTGAATGCAGGCTGAGGCATCAGTCTGTTGCGTCACCGCTTCAACCTGGGCCTGGACTGCGCCGGCTGTTCCGGGCGGGGAGATGAGCCGGGCGTGGTTCCTGGCCAGGGAACACAGCAGGCCGCCGGCCGGCGCGTCGAGGCGGAGGTCCTGGGGCGGGACGCGAACGACCCGTCCGACGGGGACGGCCTCAAGTGAGAGCTTTTGGCCAAGTGCGGCGAATATGTCGTTGCCCTGCATATCGAGCTTGGCCAGCGGACTGATATCGCTGAGCCCGACCTGTTCCCGGACCGCCTGCACTTCGGCGTCAACCGCGCCATAGGAGTCGGCGCACTGCCAGCCGTGGTCTTCGGTCAGACTGGCCTCAGCCAGATGAAAAGCGTGCAGCGCCGAGCGCCGGATAAGGGGGGCGTCTGCCATGTCCTAGCTCCTGAGGCGCTCGCCTTGAGGATCGTAGAAGGCGTCGTCAATGATATCGGCTTGGGCAACCGTTCCGTTAATGCGAATCTGCAATGGGCTGGTGCCGCTCGCCACCTCAACAGGGACCCAGGCCAGGCCGACACACTTCCCGGCAGTCGGGCTGAAGGCCGCGCTGGCGACCCTGCCGGCCGGTTGCCCGTTCACGACGACCGCCTGGCCGCCTTCAGCCCGACTGGAGTCGCGCAGCGCAAAGCCAATCAGTTTGTGACGCCGGCCACGTTCCTGTATGGCCTGGAGGCCGCGCTTGCCGATAAAGTCGTCCTTATTGAACTTGACCACCCATTCCAGGTCGGCTTCCAGGGGATTGGACAGCGCGTCCGTATCCTGGCCGACGATGACATGTTTTTTCTCCAAACGTAAAATACGCTGCGCCCCAACGCCAAACGGGACAATCTGAAACTCTGCCCCCGCCGTCATAATGGCGTCCCAGACCTGCTCCCCGCATTCAGCCGGAACATGAATTTCCCAGCCGGTCTCTCCGACAAAGCCGATGCGCAGCAACAGCGCTGGAGCCCCGGCTACGGTGGCGCGCCGACACGCCATATAGGGAAAGGCTTCCGCGGACAGGTCAGTATCCGTCAGCTGGCTGAGCACCTGCCTGGCGTTCGGACCGGCGATATTCATGGCCGCCAGCCCACCGGTCATACTGGTCACATGCGCGCATAGGTCGGCGCCGGCCATCCACCATTTGAGCCATTGTTCGACGAATTCGACATTGCCCGTGGTGGTCGTCAAAAAGAAATGATCGTCGGCCAGGCGTGAGACCGTGCCATCATCAATAATGATCCCACTGTCGTCACACATCAGCCCATACCGGATGCGTCCGACCCGAAGCGTCGAAAAGGTATGGGTGTAGACTGTATCCAGCAGGCGCGCGGCGTCTTTGCCCCTGACCTCCAGTTTTCCCAGGGTGCTGACGTCTATGAGGCCGACCCGTTCGCGCACCGTCCGATGCTCTTCGTCCGGCGTGGTATACGCATACGGTCGTTTCCAACTGCCGAGCAGCATCATCTCCGCGCCAAGCGCAATATGACGATGATGCAGGGGGGTATGCTTTTCCGGCTGAGGCCGGCGTCCGGCCAGCACGCCGAGGGGAACCGGCGTCACAGGTGGACGGGCCGTGGTCGTCCGCGTTGCCAGCTCAGAGCCGGCGTATCGGGCGCACAGCCGCGCTGACGAAGTCGCGCACATGCGGCCCTGACACGGCCCCATTGAAAACGTGCTATAGCGTTTGAGGGTTTCGACCTCGTCAAAACCCTCGGCGACACCCTGGGCCAAGTCCTTGTGGGTAATGTCTTCGCAGACGCACACAAACTGCTTTTTCTTTTCCCAGACATGACTGAGTTGCGGGTAGGGCTCATAGTGGTGTCGGTACTCTTGCTCCAGAGTATCGAGTTCCTGTTGGAGCGCCTGGATGTGAGAAGAAGGGGCAGACGTATCAGCGGCGTGAAGACTCTGAGCGGCCTGGAATCCGGCCAGGCGTCCCTGGACAAGCGTCGCCGGTAGATGATGAATGCCGGTCACGTCCCCCGCACAGAATACCTGGGGAGGGAGCTGCTGTGGAACCGTTTGTCCCAGCGTTTCATCGTAGTGAAGCTCGCCCCCACTCTGCGCCACCAGGGCAGTTGCCGGAGCCCGGTCGGTCGAAAGACAAATCAGATCACACGGGATAAAACGGCTCGCATGGGGAAAAGGGCGCTGGCGCGCGTCAAGGGGAACAACCAGGGCGCCATCAACGTGGGCTGTACCGTGGGCTTCTTGAATGGCGTAGGAGGTGAGCACCTCGACCCCGCTCCTGTGGAGCTGTTGCACGCAATCCTGCGCTTCTGGAAGTCTATAGCGAGAGTCAACAACCGCGGCGACCTGAATGCCAGCAGTGAGCAACTCGCTGGCAAGCGTCAAACCTGTCTCATCATGGGAGACAACCACTGCGCGTGTACCAGGCTGCACTCCATACAGATGCAGCAACCGTCGCGCGCCGCTGCCGAGCATGACACCGGGGAGATCGTTATTCTGAAAAACGGCCGGATACTCGTGACTTCCGGTCGTAATAACCACGCGTTTGGCGCGCAGATGGATCAGCCGCTTGGCCTGCATCACGCCCAGCAGCCCGCCTTCATAGCTGCCAAAGACCGTCGCGGACGACAGAATATCAATGTTCGGCTGTGCTGTGACTTTCTCACGTAAAGACCGGGCCAACTCGAACCCTGTTAATCCGCTCCGCTCACCAATGTCAGCGTAGGTTCTGGTCTGAAACCGCAAATGACCCCCGAGTTCCGGCTGGGCGTCAATCAGCGTCACCTGACAGCCGAGGCTGGCGGCTTCGCACGCCGCGGCCAGACCGGCCGGCCCCCCGCCAATAACCGCAATATCGGTGTGACGATACTGGTGGTCATAGCCGCCTTTGGGTTCTGCCTGGGTGTTGATCACGCCCAAGCCGGCCGCCCGGCGGAGAACCTTTTCTGCCAGCGGCCAGAGAAAACGCGGACGAATAAAGGTCTTGTAATAGAAGCCGACCGGCAGCAGCCAATCGAAGCGGTCAATAATGGACAGCAGGTCGTGCTTGAGCGAGGGCCATACGTTTTGTGGCTGGACGCGCATGCCCTGCCGGACGGGTTCGGTGCAGGTGCGGACACTGGGGGTGCCATCCACATTCATGAGACAGTTCGGACATTGCCCCGCGCCGCATAACAGCCCGCGCCGGCGGTGATATTTGAAACTCCGACTGAAGGTCCGCTGGCCCGCGGCGTAGAGGGCTGAGGCGATGGTATCGCCCGCCCGCGCCGGTATGCGTTCCCCGGCAAAGGTGAAGCTCAGGGGGTGCTCGTGGTCAATGACCTGGGCCGGGTGGGGCGGGAGTCTAGTCGTGCTCATAGGTGTCTTTGACCAGGTTGGTACGCGTGTCGCGCACGGCTAAAAACCAGCGCCGACAACCCAACTGATGATACCACCACTCGGTCGTCTCGCCGGCCTCATTTTTTCGGATATACAAGTAGCGCGCCCACTCGTGGGACGAAACCGACGCGGGCGGGCGTTGCCGAAACTCCCCGCCCGAGCGAAACTCGTACACGCTCCGCTCGCCGCAGTTGGGGCAGGCCAGAAGAAACGACATGGAGACTACCGTTCGGATGACGGTTTCCAGCCGGGCCCTCCGCCAAAGACCACGTTGGTGCCAACCAGGGGAATCCCGGCGATCATGGAGGACTCAAGCGTTAAGGCGCGCAGGTCTTCAGGCTCTAAAGCATGGACGTCCGACTTCCCGCACGAGCGAGCGAGCATTTGGATTTCCAGGGTTGCCGCGTTAAAGAAATTGCCAACGCGCTCGGCGCCCGCGTCAATATCCAGCCGTTTCATCAGCTCTGGGTCCTGCGTCGTAATGCCGACCGGGCAGCGTCCGGTATGACAGTGATGGCAGGCGTACGGCTCGGCCCCGATGGCCTGATAATCGTCCACGTATAGCGGCTTGTTGCAGTTGAGGGCGATCAAGGCCGCGGTGCCCATATAAACGGCATCCGCGCCGAGCGCCAGCGCTTTCGCCGCGGCTGTGCCGCTGTGTATGCCGCCGGCAATAATGAGCTGCACCGTACCGTACAGACCGCATTCCTCCAGGGCAACGCGGGCTTCGCTGACCGCGGCCAGGGTCGGAATCCCGGTGTGGTCAAGCAGGATGTCCGGTGAAGCGCCCGTGCCGCCCTCCATCCCATCGACCACAACGACATCGGCTCCCGCCTTGGCCGCCAGCTTCACATCGTCATACACGCGCGACGCGCCCATTTTGACAAAAATGGGAACCTGCCAGTCGGTTGCTTCGCGCAGCTCCTCGATTTTTGTCAGCATATCGTCCGGGCCGAACCAGTCTGGATGACGGCATGGACTGCGCTGGTCAACACCCGGAGGCAGGTCGCGCAGTTCGGCGATTTCGTCCGAGACCTTGGACTCAAGCAGCAGCCCGCCTGTACCGGGCTTTGCCCCCTGTCCGACCGTCAGCTCAATCGCGTTGGCCTGCCGCAGATGATGTACGTTGATGCCGTAGCGGCTGGGTAAGACCTCGTAGATGAGGATATCCGAATGCTCGCGCTCGGCGGCCAACATTCCCCCATCGCCCGTTGTCGTGGACGTTCCGGCGCGGGCCGCGGCTTTGGCCAGGGCGACTTTGGCGTTATAGGACAGCGCGCCATAGCTCATCCCGGTCACCATAATGGGAATGTCGATCTCAATCGGCTTTTTGGCAAAACGAGTGCCGAGCACGGTCCTGGTCGAACATTTTTCACGGTAGCCTTCGAGAGGTATCCGGGAGAGGGTACAGGGCACAAACGTCAGATCGTCAAAGGAGGGCAGGGGGCGGTCGCGCAGGGCGCTAAAGCCTCGAATACGATAACGGCCCAGGTCGGCTTTGGCCTGGATGTCTTCGATAGTTTCGGGTTTCCAGGTCGTGCTGTGTCGGACAACCGGACGCTCGCTCACAGGGCCTCCCGCCAGGTGTCAAAGTCTTTTTTGTCAAACTGCCATAAGCGTCTACCGGAGACGACCTTTTGAAAGGACGCCGGCGCGGCAATATCGTACTGAGCCAGGGTGGTTGCCAGAAATTCCTGGTCCTGGTCCGTGACCTCCGCCATGACCGCGTCATTGCCCAGGTCCGCGATGCGGCCACCCACAAAGATACGTCCCTCATACATGGAATCACCCAGCGCTTCGGCTGTATCGCCGCAGACAATAATAGCGCCTTTTTGCATCATGAAACCGGTCATATAGCCACTATTGCCCTGCACAATCAGTGTCCCGCCCTTCATGGCGATACCGGCGCGTGAACTCGCGCTCCCCCGGACCACAACCGTTCCGCCTCGAATGGAGGCGGCGACGCTATTGCCGGCGTTCTGGTTCACAATGACGACGCCGTTCAGCATGCTTTCCGCCAGGCCCCAGCCACAACTCCCCTGCACCTCGATGCGCGGACCGTCAATAAGTCCGCCACAGTAATAGCCCACACTGCCGCTCATGGTCAGGCTGACCGGCTGGAGGATCGCCACGCCGAGATTATGGCGTGCCTGGGGGTGCTGGACGCGGAGCTCGGTTTCGCCGGCCTGGATATGATGGCGAATTTCCTGATTGATGGCTCGGGAGGTTTTGCCTGTACAGTCGATGTCTTTCACGCTACGTCCCTATAAAACAGATAGAGAGTTGAGATAGAGATAGAGAGCGCCCCGTCCCCCTCCATTCTCTATCTCCATTCTCTATCTCGCCTCTCTACCGTCCAGGTCATGACGGTATTGACCCCGGGCTCCCACACTGGAAAGTCATCGCCCAGGGCGGAGCGTAGGGCCTGCTCTTCGGTGGCAATGGCGACATAGGCCGGCGTGTCAGTCACCACCAGAGGTTTGAGGGCAAAGGGGTCTTTGACATAGCCCAGACTGTCCGCGCTTGCGGCCAGATAGCTGAACGCTCCGTCAAAGTCGGTCAGCGAGGTCTGGAGCGCGTCCGCAAAGCTGGCGCCCTGCGTCATACGGTCGGCGAGATACAGGCCGATAATTTCCGAGTCGTTCCCCGTGTAAAAACGATGTCCCTGCTGCTCATAGATGCGCCGCAGCTTGTGGTAGTTGGTGATATGTCCGTTATGGACGACGGCGACGTCGGCGCGGCCATGCGCCCAAAAGGGCTGAGAATGGCTGAGGTCAACGCGACTCTCGGTAGACATGCGGGTATGACCAATGCCATGCGTGCCAACATAGGACGAGACCGCGTAGGTGGTTTCAAGATTTGCCGGAGAACCGACCTGTTTGACCAGCTCAAGGCGGTTGCCCAGGCTGACGACTTCGACGCTATTGCCCACTGCTTCAATGGCCCGTTCCAGAGATTCCGGCTTCTCCGGTGGCGTGACGACCAGACGCAGAGACGGGCCCTGGATGTGTACCGCAGACACGCTAACAAGGCGCTTGACCTGTGCGACAACCTCGTCGGCCAGGGTCTCAAACGGCCCGCGCTCGCCCAGCTTGACCCGCAGGACGCAGGCGTCTGCGCCCCGGTCGGCATAGACGGCAACGCCGCTCGAATCCGGGCCACGGCGGTCAAGCGCCGACAACATGTCGAGCAGGGTTTGCCCCACCGCTGCCTGGCGATTGCCACTTTTGTCTAAAAATCCGACGATGCCACACATAATCGTCTTTTCGTTCGGTTTGGCCTTCAGTGTTCAGAATAACGGCGCTTTGGAAGTGTATACGGCCTACCGGCGCGGGGTGTCAAGGCGGAAAACCGCGGTAACGTAGCGCGCATGTGAGCGGCTTGGCCTGACAGGGAGTGGAACGAATGGCAAACAGCGGCTTGACGTGACGTATGGGTAATAATAGGTGTACGTCATGAACACCAAGCTGACCTTACGAATGGATGAAAGACTCGTCGAAAAAGGAAAACTTGAGGCCGGGCGCCGGGGTAAATCGGTCTCTCAAATGGTTGGCGATTTTTTTGATACTCTCAGCACGTCCAAGCAGCCAGCCGCAAAGAAACTCCCCCCGCTTACGGCTTCGCTTGTCGGCGTGCTGAAGGGACACCGGATGAATGCTGACGCATACAAGAGGCATCTTTGGAAGAAATATCGGAGAGGACACTAAGCCAGTACATATGTAGTCATCAAAACTGTTGTTGTGCGGGAGAGAATTGCGGGACAAACGCGCCTGAGCCTAACTATTTGGCAGAGTAACCGCCACGAATGGCCTCGCTGCTGAGCCGCCTGCCAACCGTAGCGGTCACGATTTTGTCCTGAATCTTTTCGATCTTGTCCTTCCTCTGAACCGGTAGGTCCAGAAATTTGGCGAAAATAAACAATCCTTCCTTCATCGGGAATGCCTCTTGCACGATCTGATGGCCTTCCTCGCGGGTTCGGGCTGCATCCAACTTCGTCTGAATACTGCGCAGTCGCTCCTCCGAAAGGATGGGAGAAGGCTTGCGACCCTTGATGCCGCTGCCACGTTCCTTGAAGGAGATGGAGGGGCGCAACTCGCCTTTGACCAACTTTTCGAATTCGTCATCGGACATATCCCGCACAGCCTTGGCGACATCGGCGAGCAGATTGCCGAGCGCCGATTGTTGAGCACTCATTTCACTCCCGCTTTTTCGCAGAACTCCACGGCTAGAGACTCGATTTCTGAGACAATACTGGAATACGTGGGCTGCTTGTAACCGTGCAAAACAACAGGAATTCCGTCCTCTGGAGCGCTGGCAAAAATGGTCTTGTTCTCTCGGATTTGCGAGGAAAAGACGGAAATGTTGCTTAGCTGCATATAGTCTCGTTGTGCTCTGATGGGCTGCCCCCCGTGAATCTGGATCATGGTAAATACCACACCCAAAATCTCTGGATGAATATCATCGCTTCCCGACCCCGTGTTGAATTCTTTCACGAGACTTCCGTAGCTACGCACGAGATAGTCGATTCCCAACGTGGACAAGTAGTCTGGCTTGGCGGGGATCAAAATACCGTCACTTGCCACAATTGCGTTTTTCGTGACGATGTTGAAATTCGGAGGACAGTCAATCAGCACAATGTCATACTTAGCTTCCGCTACGTACTTGCCGAGATGGGACCGCAACAGCCCATAGACCTTGGCGAGCTGACGCTTCACTCGACCCGGAGGGACGCCGCTCAGCATATAAGCCAAGTCAAGGTCGACGTTGATTAGCCCCAGATGGGATGGAATCAAGTCAATCTTGCCGCCATTGTCAGGCAGAGACTCCGCCACTTTCAAATTCGGCACGATCAAGCTGCCCAATTCTGGGGTCTCCAAGTCATCGTCGCCGATTCCGTCGAACCAGCTTTTAATGGTTTTGTCGCTGCCAGTGGTACCGTCTCCTCCGAGTTCGTCCCGCCAATAGTCAGGCGTGACAAATGAAAAAGTCAGACTGCACTGCGCGTCCATGTCTAGCAACAGGACGCGCTTGCCCCGGAAAGCAAGTTCCGCTGCTAGGTTGGCCGTCAGCGTGGTTTTGCCCACGCCGCCCTTATAATTGATGACCGAGACGATTTGCACTTTTTCGTCCTTAAAGTATTGGGTGAGGGGTTTTAGGCACAATGGCGTGGACCTTGCGCTTTATCTATCCTTACTTCACGACAATTTTGTAACCGCCACACATATACGACTCTCTCTCCTAACATCAATATCCTGTCCGATAGCAAAATCATTTGTAGGTATGCCTAATAGGGATGGTCCTCGAAAAATCGAACAATATGCTTACATGCAAATACTGTCACGACCGTTAATTATCTTTTCAGGCACGTCTATCTGTTCGGCCCACAGGTTCCTACTGCATGAAATTCAGCGGACTGCCGGCGATGAGCGGCTGGAGGTTCCGACGGTATTCCTCCGGTTTGGCCACCTCTTCGATCAGCCATTCAATATCGCGTTCGTAAAAATACGACATCAGCGTAAACAGCGTATTATAGGCATCGACATAGCGGTTACACACATACGCGACCGTCTCTGCTCCGCGGCGTTCGACTGGCGCGTAGTGCATGATCAAGTCGGCATCGCTCAGCGCGTGCGGGGTATCATCATCGACAAAGCGTTGATTTTCCTGCTCCATGTCGGTCACCAGGGTATTCGCCTCGTGGCAGAGATCAAGCTCGACTGTGACCGGTAAGGCAATGTCCAGAGTTGGTGGTTTCCGCTGGGCAAAGCGCTCAAGGGCGCGTCGCGCGCCCTCGCGAATACGGGCGTGGCTCTCGCTCAGGGGAAGATGCTGGCCCTTGAAATAGCCGAGCGATTTTTTGACCTCGACATATTCGATGTCGCCGAGCAGCGGACGGGCCTGCTCTATGGTTTTGTCGTCACCGGACAGCATCAGAATAGGCACGCCGAAGCTGCTGACCAAAAAGCCGTTCAGACCATACTCCCCAACCGACAGGCCGTTTATCCGCACATCCTGAAAGGCCGGAATCCAGGTGTGGCTGAGGATGCCATCCGGCGTCCCGGCTTTTGAGTGATAGCCAATAAACAGCGCCCCATCAAAGCCGGGGTTGAAGCCTTTGAACTGGCATAAATTGCGCTTCATCCCGGACTTCAGGCTGGCTTTGCGATGCACATCCTTGGGGCGGATATTGCACATATAGCCATGCGAGTCCGAGACCACGATGTCAGACGCTCCCCCTTCAATCGCACCCTGAACGGCCGCATTCACATCCCCGGCCATGATCTGTCGAAAAGTGTGATAGCCCGGCAAGCCCTGAAAAACCTCCTCCACGGTTTCCACTCCAGAGATACCTTCCATATCCACCGATATGAAAATTCGCATATGCTCTCCTCTTGTTGCCCTCTCCCCCTGAAGGAGGGCGCGGGTGAGGGCTGCCCTCATCTCCCGAGCCGTTAATCCTGCCAGGCCGCGGCCGCCTCGCGCATGGTTGTGAACCAGACGCCAGGCTTGGCGTAGACGTGTTGGATGACGCTTTCCAGCCAGGCCGGCTTAAAATCCCGTCCGCAGCACTGCGGATGGAGGATCGTATTCCATATCCCACCCGGCACCTGTTCATAACAATAGTCAAAACTCGACGTAAAAATTTCCTTCGACTGAGACGGGGTGTGGAAAGGGGCCGGATTGAACCAGGGGTTTTTGGGGTCAAGATAATACCCCATGAATTCAAACTGGGCGAAGTCGTTGGTATCCCAGTGCAGGGGAATCTCAAGCAATTCCGAAGGCTGGCCCCAGGTAACCTCAAAGGGTTCCTCGGTCTGGACCGTATCGCCAATCCGCAGCCGATAGGGCAGAAAATCATGCCCCTGCAAACTGCTGTCATAGACAAAACCCAGGTCGATCAGATGCTGGGGGACATGCTCACCCAACCAGTCTCCAATGGGCGAGCGAAAACCGATAGGCCGTTCGCCTACGGTTTTTTCCAACAGCTCAATCTGTTGTTCGAGATAGATGCGTTGCTTTTCCGGCGAGGCCGGCTCAACCCCGCTCATGGCCAGACCAACCTCGGAGGGTTGGTGATACATGCTATGGGCCGCAATTTCGTGGCCCCGACGATGCGCCTCCTGCACCACATCCTGAAAAAGTCTGGCGCTGTGACCGGGGGTAAAGAAGGTGGCTTTGATGGAATATTTATCGAGGATGTCCAGGATACGCGGCATAGCCACCCGAGGACCGAATTCTCCGCGCGACAGGGGATTGGCGGTCGGAGAGCGGAAAAACCCCAGCCATAAGGCCATGGCGTCGATATCGAAACAAAAACAGCAGGCCATTTTTTTGCCGTCCGGCATGTGTACCTTGCCCATAGACCCTCCTTAGTCCGAGCGTTGAGACTGTTTTGTCGTGTGGTATGCGCTGGCGCGTGATACGTCTCCTGGTCTGCCCCTCCTTTATTGCGCGTTTCGACTCGTTTTCTTCTACTCAACCTGAGAAGAGGAAGGCAAGAGCGAGCGCCATAATTTTTTCGTGAAGTCGTGTCGGCTACCGAAAATGAGGCATGACTTTTTCCGCAAACAGGCGCATGGAGCGTTCAACCCGGTCCTGCGGCAGCCCCCCGAAATTCATCCAGCACAGCAGCTCTCCCACCCCGGCCGCCTCCATTTCACGCACCCGGTCCACAATCCGCTCCGGCGAGCCGAACAGCACGGTCTCTGCCACCAACTGTTCCCAGGTAATACTGGCCAGACGATCGGCCAGGGCGTGAAACTGAGGCTGGAGGGCAGGGGGAGCGGCCTCAATATGATCAGGGACGAGAAAGCGGGCGAGGGCTTGTTGATACCAGACTTCTGCGGCCTGTGCCTCGCGCAGGGCCTGCGCGTCCGTCGGCGCAACATAGATGTGGCGCGAGACGCCCCACGAATGCAGAGCCGCTTGTATTGCGGCTTCAGACTGTCCGGCTTCACCCAGGGCGGCAGTATAGATATCCCGATTGTGTTCGATTTGGCTGAACGGACCGAATAGAATGGAATTCAACATGGACCAGCCGCTCCTGGCCGCCAGTTGGATGGTCTCGGGACTGACGCAGACGAGCGACAGCGGAGGATGGGGTTTCTGGTGGGGCTTGGGAATGACCGGGATGTTTTCAATGCTGAAGAACTTGCCGTGATAGGAGACACGCTCCTGGGTCCAGGCCTGAATCATAACGGCCAGGGTTTCGCTAAAGCGTTCCCGGTTTTCTATCTGCGGAACCCGGTAGCCGACAAACTCGATGGGCCGATTACCCCGCCCGATTCCAACGCGCAGCCGGCCCTGACTCAGAATATCGACAAAGGCAATTTCTTCGGCCAGACGAATGGGGTCATGAAAGGGCAGGATGACCGCGGCCAGCCCGATGGTGATGCGTTCAGTCCGAGCGGCAATGGCAGAGGCCAGCGCCATCGGGCTGGTTGAAATGCCATACTCGATAAAGTGATGCTCGGTCAGCCAGACGCTATCGTAGCCGAGTTCTTCGCTGAGCAGAATCTGGGCAAACTCCCGATGAATGACCTCTTCGTGGGAGGTATCTGGGGGAGCCTGAAGAAAATAATAGGTGCCGAAACGCATTGAGTTGTCCTTTGGCGATATGAGAAAAAATGAAAATTGCTGTTTAACACGACAACGGTTAAAAGGAAGAGACTTGTCGATTAGGGAGTGGTTCAGTTTGCTTATTCCCCCTCACCCCAGCCCCGCTCCCAGCGGGAGCGGGGGCGCATATCCCCTCCCCCCTCTGAGGGGGAGGGCGAGGGGGGGGGCACTCTGCCGGCGGAGGTTAAGAGCGATGTGAAACTGAACCACTACCGCCGATTAGCTGGTGTAGTCTTTCTGTCAGAGAGGAGCATTGTCATGTCGCATACAACGCTTGAAACAGCAATCCGGGAACAACTGGTGCAACTATCGTTTGAGCAACAACGGCAGGTGCTGGAGTTCGCACGCGCCCTGGTCATAGCCCGAGCGCACGGCGTGCCCGGGCGGACATTATTGCGTTTTGCAGGCTTAATCGAGGCTGATGATCTGGTCACAATGCAACAAGCGATCAAAGAAGATTGCGAACAGATACAACCCAATGAGTGGTAGAATACTGGTCGATACGAATATTGTCATTGCCCTTAGGACAAAAGGTCGCCCTATCCCGGAAAACGATATTTGGATTGCTGCCACAGCCAAACAATATCATCTCACTCTTGTGACGCGAGACGAACATTTTCAGGCTGTTGAGGGCGTCGCAGTGGGGTATTGGTAAAGGAGGGCGGCTTGGCCTCGCATATTACGCCACTCAAAACCGCGGACCTGCCACCGCGCACTCGCTCGTTCTGGCAATTAGCCGGGCCGGGAGCTGTCCTGGTCGGTCTGTCCATAGGCGCTGGCGAACTGGTGATGTGGCCGTGGATTACAGCCAAGTTTGGAGCCAGCATGGCCTGGGCCGCGGCGCTGGGCGTCTTTCTGCAACTCTGGGTCAACTTTGAGATTGGCCGCTGGGCCATTGTCACCGGCGAAGCGCCGTATACCGGCTTTGCCCGGGCCTGGATGGGCTTTATTTACATCCTGTTATTTCTGACCTTTGCCGGTCTGTTTCTGCCCGGCTGGGCGCGTGTTTCCGGCGCGGCCCTGAAGGGCCTTATCTTCGGACCGGACGGTCCTGGCGCGGACTGGATGTGGACCGGCCTGACCTTTGTGTTGATCGCCGCCACGCTCTTTGGCCCCAAAGTCATGTATCAGGCCATGGAACGGATCGTCATCGGCCTGGTGGTGTTCATTACGCTGGGGCTGATTTTCGTGGCCTTTCAGGTCGGAACCTGGGAACATGTCGCTGAGATGGCGCGCGGGCTGGTGAACTTTGGCCATATCGAATTGACGGACGATTTCCCCTTCAGCCGCTTTTTTGGAGCCGTGGTGTTCGCCGGCGCTGGCGGGGCCGGCAATCTGTGGTACGCCTTCTATTTACGCGACAAGAATATCGGCATGGGGGCGCGGATGCCGAGCCTGCAAAACCCGTTGCGGGGCGGGTCGAACGAGGAAGAGGCAACCGGCTATCTCTACCCGGAAACGGAAGCCAACCAACGCGCCTTCAAAAGCTGGTTGCGCTGGATACGCCTGGACCAGAGCCTCTTCTTTTGGGGGCTGAACAGCTTCACCATGTTCCTGTTCATGTTTGGGGTGCTGTGCGTCTTACGCCCCAGCGGCGTTGTTCCGGCTGAGGGGCGGATTATCTGGGATATGTCGCTCATTCTGGAGAACTCAATGGGCGCGACCGGGCATTATCTCTTTCTGGCGATTGGCATGGCGACGCTCTTCAGCACCCAATTGGTCAGCGTCGATGGCAACGCCCGTGTCTGGTCCTATATCGTCCGCACCACGTTCCCGTTTGGGGCCAAGATCGACCAGGCCAAACTCTACGTTCCTTTTGCCGTGGTCTTTATGGTCGCCGGTACGGCCAGCACCTGGTTTTTTGAGCGCTTTGCCGTTACCGGGCTGGGCTTTCTGTTTAACGCTGCCCTGCTCAGCGGCCTGACTATGGCCCTGTACGTGCCCTTGATGCTGTATATGAATCTGCGCAATCTGCCGCCCTCGGCCCGACCGGGGCCGGTGTCGATTGTCATGATGCTCATCGCGTCCGTGGTATACGGCAGCTTTGCGTTGTACTCGCTGTGGCTCACGATTTTCTAAGCCTCCTCATGTTACCCCATACTGGGGCCGGGGCGTGTCTCACTTGCACCCCGTTCTTCTGTCTGCGGAGCGCCTCCTCCCTGGCGCTCCCCTCAAGGAACGTGTGACGCGCATTGTGTCGCCGGCCCCCAGGCGGGTCCGTCGGCCCCCTCACCCGGCCCTTCGACAGGCTCAGGGCCACCCTCTCCCAACGGGAGAGGGGTTGGGGTGAGGGGGAACTTCAAACGGAGACACTACCTGGGGCCGCGGCTGGTTCGAGTTGGCTGCCGTGAACAAGCCGGTTGCGGGGCGGGGCGCTTCTGGGTAGAAGTTTCTCACTACGTTGAACGGAGGCCGCTATGGCTCTGCTGATAAAAATGGCTGGATGCCTATTGCTCTCTTTTGGTGGGATTATCTGCTGAGTCTGTACGAACTGTGAGGAGGAGAGAGTATGGCTGGACCTGTCTGCTTGATTACTGGTGTTGGCCCTGGAACTGGCGCGTCGCTCAGCCGCCGCTTTGCCCAGGGCGGTTATCGCGTGGCCATGCTGGCCCGGACCCAGGAGCGTTTGTCGCAACTGGAAAAAGAAATTGCGGACTCCCGTGGCTATGTGTGTGATGTGTCTGACGAAGCCGCTGTCAACGCCACCGTCGCCCAAGTGAAAGAAGAAATGGGCGCGCCCGAAATCCTGATCCACAATGCGGTGGGTGGCGCGTTCGGCACTTTTCTCGAAATCGAGCCGCAAACGCTGTCCGATAATTTTCAGGTCAACACAATGGGGCTGCTGTATCTGGCCAGAGCCGTGGCGCCGGATATGATCGAAGCCGGCAAGGGTGTGATCCTGTCCTCCGGGAATACCTCTGCATTACGCGGGAAGCCCCGTTTTGCCGGCTTTGCCCCAACCAAAGCGGCCCAGCGCATCCTCTCAGAGTCCATGGCCCGCACTCTCGGGCCCCAGGGCATTCATGTCGCTTATATCGTCATTGATGCAGTGATTGACCTGGCCTGGACGCGCAAGATGCTGCCCGACAAGCCGGACGATTTTTTCATTCAGCCGTCAGCCATCGCCGACACGGCCTACCACGTCGCCCATCAGGACCGCTCGGGCTGGTCGTTCAATGTGGAAGTCCGGCCGTTTGGCGAGGAATGGTAGGCGCTGTTGAGGACTGCCTGTAGATTCTCCAGCCATCAGAGAAGAGTAGGCGCTGACGGTCCTTTCCCTCGCCCGTCATGGGCTATGGACGGGCAAAGAACCGTATCCCCGCCTGCGCCTGCTTCATGGAAAACTCTATAAGGAATACTCCGCCTGCAATGGAATCACACACCGCCAAATCTACAAACGGCGTCCGCTATCAACCCGACGAACGGCCGCCGCGCGCGCTGGCCGTCGGTCTCGGCCTCCAGGCCGCCATCCTCGTTTTTACCCCAATCATCACCGTGCCGCTCGTCGTGCTGCAAGCGGCAGACCAGGACGAAGCCTATGTGGCCTGGGCCATCTTCATGGCCGTGCTCATCAGTGGGATCACCACAATCGTGCAGGCCGTGCGGGTCGGACGGTTCGGGGCCGGACACATCTTGATAATGGGCACCTCTGGCGCATTCATTGCCGTCTGCATCACCGCGCTCACAGAGGGCGGGCCGGCTCTGCTCGCGACTCTGATTATCATATCATCGGCGATCCAGTTTATGCTGGCGGCGCGCTTATCACTGCTCCGGCGTTTTGTCACCCCGGTTGTGTCCGGCACAGTCCTCGCCTTGATTGTCATTTCCATTGCTCCAGTCATTTTCAACATGCTGACGGATGTACCCGAGGGCACGCCGGCGTCCGCGGCTCCGGTATGCGCCGTGATAACGCTGGGCTTGATCGCGGCCCTGACCTTGCGCGCGCCGGACGTATGGCGGTTGTGGGCCCCGATTATCGGGCTGGGCGGAGGCTGCATCGTGGCCGCGTTCTTCGGCCTGTACGACATGCAGCGCGTTGTCGATGCCGCCTGGATAGGTCTGCCGGATATGGCCTGGCCGGGCCTTGATCTCACATTTGATAGCCGCTTTTGGCTGCTCCTGCCGTCGTTCGTATTCGTAACCCTGATCGGGGCTATTGACACGATCGCGGACGCCACCGCCATTCAGCGCATCTCGTGGCGCGACCGACGGGCGGTTGATCTGCGCGTTGTTCAAGGTGCGGTCAATGCCGATGGCCTCGGCAACCTGCTGTCCGGTCTGGCTGGCACCATCCCGAACGCCACCTATTCGACCAGCCTGTCGCTGGCCGAACTGACAGGGGTCGGCGCGCGGAGCGTCGGCGTATACATCGGGCTCATCTTTCTCGGGCTGGCCTTCCTGCCCAAAGTAACGGCCCTCCTGATCGCCATTCCCGCGCCCGTAGTCGGTGCTTATGTATTCGTGCTGCTGGCGCTGATCTTCGTGCAGGCATTGAAGCTGATGGTGCAGGATGGGATTGACGCGCGCATGTCGCTCATCGTCGGGATCGGATTCTGGGTTGGGGTGGGCTTTCAGAATCAGGCGATCTTCGCCGACTCTCTTGGCGAGACCTTGGGCAAGGTGCTCGAAAACGGCATGACGGCCGGCGGCTTGACCTTGCTCGTGCTGCTCCTGTTCATGGAGTTGACCGCGCCCCGGCGGAGCCGCCTGGCAGTAGAGTTGGACATTGTGGCCCTGCCCAAGCTGGACGCCTTTCTGCGCGCATTGGCGGCTCGCATGCGCTGGAACTCTGTAGCCACGGAACGGCTCTGTTCAGCCGGGGAAGAGGCCCTGCTGAGTCTTGTTCATCAGGAAGAAGATGAGGCCGACCGCGAAACGCGGCATCTGCTCGTGGTGGCGCGGAACGACCACGGCGCCGCGGACCTGGAATTCATCGCCGCACTTGGAGAAGACAATCTGGAAGACCGCATGCTGATCCTGAGAGAGCAGGTTGACAGGCCGAGTGAGCGCGAACTCTCGCTCCGTTTGCTCCGACACTTTGCGTCGTCCGTCCGGCACCAGCAATATCACGACATCGACATTGTGACTGTACGTGTAGACGGCTCCGAGTAGCTCAGCCCTGCCGGCACCGCTCAAAGGGGCTGACACTGCGGGCAAAAATGCGTGCTGCGCTGTCCGACCAGGGTGCGCTCGATCGGGGTCCGACAACGCCGGCAGGGCTTGCCCGTTCGACCATAAACGCGAAAGAAATTTTGATACTTGCCCTCTGGATAGACCCAATCAATGGCCGCGCCGTTGTGTTTGATGCCGTCGTTCAGCGCCGCTCGGATCGCTTTATGCAGTGCCGCAACCTGGCGGTCATTGAGGTCAGCGGCTCGGGAAAAGGGATGGAGTCTGGCGCGCCAGAGCGCTTCATCCGCATAGATATTGCCCACCCCGGCAATAAAAGACTGATTCAGCAGCAGGGCCTTGAGGCCGCCGGTTTTCTGGGCAATGAGTGGCCGAAAGCGCCGCAGCGTAAAGCTCGGTTCTAAGGGCTCCGGGCCAAGATGACCGGTCACGGTTTCGAGATCGTCTACGCAATAGACCCGCCCAAACTTGCGCGCGTCATGAAAATGCAGGCTATAGCCCATATCGAAACTACAGGTGAAATGGACATGCTTATGCCGCGGATAGCCGGTCTCGCGGACCTCAATCCGCCCGCTCATTTTGAGGTGGATGACGAGATGCCGAACGGAGGCGTCTGCGCCGGACCGCAAGGTCAAAACAATGTATTTCCCGCGCCGTCCCAGGGCTTCGATCCGGTGGCCGGGCAGGGTGCGGGTGACGATGCGAATGGACGGGCGGATGGAATTGCGCCAATTCCCCCAGGCGTGGGTGATCTCCGCCCCTATGAGAGCGGGGTAGGTCGGCAGCCCGGCTTCCGCGGGTTCACCACGTGTGAGCTTACGGACAATGGTTTCCACTTCCGGGAGTTCGGGCATAGCCTATAGCCTCTCTGTTCAAAAATTGATAGCTGGACGCCAGGGAAAAAGAGGAGGAGATTCGGACATGGCAGTGAAAAAGTTTTCAAGCGCGTATTACGTGGTCAACAATATGGACCAGGCGGTCAATTTTTACCAGGACATCCTGGGTCTGGACATCAAATTTCGCGACGGCGACCGCTGGACCCAGTTTGATGTGAATGGGGTCGGGGTGGCGTTGGCAGACCCGAGTGAAGGCTCGGTCCCGCCGGGCGGCGGGGCAACTGTCGTGCTGGAAGTCGAAGACCTCGCGGAAATGCGAGACAAGCTGACCCAGAACGGCGTCACGGTCAACGAGACCGTGGACATGGGCGGCCACGGCAAATACTTCACCGCGGTGGACCCGGCCGGCAATATCGTCCAGATTTTCGCCCGTTCGTAGAGGTGGGGTGTGGGTGTGTGCTATTAGGGGAGTAAAATTTACCTGGAGAGATAGGATATGAGAAGAGTTCTACTTTCCACTATAGTACTGACCTTATCTGCCAGTCCCTCACTAGCGAGTGTTTGTACCAGCCTACAAGCCGATTTTGAGGCTGCCAAATCTGCGCGTGAGCAAGCTAATGCCGAATTTGAGGTTGCGAGATTGGCCCACGAGCAAGCCCAAGTAGAAGCAGAGATCGCTCGTATCAAGCGTAATGAGTTACGGCGCGCCTTCCAGACCGTACGCTTCGACCGGAAAGCTTCTTCGAGTCAACGAGTGCAAGCCCGAGCTGATTGGCAACAGGCTGTAGAAGATTCCCGCGCGACACTGAACGATCTGAGATTGGCTACGGACACTCTTGATATGGCCAGGGGCCTGCGAGATCAAGATAATGTCGATTTTGAGTTAGCCAAATTAGCCTATGAGCAAGCCCAGAATTGTCACCCTTTGTATTGGGTCAAACTCGCTACGACAAAGGCTGTGGATGGTGTAACAACGGTTGCGGGTGTTGCGACAACCGTTGCGTTTTTGGCCGCATACCCCCTTTGGATGGCTTGGCCCTTTCTCGTCTTTTAACAACTGAGAAGGTGGGCAAAGGATGCGGCTTTGGGCGTGAGAGGGCCATTCTTTTTTAGGAGAAGATGTCATGAAGCACCTGTGGTCGGACTGGATGAAGAGCCTTGTTGTCCTCGTGGGTCTTGGAGTGCTGGTGGGGCCGGTTTCGGTTGCTTGGAGCCACGAGGGTGGGGGGGATGAAGTTCCGCTCTGGCAGTGGGAGCCGGAGCAGTTTCAGCAGCATGTAGCCACGGTCCGCAGCGGCAAAGACCTGACGCCCAAGTCCTGGCCGGACGGCGCGCGGGTTGCAGTGAGTTTTTCGTTTGACTTTGACACCGAACCGGTCTGGATGGGGTTTCAGGGCCAGCAAAGCCCCTCGTATATGTCGCGGGGTGAGTATGGCGCGCGCGCCGGTATGCCGCGCATTTTTGCCTTGTTGGAAAAACACGACATCCCGGCCTCGTTCTTTATTCCCGCCATCTCAATGGTCCTGCATCCGCACGTCATTGAGGAAATCAAAAAACATCCCGACTATGAGATCGGCTTTCACTCCTATGTGCATGAAAACCCGCTGACGCTGAGCGAAGCGGAAGAGCGCGCCGTCTACGAGAAAGCCATGAAAATCTTTGTCGAAAAGGTGGGGAAACGACCGACCGGCTTTCGGTCCGCGGCCTGGGACCTGACGCCGGCGACTATTCAGATCGTCAAGGAAATGGGCTTTCTGTATGAAAGCAGCATGATGGCGGATGACCGTCCCTACAGCCTGCTTGCGAACGGGGAAGAAACCGGCCTGATCGAACTTCCGGTCGAATGGATACTCGACGATTGGCCGTTGTTTCAACTGAGTTGGCCGAGTCGGCACGTCAGCATCCGCAATGCGGACGACGTGTACTCGATCTGGAAAGACGAATTCGATGGCGCGTATGAAGAAGGCACAATGTATATTCTCACCTTGCATCCCCAGGTCATCGGTCATCGCTACCGCATGCAAATGCTTGACAAGCTCGTCACTTACATGAAGAGCAAACCCGGGGTGTGGTTTGCCACCCATGAGCAGATCGCGCGCTATGTCAAAGAGCAGGCTGGACTCGGGGGCGACGACCCCCCGGCAGCAAAGGCTGCTGAGGCCCAGCCTGCCGAATAAATACAGGGTCTGAGTTTGGAGACGAATAAAGGGGGGAAGCATGGCCTACGATCTGCTCATTACAGACGCTCAGATTTGTGACGGCACTGGCGCTGATCTCTTTCATGGCGCTGTCGGGGTTAAGAATGGAGTCATTACCGATGTTGGCGCGGTGTCTGGAACGGCAACGCGGACGATTAACGCCGACGGCTGTGTGGTCGCACCGGGCTTTATTGACATCCATACCCACTACGACGCGCAGGTCTCCTGGGACCCGCTGCTGACCTGTTCGGGCTGGCACGGTGTGACCAGCGTGCTCATGGGCAACTGCGGGGTTGGCGTTGCGCCGTGTCGTCCTCAGGAGAAGGACATAGTCTCGTGGGATTTGGTCAATGTGGAGGCCATGCCGCAAGAGGTACTGCTGAATGGCGTGGCCTGGGACGAGTGGGAGAGTTTTCCGCAATATATGCAGGCCATTGCGCAACGTGGAACGGCTCTTAACGCCGGCTTTCTCGTGCCGCTGTCCAGCTTTCGCTATTTTGTCATGGGCGCTGAAGCCTCCGAGCGAGAGGCGAATGACGCTGAACTCGCTCGCATGACCGCTCTTTTTCGTGAGGCCATGCAGGCCGGAGCGTATGGCTATTCGCTGAGTTTGCTCGACCAGCACATCGGCTATCAGGGCAAACCGCTGGCGAGTCGGATGGCCACCCAAAAGGAACTCTGTACGCTGGGTCAAGTGATGAAAGACTTGGGCCAGGGTGTCATCGAAATCGCGCTGACCCGGAGCGTGAGTGTATTGACTGACGAAGAATTGGAGCTGCTGCTGGCAATTGCCGAAGCCAGCCAGCGCCCGGTGACGTGGTTGGCGCTCCTGGGACGGTCCGACAAACCCGGGGTCTACCGGTCGGCCCTGGACCGCCTGGAGCCTTTTTTCGCCAAAGGGCTGCGGATTCCTCCTCAAGTCACCCCGCGCCCCATCCAGCAGTACTACACCCTCAAAGTGCCTTTTATCTTTGCCAGCCTGCCGTCGTGGAAAGAGGCGTTCAATCGACCGGTTGCGGAACAAATCGCCCTCTACCAAAAGCCCGAGTTCCGCGCGGCCTTTCGCCAGGACCTGCAAGTTGGCGGCGCTATTTTTACTAACCAGTGGAATCAGGTGCATGTGGTCAAGGTGCAGAAAGACCACAACACAAGGCATCTGAATAAAAGCATTGCTGACATAGCCGCGGAAACACACTGCGATCCTGTTGATACGATCCTGGATTTGGCCATTGATGAAAACCTGGAGATGGGCATTACGCTTTCGGTCATCAATACCAATCCTGATGAAGTGCGTGAGTTGATTACCCATCCCGACTGTCTCATCGGGCTGTCCGATGCGGGAGCGCACGTGGACCAGCATTGCGATGCCGGCGTTCCCACCTATCTGCTCGGAGAGTGGGTCAGAAAACGACAGGCCATGACGCTTGAAGAAGGCGTGCGGCGGCTGACCTCAGAGCCGGCAGCGTTTCTCAATCAGCCCAGGAAAGGCTGCCTTGCCCCAGGTTTTGATGCTGACCTCGTAGTGTTCGATCCGGCTACTATTGGTCCTCGTCCACCCGAATGGGTCAACGATCTGCCGGGCGAGAAGCCGCGTCTGATCGAATATGCAACGGGAGTACAGCATACTATTGTTGGTGGGCATATTGTCTTTTCGGACAACGCCTACCAGGGCGGGCTGCCGGGCACGGCGCTCCGACCGGCCTGACGTAGGCGACGCTCATACGTTCCGCTCGACGAGAAAGCGCCTGAGAGCGCCGGCTCGCCGCTCCACTGCCTTGAGCCGCTGCCTTCGTTCGCTCGGACGAGCCAGAATGCCACGGCGCTCGTACTCCGCGAGACGTTCCTCAACCGTCTCCGGTCCCCGTTGGATCGGGCGGATCTCGGCCACGGGCTCCCCGCGATAAGTGACCGTAACCGTCTTTCCCTGGCGCACCTGCCGGAGGAGCTCCGAGAAGCGCGCCTTAGCTTCGTAAGTGGAATACTCGTGTGGCACGGACGCATTATAACTAGTCAGGCTAGTCAAGAAAAGTATCGATAGTGTCTCAGTTTGCCTTTTCCCCCTCACCCCAGCCCTCTCCCCTTCGACAGGCTCAGGACAGGCCTCCAGGGGAAAGGGAGTAGCTATTCCCTCCCCCCGCTGAGGGGGAGGGCCAGGGTGGGGGGGCGCTGAGCTGGCAGCGAGGGCGGGAGATGTGAAACTGAGACACGACCTCCGCTTTTGATTGGTTGACACGCTGAAGGCCCGAGCGTGCTCCAGCGGCAAACATTTCGACATCGTTGTGGCTCATCGTACAGCGACAGGGGAGGCGGCTAGGGCGTTCTACGATGTATGTAGCTACCCGTCATTCCGGCGAAAGCCGGAATCCAGGCCCGCCGCCCCCCCGCTGGAGGCCGGATCAGGTCCGGCATGACCAGAGCGCCACGACAGGGCTACAACTTGGCGTAAACTGCGCTAGGGCTGTCCGAATTGCTTGAAGATGCCGGTGTAGGCTTTGCGTTCCGGCGGGCGGTAGGTTTTATACTTGCTGGTGGTCTTGCCCAGTTCGACCAGAGACTCGGCCATCTTCACTGCGCATACCACGCCGTCAAGGACGGGTATGTCAAGTTCCCGCTCCAGATCATCTGCAAACTGCGTAAACCCGGCGCAGCCGAGTAAAATGGCCTCTGCATCGTCTTCGTCCCGAGCCTTACGGGCTTCGACGCGCAGCTTTTCGAGTGCCCCGGCCGGGTCTTTTTCCACGTCGAGCACGTAGAGGGGCGAGGTGCGGATACTCACGACTTTCTCCCGAAAGCCGTAACCGGCGACCATTTCTTCGAGCATGGTCCGTGTACGCGGGATAACCGTCACAATCGAGAAGCGCGCCGCCAGCATGGAGGCCATATACAATGAGGCTTCGGCTATACCGACCACCGGTTTGGTGGTCAGTTCGCGAGCGGCGTGTAAACCCGGGTCGCCGTAACAGGCGATGATATACGCGTCGCACCCGTCCGTGTCGCCGGTCCGAATCTCTTCGAGCAGACCGGGAATACTGAGGTAATCGTCGTAGTAGGATTCAATGGACGCCGGTCCGAACCGAGGGCTGAGCGCGATGATAGAGGTGTCCTGGCGGACGACCGACTCGCCGGCCGCGCCGATTGCGCGAGTCATTTCCTCGGACGTGTTGGGATTGATGATCTTGATCTTCATGCCTGTCCTTTACTGCTGGGCCACTAACTCCACCGCGTCAGCCAAAATATCTACGCCCAGGCAGATATCTTCTTGACGGGTGTCCTCTGCGACATCGTGGCTGCGGCCACCAATGCTGGGAATGAACATCATGGCGCTGGGAATGTAGCGGCTGAGCACCATGGCATCATGTCCGGCCCCGCTCGGCATCCGAAGGGCAGGGACGGCTCGCTGTTGGGTAGCGGTCTCAATCGTCTTGACAAGGGAAGCGTCCATATCTGCCGGGGCTATGCTCAGGAGATGGGCGACCTCGGATGTGACGCCTTGTTGTCCATGAAACTCAGCGACCGCAGCATTGATTTCAGATTCCAGGCGCTCAAGAACCTCTTGCTGGGGATCGCGGAATTCAACCAGGACTTGGGCCGAACTGGGCACAACATTGCCGGCGCCCGGTTCAAAAACAATATGGCCCAGGTTCCACACGCTCAGAGCGCTTCCCGCCTGTGCAAACCGCTCTAACACATTGGCAGATATCTTGATTGCTGTTGCGCCGGCGTCTTTGCGTAAGTGCATGGGTGTTGTGCCGGCATGATCCGCCTGACCGGTACAGGTGATGCGGCTCCGGCGAATCCCGACTATGGTGGTGACGATGCCGATTTTCTGCGCTTCTACCTCAAGCCGTGGCCCTTGTTCAATATGCCCTTCAAAGTAGGCTAAGTGCCGACCTGGATCGACCCGGGCGCGTGGCCGGCCGGCATAGCCGGCTTCGGCCAGGGCGTGTGTGAGTGAGATGCCGTGCGTATTGCGCGCGCTTTCAATATCCGTATCTGATAACTCGCCGCAAAACGACAAGCTGCCGGCCAGCGCCCGATAGCTGCCCTCTTCGTCCGCGAACGAAATCACGTCAACGCCGAGGTCGGGCAGGGCCTTCGATTCATTCCGGGCGCGGGCGATCTCCAGGCCGTACAGGACGCCCAGAGTGCCATCCAGCCACCCGCCTTTCGGCACGGAGTCGGTATGCGAGCCAATCAGCACGGCTTTGTCCACGCCACGCGCTCGCCCGTACACATTTCCAATCCCATCGATCTCCGCATCAAGGCCGGCCGCGCGCATGTGTTCTAACAGCCACTGCCGCGCGGCTCGATCTTCAGACGTAAAGGACAGCCGATTGACCCCGGTCCCAACTTTTCCAAACTGGGCAAGCTGTTTGAGGCTGTTCAGCAGGCGGGCGTGATTGAGCTGCATAGACCTGTCCTTAACTAATGTAATCCGCCAATGTAATCCGCTATGGTGAGCAAAACATGTTGACTTATAAAGCCCTGTATAAATTCCTCGATCAAGGGGTCCATGCCGAAGTGTTGAATTTTCCTGGCGCCATCACCTGCGGCCCAACCCTGGAGGAAGCCCGACGGTTGCTGGCCAGCGCCTTGGCGGACATGGCCGAGACCAATCTGTTACGGGGTGAACCTTTGCCACCGCCTGAACTGAGATTCCCGAATTCACAGCCGCACGAATTTGCAAGCAACTTGGTATCCCGGTTCCCTCATGAGCGCGTCTTCCGTTCGCTCCGAACTTTTTCCGTCCCCTCAAGGTCCAACTGCATCTCCTCAGTAATCACCACCCCATACTCCTGCCGTGCGGTTTCTTTGGAGTAGTACTCGTCAAATACATCTTCCAGAACCTGCCGCGGGTCGCGTTGGAAAGGGTCGCCATAGCCGCCGCCAGTGGCGCCAATGGTGATTAAGCGCTCTCCGGCTTTGACGCTACGATAGGGAACTTTTGAGGGAAGGGCGATTTCTTCGTTATCGAGGGTTTGCAAGGTCAGGGCGCCGGGTATGCCCGTACTGCCCCCGTCAAAACCCCAAGCTCCATAGATAAAACCGTCGGCCTCAACCGACGTGCCACCGTCACTCAGATAGTGCAGTTCCTTGATCGATCCCATGCCGCCCCGCCATTGCCCAGGCGCACACGCATCCTCTCTGAGCTCGTAGCGTTCAACCCGGAGGGGCACGTGGGACTCAACGTCTTCAATGGGATTGTTCCGGGTGTTGGCGTACAGCGTATCAACCGTGTCCATGCCATCGTGCCCGTACCGACCGCCATAGCTGCCTTCAAAAATTTCCAAATGCACCCAGGGGCTGTTATTCTGCCGCATCCCGCTTGAGGCAATGGCCTTGAGATTACCGATGCCGGCACTGACCTGGCGGGGAACCGCCTGGGCCAGGGCCTTCATGACGGTATCGCTTAAAACATTGCCGGTGACAAAGCGGGCAATGGTCGGGGCCGGAAAAACAGGATTCGCCAGCGTGCCGCTGGGCGCAATGATTTCAATGGGCCGGTAGAGGCCGGCATTTTGCGGCAGATCGCCATAGACCTCGGTGTCGAGCAGGACTGAGCGCAACACCAGCCAAACGGCTACATCAACCGTGCCAACCAGCGGCATGTTGATGGGCCGGTCTGACACTTGCGGCGCGGTGCCGGTCAAGTCTACGCGCAGCTCCGAGCCGTTGACCGTCAGGGTCACACAAATGGGCAGGTTGCGCCGGCTCGGGTCGGGGTCATCAATATAGCCATCCATATGGCCGGTGGCGGCATAGCTGCCGTCCGGTATTTTTTCAATAGCCTGCCGCATTAAGCGCTCAGAGTAGTCAAACAGGGAGGCGCAGGCGGCTTCGACCGTGTGGAGCCCATAGCGCTCAATGAGTTCGATATAGCGCTGCGCGCCGATGCGACAGGCTGCGACCTGGGCCTCCATATCGCCCACCACCAGATCGGAGATGCGGATATTGTCGCGCAATAATTGCCACACCGCAGCGTTCCGTTTTCCCTGCTCAAATACCTTGATCGCCTTGAACTGCAAACCCTCGGCATACGCATCAAACGCCTCGACAATGCCGGTGCTGCCCGGTGTCTGACAGCCAATATCAAGATGGTGGGCCGTGGTAACGGAGAAACCAACGAGGGCATCCTGGTAGAAAATCGGCACCCCAAACCCGACATCCGGGCCGTGGCTGGCACCGCCATACGGGTCGTTGTGCATGATGACGTCGCCGGGTCGTATGGGCTCTCCCCGCTTGGCCAGCGCGTCGAGCATCCCCCGTACATAGCCGGGAATAGGGCCGGACTGGAGGGGCGTGCTCTGTTTTGACTCGCATAACTGTTCGCCGCGCGCATTGACCAGGGCCGCGCCGAAATCCTCAGACTCCCGGATAATACTCGAATACGACATGCGCATGAGCTTATAGCCCATCTCCACCGCGATATTCTCCAGCGCCCCCAAGATAACGCTGGCCGTAATCGGATCAACTCTGTGTCCGTCCCTCTGGCCTTCCTCACCGACCACTGGCCCCTGGCCACTAACCACTGTTTTGCTCATGCCGCCCCTCCTATCTGAATGAGCAGATTCCCGTGGGTGTCGAGCCGAAAACGGCAATCCGGCGGAACCACGGTGGTCGAGTCTGTTTGCAGGATGACCGCCGGGCCGCTTATCTCCTCATCGACGGGGAGTTGTTCACGCCGATAAAAAGCGGTGTCCAGACTGCGCAACTCATCCTGAACCCGAAACATCGACGGCTGGGTTCTGACCAGCGCGGCCTGGAGCGAGCCGGAGCTGGATGCAGACGCGGCGCGGATTTTCTGCGCCTGACCGATTCCGACCAGACGGATGGTCACGATTTCAACCAGGCTGTCCGCAAAGAAATGACCGTACTCCGACTCGTGCTGTTGGTGAAAACGGTCGATAACGCGGTCGAGCGCCGCTGTATCGAGCGGACCAGGCGGAACCGCGACCCGCAGCTCATAGCCCTGGCCGACGTAGCGTACATCCGCAAAACGCGTAAACGTGACTTCAGACAGGGCAATACCGTCATCGCCGAACTGTTGCCGCACTTCGTTTTGCATCTGGGTAAAGGCCGCGTTGAGCCGGGGCAGATCGAACTCGGGCGAGACCTGAAAGGCGGTCCGGGTCGCGTCGTATTTGACATCCGTGGTAAGCAGACCAACAGCCGAGGTGATGCCGGGGTAGGGCGGGATGATGCACTCTGGAATGCCCAGCAGGCGGGCGACCTCTGCGCCGTGGAGGGGGCCGGCTCCGCCAAAGGCAACCAGTGTACAGGCCCGCGGGTCAATGCCTTTTTGCACCGTGCGGGAGCGGATGGCATTGGCCATATTACTGTTCAGAATAGTGACGACCCCTTCGGCCGCTTCCATATCGGACAGCCCAAGCCGGCCGGCCAGGCTGCGAATGGCCCGCCTGGCGGCTGCCGCATCAAGCGCCATAGCGCCGCCGAGAAAATGCTGCGTATCCAGCCGACCCAGGAGGATATTGGCGTCTGTGACCGTGGGCTGGGTTCCTCCGCGACCATAGGCCGCCGGACCCGGCTGAGAGCCGGCACTGTGCGGTCCGACCCGAAAGCCTCCGCCCGGATCAATATGGGCGATGCTGCCACCGCCAGCGCCAATGGTGTGAATGTCGATCATCGGGACCAGAACCGGATAGCCGGCTATCCAGGTATCGCGGGCCGTGGCTTCGCTGAACTGCCCGTCCGTGACCACGCCGATATCGGCGCTGGTGCCACCCACATCAAAGGTAATGAGCCGGCTGCGCTGCGCCCGCTCGCCCGTCCAGGCTCCACCGAGCACGCCCGCGGCCGGGCCGGACAGCAGGGTCAGCGCGGGCTTCTGGGCAACCACGCGGGGCGTAGCCAGCCCGCCGTTGGAGCGAATGACACGCAGCTCAGCCCCAAGCCCGGCACGCCGTAAGCGTTGCTCCAAGCGCGAAATATAACGGTGGACGCTGGGGCCAATAAAGGCGTTAATGGCGGTCGTGGTAAACCGTTCAAACTCGCGGAACTGAGGGGAGAGGGAGGCCGAGGTCGTGACAAAGACCTCCGGGTATTCTTCAAGGATGATCTCACGCGCCCGGTTTTCATGCCCGGCGTTGAGATACGAAAATAAAAAACAGACGGCGATCGATTCGACCTGGGCGTCTTTAAACTCGCGGGCGGCCTGCCGGACCGCGGCTTCATTGAGCGGAATCAGAACCTCACCATGAGGCGGAATGAGCCGTTCTGGAACGCCCTTGCGATAACGGCGGCGGACCAGGGGCCGGTCCTGCCAGGGAATCTCCTGCTGGATGGAGTAGTGATGCGGCCGCTGGTGGCGACCGATGTGGAGAATGTCGCGGTAGCCCTGGGTGGTAATCATGCCCGCGGTCGCGCCTTTATGTTCCAGCAGCGCATTGGTTGCGATCGTCGTGCCATGATAGAGCAGGGCAATGCTGTCGAGCGGAATGGTCTGGTGGCGGCACAGCTCGGTGATTGCGCGCATGACCCCCAGAGAAGGATCGTCTGAAGAGGTCGGCACTTTATGGATGGCCAACCGGTCTGTCTGCGTATCTGCCAGGACCGCGTCGGTGAATGTCCCGCCTACATCAACCCCAATGAGTCGCATATATCGCCCCTGGGGCTACTCTAGCGAGTTTCTTGCGGCTTGACAAAAGACCGGCCCGTATCGTATGAGCTTGGAATGAACATTCACTCAGTTTACGTCGCGCACCGGACTCTGGCGAAAGGCGCTCAGCAGTGAAATCTCAGGTCTTGCGCAAAAAACGCAAATCCCCGTCTCAGGTGACCGACGAAAAGCGGCTGCAAGAAGGCCAGGAGCGCATTGCCGCCGCGGCGCTCAATCTCTTTCTCCAGAACGGCTATCACAACACCAGCGTGCGTGAGGTTGCCCAAAAAGCCGGCCTCAGTGTGGGTTCGGTCTTCAACTATTTTACCAGTAAGGAAGCAATTCTCTTCTTTCTGCTCTCTTCCGGTCAGATCCGGGCCGAGGCCGGGTTTCAAAAACAGCGTGCCGAGTTTGAGCGGCTCAAACAGGACGGTGCCAGTCCGCGCGCCCTGTTTTTGCGGGCCTACGAGCGGTACGCGGTGCTGACTGACGAACTGCGACGCAATACGGTCCTGGCCTATCAGGAAACCAAGTCGCTGACGCTGGCGGAACGCAAGCGCTTTCTTGAGGGCGAAGAACGGATTCAGCATTTTTTCGAGGAGATCATTGCCTATGGGATAGCCCGGGGGGCATTTCCAGCCGGGAATATTCGACTCAAAGCCCACTGCTTATTGGTGCTGGCCCAGTCCTGGGCGGTGCGCCATTGGGCGCTCAGCAGCTTTACCAAGCTCGATGAGTATCTGGAGCCGTTACAGTCGATTGCCCTGGGGATTCTTGAGAGCGACTCCCAGCAGACATCTGCTCTGGTCGCGGCGCAGGATGATAAGGATTTCGTCTTCTCACGCGAGCTGACGAGTTGAGCTCATATGCTGTGCAACCGATTCCAGTGCCACGCCACACCTCTTCCTGACACCCTCTGTGCAGCGCGTTGGCGGCTGCATGGAGACTTCGGGGAACCCTAGGAATAAAGGAGGGGAGGGCCACTGGCCCTCCTTCCTGGGGGCAGCGGTATGGATGGATTTCTGTTTGATGTCAAAGTCCTGGAACTCGCAGATGAAAAGGGGGAGTTCTGCGGCAAGCTGCTGGCCGGGGCTGGTGCGGATGTGCTCAAAATCGAGCCGCCAGGCGGGCAGGCCACGCGCGAGATCGGGCCTTTTTATCACGATCAGGCCCATCCCGAACGCAGTCTGTATTTCTGGCACTATAATTTCGGGAAGCGCGGCATTACGCTCGATATAGCGTCGCCGCCGGGAACCGGCCTGCTCAAGCAGCTCATTGCGGAAGCCGACATCCTGATTGACGCCCAGCCGCTGGGAACGCTTGAAAAACTCGGGCTGAGCTGGAAGGCCCTGCAGGCACTCAACCCGCGCCTGATTTATGTAGCGCTGTCTCCGTTTGGGAGCAGCGGCCCGTGGCGCAACTATAAAGCCACCGACCTGGTTCATCTGGCGCTGGGCGGACAAATGATGTGCTGCGGCTACAGCCCCACAGAGGATGGCAGCTATGACACCCCGCCTATTGCCCCGCAGATGTGGCACGCCTATCACATCGCCGGCAATCAGGCATTTATTGCCACCGTTGGCGCGCTCATCGGGCGCGAGATGACTGAAGTCGGAGAGATGATTGAGCTGCCCATTCACCAGGCCGTCAGCGTTTGCACCGAGATTGACGTTCCGCACTGGATCTATGGCAAGACGCCGTGCTACCGCCAGACCGGGCGGCATGCCCAACCGGCCATCGGACCCGAGGTGCAGTTTCCAACCAAAGACGGGCGGTACTCCATTGTTTTGCCCAATCCGTTTCCGGGCGGATATGAAACCCTGGTCGGATTTCTGGAGAGCAAGGGCAAGGCCGGCGACCTGAATGAAGAACACTATAAAGAACCCAAGAATCGCCGAGGGCCGGCCTTTACCGAGCATTTTGCCGATATCCAGGCGGCCTGTGTGGCCGACTTTGACATGGAAGACATCTGGCATGAGGCGCAAGAGTTGGGTATTCCCTGGTCGCCCATTCGATTGCCGGAAGAAAATCCCGACGACATACAGTGGCAGACCCGCGCCACGTTTTCTCAGGTCGAACACCCCGAGTTAGGCGAGTCCTACACCTATACGGGCGCGCCCATGCTACCCAACGCCTGCGCCTGGCGGCAGGGCCCGCGAGCACCGCTTATCGGCGAACACAACCGGACAGTTTTTTGTGAGCAACTCGGGCTGAGTGCGGAAGAGCTGGCGGACTTACAGGATAAAGGAATCGTGTAAGGTGGGCATGAAAAAAAGACGACCACTGGAAGGCGTTCGGATTGCCGACCTGACCTGGCTGCTGGCCGGGGCGGGCGGGCCGCGCCTATTGGCCAGCCTCGGGGCGGAAGTCATTCGTATTGAATGGCGCGACCGGCTGGATTTTCTGCGCTATATGCCGCCGTTTGCCTCAAAGCGGAAACATGTCCAGCATCTCTCATCTAGTGGAGGACACGATTCCTCTTTCCGCTCGGAACAGATGGAAGAGCGCGCGGAAAAGGCCGGCGCCATGGATTTGACCGGCTTGGATACCGGCAAGGTCCAGAGCGTCAATCGCGGTGGCTATTTCAATGACATTAATGCCGGCAAATATGGGATCAGCCTGAATATGAAAGCCCCCCAGGGCCGCGAGCTGTTCAAAAAGCTGGTGGCGGTCAGCGATGTGGTGGTTGAGGCATTTACAGCCGAGACCATGCAAAAATGGGGGCTCGGCTATGACACCCTCAAAGCTATCAAGCCGGATATTATTTATATGCAGCAGCCCGGTTGGGGCTACAAAGGTCCCTACGTGAAATACGCTTCCTACGGCCCGATTGCTCAGGCCGTGAGCGGCCTGACCGAACAGTCGGGTTTACCCGCGCCCCAGCCTCCTGCCGGCTGGGGCTTTTCGTATATGGATTGGAGTGGCGCATATTATTGCGCCATGACCATCCTGATGGCCTTGTACTATAAAAAACGGACCGGCAAGGGCCAGTATCTGGATTGCTCGCAAGTCGAGCCCGGCATTGGCATGACCGGAACCGCGGTACTGGATCATGCGGTTAATGGCCGCTCCTATCGGCGCACCGGCAATCGCTCGCCCTACACACCCGCCGCGCCGCACGGCGCCTATCCCTGCGCTGGCCAGGGCGCTGAGAAGGACCGCTGGATTGCCCTCGCCGTAACATCAGAAGAAGAGTGGCAGGCTCTGGTCCGCGTAATGGGCACCCCCGACTGGGCGGCACAGGAGCGATTTGCCTCGCTGGCCGAGCGGATCAAGCATCAGGACGAGTTGGACCGTCTGGTAAGCGCCTGGACGCAGGCGCAGGAGCCCTTTGGCCTGCAAGAGCGTTTACAGGCCGCTGGTGTTCCCGCCGGCGTGTGCCAGACCGCGCAAGACCGGATCGAACGCGACCCGCAGCTCAAACACCTGAACTGGCTGCTCCCCCTGGAGCATACCGAAATCGGAACCTGGCCGATCAAGGACATTCCGTTTCATTTTGCCAATGGGCAGGTGAGTCAGGCTGGACCGACCGAACGCGCTGCGCCGTGCTATGCGGAAGATAATGAATATGTCTACAAGGAATTGCTCGGCTTGAGCCAGGCAGAAATGGACGCGTGTAAGGCAGAGGGAGTGATTTAATAATCAGGGATTGGGGAGCACAACCTGACCCCCAGAGCAAGAGGAGGATGTCATGTCATACGATCTCATCATCAAAAACGGAACCGTTGTGGATGGAACCGGCGCAGAACGCTACCGGGCCGATATTGCGGTAGCCAACGGAAAAATTGCTGAAATCGGCAAGGTTTCAGACGGAGCCAAGAAGGTCGTGGATGCCTCCGACCTGATTGTGGCACCGGGCTTTGTTGATCCGCACACCCACTATGACGCCCAGATTTGCTGGGATCCGCTCATTACGTCCTCTTCCTGGCATGGGGTCACGAGTCTGGTGATGGGCAATTGCGGGGTCGGCCTGGCTCCGTGTAAGCCTGAGGTGCATGAGATCGCCGCCTGGGACCTGGTCAACGTGGAAGCCATCCCGTTTGACGTGCTGGGCAAAGGCGTGACCTGGGATTGGGTCACCTTCCCCGAATATATGAATGCGGCTGAAAAGCGCGGCAGCGGCATCAATATCGGCTTTATGGCCGCGCTGACGCCGTTTCGCCATTTTGTGATGGGCGAAGAGTCGATGGAGCGGGGCGCAACACAAGAGGAAATCGCGCAGATCAAGGCCCTGATTAAAGAGGCCGTGGCTGCCGGCGCCTTTGGCTTTTCGACCACGAATGTCGCCCAGCATATCGGCTATAAGGGCCGTCCGATTGCTTGCCGCAACGCCAGTTGGGACGAGCTCAAGGCCTACTGCAACGCGCTTAAAGAACTTGGCAAGGGCAGTATCGAACTCGCCCTGACCAATAATGTCTCTATTGTTGACGAAACAGAACATGCCTTGCTGGACATGCTCCTGACCGAAAGCGGCCGTCAGGTCACGTGGCTGGCGTTGCTGAATCGGGACGATCAACCGGATGCGGCCATGAATACCCTGCGCACGATTGAGCCACTGTTCGAGAAGGGCGCCGTTCCGCAGGTGACCTGTCGTCCGCTGATTATTCAGATCGACCTGCGCAAACCCTTCATCTTTGCCAATCTGCCCTGTTGGAAGCCGGCCTTTGACCAGCCGATTGAGAAGCAGAAGGAATTCTACAGGGATGAATCCTTTCGGGCGGCATTCCGCAAAGAGATGGAGTCACCCAAAGTCTTCTCGGGCAAATGGGAACGCGCCATCGTCCATGAGGCCGGCAATCCCGCCATGCAATCCATGATTGGCAAGAGCGTGGCCCAGATTGCCAAAGAGCGCGGCAAAGATGGGCTCGATACCTTTTTGGACCTGTGCATCGAAGACGACTTGCAACTCCAGTATACCTACGAGCTGTTCAACGCCGACGAAGACCGCATCCCTGAGCTGATTACGCACGATCAGGTCATGGTCGGCCTGTCAGACGGCGGAGCCCATGTGGATATGCTGTGTGACGCCGGCTACTGCACCTATCTGCTCGGCACCTGGGTGCGGGACCGGCAGGCCATGACGCTTGAGCACGCGGTGAAGCGGATTACCTCCGAGCCGGCCGCGTTCTACGGCATGACCACGCGGGGCAAGATCGCCACAGGCATGGCCGCCGACTTTGCGATCTTTGACTATAACACGGTAGGCTCCGCCCGCCGTGGCGAAATGCGGGCCGACCTGCCCGGTGGCGGGCGGCGCCTGGTCATGCCGGCCCAGGGCGTGCAGTACACGATCGTGAACGGAGAAGTGCTGTTCGACGATGGCAAACACACAGGGGCCATGCCGGGCCAGGTGCTGCGTTCGGGTCAAGTGTAGTCTTTTCCTGTTCCCCCAAGGGGAGAGGGCAACCACAGGGGGTTGCCCCTACCTTTACTCTCCCTCTCCCCTTGGGGGAGAGGGCCGGGGTGAGGGGTGTCGGATTACGCTCCGCTAATTCACCCTGCGGAGACTCGCAAGGCGTAATACCCTCAGAACGCTAAACAATGGAACGCTTGGTCTATTCCTTTTCTGCTGGCGTTCTGTTTATGGCCATTCTTTTCCTCTGGTATATTTTTTACGAATCTTTCTGCTTGTCCCTTATCTTTCCAGCATTGGCCTACTGCGTCATATTTTATGGACTACTGGAAAGTAGGGTGGAAGCAAAAAATTCTTACCTCAAGCGTTTTCTTCGAGAGACTTCTTCCTGGTATGAACGTCTCCAAGGGAAGGGGTTGTCTGCGATATTCTGCTTGATTCTTTCCGTGCCGTTGACTGTGTTTCTCGCGGTGTTTGTAGTACGCTCCCGTCCGACCGACTGGTATTTTCTCATTTTTGCAGCATGTGCATTTCCTGTTGTCTTCAATATTGCAACGATTAGGAAGCACCTCAGAGAGGGAGCCGAAAACGTTCTTGCAAAAAATATCTCGGGACTCTTGGTGTTTGGAATTGTTGCCATTGCGTATTTTCTCGTAAGTTATTATCTGATCCCAGTTCCTGGCGATAAGATATTCCCCAATTCACTTGAAAAGACACTGGAAGCGTTCACCGCGGGTGTAGGCTCACGATGCATTCATGTTGATATTGTGTTGTTAGTTGCGGCTGAAATCGAAGGACTGTCTTGGTACGTAGTGACTAAGGCGTCATCGTTTTTGGCAGGAGATTGGATAAAATTCTTCCTTTGGAGCATTTTCTTCTTGAAGACTGCAGCGGTTTATCTGGGGTTTGTTCAGGGGTTAGGAGGAGCAAGTCTGCTAGCCTGCAAGGGAATCGAAAAATACCGAAAATCAGATGACAGGGGCGGAGAGTGAGGAGAAGATGTATGTCGTCTCCCGACAACGATAGTCAAACTGTTCAACAACCAAGCAGTTCAGAAAATCCGACAAAACCAGTCGGAATGCTTACGTATTTCTGGTGGACAATTCTTGCGCTTATATCTGTCACGGTTGTTTTGCTAATCCTGGCAACAATCAATCAAGACTCTCAACCAGAAAAACAACAGAGGGTGAGAACAGAACAAGGGAAAGAAAGCCCACGGGCAGGAGAAAATCTGGGGTTGAGAGTAGAAGAACGAAGCCCACGGCCAGAAGAATATCTGAGGAAACAGGCAAAACAAAGAATGGGGCCTATTCTCAGAGAGCTGCGCCCAGAATCATTTGAAAAGACTGCCAACACCATAGATGAACAAATCGATCTGGCATTCGAGCCCATATATGACCAAATTCCTAAATTGCTTAATTGGCATTATTCCGTACCAGGACAGTATGAGCAGCTTGGTAAAGCCGCTTTTGGATATTTGGAAAGTGAAATGGAAGAGCGGCTATTTTCAGGCATATATGAACGACTTAAAGACGCATCTACAAAAATCAATGAAACATTCAAAGCCGAGTTTGACTCTTTAATCTCGCAGAAAATAAAGGACGAAACTCAGGCAGTGGATAATGCGAGTAGGGATGTTTATGAAAAGATGCTGACTAAAGTAATGCAAAATTCTATTCAGAGATTCACAGCATCCGTCCCTGGCTCAGGGGTCACTGCTTTCCAGGGTGCAATTGCTGGTAAGGCTCTTTTCGGTACAATTACTAAAACCATGTCAAAAAAGTTGTTTGCTTCAGTTGTAATTAAAACGTCGGGTAAGATAGCTGCAAAAATGGCTGGGGCGGGTGGCGCAGCGGCTAGTGGGGCAGTCGTCGGGGCCTTCCTTGGACCGGGTGGCGCAGTGGTTGGTGGTGTAGTAGGAGGAATAGTTGGATGGGTCGCGGTAGACGCTGTAGTAGTGACTATTGATAAACATTTTAACAGAGATGACTTTGAACAAGAACTTGTTACGCTGATTGATAAGCGAAAGGACGAGGTGAAGTCTTTAATGAGAGAGGCTAAATCCAAAAAACTTGAAGAATTATCAAAAACACTTGACAACGTTCCTCCCTCTCAAATGTAGACGGTAGCTTAACGAAAGGCTTCCTTATAGATAATTCGGCTCAATCCCGTTAGTTCAGGAGCAGTGAAAGCAAGAAAATCGTTTGTAAACTTTTATACTTATACTAAGGAGGAGAACATGCTGACTCGTTTATTTCACGTTAATGTCTGCGTCCGCGATATGGAGCGCTCCATCGGGTTTTATGAAAAACTCGGCTTTAACAAGGTCAACGACTTTACGCTTGAAGACCCGACGGTAGGTGAGGCGCTTGGCCTCGACGCCCGGAAGCTGCGCGGCGTGTTCATGCGCCTCGGAGACGATGAGAACGCTCCGGTCCTGGACCTGGTCCAGTTCATCGATCCGCCCCCACAGGGCGAGCCTTACCCGTCGCTCAATAACATCGGTATTTGTCGTATCGCCTTCAGCGTGGACGATATCGACAAGACCTATGCCGACCTCCAGGAAATGCAGGTCCAATTTTTGGCCCCGCTCAAAAAAATCGAAGGACCGGGAGGCGCGGAGATTGGGGTCGTCTGTTTCAAAGACCCGGACGGGACCATCCTCGAACTCATCAGCGGGATGTAGTTATTCGAGCACCCCTCACCCCGACCCTCTCCCTCAAGGGGAGAGGGAGCAAAAGGTAGGGGCAACCCCCCGTGGTTGCCCTGCTGGAGAACCTGAGCCTATGTCAACACAGCAGCCCCGCGAGCATATAGACCCGGACAAACTCAAAGCTGGCGGCCAAAAGGTCTTTGGCCTGCTGAGCGGTGCGTTAATCTCGGCCATGATCCACCTGGGCGACCGGCTCGGGCTGTACCGGGCGCTGCATGGCGCCGGGCCGGTGACCGGCGAGGAGCTTGCCGAAAAAACGGGCTTGAGCGAACGCTGGGTGCGGGAGTGGCTCCGAGGACAGGCCGCGGCCCAATTGCTTGAGTATGCAGAGGAAGGGCGTTTTTCCCTGTCGCCGGAAATGGCCATGATTCTTGCGGACGAAGACAGTCCCAAGTTTGCCGGGGGTATTTTCAGCGACTTTCCGCAACGCATGGCCATATTGGAGAAACTGCCCGAGGCCTTTCGCACCGGCCTGGGCCTGCCCTACGACGCGCGTGGCTCAGAGGGGGCGCGGGGCATTGAGCGGGTCTTTGCCCCCTGGTATCGGCACGCGCTGATTCCCGTTGTTCTGCCTGCCTTGGACGGTGTCGAGCCCAGGCTGCAAGCCGGCGCAAAGGTGGCGGACGTGGGCTGCGGTGCCGGGATTGCGCTGGTCCAAATGGCCACCGCCTTTCCGCGGGCCGACTTTCATGGCTATGACATCTCGGCGCACGCGCTGGCTCGCGCCAACGCGAACAGGGATGAGGCCGGGCTGACCAACCTCCGGTTTCACCATGCGGCCCAGGATGGGTTGCCGGCTGATGCGAGTTTTGACTTCATTACCACCTTTGACTGCATCCATGATATGACCCATCCGGCAGAAGCCATTCGGGCCATTCGGTCGGCGCTCAAGCCGGATGGAACCTGGCTGATCGCCGATATCAAGAGTGCCCCGACATTTGAAGAAAATCTGAAGAAGCCCATGACCGGGCTGATGTATGCCTTCTCGGTTATGGGCTGCATGTCCTCGGCCTTATCCGAGCCGGGCGGGGCCGGGCTGGGGACCTTGGGCTTTAACGAACCGGTGGCGCGGAGTATGACGCGCGACGCTGGCTTCACCCGCTTTACCCGTCACGATTTTGACAATCCGTTCAACGCCTATTATGAGGTGCGGCCTTGACGCAGAAAGGTCCGGTGAAGAAAAACCCCTCACCCCAGCCCTCTCCCCCAAGGGGAGAGGGAGCAAAAGGTAGGGGCAACCCCCTGTGGTTGCCCGGTTCTCAGGCCCCCCTGGCCTATTTGCCGGCAATGCGGTGCGGCAACCCCCTGTGGTTGCCCGGTTCTCAGAGGGAGCAGACATGAGGAGAAACATATGGAAAAGGAATTTCTGAATCCCGCGGGTCTGCCCGTTTTGCCGGGCTTTTCTCAGGTTGTGACCGCAACTGAGGGAAAAGTTGTTTTTATCTCGGGCCAGGTCGCCCTGAACGCAAACAACGAGTTGGTGGGGGAGGGCGACCTGCGCGCCCAGGTCGTCCAAACCTTTGAAAACCTCAAACGAGCGCTCGCCGCGGTTGGGGCCACGTTTGATGACGTGCTGAAGACCAATACGTATATTGTTAATTATACGCCTGACATGATCGGCGTGATCCGTGAGGTTCGCAGCCAGTATCTGCCCCAGGACAAACCACCGGCCAGTACCCTCATCGGCGTTCAGGCGCTGGTGCTTGAGGGCCTGCTCATTGAGATTGAGGCCTTTGCTCTGCTCAAGGCTTGAGGCAATACCGCAAAAGGTAACTGATTTCACTTTTTACGCTCAGCCTTGCACCCATGCCTGCTCCTGCCAGTCTTCGCGTTGCCTTTGACATTGGCGGAACCTTCACCGATGTTGTCATAGCCGGAGCTGACGGCCAGCTCTTGACCTATAAAATTTTGACCCTGCCCGATTCTGTTGGCGCAGACGTGGGTCGCTGCATTGCCGATACCGAACGCCAGCGCCCGGAGAGCGCTATTACGAGCCTCGTCCACGGTACAACCATAGCCTCCAACGCAGTCCTGGAAGAACAGGGCGCGCGAACCGGTCTGATTACCACCGCTGGCTTTCGGGATGAATTGGAAATCCGACGCCTGGGCCGGCCCGGCGTATACAACGTTTTCTGGCAGCGCACGCCGCCCCTGATTCCGCGTCGCCGCCGGCTTGAAGTCAGCGAACGCCTGACTGTTCGGGGCGAGGTGGAAACTCCGCTCAACGACGAAGAGGTCCGTCAGGCCATACTCAGCCTCAAACGCCAGGGTGTTGAAGCCATTGCCGTGGCGTTTCTGCACTCTTACGTCAATCCCAGCCATGAACAACGGGCCGTGGCTCTCATCCGTGAGGTGTGCCCGGAAGTCATGGTCTGCTCTTCGGCTGACATCCTGCCCGAGGTGCGCGAGTACGAACGCACCTCCACCACGGTGCTGAACGCCTACCTGATGCCCGTGGTCGGACGATACCTGGACCAGTTGGAAACGCAGCTACGGGCATATCCCCCACCACTGCAAATCATGCAGTCCAACGGAGGGATCATGCCGGCTGCGCAGGCCCGCCGCCGCCCGGTGCATATGATTGAATCCGGTCCTGCGGCTGGTGCATTGGCTGCGGCCGGCCTGGCGCGGGAAATCGGCCTGGCTCAGGCGGTGGCGTTTGATATGGGCGGGACAACCGCCAAAGGCTGCCTGATAGAAAATGGGCAAGCCGTTGAAACCGCGGAGGGCGAGGTCGGCGCGGGAATCAACCGAGCCGGGCGACTGAGCAAGGGTGCCGGTTATGCGCTGCGCGTCCCCGCCTACGATATTGTCGAGGTCGGTGCGGGAGGAGGGAGTCTGGCCTGGGTAGACGCCGGCGGCGCTTTGCGCGTCGGTCCACGCAGCGCCGGCGCCGTCCCCGGACCGGCCTGCTATGGCCGCGGCGGAACCGAGCCGACCATCACTGATGCCAACGTGGCCCTGGGATATATGAACCCGAACAGTATCGCCGGTGGCGCCGTCCCTATTGATGCCGCGGCCGCGCAGACTGCAATCGAGACGCGGCTGGGCGCCCGCCTCGGTCTATCGGTCCACGAGCTTGCCTTCGGGATTCATCAGGTGGCTGACGCGACCATGACGCGCGCCATCCGGGCGGTCACAACCGAGCGGGGCCGTGACCCACGCGAGTTTACTCTGATTGCTTTCGGGGGCTCAGGCCCGCTGCACGCGGCGACGCTGGCCGACAATCTGGGTATGTCGCGGGTGTATATTCCGCTCTTTCCCGGGGTATTCAGTGCGTTGGGCCTGTTGGTAGCCGACCTGCGCTCTGACTACGTGCAAAGTGTGCCGCAGGATTTGGACGGGGTTGACCCCGCGGCGCTACTCCAGGAATTTGACACTCTGGCAGACCGCGCAGCGCAGGAGGCCCGGCATGAGCGGCGCGAGCGGCCTGGGCTTACCTATGAGCGCCTGCTCGATTTACGCTATAAGCGCCAGTCATCGGAGCTGACCCTGCCGCTCCCGGCTCAGGTTGAGGCGGCTGACATCCGGCAGGTTTTGGCCGAGAGCTTTCATGCTGCGCATGAACAAACGTATGGATATCGACGCGAAGACGATACTATTGCCATCGTCAGCGTCCGCCTGAAAGCAACCATTCGGACACAAAGCCTGTCCTTCAGCGAGTTGGGCGGGTCTTTCAGCCAAGCGGCAGAAAAGACCGCGCAGCCGGGCTCTCGCCGCGCCTATTTCGGCCGGCAACAAGGTGAGCTCAATACCCGTATTCTGAGCCGCAGTGACTTGGTCGAACATGCCGTCGCCGGTCCTCTGATTGTCGAAGAGTTTGACGCCACGGTCGTCGTCCCTCCGCGCTGGCAGGCGAGTGTCGATGCGTATGGAAATATTGTCTTGGCCAAAAACGGATAAACGAGGAAGAGTTCATGGCCGGCGTATTTGACCCCATTCTGATCGAAGTCATGAAAAACGAGCTGATCGCGGTTGCCGAAGAAATGGGCATTACCATGAAGCGCACGGCGCGCTCGCTGGGGGCCAAGGAAGGCTCTGATTTTTCGACTGCGTTGGTCGATGCCCAGGGCCGGTTGATCGCCCAGGGTCTGACCATCGGCGTCCATCTGGGCTACATCATGGGGGTCATGCCGTGGGTGCTGAAGAAATTTGGCGACGACCTCCACCCTGGCGATGTGATTGTCTCAAATGATCCCTACGGCGGGGTGTCCCACTTCCCGGACATCGTTCTGGTCATGCCCATTTTCTGGCAGGAACAACTGGTCGGCTTTTCGGCTATTGTGGAACATCATACCGATATTGGTGGGCGCTTCCCCGGCGGCATGGGCATAGCCAGTGCCGAAGTCTACGAAGAAGGGGTGTGTATTCCGGGGGTCAAGCTCTTCAGTCAAGGCGAGCTGAATCACGACCTGGTTGATATGATTGCCGCCAATGTCCGCGCGCCTGAGGATGTGCGCGGTGACCTGGATGCCCAGGCCGCGGCCTGTCGGCGCGGCGCCCAGGGAGTGCAGGAACTGCTCGGCCGCCACGGGCTGGAACAATTTGCAGCCTGTAACGAACAGTTACGCCAGTACAGCGAACGGGCCATGCGAGCCTGCATTGCTGCCATCCCGGATGGCGCGTATGTGTGTACGGACCTGTTTGAAGATGACGGCCTGGGCGGGGAAGGGGTCAATCTGCGTCTGGTGGTGACCGTCGGCGGCGAGTCTGTCCGGGTTGACTTCGACGGAACCGGCCCACAGGTGCGCAGCGCGATTAACGTTCCCTTCAATCTCACCCGCGCCTGTGTGTACGTGGCCTTTCGGTCCATTCTTGAGACGGACGCGCCGGCAAACTCGGGGCTGATGGCTCCCATTCAGGTAACTGCTCCCGAGGGCTGTGTGGTCAATCCCAAATTTCCTGGCGCGGTCGGTGCGCGCGGAATGCTGATGTGGCGGATTATCGACATGGTGTTTGCCGCCCTGGCTCAGGCCATTCCGGACAAAGTTTATGCCGCCGGCGAGGGCGGGGCGAATCTGCTGGTGTATACGCCCCGGGTTGATGCCGGAGTGCCATCCATGCTGCTGGATATTTACACCTCGGGCTGGGGCGCGCGGCCCGATAGCGATGGCGTGGAAGGGGTCACTCCTATGGCCGCGGGTGGCGCCATGCGCAGCATTCCCGCGGAAATGATTGAGCGGGAATGTCCGGTCATGCTGGAGGGCTTCGGCTTTTTGCCGGATACCGGTGGGGCGGGACAATATCGCGGCGCCCTGTCCGTGTACCGCCAATGGCGCTTTCTGGGGGAAGGCCGAGTCATGCTCCGAACCTGTCGGGTCAAATCCGTTCCCTATGGGTTGGCCGGCGGAAAAGACGGCACCCCGTTTGCCGCCAGACTGCGCTCGGGCGAAGCAGAAACCCAGCTTCCACACGAAATGCTGATTGACACGGAAGTGCGGTCTGGAGAAACCCTGCTGCATATCCAACCGGGCGCGGGCGGCTATGGCGACCCGCTCGCGCGTGACCCCCAACTCGTCCTGGACGACGTGTTGGACGAGAAAATCTCGCCGGCGTACGCCGAGCGGGAATACGGGGTCGCTATTGACGAGCGCGCGGAGCAGGTTGACTGGAACCGGACGGCGCAACTTCGCGCGACCTTGCAGTCTGACCCAGGGACATGATGGCGAAATGCGACGGCCCGTGTCCTGTCCGTTGCCGGCGCGTGAACCGGGAGGAGAGCTATGGCATTTGATCCTATTCTGGTTGAGGTGGTGAAAAACGAGCTGGCCGCCATTACCGAAGAAATGGCGATTGCGGTCTGGAAAACCGGCCGCTCGGCCATGGTCAAAACGGGAGATTTTGCCACTGCCATCTGTGACGGCCAGGGGCGACTGATCGGTCAGGGCTATGCGGCTCCGTTTCAACTGGCGTTCTTTATTGCGGTGATGCCGCATATCCTCAAAAAATACGGTGACGCATTCGCGCCCGGCGACGTGATTGTGGTGAACGACCCGTATGCCGGTGTCACTCATATGCCGGATGTGATGATTATTGCGCCCACGTTCTGGAAGGGGCAGCGGGTCGCTTTTACCTTAGCCTATTCGCACCACACCGATATTGGCGGGCGCTTTCCGGGTGGGTTCAGCAGCCAGTGTACCGAGACCTTTGAAGAGGGTCTCCGCCTGCCGCCAATCAAGCTGTACCAGGCTGGGGAGCGCAACGACGCCCTCCTGGAGACGATTCTGGCCAACGTCCGGGTGTCCGACGAATGGCTGGGCGATGTTGAGGCAAAAATCGCGGGCTGCTGGCGCGGCGAGCAAGAGCTGAAAACAATGCTCGAAAAATACGGCTTGGACACCTTCAACTCGTGCTGCGACTATTTGATTACCTATGCGGAAAAGGCTACGCGGGCGGCCATCAAAGAGATTCCTCCGGGCGAGTATGTGTATGAGGACGCCTTTGAGGACGACGGTTTTGGCTCCGACGGTGTGGCCCTGCCGCTCAAGGTGACCCTGCGCGCCCAAGGGGAAACCTTGCGCGTTGATTTCACCGGAACCGGACCCCAGGCGCGCGGCGCCATCAACCTGCCGTTGAGCATGACGCAAGCCACCGTATATGGCGCGGTCAAGAGCATTGTCAGTCCAGAGGTGTTGACCAATGTCGGCTTCATTCGGCCCATACAGGTCGTTGCGCCGGTCGGCAGCCTGGTGAATCCACGCTTTCCTGCCGCGGTCGGTGGCCGCGCCCCGTTATTCTTTCGGGTTTTTGATATGCTATTTCGCGCCCTGGCCCAGGCGCTGCCCGACCGGGTTCCCATCCCCGGAGAGGGGGGGGATGTGTTGCACTTCACCGGTGAGAAAGAAGACGGGACACCGTTTGCGGTGATGGATATTTTCTTTGGCGGCTGGGGCGGACGGCCACACAAGGACGGTATTGATGGTGTGGCGCCTATGGCCTTCGGGTCCTACGGAACGATTCCGGCGGAGATGCTCGAACGTGAGTTTCCGCTGGTCGTTGACGGGTTTGGCTATGTGCCGGATACGGGCGGCGCCGGCAAGCATCGGGGCTCGGTGTCCATCTATAAACAGTGGCGCTTCCTGAGCCCCGGAAAAGTCATGGTCCGCACCAATCGCCTCATTCGCGCCTCCGGCGGGCTGGCCGGCGGCGCGTCCGGCTCGCTGTCCAAGAATATTCTGAATCCCGAAACAGAGAACCGGGAACTGCCGCGCAAGGCCCATATGCACATGGATGTCAAACCGGGCGATCGCATTCACCACATCGTGTCCGGCTCGGGCGGGCACGGCAATCCTCTGGAGCGCGACCCGGCCCAGGTGCTGGCCGACGTACAGGACGAAAAGTTGTCTGTCGGCCAGGCACTTGGGCAGTATGGAGTGGTGATTGATGCGGCCACGGCCGAGGTCAAGCTACCGGAAACCGAGGCGGTACGGGCCACCCGCTTGCAACCGGCTGCGGCAGCAGACTGATTGAGGGTCAGGAGCGCCGTAGCAAGCAGGTCGGATGAGCGGAGCGTCATCCGCCAAGGCCGGGCTGGCGGGTTATGCCCGCGGCTGACCCGATCTGCAAGGCTGCCGTTCCTGCCGGCGTCATTCGCTATCCAGGAGGAGAATGAGAAAGCCTGCGCCGTTTGGATAGACGATTCGATATGGTATAGGCTCCCCATGCGTATAGGCTTTGATATAGGCGGAACGTTTACCGATGTTATTGTGGTTGGCAACGACGGACGCCTGTTTACCACTAAGGTGCTCTCGCTGCTTGATCGGGTTGGCGAAGATATTGTCCAATGTGTGCGCGAAGTCGATACGCAGGCCCAGGTCGAAGGCTTCGTCCACGGTACAACCATTGCCTCGAACGCGGTGATCGAAGAGACCACCGCGCGGACCGGACTGATTACCACCCGGGGCTTTCGGGACGAACTCGAAATGCGCGGGCAGCGCCGGCCCAATATCTATGACGCGGACTGGGACCGGCTGCCCCCTCTGGTGCCCCGTTCCCTGCGTTTGGAAGTTCAGGAGCGCATCCTGGGCACTGGTCGGATTGAGCGTCCGCTCGACCCAACGCAGGCCAGGACGGTGATCGACCAGCTTGTGACCGCGGGTGTCGAAGCGATTGCTGTTTGCCTGGTGAACTCGTATCTCAATCCGACGCACGAACAGCAGTTGGGACAGCTTATCGCTGAGGTGGCCGCGGATACGGTGGTGTGTCTGTCGTGCGATATCCATCCCGAGATTCGCGAGTACGAACGCACCAGCACGACGGTCATTAATGCGTCGCTGATTCCGGTTGTTGATCGCTATCTCACCCGACTGGAACAGCACCTCTCGGCCTATAGCGAGCGCGTCCTGATTATGCAGTCCAACGGCGGCATCATGAGTGCCCAGGCCGCCCGCCGCCGACCCGCGTATATGATTGAGTCGGGGCCGGCTGCGGGTGTGCTGGCCGCGGCGCGCTTCGCCCAGGAGACGCAGCAGGATCGGGTGCTCTCGTTTGACATGGGCGGGACGACCGCCAAAGCCTGTTTGATTGAAAACGGCGTGCCACTTGAAAAGCCGGGAGGAGAGGTCGGGGGGGGCGCAACCACGACCACGCGCTTGTTCGGTGGGGGAGGACATGCGCTGCGCGTCCCCTCGCTCGATATCGTCGAAGTGGGTGCTGGAGGCGGCAGTATTGCCTGGATAGATGACGGGGGCGCATTACGGGTCGGCCCCCAGAGCGCGAGTGCGGACCCTGGTCCGGCCTGTTATGGCCGGGGCGGAACCGCGCCGACGGTGACTGACGCCAATGTGGCGCTTGGCTATATGAATCCTGACGCGATCGCTGGGGCAACGCTGACCATAGACCGCCAGGCCGCCTGGACCGCGATTGAGCAAAAAATCGCTCAACCGCTCAATGTGGAAGTCCTGGCCGCGGCCTATGGCATCACTCAGGTAGCAAATGCGACCATGATGCGCGCCCTGCGGGCCGTCTCGACCGAACGCGGCCGGGACCCGCGGGATTTTACCCTGATCGCGTTCGGTGGAGCCGGACCGATGCACGCCGCCGCGCTGGCGGACAGCCTGAGTATGACGCGGGTTCAGATTCCGCTCTACCCCGGCTTGTTCAGCGCCCTTGGGTTGTTGCTGGCGGATTATCGTCACGACTATATTCGCAGCGTAGCCGTAGCTTTGGACCAGATCGACCCGCAGGCCGTGCTGCGTCACTACCGGGAGCTTGAGACCCAGGCCCGGGCTGAGCTGGTCGAAGAAGGTATTGCTGCGGAGCGGATTCGCTTCGAGCGCCAGGTCGACCTCAAATATGGCTATCAGGTGGCCGAGCTGAGTCTGCCGTTTCCTGAAGTGACTGCCGCTGACTTGCAGGATCGCTTGGCCCAACTCTTCACCCAGGCGCACCGCCAGGCATTTGGCTATGATCGAGCTGATACGATTGAGCTGGTCAGCGTTCGGCTGCGGGCCTTGGCCTCCTCCGGCCATCTGCGCTTTACCGAGCTGACCGGCACTGGGAGCGTGAGCGCTCCTGCGCCTCCAGCCTCGCGCATGGCGTATTTCGGTCCACAGCTGGGCGAATGCCAGGCTGCGGTCTACCAGCGCACCGCTCTTGAACAGGCCCGGAACGGCCCGCTCATCGTGGAAGAACCGGATACCACGGTGGTTGTACCGCCTGGCTGGACAGTCCAGTATGACGTGAGCGGGAATCTTCTCTTGCAGCATGAATAGCCGCGGAGCGTGTTGCGCTTCAGGCCGGGTGGGTTTCTGCCGTACGGAAGGACATCTTTTGTGAGGCCGACATCCACGCCAGTAGTCAAAGATCTGGTCCTGATTGGCGGTGGCCACAGTCATGTCGCGGTGCTGAAACGCTTTGGGATGCAGCCGTTGCCGGGCGCGCGCATGACGCTGATCTGTCGCGATATCCATGCGCCGTATTCCGGTATGTTGCCCGGCTATATTGCTGGACATTATACCTTTGATCAGGCTCACATCGATCTTGGACCGCTGTCCCGGTTTGCCGGGGCGCGATTTTTTCACGATGAAGTGATCGGCCTGGACCTGGCGAACAAGCAGGTTGTGTGTCGCGCCCGGCCGCCCGTGGCCTATGATGTACTGTCCATTAATATCGGGGCGACGCCTGCTATTGGGCATATCTCCGGCGCTGCGCACACCGGTGTGGCCGTCAAGCCCATAGACGGTTTTTGGCGGCAGTGGGAAAAGCTCCGTGAGCGCTGTCTGGCTCGCACCGAACGCACGACTATCGGTGTCATCGGCGGCGGAGCCGGGAGTGTGGAACTCTTGCTGGCCGTCCAATATCGCCTCAAATGCCTGCTCGCCCAGCAAAAACGGTCAGCCGACCACCTCGTTTTTTCCCTCATCAGTGCGGCGTCTGAGATTCTGCCAACCCACAACCCGCGTGTCCGCGCCGCGTTTCAGCGCATTCTCAGGCAGCGTGGAGTTGAGGTCCGAACGGATTGTCTTGTCACCGGCGCTACCGAGGGCTCCATTCGTTTTGCCGATGACACCCAACTTGCTCTGGATGAGCTTCTGTGGGTCACTACGGCCGGTGCCGCGGACTGGCCAGGAGCGTCCGGGCTGGCCACAGACGAGCAGGGTTTTATCGCGGTGGAGGATACGCTCCAGTCCGTTTCCCATCCTGAGGTCTTTGCCGCCGGAGATATCGCCGCGGTCGTCAACCATCCCCGCCCAAAATCGGGCGTGTTCGCCGTGCGGCAAGGCCCGCCGTTGGCGAAGAATCTGCGCCGCTCCCTGCGCGGCCAAGCGGTCAAAGCCTTTGTGCCGCAAAAGCAGTTTCTGAGCCTGATCTCTACCGGAGACCGCTATGCCGTAGCCTCACGTTCGCGCTGGGCGGGTGAAGGCAAGTGGGTCTGGAGGTGGAAAGACTGGATCGATCGGCGTTTTATCCGCAAATACAATGAGCTGCCGGATATGCCCGAAGAGGAGCCGGCTCAGGTAGAGCAGGGTCTGGCTGACACGCGCGTCCTCAAAGAGATTTCCGCTTTTGCCATGCGGTGTGGGGGGTGTGGCTCCAAGATCGGCAGTACCGTCCTGAACCGGGCCCTGGCGCGTCTTGAGCCGGTTGACCGTTCCGACGTTATCGTTGGCTTGCACGCGCCGGACGATGCGGCTGTGGTCACTGTTCCGCCCGGAAAAGCGGTGGTGCAGACGGTTGATTTTTTTCGAGCCTTTATTGAAGACCCGTTTGTCTTTGGCCAAATCGCGGCCACCCATGCCCTGGGTGACATATTTGCTATGGGCGCCGAGCCACAGACTGCTCTGGCTATGGTCACCATTCCGTACGGGTTGGAAGACAAGGTACAGGACCAGCTTACCCAGCTCATGGCTGGAGCCTTGGAGGTCCTCAACCGTGAACACACCGCTCTTGTTGGCGGGCATACCAGCGAGGGCGGCGAACTGGCGCTGGGATTTGCCATCAACGGCCTGGCAAACCAGGAGGCGGTGCTGAAAAAAAGTGGCCTGCAGCCGGGACAGGCGTTGATTCTGACCAAGGCGCTGGGAACCGGCGCGCTGTTTGCCGCGGACATGCGCCACAAAGCCAGGGGGCGCTGGGTCGAAGCCGCGCTGGCCTCCATGCGACAGTCAAATCGGGCCGGAGCGGACTGTCTGCGCCAGCACGGTGCAACCGCCATGACCGACGTGACCGGATTCGGTTTGCTGGGACATCTGGTCGAAATGGTCCGCGCCTCCGCGGTTGACGTGACCCTCAATATGGAACGGCTGCCGCTTCTGCCCGGCGCGCTGGAGGTCGTTCAGCAGGGCATTTTTTCGTCCCTGCAACCGCAGAATATTCGGCTGCGGCGGGCCATTCGTGAGGTGGAGCGGGCGGCCCGGCACCCGCGCTATGCCCTGCTGTTCGACCCGCAGACCGCCGGCGGGCTGCTGGCCAGCGTCCCTGCCGGGCAGGCCCAGGCGTGTATACGCGAGCTTCAGGCTCTCGGCTATCAGGATGCGGCCATTATCGGCGCGGTGCAGGAGCAGAGTGATACGCTTGAGCCGATTACGCTGCAAGCATGACCGCCTTACGCATAGGCCCTGAGAAAAAAGAAGACGAGCACGCCGGTGACCGAGACGTAGAGCCAGATCGGGAAGGTAAAGCGCGCTATCTTTTTGTGTGGCCCAAACTGTCCGCGGGCTGCATAGTACAAGGTCGTAAAGACCAGGGGCAGGGCGACAATGGAGAGAACGATGTGGCTGATTAAGATGAAAAAATACAGTAGCCGAATCGGCCCCTGGCCGGGAAAGGCGGTATCGCCATGAAAATGGTGATACACGATATAACTCACCAGAAAGAGGACTGAGAACCCAAGCGCGGCCAGCATGCAGCGCATATGTCGTTCCCGGTTGCCGCGTTTGATATTGACAAACCCCGCAGTCAAACAGCACGCGCACAGAGCGTTAAAGCACGAGTTGGCCGCTGGGAGATACGTCACCCAGTCTCCCTCTGCCGTGGCCGCCGGCTTATAGTAGATCAACCAGATCAAAAATCCGCTCACAAGCAAGCCGAGCAGAAAAAACCAGGACAATGGATTGCGTGTTATGGCCTGGGTGGGCATGGGCATGAAGCTAACGGCAGGCCAGGCGAAGATCAAGCCTCGGCCTGGCCTGCGTGTCGCGCTTGACGCGGTATTCCTGTAGAATGCCGCTTGGTCAGAACGAAGACAAGGAGGATAGTATGAAGTTTGTGAGCCTGGAAGAAGCCAAGCAGGCGTCGGGTCTGCGCCTGACGTTTGTAGCCAATGCGCCGAGTCCGTGGGGGGAAGCCGTCAAAGGCATGCTCAAGACCAAAAATATTCCGTTCACCGCAACGCTCTACAATTCAGGTGATCCGGCGAACAAAGCCCTGGTGGAGTGGACGGGTGAAGATAGCGCCCCGTCCGCCATGTATGAAGACGAAGCGTCCCGGTCGGGGTGGGCGGAAATCCTGCTCCTGCTTGAACGCCTCCAACCCGCACCGAGTCTCATTCCGACTGACCCCGAACAGCGGGCGCTCATGTTTGGCCTCTCGCATGAAATCTGTGGTGAGATGGGCCTGGGCTGGTCGGTCCGGTTGCTGATGGCTGATTTCGCGCTTGACCCGCATGTGGACTATCCCATTCCGCCAGAGATGGGCCAGTATTTGGGAGCGAAGTATGGCTATCGCCCCGGGATAGGGCCGGAAGCAACCAGACGGGTAACGGATGTTCTTACGATGTTGTCCACCCGCCTCAAAGATCAACAGGCACAGGGCAATCGATTCCTGATGGGTGAAAACGTTACGGCGCTCGATTTCTATTGGGCCACGTTTTGCGCCCTGATGAAACCGCTGCCGCCTGAGCAGTGTAAAATTATGGATGTCTTACGCGCCGCCTTCGAGTTCCCAAATCCAGCTATTGAACAGGCCCTTGATCCAGCCCTGATTGAACACCGGGACTTTATGTATGACGAGTATCTCGGGCTGCCGATGGTGCTTGCGTAGCGCTGCCGGGAGACGCCTGAGTCTCCCGACTCATTTTCATGCCCCGAGCGTTATAATATGCCGTTCAGGCGTTGAGCGCAGGAGAAACCCGCTATGGAACCGCAAACCGTAGAGCTGGGAGAAAAGACCCTCTATGCCTTGGCCGCTATCGCCAATCCCGGCATGATGCCTGGTGACTGGATAGCGCTCGGGGTGGGGCTGTCCCAATGCGCCTTGATTGCCTGGGGGATTCACAGAATGAGCATGGGAAATGAGGCAAGAGAGGCGCAAACGGAACTGTTGAGAGAACAAACCCGTGCCTTGAGAGAACAGTCAAACGTGTTGGCTGGTGTTGGTGAGGGGATAAGAGAACAGTCAAAAATGTTGGCTGGTGTTGGTGAGGGGATAAGAGAACAGTCAAAAATGTTGGCTGGTGTTGGTGAGGGGATAAGAGAACAGTCAAAAATGTTGGCCGGTGTTGGTGAGGGGATTCAGGTTTTACTCGCTGACAGGAAGAACTAGACTACATGGTGCTTGCGTAGCGCTGCCGGGAGACGCCTGAGTCTCCCGACTCATTTTCATGCCCCGAGCGTGATGCTACCCTGCGAACGCAGGCGAAACGCTTATGAACATGAAACTCACGCCACAAAGCAGGCTATTTACAAACAGAGGGGAAGCGTATGATTTAAGGAGGCCGTGATGAACACCCTACAAGCTGCTCACGACCTGGAGAACGCGGGATTCCCCACAGAACAAGCCGAAGCGCTGACGAATGTACTCCATGAGGCCCTACAGTCGGATGTGGCGACAAAGGCCGATTTGAACGAGCTTGAGGCAAAAATTCTCAAGCTCATGGTTGGTCAAACCCTGACTATTGTGGCGTTGGTCTTTGCCCTACTCAAGTTCATGTTGCCCCAGGCCACTCCGTAAAAATTGTGGCCCTAGCAGCACGGTCCCGCTTCATTTTCATGCCCATCCCCGAACGGTATAACCGTGGTTACAATCTTGGCGTTGGTGGTGCGGTCGTGCGTGACAACCGTCTCCTGCTCGTGCGCCGGGCCTCACGACGGGGCAGGGGGAACTGGCAGGTGCCGGGGGGCTTTGTCGAGCCGGACGAAACCATTGAGCAGGCCGTTGTGCGTGAGGTCCGGGAGGAAGCGGGCGTGACCGGAGAGGTGCAGGGCGTCATTGGTCTGCGCAATCGGTGTGATCCCGACATTGGCAACAGTCTGTATATCGTCCTGCTGATGACACCGCTGAGGGGTGAACCTACACCTGACATGGAAGAGGTTGACCGCGCCGAGTATCTGACCCTGGAGCAGATTGAGCGATTGGAGCAGGCGCCGGCCATCAACCGGGAAATCGCCAGCCGGGCGCTCTCCCAGGAAAAACGTCTGCTGGAGCCGCAAGAACTCATCCATCTGAACGGCAAACCCTACACCCTCTTTGTTGGATAGTGAGAATGTGCCATCTCTTTTTCATGAAAATTGCTGGGTATAGTCAAAAACAAATATTCCAGGCTATAGAACTGCCTATCTTGTGCTAACCCTGGTCACAAAAGAGGAAATCTGTGGACATGACTCCGCAACAAGAAACGCTTGAGTTGCGTGGAGATGGCGCGGCGCGGGCCACTATTCAATTTTGCTACCATCAGGCTGGCCAGGGCCTGCCGCTGGTATGGCTCCACTGGTTGTGGGGCGAGCCGGGCTGGATGGACTACCACCAGCGGTTAGCCGAACGTTTCCAGGTATTTGTGCCTGACCTGCCGGGCTATGGACAATCCGCATTGCCGGAGTGGGCAAAGACACCGCATGACTTAGCAGTGTTGCTGCTGCAATTCTTTGATGCGCTGTCACTCAAACAGCCGATTGTCGTCGGCTCATGCCTGGGTGGATGGGTAGGGGCTGAGCTCGCTCTGCTCAGACCGGAGCGGATTGCCAAGCTGGTCTTGATTGGCCCGCTCGGCTTAGTAAAGGACTGGACCAAGGTCCCTAATCTCTTCTATACGGACCCGGCGCGCTTGCCGCGGTATCTTTTTACGGACGCAGTGCCGGAGCGGACCTCACTGTATGTTCCTGACCTGAGTAACTGGACCGACGCATTTATCAACAACCGAAACGCGAGCATCCGACTGGTGTTTGACCCTTACCTGCACAGTCGCAGCCTGCGCCATTACTTACATCTTTTGACCACCCCAACGCTTGTCATTTGGGGCGAGCAAGACCCCCTCCTGGCCCCGGCGCACGCCGCGTTGTGGACTGTAGCGTTACCGCGCGCTCACAGCGTGATAATTCCGCGGGCCGGACATCTGCCATATGTGGAAGAGTGCGAGGCTGTTATCCAGGCGATTAACGCCTTCATTCCGCCACAGGAGAGGGGAGGAGCATGAGAGTCTTTAATATGGCGCTGTTTGGCTGGCCACACCTGCCTGACGACGCTCCTGTTGGTACGCCTGGATCATATCCCCTTTCGAACAGGTATTTTGATCCTGTTCGGGGAAACGCATTACTGCAACAAGAGTTGGACCGGATCACGCTCAGTGATGAGCTTGGGTTGGATGGTTTCACCTGTCAGGAGCATCATGGCGGTGGCGGATTTTGTGCCATGGTGCCCTCGACCCACCTCATGGCGGCAGCTGTCTCACAACGCACGAAACATCTTCAGGTGGCGGTCACTGGCACGTGCATTCCGTTACACCACCCGCTTGCCATTGCGGAAGAGGTCGCCATGCTGGACCACCTCAGCAATGGGCGTTTTATTTGGGGGGCGTTGCGTGGTTTTCCGACTGAATACCTGTCCTATAATGTCAATCCAGCGGAATCTCAGGCTCGGTTTCGGGAAGGTTTTTCCTTAGTCCTGAAAGCGCTTTCGAGTGAGGGGCGGTTTGATTTTGATGGTCAGTTTTACCGTGTCCGGGACTACAATATCTGGCCGAAGCCCTTGCAGCAGCCCTATCCGAAAATCTGGATGGCGGCCAATAGCCTGGACTCGCTCGATTTTGCGGTCAGGAATCGCACCTATATTGCTACGCCGTGGGTCAGCATTGAGCGGACGCGCTCGGTGCACGAGACGTATTATCGGCTGGCGCAAGAGCAAAGCCTCACCATCCCCGAGGATTTTGATGATATGTTTGCCTCGATCTGCGCGTTATACGTTGGCGAGAGCGATAAAAAGGCGCGCCAAGAGGCTGAAGCGCATTTAGAATACCACTTCTTTCGCGCGCTGGCGTCATTTGATATCGGCACTGTCTCGCTTATCCCCGGACATATGAGTGTCAATGGTATGCGTGATTGGCTGAAGAACGTCACGAGTAAAGAGACGGGCAAGGCCATGGGCTATAGCGTTGATGAGGGAATTGAGAATGGGACGGTCATTTTGGGTGGGCCGGAAAGTGCGGTCGCTCAAATCAAACGTCAACGCGAAGAGGGCAAACGCGGAACCTTACTGGCTATGTTTCAGTTTGGTTCCCTCCCCGATGCGCTCGCCACGCAGAGTCTGCGACTCTTTGCCCAAGAGGTATTGCCCAAGATTCGCGCTATTTGAGGAGGCGACCGCCCTGGACGGATAGGCGGCCGGGCCTCTATCGTGGCAGCATGTCAGGCAGGGACGGAGGACGGAGCGAGGGGTCGTCCGCGTTTTTCTACGGCTGGTGGGTCGTTATGGCATGCTTTGTCAGCATGGCGATGGCGGGTAGTATTGGTAATCTGTCCTTTCCCGTCTTTCTCAAGCCGTTGACCGCAGAGTTCGGCTGGACCCGGGCTCAGGTATCAGGCGGGATTTCGGCCTTTATGTTGGCCATTGCGCTCACCGCCCCCTTTGTCGGGCGGGCGGTGGGTCTGTACGGGCCGCGGGCGGTGATGATTCCGGCGGCCGTCTTGATGGGCCTGTGCCTGATGCTGCTGTCACAGCTGACGGCTTTGTGGCAACTCTATGTGCTGCGTCTTGGGGTGGGGGTCGGGTTTACGGCCCTGGCCCATGTGCCGGTCAATATCACCATTTCGCGCTGGTTTGCGCGCAAGCGCGGTCGGGCTATGGGCACGGCCATGATCGGCGCTCCCGTGGGCGGACTGCTGATGACGCCCTTTGCCTCGTCTTGTGTCGAGTGGGTCGGCTGGCGTCCAACCCTGTTGATCCTGGGCGGGCTGCTGTGGCTTATCCTGGTTCCGGTGTTGTGGGGACTGCTGCGAGATACGCCCGCGGACCTGGGTCTGCTGCCGGACGGCGAGACGAGACGCGCCACAGACGACGCGCCGGTCGGCGTTGAAGGAGGGGCGGGGATATCTGCCCGCGATACGGTCCGGACCGGCCGTTTCTGGGCGCTCATCGGTATCTATTTTCTGGCCTATGCTTGTCTCTTTTCCGTTATGGTTCACCAGTATCCCTATTTTACGGATCAAGGCTTTTCCGCTCAGCAGGCGGCCCTGCTGGTGAGTGTGCTGCTCAGCGCGTCCGTGCTCAGCGGACTGGGTTTTGGCTGGGCGAGTGAGCGCTATGATCCGCTGCAACTGGCGGCGACCTGTTATGCCCTGGGCGGCATTGGCATAGCCCTGCTCTTATGGGCTCCCCCCAGGCTTGCCGTAACCGGCTTTGTTGCGTGTTTTGGCTTCTTCTTTGGCGGCACCACTCCGCTGACCGCGCTCGTGACTGGGCGCATGTTCGGTATGAAAGCGCATGGTGTGATTTACGGCTTCTATCAGACCGTTATCTGTTTGAGCGGCTTTGTTGGTCCAACCGTGATGGGCTTTATTTACGATACGACCGGAAGCTATCAACTCGGGTTTAGCGGTATTGGTATCGGTCTGCTGTGCGCTGCAGCGCTGATGTTGGTCGTGCGGGCGAGAACCATGCTTCTTCCCTTATCTGGAGTCTGATTTTCCTCTTGTGGCTCAAATCTCCGACTGATACAACTTTTTGCACTCTGGACAAGCAGGGCATCCATCTCCAAGTGGATGCCTGCTGTTCGTTCTGAGCCGTCAATGAGGAGGGCCTGTTATGAAATGCCATTGGTTCCATTTGATGCCGTATCAGGATCTGCCCGAGGACTTTAAGGAAAAACATCCGAGTGTCTGGGTGGATGTTTCAAGTGAATTATTCGATCCCGCTCGGGGCCATCAATTTTACAATGAATATTTGGATCAACTGGAGTTTGCGGACAGCCTGGGGTTTGACGGTATTTGCGTGAATGAGCACCATGCCAACGCCTATGGTCTGATGCCGTCCCCCAATCTCATTCTGGCCTCGCTCGCCCGTCGGACTTCCAATTCCTCACTCATTGTGCTGGGCAACTCGATTGCGCTGTATAACCCGCCTATTCGCATTGCCGAAGAAATGGCCATGCTGGACTGCATATCGGGGGGCCGTTTCGTGGGCGGCTTTCCAGTTGGGACGTCGATGGACACCAATTTTGCGTACGGCCAGACCCCCCTGACGCTGCGCGAGAAATACCGGGAGGGGCATGATCTGATTATTAAAGCCTGGACCGAGCCGGAACCGTTTGTCTTTAACGGAAAATACAATCAACTCCGGTATGTGAACATCTGGCCGCGCCCGATCCAAAAGCCGCATCCGCCGGTGTGGATTCCGGGCGGTGGCAGCGTCGAAACCTGGGACTGGGTGGCCGAGCATGACTATATGTATGCCTTCCTGAGTTACTTCGGCTACGAACCGGCCACGCAAGTGATGCAGGGCTATTGGGAAGCGGTAGACCGGGCCGGCCGGGACCGGAACCCCTACCGCGCCGGCTATCTGCAACTCATTGGAGTATCCGAGACGGACGCCCAAGCGGAAAAGGACTATGCCGAGGCGGCTTCGTATTTCTACCATCGCTGCCTGCACGTGCCCGATCATTGGGCCGCCGCACCAGGTTATCTGACGCTCAAGACCATCAAGTCGCTCAAGTCGCCCTTCAGTTTCGAGCAGTTGGCCGACCTCAAATGGAAAGATTTTGTTGAGCAGGGCTACGTCGTTGCCGGCTCTCCGGCAACCGTGCGCGACCGGCTGGTGGAAGTCATTAAGGAAATGAACGTCGGCCAGCTCTTCTCCCTGCTCCACTTCGGCAACCTGAGCGCCGAGCTGACCCGCAAGAACACGGAACTGTACGCCAAAGAGGTTTTACCCTTTCTGCGCGAGCAGTTGTGGAACGAATGGGAAGACCGTTGGGCGCCGCGCCCACTGAAGGAAGAAGACCGGATGCCGGTCGCCGCCCTCTGAGGCGCTGGACCCCTGAATGGAGAGCGTTTGGAATGCAAGAAGTGAAGGTTGCTATTCGGAATGGAAAATTTACCACCTCAATGCAGTGGGGCGGCAGCGGCGAGCCGCTGCTGTTTCTGCACGGCGCTGGCGGCCCCATGCTGGGGGCGCCGTTTCTTGAGGAACTCGCTCAGGTTTTTACCGTCTACGCTCCGGCCCATCCCGGCTTTGGAGCTGGAACAGGGATTGAGCATATTGATGACGTAATTGACTTCGCCCTGTACTACCACGATTTTCTTGACGAACTACAGATCGATAGCCCGCATGTCATGGGTCACTCACTGGGCGGCATGTTGGCCGCAGAGGTCGCCGCGCTCGCCCCGTACCGGATCAATCGCCTGGTGCTGGTCTGTCCGGCAGGACTCTGGCTTGAGGACAATCCCATTCCCGATTTCTTTACCTTTAACCCGCAGCAGATGGTCGAACATGTGTTTCATGACCCCAGCGGTCCCATGAGCCAGATGTTCACCGAACAGTTGCAATCTCCAGAAGCCCAGCTTGAGATGTATAAATGCCTGGCCTCAACCGGGAAATTCCTGTGGCCGATTCCTGACAAAGGGCTCAAGAAACGTATCCATCGGCTGCAACTGCCCACCCTGTTGCTGTGGGGAGCATCCGATAAGCTTATTCCGCCGGTCTATGGGGAGGCGTTTCAGCGCGCCATTCCCGGTTCGCGTCTGGTCCACTTCGCGAGTTCGGGCCACATGATTATGCTGGAGGAACAGGACGCTTTTGTCGAAGCCGTGTCAGATTTTTTATTGGAGTAACCCGAAAGGAGGGGAGCATGATTAAAGCGAAATCGATCCGCCATACTGGGGTGCCGGTCTCGGATGTGAGAAAGGCCAAGAGATTTTATGGAGACATTCTGGGCTTTGACGAGATTGAGCGGCCCAAGATCAAGGGTGTTCCTGGGGCCTGGTATGAAGTGGATGGAACCCAGGTGCATATCATTGGCCAACGTAACGCCATGGCCGACAAGGATATTCCCGGCATCGGGACTCACATCGCAGTCCAGGTCGAAGACCTTGAAGAGGCCAAGCGCGTCCTCAAGAAGAGACGGGTGAAGTTCCAGGAATTTGCGCCGCCGCCGAATCTTGGTTTGGCTCCGGTGGTCTTTGTCCGCGACCCGGACGGCAATGTGGTCGAGCTGCGGACGGAAGCCTAAACATATTTGAGCGGCATACAGCGGAGAGGAACCCACCCCGCTGCTTCGCAGCACCCCTCCAAGGAGGGGATGTGTTCTGCTCAACTCCTTGGACTTGTGATGCAGATTACATTATTCGGCGACCCCCCGTTCCCCTGCGCTGTGCCTGTCTGCGCCAGGGGGCCAGGAGGGCGGGCTTCCCTCCCTGGGAGAGCGGGCTTCCAGCCCGCAAGCGGCCAAGATGGCCGCTCTCCCAGGCAGCGGGCGGGCGAGCGGCCCGAGGCGGGGGCCGCCGGCCCGGTCCCGGGAGGCTTACGCCACAATATGCATCACATGTCTTGGAGGGGTGGCCGAAGGCCGGGGTGGGCTCCTTTTATCGAGGCATAAACAGGGAGAGGGTCTCATGCTGATCGAAATCTATCCCAAACCCGACGGCATGCAGCATATCAATCTCATGTTCTGTGAGGCTGAGCCCGAGCCTGAGGACGGCTGGGTCCGCGCTCATATTGACGCGTTTCCCACTCCGCCCAAGCGGATTTTTGAAGAGGAACGGGCCGGCCGGACGTATACCACGCTCCAGTACGGCCAGTGTGTTATCGGGCATTCCATGTTCTATATCGAAAAGCACAAGGGCGTGGTGGACCAACTGCTCGGGGTCTGCGCGAGCGAGCTTGAGCGGGCTGCCCTGGACCGTCCGACGCGCAATGTGATTGTCTCCCGCCTGGCCCTGGAACTGAATAAAAACGCCCGATTTTCAGTTGACGAGCAGGGCAATCTGACCATTGCTCTGAAAGAGATAGATGAGGCCGAGATTCACAAACGCCTGGGTGAGCTGATAACCGAAGAAACTCCTGTCCGGCAGGTCGAAGTCGTAGGAAGTGAGACATCCTGATGACATCACGACGGAATATAAGACGATTAAGACACCCTATGGATTAGCATCCATTGGAGATGGGAATGTTCAAGTGGCTACAACGGTTAGCTTCCTGGATTCTTTCAATTTGGCGAAGAATCCCGCCGGAAACAAAAAGAGAAATAATCGACGCTATCGTAGACCTTTTTGAAGAGATTCTTAGAGAATATTATCGCCGGTGGAAAAGAAAAAACGGAAAGGAAGAATGATAGGCCATGTCTGACTTAAAAAGTTTCATCTTGGACTCAGGATTGCCGTCAAGATTGTCATCAACTGAACTTAAAACTCGAATGAGCAGGCTTTTACCTGCAGCAGGCATTCTTCCTCCTGGTCGAGATGAGTTTGAACGAGATAGGTTTATTAGCGAAGTAGCGAATTTAGCTCACAGTGAGAAAATCATCACTTCGCTTAGTGAAGAAGTTGGACAGCCAAAAGAAAACGAATCAGAAGATGAATTCGTAAACAGGGCAAAATCAACTCTGGCAAATCTGCTTTGGCGGGAAATACAGTAGTGCATGATCTAGTAAAACCTATCAAGCACTGTGCCCTCCGCTTCGTTCGAACACTGAGGGTCGGCATTACAGAATATATACCTCGAAACCATAGGAAGTGAGGCCTGATGTGGCAGGGGTGGAAGGAAGAGTCGCGCTTATAACCGGAGCCGGGTCGGGTATTGGACGCGCGACTGCGCGGGTCTTAGCCACAGGCGGCGCCGATATTGTGGTGACCGATATCAACCTGGCTGGGGCTGAGGAAACGGCCCAGACCGTCACGGAATGCGGCCGCAGGGCGCTCGCGCTCCAGGTCGATGTGGCAGACCTGCATGCCGTGGAAACGGCGGCGACGCAGACCCGCCAGGAGTTGGGCGCGATTGACATTCTGTTCAGCAACGCCGGCATAGGAACCCAGGTCGCGTTTGCAGACATGACAGAGGAGGACTGGGATCGCATGTTCGATGTTCATCTCAATGGGACGTATCACTGCTTTCGCGCGGTCTTACCCGAGATGAAAACCGCGGGCTGGGGCCGGTTGATCAGTACCTCCTCTATGGGTGCCTTTACCGGAGGGGTCCGTCTGGCCCACTACTGTGCGGCCAAGGCCGGTATTGCCGGGCTTACGGTTGCCATGGCAAGTGAGCTGGCGCGAACGGGCATTACGGTCAACGCGGTTGCTCCCGGTGTGATCGATACGCCAATGGTCCGGCAGAGTCCTGAGCGCTGGGTCAAGAATATGACCAAGACCATTCCGATGCGCAAACTGGGACAACCCGAGGACATCGCCCATGCCGTCGCCTATTTGGCCTCGGAGGAAGCCGGATTCATGACAGGCCAGATTCTCAGTCCGAACGGCGGCTCGTATATGAAGTGGTGTTAAGATGCGACTGTCAGGAAAAACCGCGCTGATAACCGGCGCCGGGTCGGGCCTGGGCCAGGCGACCGCTCAGCTTTTTGCTCAGGAGGGCGCGCAGGTCGTTGTGGCCGATATCAGCCAGCGTCGCGCAGCCGCGGTCGCTGCCGAGATCAATCAAACCAAGGCTTCTCCGGCCATAGGTCTTCAGGCTGATGTAACACAGCGTCAGGCCGTCAACGCTCTGGTTGATCGGGCCAAGAGCGAGTATGGACCAATCCATATTCTTGTGAACAACGCCGGGATTGCCCAGATCAAGGACCTGCTCGATATCACGCCTGAAGAGTGGCAGCGCATGATCGACGTCCACATGAAGGGAACCTTTCTGTGCACGCGGGCCGTGATCGGAGATATGCTAGCCGCACAGTGGGGGCGGGTGATTAACACGGCTTCTGTTGCCGGCATGACCGGCGGGCCGCAAAACGCGCACTACGCTGCGGCAAAGGCCGCCATTATCGGTTTTACCCGCTCGTTAGCTTTGGAGTACGCGCGGTCGGGCATCACGGTGAACGCGGTTGCCCCTGGATTGATTGAAACACCCATGGTCAAACAAGGCACCGGACCTGCCGCCGAAAAGGTGGTGGACTTCTTTATCCGCCGCATTCCCATGCGCCAAATGGGTACGCCCCGAGACATTGCCGCGGCCCATTTGTATCTGGCCTCAGACGATGCCGCCTATGTGACCGGGCAAGTGCTGAGCCCGAACGGCGGCTATCTGGTGTAAGGCGTTTTTCCTTGACGTTTACGGATGCTGGTTATAGCGTGGCGGTGTGAACGAAGCCTTTGAACACCGTTCGTTACTTGACCGCACCCTCTTGCGCACTCTTCAGCAGCGCCAAGACTGGCCCTCTATTATCCGGCTGACCCTCCATCTGTCCGCTTTCCTGCTGGGTGCGTATGGCGTGCTGCTCGTCACGCCGCATTCTCACGTTGCGGCAGGTCTGCTTTCGGTCGTGCTGAGTGGGATTTGGGCTTCGTTGTTCGCTCCCTTTCATGAGTGTACACATCAGACCGCCTTTAAGTCTGCCTGGCTGAACTCCCTGGGCGCGTGGCTCAGCGGCTTTCCCTTTGGTATGGCGCCGGCGGCGTACCGAGCCTTCCATTTTGATCATCATCGCTACACTCAATATGTCGACAAGGACCCGGAGCTGTTGTTTTTGGGTGGGCAACCGGTGTCCTGGCCAAATAAATGGAAAAATTGGCTGCGTATGATTAGCGGCTGGGGCATTCTCCTCTTCAAAATAGGCCCTTTAGTGCGCTTTCCTTTCCTGGCCTATGAGAAATGGGAATCCTTCGCTCCCTGGGCCTCGCTCGACCAACGTCCCACACTGGCCTGGCAATCGGGGGTGATCGCCCTCTTTTGGGTCGGGCTGATTATTGCTGCCTGTAGCGGTCCCGCGGGTATGGGCTGGCTGCTGTTTGCGGGTCTTCTCAGCCATATGTTTCAAGCCATATGGGTGACTACCGAGCATACGGGATTGCCGAACGAAGGCTCTATTCTGGCGCGCACGCGGACCATGCAGACCTGGCCGTTTTTCAGCTGGTGGCTGTGGAATATGAACTTTCATGCCGAGCACCATGCCTGGCCGGCGGTCCCGTGGTATGAACTGCCCGCCCTGCACCAGGAAGTGGCAGAACACCTCGACGCCACGGAGCGCGGATATGCCCGACTCCAGTTCAAGGTCTGGAGCAAGGTCGGTGTGTAGGGCCTGACCCCTGCTCGCCTTGACCACCCGAAACCCAGCGTCTAGGCTCACGTCAACAGCAGCTCAGGAGGTTAGGAAGGGGAGAGCGAAATGAGCTTCTACTCTATTTGTAAATCGGATCCTGTCTTGGATTTTATTCGTGATACCTACGACGCAACTCCGTTGAAAATTCCTGATACTCGAATCAAACCTCTTACTTTATTTACTACTGTAAAACGCCGCTTCCGGTATATTGGGCCTATCAAGGATATTGCTGCGGACAAGGCGTGGAAAAAACTGCGTCCAGAATCCCAAAAACTGTCAGATATCTCGAAGGTCGAGTCACGAAAACTATCTTGGTCTATTGCCATAGACTTATTGAGCCCATTTCTCGCCCAGAGTCTAACACCCTCTCTGACTGACACGATGACGAGTCTAAAAGCTTTTCGGAGTACAAGCGTTTGCGTTTCCATTAAGGGCGTGAGGCGGCACTTTATCGCTCCCAGCAGGGTAGCAAATTTATTGAAATCCGCCCCCATTAATCTAAGAACAATAGATAGCTCAGGGACTCTCCATTTGGTCGACTCCATCCTGGTCGCCCGTAAGATTACATTAAACATGAATTGCCCTTCTGCAGTTGAGGTCGCAACAAAGCTCGAAAACGCATTGAGTGGTAAGTTTTCGACCGATGCAATCCTTCGCAGTCAATCGTGTGTCTCTATAGCGGGAAATAAGTTTGTGCCCTTCGCATTCACATGTTTTCAACTACAGATCGACGAATCTGGACGCGCTTCTAGAATAGAATTTCCATCTTCGGGAGGTCCACAGATCGGAGCTACACCGATGGGTGTAGATTTGCCGCCCACTCACGTCATGCTTGGAGAACCCAATGAATTCGTTAAAATCGATTCCTGACATCACGACAGCCAGAGATTGGATGGAATGTGAGCAAACTAAGATATACAAACAGATGGCGATTCCTGTTCCCGATTCTAAATCCGTAAATTTCTCACCGGAATGGCTCGAAAAGTATCTAAAGTCGAATCCTGACTATACGCCTGAGCAACGAGCTTCGTTCGCCAAACAATACAGTGATAGAGACCCATTGCAAGACCGCTCTGATGTTGGTCGAGTCGGCAAACCTATAAGCGTTTTGATTCTAACTAACCGAGTCGATAATTTAAAGAATGCATGCAAAAGGCTAAATCTACCAGGAGTGGTTGATAACGTCGTTTTTGGCAACACTCCAGCAGGCGGATTGGGAGTATCTACATGTAGGATTGAAACATCCGACCATTATTCGGTCTTCATTCCGGACGGATTTTATCACTTAATCAACCTATTCAGTAAATTAGTTGTTCTCTTGCAACCGTTTACCCTTATAGAGGAGGGGGTGGTGTATCAACCAGCGGCATCCTTCGATCAGTTTCGCCTCGCCCGGCACCCGTATATTCAATTCCGCCGCCGTGACCTCCTAAGAGCGTTTTTTATCCATGGAGATGTGGCAGCGGCACTTCCGTACCCCGCGGCAGTGCCGTTTCAAGATCGTTTGGCGTATTTGCTTGAAGGAACCGAATTATTTGTGATCGCACACGAAGTCGCGCACGTCATTCTCGGACATTTGGATAGAGATATCTCAAAATTCACACCAGATGACGAGTTGGAGGCGGATAAACTTGCATTGGAGATTCTCACTGAACATTTTGACACCGAGATGGACCTCCCCGACGTCCGTGCTGCCCTGTGTATGTTTATGTTCCTCTCGATAGTCGATATATGGGAACAATCACTGCCTGCTCTTCTGTCGGTCGAGAATGAGTCACAAGTTGCTTCGCATCACCCTAAATTCGAGCAAAGGTTCAAACATTATCTTTCCTTACTTGAAGACTTTGCCCGCCGTCCGAAATTGGAGGAAGCGACAGTACCATGGTACATATTCGTACACCGCGCGATAGGACTTGCTACGGAGGAGTCGGAACGTATTGTATTAGATATTGTCGATCAAGCGGGTGGTATAGCTGGAATTAGTGCATCAGTATTAGGGCCAGACAAGCACATGGGGCACTCGAAACCTGCGCCCCCGGACGTTTGGTATCGTACTATTGCCGAGTTGATTTTGTCAGATATTTCAGCCAACCGCCGTCTTGGCTTGTGGTTCTTCCTAAAATTGTCTCTCAATTCCTCGATAGCCTTCTACGATGGCCTATTAGATGACGATGAACCGGAAGTTCAGAGTCTCTATAGGCAGGCATTGATTTCGATAGAGCCGATGTACGAATGGTATTTGCCGAGGCTCTTTGAGCGAATTCGTGAAGAGACAAGAGACGGACAACAAAAGCAATACAAAGAGCAGATTGCTCAGCATCTTGTATTCAAGGCTTCTCTCGAACTTGGGGGCCGTTTTGACATGGATCCCATGCATCCTGATTTTTTCAATGATCTTGATTAAACAGCAAATGTTTCTGTGACCGGAACAGTGAATTGACTCCCGGTTTAGTTGGTTTCCACATTCAACTGGGTAGTGTTATAGCCTGTAGGGCTTCCCCACCTTCTCGCCTTGACCACTCGAAACCCAGCGTCTAGGCTCACGTCAACAGCAGCTCAGGAGGTTAGGAATTACGATGCTCACTGCACCGACGCGCTTTTTTACCGAAGACCATGAGATATTCCGCGAACAGGTTCGGAATTTTGTGACCAGGGAAGTCCATCCTCATATTGACCAGTGGGAAGAAGAGGCTCTTTTCCCCAAGTCGCTCTACCAGCGCATGGGTGAACTCGGGTTTCTGGGTATTCGCCATCCCGTAGAGTATGGGGGCAGTGCCGGGGATATCTGGATGACGCTCGTCTTTTGTGAGGAGTTGTGTCGTTGCCGGGCCTTGGGCCTCCCCACGAGTGTTTTGGTCCATACCGATATGTCCTCGACCCATATCGCCCGCAACGGCACGCCGGAGCAGAAAGAAAAATACCTGCGACCCATGATTACGGGCGAGGCGGTCTGCGCCATAGGCGTGACTGAACCTTCGGGCGGCTCCGATGTCGCCAGCATACGCACCACGGCAGTGAAAGACGGCGATTCCTACGTCATTAACGGCTCCAAGATTTTTATCACCAACTCCGTCCACGCCGACGTCTTTTGCGTGGCTGCCAAAACCGACAAGGATGCCCAGGCGCGCGGCATCTCCATATTCCTTGTCGAGCGTGACACTCCTGGGTTCAGCCTGGCTAAAAAGCTGGACAAAATGGGCTGTCATAGTTCGGATACCGGCGAGTTGGTCTTTGAAGATGTTCGCGTTCCACGTCACAACCTCTTGGGACAGGAGGGCAAAGGGTTTTATTATATTATGCAGAACTTCCAGGACGAGCGCCTGATTGCGGCCAGTATGGCCGTGAGTGCGGCCCAGCAGGCTCTTGAAGATACGCTCACCTATACACGCGAGCGGGAGACGTTTGGCAAGCGCATATTTGACCATCAGGTCGTGTCGCATCGCCTGGCGGACATGGCGACCGAATTGGAAGCCGCCCGTCAGTTGACATATTACGCGGCTGATGTGCTGGCCAGCGGGCGTGACTGTAGTACCGAAGTCTCAATGGCAAAGCTGTACGGCTGTAATATAGCCAACAAGATCGCCTATGAGTGCGTCCAACTGCACGGTGGCTACGGCTATATGAAAGAGTTTGCGGTTGAACGGTTCTACCGGGACATCCGTCAGAGCACGATTGCCGGAGGGTCCGCCGAGATTATGAAGGAAATCATCGTTAAGCGCGGGCTGGACCGGGACCTGTAGGCTGGGAGAGGGCTCACAATCCCCCTGCGCTGTCGCGCCTCCCCCTTGAGAAAGGGGACTGCGGAGGGTCGTCCTCTGAGACATGCAAACGGACTAATGCTACTTTACTTTCAATCTGTTATATTCTACTAAAGACGAGCAACGCCTCTGGCGGTGTCGTATGTGGATGTGTGGAATGGATCCGTTGTGTGGTGGTGGATTGGTGGTATGTGGAGGAGGAATCCATGGGAGTGGTGCTGGAGGTCGAAGTCCCACAAAGAGCGTTTAATCGCCGTATCCAACCGTTTGCTATTGCCCTTGCCGAAGTCTCCTGGCGCGTAAAGATGTTTACGCACGAAGGAGTTGTTCTGGCGGCCCTCTATCTTGAAGAGCCCGACCTCATTCTCGCCCTGGCGCTGTGGCCGAATGCCGACTCCGCGCGGCGTCTGTTTAAGGGACGTTTTGAAATCTGTTTGTGCTCGGCCGCAGACCCGGTGGGACGGGTGCGTCTTGCCGTACAGATTGATCCTGCCATGGTCGAGGAACTCTTTGTCGCCGCTGAGCTGATTAACGCCAAGCCGTCAAAGGCGAGTGCGAAGCGGGCCGAAAAATATTTTACCGAGTTCCTGGCATTGGGCTTCCCAGACTCTCAAGTCGTCTGGGCCCGGTCGTGTCGATGGCAGGATGCGCCCGAGTACCTGGAGGCGACGACGCCTATCCGGGTAGGCTAAAGACCTGTCCTGAGCGGACTTCGACCTCGCCCCTCTGGGGCTACGCTCAGCACGAACGGCGGCAAAGGGCCGGGCTCGCATTCGGAGAAAAGACGTGGTATGCCGTGAGCTTCACTCATCTCCCGGGTGACTGAAGTTCAGATGCCACTATACGGAAAGGCCGGCAATGCGCCCGCTTTTCCACTGGAAAACTACATGCCTGAGCGAATCGAAAATTCCCATCTCACTGAGATGACCCCCTTAGTATCCCCTCGGGCAATCAAAGCCAAACTTCCGCTGACCGAAGGCGCGGCTGGCCTGATCATGCAAACGCGCCACGCTATCTGTGATATCCTGCACGGTCGGGACCGCGACCGTCTGCTCGTCGTCACTGGCCCATGCTCCATCCATGATCCCCAAGCGGCCTATGAATACGCCGAGTGTCTCAAACCGGTGATTGACGCAACACGTGATCAGCTCGTTGTGGTGATGCGAACCTATTTTGAAAAGCCGCGAACAACGATAGGCTGGAAGGGTCTGATCAACGATCCGCATCTTGACGGGTCGTGCGATATTCCGACTGGCCTGGAACTGGCCCGCGAGATTTTACTCCGCATTAACCATATGGGCGTGCCCTGTGCGAGTGAAATGTTAGACCCGGTGACACCGCAGTATGTGGCCGACCTGCTCAGTTGGGCGGCCATAGGAGCGCGGACAACCGAGAGCCAAACGCATAGAGAAATGGCAAGCGGGCTCTCTATGCCGATCGGTTTCAAGAATACAACCGGTGGGGAGGTGTCCGGGGCGATCAACGCTATGATTTCAGCCGGTCACCCGCATAGTTTCCTGGGCATTAACGCCGACGGCATGACCTCGGTCATCAAGACCTTGGGGAATCCCGACCGTCATATTATTTTACGGGGTGGGGGAGGGCGACCCAATTACCGCCAGGAGGATATTGCGCAGGTGACGGAAATGGTTGCCAAAGAAGGGATCGCCCGCCCGATTATGGTGGACTGCTCCCACGGCAATTCAAACAAGGACTATACCCGTCAGGCCGCGATCTGTCGTGACGTGTTGCGTCTGCGCCAAGAGCAGGAGTACGATGTCATGGGTATTCTCCTGGAGAGCAATTTGAAACCGGGGAATCAGTCTTGGAAAGAAGACTCCACGCTCGAATATGGAGTGTCGATTACCGATGCCTGTATCGGCTGGGAAGAGTCTCGCGACTTACTGTATGAAATGGCTGAAGTGGTCCAGTCCAACCCGTGCGCCATTCCCACCTGATGAACGGCACCCGGGGTCCGTCGGAAGACCGCTCCTCCGCGTCTTCTGTCTGTACAGCCTGCTGGCCGTCGTTGCCGGAGGTACTGCCTCGTGTACCTATGCCGAACGCAAGTGGAATCAGAAAATTGCCGAGTTCAATAGGGGCATTGATCAACAAATGGCCCAAGCCGAAGGGAAGGCTGGCCGCTGCCAGGCCCGAGGCGGCGTCCTCTACAATGAGCAATGCTATATGCCCGATAGGAACCCGGCCGTTCGGGATGAACAGACCTGCCGTCTGCACGGCGGCCTGTTCATCAATCAGGAATGCCTGACCGACCAGCGCCGGAAGGCCTCCTTTCAATAGCAGCCGGCAGCGGATGACTGGGGTAGCGGTCAACTCATATCTCAAAAGAGGAGGAAGTCATGGACGAAGCTGAGGGAAAAACAGCACTGGTTCGCGGAAGCTGTTTTTGTGGCAGCGTCCGGTTCGAGTTTGCCCTACCGACGCTCTTCTGTGCTCACTGTCACTGCTCGATGTGTCGGCGCACGCATGGGGCCGGCTATGTGACCTGGATCGGGGTGCCCACACCAAAATTCAGTCTGACTGCGGGGCAGGAGCAGCTTGCCGTTTTCGTCTCTTCGGAGCATGGCAAACGGTCGTTCTGCCATACCTGCGGCAGTTCGCTGTTCTGTCAGTCGAGCCGACATCCAGAGGTCATGGATATTGTCCTGGCGAATCTGCACGATGGCATCGACCGCGAACCGCAGGCCCACTACTATTTTTCTGATCGCGCGGCCTGGGTTGCCATAGGAGATGCCTTGCCCCGCTTTGGCGGACAAACCGGGACTGAACCCCTGGCAGGAGAGTCTGCCAGCCATATGACAACGGAGAAACACGCATGAGTTACGAGCAGATTTTATACGAGGCCCAAGACGGTATTGCGACGCTTACACTGAATCGGCCGGACAAGCTCAACGCCTGGACAAACGTGCTGGAGCAGGAAGTCCGCCACGCCCTGACCGCGGCGACCGCGGATGCAGCCATCCGGGTGATTATTCTCACCGGGGCCGGACGTGGATTCTGTGCCGGAGCGGATATGGCCTTGCTGAACGCGGTCCGAGAGCGGTCCGAAACCGCCGCGGCGACCGCAAGCCCGGTGGCCTTTCCCGGACCGGTCCCGGGCGGACTCGACCTGCCCCAGGCATTCTCCTATCGATATGCGTATTTCCCCACCGTACCGAAGCCCATTATTGCCGCCATCAACGGTCCGGTCGCCGGCCTGGGGCTGATCCTCTCCCTGTACGCCGATCTCCGCTTCGCGTCAGATACGGCGGTCTTCACCACTGCCTTCTCGCGTCGCGGACTCATTGCCGAACACGGGGTTGACTGGATTCTGCCACGGGTTGTCGGTCTGCCGAATGCCCTCGACCTGATGCTCTCGGCCCGAAAAATAACCGCCCAGGAAGCCCTCCAGATGGGCCTGGTGAACCGCCTCTACCCGGCGGACTCTTTTATGTCGGAAGTCCGGGCCTATGCGCTCGAACTGGCACGCATGGTTTCGCCCCGTTCCATGCGGGTCATGAAATCCCAGCTCTTTCGGGCTCAGGACGTTGATTTTGCAACCTCACTACAGGCCGGTCTGACCGAGATGAGCGCGAGTTTCAGCAGCGAAGATTTTAAGGAAGGGGTGGCGCATTTTGTGGAAAAACGGCCACCTGAGTTTTCCGGCAAATAGGGCGCTCATAGAGTGCGGAGGCCCACGGAGGACACGATGAGAGTCGGGACGATCAAACAGGTCTGGCGCTATCCCTTCAAGAGCATGCTGGGCGAGTTGCTGGAGCAGGCCGAGGTGAACCCCCAGGGTGTCGTGGGCGACCGGGGCTGGGCGGTGCGGGATGAGGTCCGAGGGGGAATTGGCAGCGCCAAAAAAATCCCGACTTTGATGCACTGTCAGGCCCGCTATCCAGACGGTCCTACGAAAGAGCAGATCGGACCGGCTGAAATTACCGTCCCGGATGGAACGACCTTCTTGTCCAACGACCCGAACGCCGCGGCCCAGCTCAGTCAAGCCCTGGGCCATCGGGTTTCCATCTGGCCGATTCAGCCGGCTGAAAACCTTGAGCACTATCGACGCGGAAAGCCGACGCACACCAATCCGGCAGAAGAGTTAAGAAGCCTCCTCGGTTTGGAGCCAGACGAACCCCTGCCGGACTTATCTATCTTTCCCAAAGAGATTCTGCAATACGCCTCGCCGCCGGGCACCTATTTCGATGCCTTCCCGCTGCTGCTGGTGACTGAGGCCTCGTTGCAGCGTTTGCAATCGCTGAGTCCGACTTCGCAGATTGACGCCCGGCGCTTTCGTCCGAATTTTTTGGTTGAGACGGAAGAGGCGACCGGTTTTGTTGAGGCCACGTGGCCGGGCAAACAACTCCGCATCGGGAATATGACCCTCGACGTGACAATGAACTGTCTGCGCTGCGTTATGACAACGCTCGGCTGCGCAAACCTGCCCAAAGACCCGAAGATCATGCGCACCCTGGTGCGTGAGGCCAACCAGAATTTTGGGGTCTATGCTACCGTGAAAACCCCCGGGCAGGTCGCGGTTGGCGACCCGGTCGAGATTGTAACTTAGCCCTATCGCCGGAATAGCCGCCGCTTGTCCCCTCTGGGGACGTGTGATGCACATTGTATCGCAAGCGGCCCGTCGGCCCCCTCACCCGGCCCTTCGACAGGCTCAGGGCCACCCTCTCCCTCCAGGGGAGAGGGAAAGAAAAGAGCCTCTCTCCCGCTGGGAGAGGGGGTGGGGTGAGGGCGAAACAGCGCCCTGGGCCGCTGAACAACTTAATTTGCATCACACGTCTGGGGAGGGGGTAGCCGAAGGCCGGTGTGGGTTCAGGCTCCCTGGGCGCGCCCTGCCTTAATAATGCTTCATCACTTTGTCCGTAAAATCGGTCAGCACTTTGCGGGCGCTGGCCATCGGGGGGAGCAGGCTGACTTCTTTGAGGCCGTTTTTCTCCGCGGCGCGCAGCTTGTCAATGACCTCGTCCGGCGTGCCCACGATGCACGAACCCTCAATGGCTTTAGGCGTGATAAAGCGCCGCTCCTCGGGCATCAGAAACGTGCAGTGGCCATTGTGAATCTGGAGATAGCGTTTCTCCGCCGGAGTCTCCATTTTTTTCACATAGGCGCAGTATTCGTCCCAGATATCGTGGACGGACGGCGGAATCATCTCTTCCTTGCCGGTGAACTCGTAGATTTCATAGGCAAAATGCAGGACCGCGGACACCCATGAGCCGCATTCGTCTATGACGCGCTCCGAGGTCAGGTCCTCACCCGGCTCCAGCACAACAACAGAGGTGAGCGAGACCGTATGATAGTCGCTCAGGTCCCGGTCAGCCCTGGCGGCCCCCTGACCCACATAGTCCATATTCAGATTCAGAACAGCCTCTTGCTCGTTCAGCACCGAGATCAGACCATCCCCAAATTCTCCCGCGGCCTTGAGGGCGAGCGGTCCATTGGCGGCCACAATAATCGGAATGGGATGCTCCAGGTCGATGAACTTCAGGTCCTGGTGCAAAAACCGAATGGTCCGCGTTGTGTCATGAAAAGTATACTCAACTTCTTCCCCCTGCAGGAGCGTCCGGACGACGCGCAGGTATTCGCGGAAGTCTCGGATTTTCATGGGATTCATGCCCATGACGCGCATAGCGGTATGGCCTGTCCCGATACCGAGAAAGGCGCGGCCCGGCGCAATCCGATTGATCGAAGCGATCGAGTGGGCAGTGACCGGAGCGATCCGGGTACCGGGAATGGCGACGCCGGTGCCGAGTTTTATCCGTGAGGTGTTGTGCGCTGCCAGCGCCAGCGTGGCGTAGCAGTCCGACCAGATCATCTGGGAATCCGGCACCCAAGCCCGGTCATAGCCCAGGTCTTCCGCAAATTTAATGAGCTGCCAGTCTCCGATATTGGTTGCCACCGTGACACTGAATTCCATGGATTCCTCCTCACCGTGCGAGATTCTCTTGGGGACCACCGGAGGCATACCACACCAGGGTGTCTTGCGCCATGTCCGAAGTCGGGCAAAACAATTGACAAAGGGTAGGACTGAATGAGACAACCGCCTACAGGGCTGACCGGAGGAGAGCGGTGACGAGAGACGCTGGGCAGGCGAAGGGAGGCGTCAAATGGAAACGTGCGATTTTCTCATTATCGGAGCCGGCATAGCTGGAGCGTCGGTTGCCTTTGAGCTGGCCACTCATGGTCGGGTCATTGTCCTTGAACGCGAAGCCGTGCCCGGTCATCATTCAACCGGCCGGTCAGCCGCCGTCTTAACCGAGAATTACGGCAACTCCATTATTCGCCGCCTCACCCTGGCGACCCGTCCCTTTTTGGAACATCCGCCAGACGGGTTTACCGACTACCCGCTGACCACCCCGCGCCAGATGCTGTGGATCGCGCGCGCAGACCAAAAGGCTGGGCTGGAGGCAACGCTCGGTGAGGCGCGGCGGCTGGTGCCCACTATTCGTGCGGTTGAGCCCACACAGGCATACGCTCTCTGTTCTGCCTTACGGGCTGGCTATGTCGCCTACGCAATTTTGGAGCCCCACGCTTTGGATCTCGATGTGCATGCGATCCATCAGGGTTTCTTGCGGGGATTGAGAAACCGGGGCGGAACGATAGTCACACAGGCCGAAGTGGTCCGGTTTCGGCAGACGGACGCGAGCTGGGAAGTCCATACGCCTCAGCAGCAATACGCGGCTGCGATCGTTGTGAATGCGGCTGGCGCGTGGTGTGATGTCATTGGTCGGCTGGCAGGGGCGCGGCCAGTCGGCTTGGCGCCGAAACGCCGCACGGCCTTTACCTGTAATGGCCCTGCCGGGATAGCGCCGCAAGAGCTCGCGGCCTGGCCGGTTATCATAGATAGTGATGAAGAGTTCTACTTCAAGCCTGAGTCCGGAGGGATTCTTGCCTCTCCCGCGGATGAAACCCCGATGGAACCGTGCGACGTGTTTCCGGACGACTACGATGTGGCGCTTGCCATAGACCGTATTCAAAAAGCCACGACGTTGTCCATTGCCCATATTAACCGCAAATGGGCTGGATTGCGCAGCTTTGTCCGGGATAAAACACCGGTCGTGGGCATGGATAGCGAACGCGCCGGACTGTTCTGGTTAGCCGGGCAGGGCGGCTATGGCATCCAGACCTCGGCTGCGATGGGCCGCACCGCGGCAAGCCTGATAGTGAATCAGTGTTTACCCCAAGACTTAACCGATATGGGGCTCTCGCCTGAGGATCTGGCGCCGATTCGGGTCCAAGCGGAAAGCGACTGAGGAGGGCAGGTGCGGAAGAAGGACAACCGAATACAGAGACGTGCCGCGCTGAAATGGATTGCCGCTTCAGGCGCCGCAGCGCTCCTGGGACGCCCTACATCCGTATTGCCGGTCTTTGCCAGGGAACAGACCGTCCATATTGGAGCCTTAATCCCCCTGACCGGAGACGGCGATGCGTATGCCCGGCAAATGCGGCTTGGTATTGACACCGCGGTCGCTGAGATCAATGGAACCGGCGGGGTCCTGGGCCGGAAGATAGCAGTCGAATACCGCGACTCGGAAACAACTCCGGCAGTCCTGCCCGAGCGCTGTCGGGAGCTGATTGACGCATGGGGGGTAATTGCCCTTATCGGACCCTGGGCCGCGGCCGGTCGGAAGTATGCGGCCCGTTTTCTTGCCGAGCGCAACATTCCCCTGGTGAATGCGAGCAATCACGCCGGCGGCTTTTGTTCGCCCGTTCTGTTTTCTCTGGGCCCGACCACGAGTCAGGATGGCCATGCCCTCGTCCGCTACCTGGATGAAGAAGAACAGATCAAAAATTATTTCATGCTGGGCTCGTATCCCAGTTGGCAAAACACGATGTTCCGCCAACTGCGCTTCCCCATGTATCAACACGGCCTCCACGTCCACGGTCAGGCCCTGACCGCAACCGGTGAGCGGCAGTTCCGGCCCATCATCCGCTGGATTCAGGAGACGAATACGGCCTCGGTGTTGTTTTGCGTGATGCGGAAACACGGTCAAGAATTCCTCCATCAGGCCCGTGAGCTCGGTCTGCTGAACAAGCTCACCGTCGGTTGGATTGGGTTTAACGACACTCTGGTTGACGGGCTCACGCCTGAAGAGCTGAAACAGATTGTCACCACAAGTCCGTTTGTCGCGAGTGACCCTGAAGACGGCGTGCCCGATTTCGTTTCGCGAGTCCGTTCCCAGCACGGCGGACCTCTACCCGTTGGCTACCATGCCCTGACGCACTATAACGCCGTGAAGGCGCTCAAAGCGGCCTGGGAAAAAAGCGGAGAGGTCAGTGCCGAAGCGGCCCTGACGGGACTGCGTGGGCTGAGATTCGAGTCGCCGACAGGTCAGGTCAGCATAGACCCGGAGAGCCAGCATGCGACCATGCCTATCGTGGTTGCCCGAGGCAGCAAGCAGGGGCTACAGGTCGTCAAAAGACTCGGGCCGATTGACCCCGACCCGGGTTGCGTCATCTGAATGCGGAGGAATGTATGCCTGACTCAGAACTGATGGCTCCGAGAAGATTCCTGCGTCGCTATGGCTGGCTGATTGCGTTTGGACTCCTGGGCGCGTGCGCTCCGCGATCGCACGGCGACCTTGCGGCGCTGCGGCGGGCTGAAATCCCGAGCGGCATATCGGACGCGCGTGGTCGAGCCGTCTCAGACCGCGCGCTACGAGCCTATAAAACCTCTCAAGTCCGCACAATCGAAAGGCAGCATACAACGGCTGACCACGCCCTGTCGCAACTGCCGGGGGTCGTGGCGGTTCGACCCGGCTATGGGGTCATGTACGTCTATACCAGTCGTCCTGCGGAACTGCCGGCGGAATTTGAAGGGACTCCTATCAGGGCCTTACCGCCGGAATTTGTGAATGGCATCTCCGAAGATTGGGTGACGCCGGACCAGCTTCCGCGGCCCGGTCAGGGCAATTAACAGCAGCAAAAGGAGAAAATCTATGGCCGAATATGTCAGTGTTGCAGAAGCGAGAAAGCAATCCGGGATGCGGATTGTCCTGGGCCAGGGCATTCCCGGCCCGTGGGCAGAGGGGATTCGCGGCATTCTGGACGTGAAGAAAATTCCGTACACGCGCGGGCTGTTTGAGATCGGCTCCGACCACGCCGACCTGATTGCCTGGACGGCGCAGGCCTCCGCGCCGGCGATTGCCTGGAATGATGAACTCCCGAAATCAAACTGGGCCGAGCAGCTCTATCTGGCGGAACGCATTCAGCCTGAGCCTGCGCTTATTCCGGCCAATCAAGCCGACCGGATCAAAATGTTTGGCTACGCAAGTGAACTATGCGGCATGCACGGTTTTGGCTGGAGTCGGCGTTTGATGATGGTGCATCAGGGCCTGTCCACGCCGGACCTGCCGGAAGAACAACGGGCTTTTTTCCACGCCTTTGGCGCAAAATACGGCTACTCGCCCGAGGCCGGGGAAGCGGCTCCCGCGCGGGTGATCGAAATCCTGAACGCCCTGAGCAACCTGCTTGAAGAGCAACAGGCCCAGGGCAGTCAATATTTTATTGGCAACGCGCTGTCAGCCCTGGACATTTATTGGGCCGGCTTCTCGCATCTGATCGAGCCTCTGCCGCCCGATGAGTGCCCGATGCTCGAAGATTTCCGTCCGCTCTATCAAAACCATCATCCCGGCGTGGCCGCCGCGGCAACGCCGATACTCATGGATCACCGGCATTTTATCTACGCAGAGCATTTGGGTCTGCCTATGGATTTATGAGCTTCGAGGGAGGGGTAGGGGCAATTCATGAATTGCCCCTACAGGTTTAGCGCTGATGATAGAGCGGATGCCCGCGCGCGCCGGTATGCACGCGACTGAAGTGGTCGCCCTCCAAATTCGCAAAATAGAGGTCCTGCAAGTCCGGGCCGCCGAACGCGCAGTTGGTGGGGAAATTCAGCTTTTGCCCTTCAGGGTCGTCAATCAACAGACTCCACTGACCAGTGGTATCGACCTTGATGATCTGATGGGCCGGGGCCATGTTGACGCCCTGATGGGCGATCCCCTGGAGGGCGTGTGAGCCACCGATTTTCGCCGGCAGCGTGACGTAAAGATTGCCGTCAACGTCAAAGGCCATGCCGTCGGGCAGGGCGGGAAAGTCCTTGGAGTATATTTCGGGTGGGCCAAAAGTCCCGTCTTTCCTGATTTGAATGCGCAGGCAGTCGTCCCGGGTGCTTTCCAGCACGTAGACCGCGTCTTCATTCGGCGCGATGGCGGTGCCGTTGGCCAGGTAAATACCGGTGGCAACGACATCGCCTCGGCCGTCCGGTCGGATACGGACCAGTGCGCCATTCGGGGCCGGCCGGGCCAGCTCGTCCAGCGCCTTTTCCAGCGTTGGGGCGCTCGAAGAATTGGAGACGTATAAATTCCCCTCGGCATCATAGCTGGCGAAATTCGGCATAGTGAGCTGTACGTCGCCCACTTGGTCGGCAATAAGCGAGACCTGGCCGCTCTGGGAAACGCGCAGCACGGCCTGCTTGGCCAAGTCGCAGTAGACGATATTGCCCTCACGGTCCATGGTCACGCCGTTGGGCATCGACCCCTCCGGCAAGTGGGCTATTTCGCCGACTGTCCCGTCCGGGGTCACGCGGTACACAGTGCCGTTGCGACCCGCGCCATAGGCCGCGCCATCTTTGTCAATGACCACGCCTTCGGCCTGAAGAACGCCTGTCCCAAAAATTTCTACCTGGTCCAGAGAAAATGTCGCCACGCTGTACGCTCCTTTTGCTGTCCTGATGAGGCCATTACGGCGTCAGGCGTACCCGTTCCCCGCCCAGTTCAAGCGTTGTCTTGGAGTAGGTGAGTTTCTGAATGATCTTGCCGTCCTTGAAGTGCAGGACATCAATCCCCCGTCGGGCTTCGTGTTTGTTCTCCTGGCCCTGCTCAAACGAGGGAGAGTCGAGCTGCCAGCGGTAGAGCATTTTTTGTTCAACTTCGTCGATGAAGGTCTCTTCGTCCGTAAACTTGAAGCCCCCATGATTGGCAAACCAGGGGGTCCAGGCCTGCCGCAGATTCTCCTTGCCCCTGACCCAGCCTCCGGTCCAGTTCTCGAAATAAATCTCGTCGTGAAATAAATCCATAACGCCGTCGAGGTCGTGCTCGTTCCAGGCACTCCCCCATTGGGCGAACGCGCTGGACATTTCATCTCGTGTCAGCATGGTCTTCTCCTTTTCTCGTGCGGGTCTTGTACGGGTCTTGTACGGGTCTTGTGCGGGCAGGCCAGTGCGGGCTGCCGTATTTTTCGTCGGTTTACGCTACGTCTTGAACTTGCTTGGCAAACGACCGGACTTCCTGAGCGATGCCATCCGGGTCGCGGCTGAGCGGCACGGTGTACAAGACTTTCACTCCCAGGTCGCGGTAGGTTTTGATATCGTCCGGCGTGGTCCGGGTCGGGTCGGTCATGGCCGTCAGTTCGAGATCGTCGTAATTCCGTCCGGCCTCATCCATGAGGCGTTTCAGTTGCTCCAGCATGGGCCGGATCTGGTTAAAGGTCAGCAGGGCAATATGCCATCCGTCGCCAAACCGGGCCACCCGTTTCAGGGCGTAGACTGATTCTCCGCCAACCCAGATGGGCGGGTGGGGTTTCTGGAGGGGTCGCGGGAGCACGTTGACGTCTTCTTCCAGCGTGACGAACTCACCCGCATAGCGCGGGCTGTCTTCGGTCCACAGCGCCTTCATCATTTCGATATATTCACGGGTGCGTTTGCCGCGGCGCTGAAAGGGAACGCCCAGCAGGTTGAACTCTTCTTCCAGCCAGCCGACTCCGGTGCCGAGAATGAAGCGCCCACCGGACAGGACGTCGATGGTTGCGACCCGCCGCGCCACATCAAACGGGTGGCGATAGGGGACAATCAGGACGCTCAGGCCGAGCCGAATCTTTTCGGTAATACCCGCGACAAAGGCGATGGTATCGAAGGGGTCCAGCCATTCCATGCTGGTGTAAATATCGTAATTGGGTTTGCCGTCGTTATACTCCTCATACGGCCATGGAGAGGCAATGGTTTTGGGCAGGACAATATGATCGCCAATGAGGAGCGAGTCACAGCCTTCCTCCTCGGCAATACGGGCAACCTCCATGAGAACCTTGCGGTCACACACCGAAGCGCCGCCGGCCAAGTGCAAACCGTATTTCATGAATCCCCTCCTTTTCTGAATATAAAGAGAATGAAACTGCCCACGTCGTAGCGAAAAGATCGGTATCACGCAAGGGAGAATGCCTGCTTGCCCATTACCAGGAATGGTCCTATATTTGCGCCATGAGCATGATGATGCGGGCGGCTGCTCAGGCCAGGTCAGAAGAAAGTCTGGCGACCAGGGCCGACATTGTACGCCTTGAACGGGAATTGTCGGTCGTGAAGTGGATGACCAGCGCGATTGTTGCCGGCGTTGTTGCACTGTTGCTCAAGGCATTCGCCGATTAAGGCGCAGGATGAGTGAGAGCGAAGAAAATCGCATGTTCATCGAACGCGCCCAGGAAGGACTGGAAGCGGCGCAGCTTTGCTTGGAAAAGAACCTCTTCCACTCTGCGACCAGCAGAGCGTATTATGCCACGTTCTGGGCGGCGCAGGTGGCGTTGGCTGCTATAGGGGTCAAGCGTTCGGAGTGGAGTCATCCCGATTTACAATCGACCTTTGCGACTAAACTGGTGCGACGACGCAAACGGTATCCGAAGCATTTTGGCCCACGGTTCTACGAGATTTTTCAGTTGCGGCTTGATGCAGACTATCGCTGGAAAGGCGTTAGCAGAAGAAAAGCAACCCGGGCAGTGGGTTGGGCGCGTGAATTCGTCACAACCGTCATTGCCAAGGAGACTTCGCATGACACAGACAGCCCAGACACATGATGATTATCGCGAGCGCCTCGGCGCGGCAGTCACCACGTTCAGTCGCTTTATCCGAGACCTGTGCCCCGAGGCCCGCCTCGACACTTCGTTTTTCCATTACGATGCGGAAGATGCCCTCATCGATATTATTCCGCCGGCAACGCTGACAGAAGAACAGCGTGAGGCACTGGCCGATAAAGTGGCGGAGAAAGGTATGGACATCCTGCTGAATGAAGGCTTTCTTATCGCCGCCGGCGTCGAAGACCCGGAACTGGCGAACCGCAGGAGGCCTCAAAGGCAACTCACCTGGATACGGTGTCAGGACGATGCGTGGTGCAAACTCGACTCTGTAGACTTGGCCCACGAGTATTTCAACACTATGTACGGCGTCTACATCATTTGGGTCGGAGGGGAGGAGCCCCAGGTTGTCGTGTACGTTGGTCAAGGGCATATCAAGGAGCGTTTGGCTGCGCACCGAAAGAATCCCGAGATATTTCTCTATGGAGATATTCTGGACACGGACCTGTATGTCACGTGGGCGACGGTAGCCCGACAGGACTGTGACGCGGTAGAGGCATACCTGGCTGATAAATGGCATCCCAAAGTCGGTGAACGCCATCCGAGAACCCCACATATAGCAGTGAACTCTCCGTGGGAGTGATTGCGAACGAACGCTTGGAACAGCTCGCTGGAGCTGTCGGAACGCTCCGCTAATCCGACAGCCGACGCTGGCGTAGAATGGTAAACAATACGACCAGGGGGTGATGAATATGGTAGGAAAAACATGGCGTGCGCTGGTTGGCCTGGTGGGTGCCACCGTGCTTTCGGGTATTGCCGCTTTCGCCGAAGTCCACTGGGACTACGAGGGCACTGACGGCCCAAAGCATTGGGGATCGCTAGACCCGGCGTTTGCGGCTTGCGCCAGCGGGACCGAGCAGTCGCCCGTCGATCTCACCGGCGCGCAGGAGAGCGACCTGTCAAGCCTCGCGTTCGACTACACGCCGAGCCCAATCACCATCTCGAATAACGGCCACACCATACAGGTGGACTATGCGCCGGGAAGCGGTATCGTCCTTGACGGTGCCCGCTATGAACTGCTCCAGTTCCACTTCCATCACGTCAGCGAGCACGCGGTAGACGGCGTCCGGTTTCCGCTGGAGCTGCACTTGGTGCATCGCAACAACAGCGGCGCCCTCGCGGTAGTCGGCGTTCTCTTCGAGGCTGGCGGCGCCAATGAGGCACTCAAACCGCTGTGGAGCCATCTCCCTGCTAAAGCCGGTCCCGCGACTATCGTTGCGGGCGAGGTAGATGCGACGGCGCTCCTGCCCAAGCGTCGAACGACTTGGCGCTACATGGGTTCACTCACCACGCCGCCCTGCACCGATGGCGTCTCTTGGATAGTCATGACCGAACCGGTGGCGCTGTCGGCTGAACAGATCGAGGCGTTTGGTGCGATCTTTCCTAACAACTCTCGTCCCGTACAGCCGCTCAACGGGCGCGTTCTGCGGCGAGACGGTGAAGCGTGATGATTCAGACCTACAACAATACGCCGCGCAAGTGTCTGGATTACCGAACCCCGACAGAGATATTTTTGGACAGGGCGTTGCCAGTAAGCGGTCAAATGCCTCGGCGCTGTCGGCTAATCGGAAGGCTTCTGTTGTTGCCGAGACCGGCGCGACATGCAAGCGGGGCCATAGGGTGCGCGCTGGCAATCGGACTCGGCATCTGTCATAAAGGTATTGCATGAACGAGCAAAGCAAGGTGATGAGACGAACTGCAAGAACAGCCCTGCAAGGACGGAGCCTGTCGCTTTGGAGCTGTCGCCTGCTTCTCGCGGTTTGCTGCGCCTTTCTGCTTTCTGCCTGCTCGTCTGCCAGTCCGCTTGAGCGGTTGAAGTCCCAGCTTGCCTCTGCGCCGGAATACGCCATTGTCCTTGACGATATGCGCGAGGAGGGAACATTTTTCTCTTCGTTCTTTCATCAGTATCAAGTCGTCCAGGGAGAAAACTCCTGGACCACCGACTGGATGCAAGTCCCGGAATCTTTTTATCGTGACAATGAGAATTTTCTGGGTATGACGCTTGCCTCCAAAACCCCTGACGGGGAGAATAACGTCCCTCATCCGCCCGGCTATGACTATGTTGGCAATCCGCGCTACGGCTCGTGGCAGACGAATAGCAGCGGTATGTCGTTCTGGGCGTTTTACGGTCAATACGCGCTCATGCGCGACATGCTCGGCCTGGGCCGGGGGTCCATCTTTCGGAATGACTATGATTCCTATCAACGCTCGCGCTCACAGCAACGGCCGTACTATGGCCGGACGGGAAAAGAGTATGGGACGCGGGGCACGGTCACGCAGCAGAAGAAACCGTCTTTTTTCGCCCGCCGCCGCGCCAGGGATGTTGCGCAACGACAACGCTTCCAACAGAAATTCAACAATCGCTTGGGACGGAGCAGCGTCCCGGTGCGCTCGCGCGGCTTTGGCTTTGGCAAATAGAGGCAGGTCATGACCCTCGACACAGCGATTCTGGCCAGCATCTATCTCCTGTCTGCCTATGTCCTATTCTGGCTGGGGAAGCGCGTTTTTGATTTCCTGCACCGCGACTTTCACATTTACGAGGAACTGGTTGAGCGGAAAAACTCAGCCCTGGCTCTGGCCCTGGTGGGCTACTATCTCGGCGTCGTGTTTGCCATTGGCGGCGCCATTGTGGGTCCGTCGAGCGGCTTGGCTGACGATGTGCTGGATCTGTTTCTGTACGGTATACTGGCCATCATCCTGCTGAATATCTCAACGCTGGTCAGCGACCGCTTGATTCTCTTCCAGTTCAGCAACACCAAGGAGATCATACAAGATCAAAACGCGGGAACGGGTATCACCGCTGGGGGCGTATACGCGGCAACCGGTCTGATTCTGTTTGGTGCCATTTCCGGTGAAGGCGGTACGGTCTGGACGGCCATCGGTTTTTGGGGGTTGGGCCAACTGGCCCTGATTCTGACTGGACTCGTGTATGAGTGGATCACGCCCTACAGCATTCATGACGAGATCGAAAAGGATAATGTCGCCGTTGGGGTCAGCTTTGCCGGCGCGCTGCTGAGCATGGGCAATATCCTGCGCTACGCGGTGAGTGGCGATTTTTATGCCTGGCAGGACAATCTGATGACCTTCTGCTCCCTGGCCGTGGTCGGTCTGGTCGCGCTGCCGATTATCCGCTGGGCTACGGACAAGGTGCTCTTGCCGGGAACGACGATTACGGCCGAGCTGGTTGAGCATGAACAGCCGAATCTCGGGGCTGCCTATATCGAGATGTTCTCCTATATTAGTGCGTCCTTTCTCATCACTTGGTGTCTCTAGTCTGCTGAAGCTGTGCCTGTTTGCCACAGGCTGCGCCGGCATCGTCGCCGAGTTTGTGCTGTGCACGCTGGCGACCTATTTCCTTGGCAACGCGGTGCTGCAATGGACGCTGATGATGTCCTTCATGCTGTTTGCCATGGGCCTGGGCAGTCACCTGAGTCGCTATTGCAACGCGCACCTGTTGGACACCTTTACTGTTCTTGAATTCGCGCTGTCTCTGCTGTGCGCCAGCGCCGCGGCCGCAGCCTATGTCCTGTCTCTTTTTCTCACCAACGTGGGGGTGGTGATTTATCCCCTGGGCATCGCCATCGGCCTGTTGATTGGTATGGAGATTCCGCTCATTACGCGGGTCAATGCCGCCTATGAAGAACTCCGGGTCAATGTCTCTTCCGTCCTGGAGAAAGACTATTACGGCGCGCTTATCGGGGGACTGTTCTTTGCCTTTGTGGCCCTGCCGTATTTCGGCCTGACCTATACCCCGGTGGCGCTGGGCGCAGTGAACTTCGGGGTTGCCTCGCTCCTGTTGTTTCGCTTTCGGTCTCTGCTGAGCGCGCCGCGCCTGCTGAGCGGTCTATGGGCGGCTGTTGGCGCCGGGCTTATCGGACTGTTCGTCCTGGCAGAACCCATTCTCCTGTTTGGCGAGCAAGCCCTGTATAAAGACACCGTTATCCTGGCCAGACAAACGCCCTATCAGCGGCTGGTCATGACGCGCTGGCGGAATGACTACTGGCTCTATATCAACGGCAACCAGCAGTTCAGCAGTTATGATGAAGAGCGTTACCACGAACCGCTCGTCCACCCGGCCTTGGCTCTGACCGGCAATCGTGAAGAGGTGCTCATTCTCGGCGGTGGCGACGGGCTGGCGTTACGGGAGGCGCTCAAATACTCCCAGGTCAAAGCTGTGACCCTGGTCGATCTCGACCCGGAGATGACAACCCTGGCCGCCACCCATCCGGTTTTCCTGCAACTCAACGCGCAGGCATTCGCCGACCCGCGGGTGTCGGTTGTCAATGCCGATGCCTTTTCCTTTCTCCAGGACACGTCGCATTTATTCGACGTGATTATCATTGATCTGCCCGACCCCAACTCCGCGGAACTCGCCCGGCTGTATTCGCTCAACTTCTATCGCCTGTGCAAGAAACATCTCAAACGGGGCGGCAGCCTGGTCACGCAGGCGACCAGCCCGTTTTTCAGTCGTCAGGCTTTTGTGTGCATTCAGAAAACAATGGCGGAGGCCGGCTTCAGCGTTTTGCCCTACCACAACCATGTCCCGACGCTGGGCGAGTGGGGATTTGTGCTGGGGGTGGATGTTGAACTGCTTGGGCCTGCGGCCCTGAAGGAAACCGTACAAGAGTTGTCCTTCCAGGAGGTTGAGACGCGCTTTCTCAACCAGGACGCCATGATTGCAATGGCAAATTTTGGGAAGGGCGTCTTTCGGGACGAAAGCGAGATTGAGGTGAATCGGGAGAGCCGGCCCGTTTTACAGGCGTATTACCAGCAGGGCAGGTGGGAGGTGTATTAGGTGGATCATGGTTGATGGCTTTTGAGACATTCTGGTGGTGTCTCACTTTGGAAATTGTTCTCCGCGCCGCCGGCTGCATCGCCTTATTTCTCCTCCCGGTGGCGACGCCCTATCTTTTGCGGCACCTACGTCATTTTTTTGTTCTTCCCTCCCATTTGGATGAGAGATAGGATGGCAGCATTGTGATAGGAGTCCTTTCTGAATGTTACAGAATTATTACAAAGATGATCAAAATTGGGGAGGTACTGATGCACTTCTTGCCTTACTTGTGTTTTGTCCTCTGTGTCTTGGCTTCGACTCTGGTCCACGCCGCAACGCTGGGGAATCCGGGGAATAATCAATCCTATTCGGGCATTGGGGTGATCTCGGGCTGGAAGTGTAGCGCTAATGGACCCCTCACAGTGCGCTTCAATGGCGGCACCCCTATCCCCCTGGGTACGGCAGCAAGCGGCCCGATGTCCTCGAAGAAGGTGCTTGTGATAGTGCCAATGTTGGCTTTGTGGCCATCTGGAACTGGGCGAACCTGGGCGATGGGGAACATACGGCTGTTGCCTACGATAATGGGGTAGAGTTTGCGCGGAGCAGGTTTGAGGTGGGGACCTTGGGGGCGGAGTTTGTAAGGGGGGCGAGTGCCGAGGTGCGGGTGGAGGATTTCCCGTCACCGGGGGAGAGCGCACTCCTTGCCTGGAATCAGAACTCCCAACATTTCGAGGTCGTCCCGGAGAGCCCTGCTCTGAGTTCACCCCCTCCGACCTGGGTGTTTGCAGGCGATGTGCCGGATGCCTACCGGACCGCAGTGCGCGAGGAGATGGAATACGTCCGTACTTGGTTCGCCGATCAATACGGCGTCGCGGCAACGGGCTTTACCGTGCTGGTCGGTGCCGACTCTGGAGCACTCGCCTCGGTGTACCGGGATGTAGTCGGCCAGGGAACCATCCCCGATTCGCCTCTAGGCATTCTTGTTATGACTGCCGATAACGGTAGTGCTGTCCTTTTAATAAATCTCGGAAGCAAGGGACTCGCTTTCTATGGAAGCGAGGGACCCGCTATAGCCAAGGAATCCATCCTTCATGAATACTTCCACGTTCTACAGGGACAACTTGCTTCAGGGTTCGCACAATTGCCGGATGGCAAAATAGCTCACAATCTGGATCAGGGACCTTTTTGGCTGGTGGAAGGCTTGGCTGAGTATGCTGACTACGCGTACTCCCAATCAAGGTTGGGCCGGCGACCCTATTTGGACAGGACCACCCACTACGAAGACTTAGCGGATCTCCAACTGAATGGAGAGTTAAATCCGGGTGATGATTTGATGAAGCTAGAGGACCAGGGAAATTTTCAATATGGCCCCAGGCACCCCATTTATAACTATGCTATGGCCTTCGCTGCGGCAACTCTCTTGGTTGAGCAATCGGAGGAGGACTCGTACGTGCAGTACTGGAAGTTACTCCATGACCGCCCGACTTGGCAGCAGGCATTTGAGGAAGCCTTCGGCATTGGCATTGAAGACTTTTATGAGATGTTCGATGAGTGGCTGCCTTCCCAGCTACCCTCTTATGTCCAGCTCTCAGTGCATCTCCGCTGGCCAGGCAAGGAAACCCTGTCTCGCGATGCTCTGAGTCGTCTTAATTGGGCTACCGATGTCGAATCTGAGATGATAGTGCACCCTGAAACATGGTTCTCGGGTGGCCTATCAATACGATCTCCTGCCGGGATCCCCTGGACAGGTTATCTAAGCCTTTGGTGGGAGTCAGACCAATGCACGAAGCATCTCCTTGGTTGGTACAAGGATGGCGAACTAACGGATCAGCGTACGGACGCTACGCTGGTTGAGTTCACTGGTAGGTCCTCAAGCCTCGAGTGGACACTGCCCGCACAACCGGACATGCTTCCTCGACTGTCAGAGAAGACTTTGGGGAACTGCACTCCTTAGTGCCCGTGTGCGATGTGCTGGGGGTAGATGTTGAGCTGCTTGAGTCCGCGGCCCTGAAGGAAACCGTACAAGAGTTGTCCTTCCAGGAGATTGAGGTGAATCGGGAGAGCCGGCCCGTTTTACAGGCGTATTATCAGCAGGGCAGGTAGGAGGTGTATTAGGGCTTGGCGGGATTGTTGAGTAGAGCGATTGCAGGCCGCTTCCGTCCATACTCCACTTTGGAACATTCACAATTGACATCCCTGATTTGACAGTCCAATTGGGCTGTGAAAAGCATGAAAAGAGCAGATAATTTAATGTTTTAATAAGGAAAACTATGGTCAATATGACAGACATCCATTCGATCACGGATTTTCAACGAAATGTAAAATCTCATCTCAAACACTTGAAGGAGACGGGAAGGCCCGAGGTCCTTACGGTGAACGGGAAAGCAGCGCTGATCGTACAAGATGCAGAGTCATATCAACGCCTGCTTGACCTTGTAGAGCGGGTAGAAGCAGTGGATGGAATGCAGCGCGGGCTCGATGATGTAAAGCGTGGACGGACGCGGCCAATGAGGGCGGCAGTGGAAGAGCTCGGGCAGCGGTATGAAAAAGTATCAAGTTGAGATGACCGCTACGGCTGAGGCGGAGTTAAGAGAAGCCTAGGATACAAGAGGATTCACCAGAGCGAGCAGTCCGCTGGCGGAAAGGACTGCTCAAACAGATTGAGCGATTAGAGACGTTGCCGGAGCGGTGTCCATTTGCTCCCGAGAATGAATTTTTTGCCGAGGATATTCGACAGTTGCTCCACGGTCAGCGTGGCGGGAGATATCGGATTCTGTTTGTGATCGAGAAAGACACAGTGTACGTCCTGCATATCCGACAGGGGGCACGACAGGTGCTTCAGGAGTAAGCGAAGGGGTGAGTGTCCTCAGGAATCCGAGCCCCCCTCCCGTGGCAGAATATGGGAAAACTCGTACTCGTTGACGTATTTGCCGACAGCAGCTTCAAACTCGTCTTCGCCCCACTGTTCGATGGTCAGGGTGTTGTCCTCCGAGGCATCGCTATAATCCCAATAAATCATCTCATCGCCGGCAACCCGCCCGTTGGGATGATAATAGCCGGCCCCACTTTCGACTAACCGAAAATGTATCCCCTGATATTCGATTTCCTCAGGCGGGTCGTCATGCTGCTTGATATGCTCCCGCACGCTTTGACCCAGAGTCGGAAAATCTATTTTGCGTGAGATATTCCATTCGACGCCATCGTCCTCCTCGCGTTCAAGGAAGAACGAGTCGTCTCCGGCGTCGAGTTCCCACTCTTGCGTTTTGGTGTCGTCAAAGGTGTAGCCGCTCTGACTTTTGACCTGCCAGGTCTTGAGGTCATAATCGACCAGATAGCCGACTTTCAGATTTGAGAGGGTTAAATCACTCAGCGGGTCGAGGTCCGCTCGCTCGTCTTTTTTGCCAAAGAGTTTTTGCCAGAGAGACATAGGGGCTCCTCTGTTGATTAGTGATTAGTGACTAGTGATTAGTGGCTAGTGCCGTTTACGCTAGGTTGTAGCCCTGTCGTGACGCTCTTGTCATTCCGGCTTGCGCCGGAATGACGGGTAGCTACACAGCATCGTGAAACGCTCTAGTGACTGGAAAAAACTAACCACTAGCCACTAGCCACTAGCCACTAACTCCTGACCACTAACTCCCAGCCGAAATCCCCATCTTGGCCTTGAGCGCGGCCAGGGAATCATTTGCTGTAGCATTGTCCTGGCTCAGGGCCGCATCAATCTCGTTGTCCACGCTTTTATCGATATCGGCGACCTGGCCGTACGCCTGGGCCAAGGACTCGTCTTCTTCAACCTTGTTGCGCATTTTTTCCAGCATGGTGATTGTGCTGGATGAATCGACCTTGGCAAGCTGCTGATTGATCTTCTTGGTCGAGGCCGCGGTGCGCGCCCGGGCCTTGAGGGTAATGAGGTCGTTCTCATATTTGGTAATCGTGGATTTCAGCTTCTCGATCTTGCCCTGAAGCTGGTTGGCCATATTGTCCTGATTTTCCCAGTCTTTCAGCGCTTGGGTAGCCCTCTGGCTGGTCTCTTCTTTCTTTTTCAGGGCCTCGGTCGCCAGACGCTCGGCTTCGGCCTGGTCCATCTCACCACTCTGCATCTTTTGCAGCAGCAGCATGGCCTTGCGTTCATACTCGGCGGACAGAGATTTGCTGCTGTCCCCGTCCTTTTTCAGGCGAATAGCCACGCTCTTGACCTCGGCCAGACTGGTCATGCTGGCTTGAAGATCGTTCTTGAGGTCGCGGATACCCTGCTCGGTCATACGGATAGGGTCTTCCATATTGTCAAGAACGGCGTGGGCTTCGGATTGTCCAATTTTGAATAGGCGTTGAAAAAAACCTGCCATAATATACCTCCAGATTGGTTAGTGCGTGGTATAGGAGAGGAGTTCTCCCGCATTCTCGGCCAGGGCCAGACTCAGCGCTTCAATTGAGCCTTCCAGTTCATTGCTGTCCAGATTCTCGATGCGCAGCGTGTCACGAAAAAGAATGGTCTGCGTCTCCTCGTCCAGCACAAAGGCGCCATGCACCAGGAGCCGGTTCATTTGCAGCAAACGCCGGAATAGATTCCCGGGCTCCTGCGGAATGGGCAGAATGATCTGCTCCAATACGAGCAGGGGGTCTTCGCAGTCCACGATGAGGTTGTTGATGCCGCTGTCTTCGTCATTGACGATAAACAATTCCTGGCCCTCGTCCTCGTGCGTAATCGCGTAGTCCAAATCAAGCAGCAGCGCTTTTACTTTCCCAAAATACTCTGATGGCATACGTTGCTTCCTCCACACTTATCCCTGGTTGGGACGTTCCTGTCCGATAACGATGAGTTGGTCTTCTGCCTGGATTATATAGTCGACAGGCGGGTTTGCAAGAAACCTTGCCTGTGCCTGGCTTTCGACGGCTACAAGAAGGAGATTCTGCTCTCTCTTCAGTTCAACCAGCGCATCCATAAAAGAATGGCCAACACAGGCGGGCGGCACCGGAATGGTGTACAGCGCGCTCCCGAAGCGATTGCTGACGAGTTCGTTGATCAGCAGGGGCACGCCACGGTTCAAGGCGGCCTGGACAAGCAGGTTGGTGCTCAACGCACCAGTGACAATCACTTCATCCGCCTTTGCTCGCTTGCCGTGGGCAATGTTTTGCTGGTTCAGCAGTTCGACGCAAGTATACAGGCTCGGGCAGGTGGTTTTGATGGTGAGCGTATCCAAAATCGTCTTGGCATCCCGCGTATGGACCTCGCCCTGTTCATCAGCCAGCACAATGGCGACTTCTGCCTCTTGGGCGTTGGCCCGTGCCAAGGTTTCCGGGCTGACGACCCCGCTGACAAATTGGACCTGTTCGCCGTCCAAAGGGTTCTCCGGCAAGTCGGCGATCAGTACAATCGAACGGTTGCGGGCCTTTTCGTCGGCCCTGACCTCTTCAATAATTTCCTTGGCTTTATAATTCCAACCGCACAGCACAATATGATCCGTACTTGAGAGCGGTTTCATCCCTTTTCCCTCCTGCCGCCGGTTTTCAACAAAGGTACTGGCCAGGGTGGCGGTCAGCATGCCGAGAAAGCCAATGCCGAACAGCATCAGAAAGATGCCGACGACCCGGCCTCCCAACGAGGTCGGATAGATATCGCCATAGCCGACCGTGGTAATAGTTACGAGCGTCCACCACACTGCGTCCAACATTGATAACTGCGGCTCAAAAAACGAGATGCCCACCATCCCGGTGATGGAGATGACAACCAGCACCAAAAGGACCATGTCCAAATGGTCTTTCCGTAGCTGCTGGGCGAAGCGTCTCAAAAGGACCAGAATAATGGGCATGGGGAACCGATTATGATTTGTCTGGCTTTTCCACGAACAGCCCGGCCTCGGCCCAGCCGTTAAACCTGGCGTCCAGATGCGCAATAGTGGGAAAGCCCATATCTTGTCATACGTCAGCCGCCAGTGCGGACCGGCCACCTGCGGCACAGTGCACGACAATACGCTTTTCGGGATCAACCTTTCCGCTGCAATACCGGGAGGTTGGGCCAAGCCAGAATTCCAGCATCCCGCGCGGCACCTGCCTGGCGCTCGGGATCCAGCCCAGCTTCTGCCGTTCACGCAGGTCTCGAATATCGAATAGCTGCGTCTCTCCAGACTCTAATTCTTGTTGTAATCGTCCCACGGACAGGTTCTCAATACGGGTCTTCGCCCCCTCAACCATCTGCTCCACTGTTTTCGGCTTGAACATGGAAGTCCTTTCTGCTGCATCTCTGCCGCAATGCTAAAAGGTTTCCACACAAACGGCTACTCCCTGTCACCACGAACTCGGTTCCGGGCCTGCTGGCTGGGGGCTTAGTGAGGGTTACTCCGGCCTACAGGTTAAGCGGTCCCGGGGAGCGTTCTGACAGGCAATGGTGTCGGTGACGCCCGAGGCGAGCAGGGCGCAGGCATTGGTAATTGCCGCCATCTGGGCCTCATGCTCTGTCGCCCCATCCACCTCACGGCAGACCTGACGACCGTGGAAGGTAATGCAGACCTCACAACGCACTCCGCCTATCTGAAACGTCGAATAGACAACAATCGCCATTACCGCGAGAATCACTCCAAGCGCCACCCAACTTGTCCGCTTCATAGTCAGGTCATATTCCTTTGTTTATGAGACTGCTATATTTCCGCCCGAACAAAAGAGTAAACGTGTCCGACATCTGTATGTCTATTGGAGGACATGTTTACTCTTCGGTGTGTAGCATAGCTCCAAACACTCCGCAGCCGCTCCCGTATGAACTGGATTTGGTTCAGCCTTATTGTCGGCTCTGTTGTGACCGCGGCCTTTAGCGGCAAGATGGCTGCGGTTACGGCTGCCTCAATAGACTCGGCCAAATCCGCGGTAACACTGGCCATCGGTCTGGTCGGTGTGATGGCTTTTTGGTTGGGCATGCTGCGTATTGTGCAAGTCGGCGGGTTTCTGCACACCCTGGCACGCTGGCTGCGTCCCCTCATGGTGCGATTGTTTCCTGACGTGCCGGCCGACCACCCGGCTCTGAGCGCCATGATTATGAATATCGCCTCCAATATGCTGGGCCTGGGCAACGCGGCCACTCCCTTTGGGATCAAGGCCATGCAGGAGCTTGACAGCCTCAACCCCCACAAAGGCACTGCGACCAACGCTATGGTCTTATTCCTGGCCATTAATACCTCGAATGTTGCCCTGGCCCCGCTTGGCGTGATTGCGCTGAGATCGTCGCTAGGGTCAGAAAATGCCGCGGGCATTTGGCTACCCACTCTTCTGGCCACCTCGTTCTCGACCTGCGTTGGCATTCTCGCGGCGAAGCTCTTGCAGGGATTGCCGGTGTTCAGCGTGGGCGACCGAGCGGCTGAGCAGGAAGAAGACGCCCCCGAGCTTGACTTGCCGGATGAGGAAACGCTGGGCGCTGAACAGCCGACCTCCGGGCCGGGCTGTCTGCTGGCCATAGCATCTGTTGGAGCGATTGGCGTCGCCTTTCTCCTGTTCCTGCAATCCGGCTTGAGCGACGGTCAGACGCTTGGTCCGCTGCTGCGTAACGCCGTATCGACCTGGCTGCTGCCGGCGTTGATCGTGGTGATGCTCGGCTACGGCATTGCTAAAAGAGTGGCAGTATATGATGCCATGATCGAAGGAGCAAAAGAGGGCTTTCAGGTGGCCATCAGGATCATTCCGTTTCTTGTTGCCATTCTTGTTGCCGCTGGCATGTTTCGGGCCTCGGGTTTATTGGATGTGATGATCGCCGGCGTGCAGCCCATCCTGAGCCTGATCGGATTTCCCGCGGAGGCGCTGCCGATGGCCGTCCTGCGGCCCTTATCCGGCTCTGGCGCCTATGCCATTATGGCTGAAATCATGCAGGCCGAAGGGCCGGACGGCCTGGTTGGTTATCTGGTTTCCACACTTCAGGGCAGTACGGAAACGACTTTCTACGTCCTGGCTGTGTATTTTGGCGCGGTTGGCGTGGTCCGCATCCGCCACGCCTTAGTCGCCGGATTGACTGCAGATATGGCTGGGGTCATCGGAGCGGTCGTCGCCGTCCAATGGCTGTTATCCTGTTAACAGCCATTGGACGGGGTGTGTATTACAGCTTCAGGCAGGCAGGGCTTACTCGGTAGATGAGGATGTTTGGGAGCCGGCGCGTAATTCCTCCACATCGTCCGGGTCGGGCATGACAACAAACTCCGGGTAGGCTTCGATGCCGAGTTCCATGGTATCCTGGCCGACCTCCTCGACGCTCCGCGAGACCCGGACCCCGACGGTCTTTCCCAACGCCAGCCAGACTGCCCACGAAGTCCCGAAGGCGAACACGCCCACCGCCAGCACCCCGAGGAGTTGTACGCCGATATTGCCGCCCGCCGCAATACAGACCGCCAGCGTTCCCCAGATACCGGCGAACAAATGGGCTGGAATCGCGCCGACCACATCGTCCAGCTTCATATTCTCCAGCAGCCTCATGCCGGCCAGACACAGCACCCCGCCAATCGCGCCGATGATGACTGCCCAATATGGCTGCACAATATCCGGTCCGGCGGTAATCGAAACAAGGCCGCCAATCGCGCCGTTCAGAATGGCAAGGAGGTCGACCCGTCCGAGTAAGGGCCGTGAGGCGCATAAGGCGGCCACAACCCCCGCGGCCGCGGCCAGGTTTGTGTTCGCAAGCACATTACTCATCGCCACTGCGTCAACCGCGCCAGCCAAAGCGAGCTGTGAGCCGCCGTTAAAGCCCAGCCACCCAAACCACAGAATGAGAACGCCTAGGGTAACGAATGGGACGTTCGAGGGTGGCGTGGGTTTGACACTGCCGTCGGGTCGGAACTTCCCCGTTCGCGGACCCACGACCATAGCGCCGGCCAGCGCGGCCCAGCCGCCGGTGGAATGGACGATGGTGGAACCGGCGAAGTCCTGAAACCCCATTTGATCCAGCCAGCCTCCACCCCAGGTCCAGGCTCCAATAACGGGATAGATAATTGCCGTCAAAACGGTTGTGAAGGCGAGAAACGACCACAGCCTGACCCGTTCGGCCAGGGTTCCGGAAACAATAGAGGCGGCGGTTGCGACAAAGACCATCTGAAAGAACCAGTCCGACATCGTGGCGTAGCCGTTCTCGATGACCGCGGTCTGGGACTCTGTCTGGCCGGACAACAGGGCCAACTCATCGGCCGAAGGACCGTAGAGCAAGGTTGCCGAGCCGACCCAGGAGCCGACATCGACGTACATCAGGTTATAGCCGATGAAGTAATAGGCCAGCCCGGCGACCGAGTACAGCCCGATATTCTTGAGACAGATCACAGAAGCGTTCTTGGTGCGCACCGAGCCGGACTCCAGCATGGTGAAGCCGGCGCTCATCCACATCACCAGCGCTCCCCAGATGAGAAACGAGAAGGTGTTCAGAACAAACTGTGACTCTTCATCCACGGCCGCCTGCGCAGCATCAGCCTGTAACAGGAGGCTGAAAGCCACTAGCAACGCTCCTGTTCTCACGACACTCCGACCGGAGCTCCCTCGTCCATCTCTGCCTCTGTTCATGCTCGCCTCCAATCCTGTCTCGACTAACTGGCTGCCACAAGAACTACGCACAAGCAGGTGCATGCCGTCTCGGGCAAGGCCAGACCCAGGCCTTCATTCCGGGTAGGAGTCTTCAGACCGATAATGCTTCGGACTTCTCTACCGTATATTTCTTGGCATCCAGGGCTCCCGCCAGCAGGCTCGGAGCTTCTTTGAGAAAATTTTGCAGATGCTCGGTCTGAAAGTGGGCGGCCAGCGCCTCTTCTGACTCCCATTCCTCGAAGAGAAAGAAGGTATGTTCAGCGGTTGCCGCAGTGTGGAATTGATAACTGATGCAGCCTGGCTCTTTGAGCGTCTCCTCCACCATCTTGGCGGCAAGAGCCTTGGCGTCATTCCAGCGTTCAGCCTTAACCGGGATTGTCCCCGCAATAACGATCATGCGTCTCCTCCTTATGCGTTGAGATATCGGGCAGTTTTCAGGCATAGAACTACTGGTAACGTCTGTCAAACGAATAATGGTTGAGCAGGTGATCTGTAGAGAATACAAGATAAATAGTAGACTATAGTCAAAAACTAATATTCCGGGATTTCGGGACTATCCATTTGGCTAAAATGGACATTTTCCAACAGGCCCTCTTCGTGAACTTCACGAGAAGAGCGGGGAAGGGTACAGTGGGAAGCATATCAGAAGAAGGAGGGCACGATGTCGGATTTTGAATCTGTTTTGTATGAGACCCCTGCGGAGCACATAGCGCGCATTGTATTGAACCGGCCGGAGACACGAAACGCGCAGGACACCAGGCTGCTGTATGAATTGAACGCGGCCTTTGACCGCGCGGCCCAAGATGATGCAGTCAAGGTTATTATTCTAGCTGCAAACGGACCGCATTTCTCGTCCGGTCATGATCTACGGGAGCCCAACGTGTATGAGAAAATGTCTGAATTCGATACCGTGGGCACGTGGTGCGGGTTTACCTGCGCGGGCGCCGAAAGACAGATGGCGCGCGAGAAAGAAATCTACGTCGGCTTTTGTGAACGCTGGCGTAATATTCCCAAGCCTACGCTGGCCGCGGTGCAGGGCAAGGTCATTGCCGGAGGGCTCATGCTGATCTGGCCCTGCGATATCATTATCGCCAGCGATGATGCGCAATTCTGCGACCCGGTGGTGAACTTTGGTATCGGCGGCGTCGAGTTCTTCGCTCACCCCTGGGAAGTCGGCGCGCGTAAGGCCAAAGAGATGCTCTTCACCTCGGACTGGCTATCGGTCGAAGAGGCGCAGCAGCTCGGTATGGTGAATCAAATCGTCCCGCGGGAGAAACTCGACAAAACCGTACTGGCTATGGCCCAAAAAATTGCAAAAAAATCCCTGTTTGCCCTGAAGCTGACCAAAGAGGCGGTCAACGTCGCGGAAGATGCGCAGGGCCGGGTCCAATCCATGCAAACATCTTTTGCCTTGCATCAGCTTGCCCATACTCACTGGCTGGAGCAGTACGGCGTTCTCTTGGACCCGACCGGCTTACCGCCTGAGACAGCCAAGGCGATAGGCGCAAAACTCAAGCAGAAAGAGACCTGATTCAGAGGGCTGTTTTCCAGCCTCCCTGGGGCCGAATATTTTTGGCTTCGGGGATGACGCTGGCGCTGAACTGCTGCATCTGGTCTTCAAGCTCGGACAATTGTCCGGACGGACAGTCAAAGAAACACACCATCAGCCCATAGCCTTGTGTGGCAAAGCTGTGGAGGTCTTCGAGTATTTGTTCCGCTGTGCCCGTACAGATGCGGCGCGGCCGCTCTTGACTAAGAGGATCAGCAGACGAGGTAATGCGGGCGGAACTCACGCCCATCATGATAAATTCATCGTGCGGACGCCCGATTGCATCCAGCTCTGTTCGGATTATTGCCTGTTCTCTGGCGTAACGGTCCGGTCGCGCAAACGGGTCAAGAAAAATCGGATAAAAACCGTCGCATAAGCGCGCGGCCCGCCGGGCGCCGCCAGGGGTGACACCGCCATAGATAATCGGCGGGGGCTGTTGCACAGGCTTAGGGTCCATAGAGAGAGATGCAAACTCATAGAACTGGCCGTAGTAGTTGACGACGTCATCCGTCCACGAGCGTTTGTAGACCTCTATACACTCGTCGGTCCGCGGGCCGCGCTCGGCATAGGGAATACCAATTGCGGCAAATTCCTCCTGCATCCAGCCGGCTCCAACTCCGAATAGCAGCCGACCCTTTGAGAGCTGATCTATGGTCGCAAATTGGCGGGCGTCGCTGAGAGGGTTACGATAGGGGGAAATGAGGACACTCGTGCCGAGTTTGAGGCTGGTCGTGGTGTGGGCAACGGCGCCCATCACCACAGCGGCGTCGAACATGGTATGGCGTGGCTCGTAGGCGCGGCTGCCTGAGGCGTTGGCGACATGCTCGCTTTCCGAGGCCATAGGCATACACACATGGTCTGGAAACCACATGGAGTGAAAGCCCAGGCGCTCAGCGAGTTGGGCGGTTTCTACTGGCTGGAGTTGGTCCGCGGGAAGAGAACGGGCCAGTACATTCTGGTCATCCCGATAGGCCAGACCGTGCGTAGTCGCATATATACCAATTTCCATACGTCTCCCTGTGCCGCAGCTTGAATCTCATCCCGTCCCGGTTGGGCGGGCGAGGACGCGCCGGCAGCCTTTACCCTACGAAGCGGCCCGATTAAGCGGCCCGCTTCGTAAGTGCGGCTTGGACTTCCCTATTGTCGGGAAAGACGCCGGTTTCGAGCTTGGAGTAAATTTTTGTCCCATTGACAATGACCTCGAACCGACCGTCGTCATACGGGACCAGGGTCAGGCCCTGAACCTGTTGTTTATTGTGGGTCAATACATATTCCGCCAAACTGACGGCTTCCGGCTCGTAGCTTCACGCTGCGCAATACTCAATCCGAATATCCATAACGACCTCCTCAGTGTGACCCCTACCATACCGGGAAATCGCACTCAACGAAATGCGCGACGCGAGGCGGACTGACTTTGCTTTCTTGACCCGCGTGGTTTATGCTCCGGCCAAAGAATCGTAAATTCCTTTTGTTGAGGAGGGGTCTATGAATTGGCGTGATCAATGTGGTGACAAGCTCGTCTCTGCTCAAGAGGCGGTCCGGTGTGTGCAGAACGGCGACTCGGTGCAGTTCAACTGGCTGCATGCAACCCCACTCTCGCTGTGCGACGCGCTGCTCGCGCGTAAAGAAGAACTGCGCGAGGTGAAAATCGGAACTATAGGGCCACTCTTTGACTGGGACCAACCGGGCGCGGATCAGGCCTTTACCATTCAGACGCCCTACCTGGGCGTGACCACCCGCCCGCTCATGGGAAAAAAGAATATGGACTTCATTCCGGTGATGTATTACCGCCGGGGTGAGCTGCCGCCGGGCATCGTCTGCGACGTATATATGACCCCGGTTTCCGCACCTGATAAGCACGGCTATTGCAGTTTCGGGCATGGCCTGTTCATGTCCAAAACCATGGCGACCGCGGCGCGGACGGTCGTGGTCGAGGTCCAGGACGACCTTATCCGAACCGGCGGGGAGAACTATATCCATGTGTCCGAGATCGATTATTTTGTGGAACCCACGCGGCCCGCGGCCAAACTCCCGACAACGCAACGCAACGAAGAAGAAGTCGCGCTGACGGAGGTCATCTGCACCCTGGTGGCCAACGAACTCATTCACGACGGCGACACCATCCAAATCGGTTTGGGCAGCGTTTCCTCTCCGCTCGGCCTGTATCTGGGCAACAAGAACGACCTGGGCATTCACACTGAGGTGATTCCGGCTGGCATTGCCCGCCTGGTGCAGGAGGGCGTCATTACCGGGAAGTACAAGACCGTGAACCCCGGCAAGGTCGTTGCCAGCGCCGGGATCGGGGTGTTCCCGGACGAACTCGCTATTATTGATGGCAACCCGAAATTCGAGTTTTATGACTTTACCTACACGGATGATTTACGCCTGCTGGTCAATCAGGAGCACTATGTTGCCGTCAATAACGCCCTGGCCGTGGACCTGGGCGGGCAGGCCTGCTCCGAGTCGTTCGGTCCGTTCATGTATACCGGAACGGGCGGCCAGACCATTTTTACCATTACCGCGGCCTACTGTAATCCGGGTCGGTCGGTAATCGTCTCGCCGTCGAGCGCGGTGGTGGGCGGTCGCCGGGTCTCTCGGATTGTGCCCATGCTTGAGCCTGGTAGCGTGGTGACTGCGCAGCGGACCTTTGTTGACTATGTAGTGACCGAATTCGGGATTGCCGAACTCAAGGGCAAGTCCCTCAAACAGCGCGCCGCGGCCCTCCTGGAGGTTGCCCATCCCGATTTTCAGCCGGACCTCAGACGGGAAGCCAAGCGCATTTATCATATCTGAGACCCCTCACCCCGGAAATGTAGGGGCAACCCCCTGTGGTTGCCCGGCAGGGTAGGGGCTGCATTGTACGGGCTGTACCATCATGAACATCAGCGTCAATCGTTTATCGACAGAGACGAGCCCCTATCTGCTCCAACACGCCCACAACCCGGTGGACTGGTACCCGTGGGGCGAAGAAGCTTTTGCCAAAGCCAAATCGGAAGACAAACCGATTCTGCTGAGCGTCGGCTATTCGGCCTGCCACTGGTGTCATGTCATGGCTCACGAATCCTTTGAGAACGAACATATTGCGGCGCTGATGAATAAACTGTTCGTCAATATCAAGGTTGACCGGGAAGAACGGCCGGATGTTGATGAAATCTATATGAATGCGGTCCAGATGTTGACCGGTCGCGGCGGCTGGCCGATGACGGTGTTTCTCACCCCGGATGGCAAGCCGTTCTATGGCGGAACCTATTTCCCACCCGAGGATCGTCATAATATCCCCGCGTTTCCGCGCGTCCTGGCGGGTATCGCCCAAGCCTATCGGGAGAAACCTGGGGACGTCTCCCAATCGACCGCCGAGATTCTGTCCCGGCTTGAGCAACTGGCCCGGCGTGAACAAACGACGCGCCCACTTGAAGTCTCGGTGTTAGAGAAAACGGTCGCAGGGCTGGCCCAGCATTACGACGAGACCCACGGCGGGCTGGGGCAGGCTCCCAAATTCCCGAACACCTCCGTTTTTTCGCTGTTTTTGCGTCACGCCCACGCAAGCGGCACCCAGCGCTATCTGGACATGACCACGCATACGCTACGCAAAATGGCCCAAGGCGGCATGTACGACCATCTCGGGGGAGGCTTCCATCGCTATTCGGTCGACGAGCGCTGGCTGGTGCCCCATTTTGAGAAGATGTTGTACGACAATGCCCTCCTGGCCCGGCTCTATCTTGAAGGCTACCAGGCCAGCGGAGACGGCTTCTTTCGGCAGGTTGTGGAGGACATCCTGGCCTATGTCGAGCGGGAGATGCTCAGCCCGGAGGGTGGATTTTATTCAACCCAGGATGCCGACTCGGAAGGCAAAGAGGGTAAGTTTTTTGTCTGGGACCGGGACGAAGTGATGCGGATATTGGGCGACGAGGCAGGGGAGGTCTTCTGTCGCTATTACGATGTTACGGATGCCGGAAATTTCGAGCGGCAGAACATCCTCCATCCTACGCTGGAACTGGAACAACTGGCCCGGCTGTTTCGGCGTGAGGTGGACGATATACAGCAGTTGATCGGCCAGGCCAAAGACCGCCTCTTTGCCGTCCGTGAACAGCGGGTGAAACCCGGTCGCGATGAGAAAATTCTGACCAGTTGGAACGGGCTCATGATTTCGGCATTTGCCGAGGCGTATAAGGTGCTGGGCAATCCCGACTATCTCGAAGTCGCCCGACGCGGCATCCGTTTTATTCAGACTTCCCTGCGTCACGAAGGCCGCCTGCTACGCAGCTATAAGGACGGGCAAGCCAAATTCAACGCCTATCTTGACGACTACGCCTGCTTCGGAGCGGCCTTGCTCGACGTGTATGAGGCAACCTTTGAGCCAGCCTATCTGGACGAGGCCGTGGCTGTGGCCGACGTGCTGCTAGAGCGCTTTTGGGACGCGCAGGAGGGCGGGTTCTTTTTTACCAGCTCCGACCACGAAGCGCTGATCAGCCGCTCAAAGTCCGCTTTTGATGGGTCTGTGCCGTCGGGGAACTCTGTGGCCGCTTCTGTCTTGCTGCGCCTGTATTATGCCACCTGGCAGCAGGACTATCTGACCAAAGCGGAAACGATCTTCCGCCTGTTCTACGATTCCCTGGAGCAAAACCCCTTTGGTTTCAGCAATATGCTGTGCGGCCTGGATTTTCACCTGCGCCGGCCCAAGGAAATCGCGCTCCTGGGAAACCCGGCCGCCTCTGAAACCACAGCGCTGCTGAAAAACATCCATGCGCGCTTTATTCCCAATAAGACGCTGTTGTGTTTCGACCCGGCGCAGCCGCCGCGCGGTGTCCCCGGATTCCTCGCCGGCAAGACGCGGCTTGATGACAAGCTGACTGCCTATGTCTGTCATCATTTTGCCTGTTCTTTACCGGCCACAAGTTGGGAAGAGTTACAACCACTGCTTATGCCGGCTTGACTGTGATTGGTATGATGAGACAGACCTGATGGGAGGGGGCTATGCGATTTATGAGTGGGCTCTTGCAGGTTGTTTTTTTTCTGGCTGTGGTGTGGGCGTCTCTCCTGGCTGCCGGGCTTATTTCCAACGATCTGCCGTGGAGCGATCGCCCGGGGGCGGGAACTCGGCTACTGACCTATCTGACAACGAATGTTGCAGAAACAATACCAGACACGGCCTTTCCCGAACTCCGGCCACGCACGTATGCCGCGCCGGCTGCTTTGATGTTTGATGTTGCCCGCCGGGCAGCAGAGGCGCTCCACTGGGAGTTAAGTCCGGTTGAGCCCGAAGCGCGGAAAATAGAAGCCGTGGTGACGACCAGAATCATGAAATTCAAGGATGATGTCACCATCTGGGTCGAGGCGGATGGGGAAGAGCGGAGTACGCTCTTTGCGCGTTCTGCCTCGCGCGTTGGCAAGGGAGATTTAGGGGCAAATACCCGCCATATCATGAACTTATTTGAAGCCGTGAATCTCATCGCGCCGGTAACGGCCATCGTGGATGAAGAGGATGTGGATGAAGAATCCCAAGACTTATACGGCTATTCAGACAGCGTTGGACGCGCTCCGCCTGCGGAAGGTGACGCCCAGTCGGAAACAGAAGACCAGCCACAGGAATAACGTAGAAACAATGCCTCCCATACGAGATAGAGTTGCCCCGCACAGGAGCCTGGGCCACACGGACCGCTAGCGCGTTTTACGCTAGTCTGTAGTCGTGCCGGGGGCTCCCGTCATGCCAGACGTGATCCGGCATCCAGCGGGCGGAAGGGGCTGGGGGCCTGGATTCCTGCTTCCGCAGGAATGACAGGTGGCTACACAGCATCGTAATTTGCTCTAGGTGAGGAGGGGCATTCTCACCTCTACGGAATGGCATCCTACCGTGACCTGGGTTGAAATTTCCATTGCCGCCGGCATTTTCCTGACCCTGCGGAACGCGCTGGCGCGGACCTTGTCCGGCAGGGTTTCTCCCGTCCTTATCAGTTGGGCGCGTTTTACGTTTAATTTGCCGTTCTCAGGCCCCGCGGCGCTCATGCTGATGGCCGCGAGCGGCGTACCGCAGTTGTCGTTCGCATTCTATGGATATTGCTTTTTGACAGGAGTTACCCAGATTCTTGCCAATATCGCCCTGGTTTCCGCCTTTCAGCATACCAATTTTGCGCAGGCCATTGTCCTGCACAAACTGGAAGTGCTCTTCACCGCCTTGTGTGGCCTCATGTTTTTTGCAGAGTATCCGTCAACCTTCGGCTGGGTCGGTATCATCGCTTCCAGCCTGGGGGTGATGCTGATGAATCTCGGCAAAGAGGGCGGGCCGGCCGGCTGGCGTCGAGCCCTGCATTTTGACCTGGGAGCCTTACTCGCTGGCGCGTGCGCCATCTTTCTTGTGTTGGCCAGTTTTCTATTAAAAGAGGCGACCTCGGAGTTTGCCGCCCTAAACCCCCACTTTGGAACAAGTCGCTTTGAGGCCGCTGTTCACGCGGTGTTTCATACCACCTGGATGGAGGTTGTGATTCTGACTGCCTCACTGTGGTGGCTGAAACGTGAGGAATTCCAGCATATTACAACGCACTGGGGCCGAATGTCGCTCATCGGAGCCACGAGTTTCGGCGGCAGCATCTGTGCCTTTTGGTCATACTCGCTGACTCTGGTGGTGTACGCCAAGGCGGTTGCTCAAATCGAAGCCGTGGTGGCGATTGGACTGGCTCTTGTTTTGTGGCGTGAACAAGAAGTCTGGCGTCAAATCCCGGGTGTCGTCCTTGTCGTGAGCGGGATAGCGATGATCCTGCTGGGGTGAACGAGTACAACTGTCTCCATCCCCTCCGAGGAGGAGGGAGGAAAGAAACGGAGCGTCGTATGGTAAATCTTCCTTCGCATACGCAGGTCGTCATTATTGGCGGTGGCATAATTGGCTGTAGTGTGGCCTATCATCTCTGCAAACTTGGCCTCAGCGATGTGGTCCTGCTCGAACGTAAAAGCCTTACCAGCGGCACGACCTGGCACGCCGCCGGCCTGGTGGGACAGCTGCGGGCCACTCAGAATCTGACCCGACTCGCCCAGTATACGAGTACGCTCTTGCAGGAACTCGAAACTGAAACCGGTCAGGCGACCGGCTTTAAGCAGACCGGCTCTGTGTCCATTGCCAATAATGCCGAGCGTTTTGAGGAACTCAAGCGCGGCGCGTCCATGGCAAAATGCTTTGGGCTTGAGGTTGCCGTCATTACCCCCCGGGAAGCGGCCGACCTGTGGCCCCTTATGAACGCCTCAGACCTGGTGGGCGGGGTGTATTTACCTGGCGACGGGCAGACCAACCCTACCGATACCACCCAGGCTTATGCCAAAGGCGCCAAAATGCGCGGTGCCCGGATTTTCGAGAATGTGAAAGTGACTGGCATTCACCAGAAAGACGGCCAAGTCAGCGGAGTTTCGACCGAATACGGCGACATCCAGTCTGAATATGTCGTCAACTGCGCCGGTATGTGGGCACGGCAAGTCGGTCGCCTGGCCGGGGTCAGCGTCCCCCTCCATGCCGCGGAACATTTTTACGTTGTCACCGAGCCGATTGCGGGCCTGGCCTCTGGCTTACCGACGCTGCGCGACCCTGGGAGCGCAACATATTTCAAGGAAGAAGTCGGCTGTGTCCTGGCCGGTTTCTTTGAACTCCAAGCCAAGCCGTGGGGAAGGGGAGGCGCAGCCATTCCTGAAGATTTTGCGTTTGGCACCTTTGGGGAAGATTGGGACCATCTGGAGGATGTGTTCAACAAGGCGATGCGCCGGCTGCCGGCATTGGAGACCGCGGGTATCAAACTCTTCCTCAACGGACCCGAAAGTTTCACCCCGGACGACCGCTACCATTTGGGTGAAGCGCCTGAGCTCAAGCATTTCTATGTTGCCGCTGGCTTTAACTCTATCGGCATTCAGTCTTCCGGCGGGGCCGGGAAGGTCCTGGCCGAATGGATTGCGCGCGGACATCCGCCGCTGGACCTGTGGGACGTGGATATTCGGCGCAATCGCCCCTTTCAGAACAATCGACGCTATTTAGAAAAACGGGTCTCGGAAACCCTGGGCCTCCTGTATGATATGCACTGGCCGTTCCGGCAGTATGAAACAAGCCGTAACGTGCGCCTGTCGCCGCTGCACGATCGCCTGGTTGCCCAACGGGCGTGTTTTGGGGAAGTCGCCGGCTGGGAGCGCGCGCATTGGTTTGCTCCGCCGGGCGTGACACCCACGGACCAGTATTCGTACGGCAAACAAAACTGGTTTGCCTATTCCGCGGCTGAGCACCGGGCCGTGCGGGAGAATGTCGGCCTGTTCGATCAAACCTCTTTCAGCAAGTTTCTCCTCCAGGGGAAGGATGCGGTGAGCGTGCTCAATCGCGTGTGCGGGAACCAGATTGACGTTGCTATCGGGAAGGTTGTCTACACCCAAGTGCTGAATGAGCGGGGGGGGATTGAGGCCGATGTCACCATTACCCGCCTGGCTCCGGATCGCTTCTACATCGTGGATGCGGCGGCGACGCAGACAAAAACCTTTTCATACCTGCAGGCGCATATTGCTCAGGATGAATACGCTTTTCTGACCGACGTCACCTCAGCCTACGCTGTGCTGAGCGTCATGGGTCCGCATTCCCGGGCGCTCTTGAGCAAATTGACTGATGCGGACTTCTCCAATCGGGCCTTCCCGTTTGCCAGCTCGCAGGAAATCGACTTTGCTGACGCCTCGCTCCGTGCCATGCGTCTGACCTATGTGGGCGAAATGGGCTGGGAGCTGCACATCCCAACTGAATGCGCCCTCTCCATTTACGACGCGATTATTTCAGAAGGAAAAGCGTTTTCACTTCAGCACTGCGGCTATCATGCGCTCAATTCCTTACGCCTGGAAAAAGGCTATCGCCACTGGGGGCATGACGTGGCCGACGAAGACACCCCGCTCGAAGCTGGGCTGGGGTTTGCTGTTCGGCTGAATAAGGACTCTTTCCTAGGCCGAGAAGTCCTGCTGGAGCAACACCATAACGGCGTCAAAAAGCGGCTCGTCCAATTTGCATTGGAAGACCCTGGGGCATTGCTCTACCACAACGAACCGATTTGGCGGAATAATGAAATTGTTGGCTTTATTACCTCCGGTATGTTCGGCCATACCCTGGGCGCGGCCATTGGCCTGGGGTACGTCAACCATGCGGATGGCGTCACACCCGAATACATTCAGGCCGGCAGGTATGAAATTGAAGTCGCCGGCCAGCGCATCCCGGCTCGGGCTTCGCTGCGTCCTTTATACGACCCTGAGAACGAGCGGATAAAAATGTAGCGGGCATAGTGTAAACCCTCACCCCAACCCCTCTCCCGCTGGGAGAGGGCCAGGGTGAGGGGGGCGCTCTATACGGATTATTCCCTCTCCCCCGGAGGGAGAGGGCCAGGGTGAGGGGGGCGCTCTACTGAGAAATGTTTTGCGACATTGCGGGCGAACTCGGCCACAATTCTATCGGCCTTTTTCCGAATGACGGACTGACCAAACTCGCCCAGCTTGCCCATGAGCCGGGCTTCGGTCTGAATGAATAGTTGGGTTTCCGCCTCTTCCTGTTCGACTAAAGTCAGCGTGGCGCTGATATGGACGCCGCCGCCAACGCGCCGGTCGTTTGCTTCCGCTCTGCCAACCGCACGCCAATTGGTTTGATCGAGTTCCTGAATGCGGAGTTCGCCCTGTAAGGTGAGTCGAATCGGGCCGAAGGTGATTTTCATACGGCCCGCGTATTGATCTCTACCAGTGGCGACAACCTCGCTTACCCCAGGCACACAGGCTGCCATTTGAGGCACATCCATGAGAAAGTCCCACAGCGTTTTGCGCGCAACCGGAACCGTACAGTGATGGTCAAAGTTCATGTGGGTAATGGGTAGTGGTTAGTGGTTAGTGGTTAGTGGTTAGTGGTTAGTGGTTAGCAGTAGCTTGTGTGACTGCTTGTTCAATGGCCCGCTGGGTAAAGACGATGGCCATGTCGCGTTTGTATTCGGCTGAGCCGCGAAAGTCGGCGAGTGGGTCCACTTCTTCGGCGACAAGAGCGGCTGCGTCACGAATGATAGCGGGGGTCGGGGTCTGGCCTTGGAGGGCGGCCTCAACCGTCCGTGCCCGGAGTGGGGTGGCCGCGGCTGCGCCCAAGGCGATGCGGGGGTGTAAAATGGTGTCGCCATCTAAGGAGACTCGGGCGGCGACGGCAATAGTTGCGTAATCGTCATGCGTCTGGGGCAGGAACTTGAAGAAGGATGTACCTGCGCCGGCAGGCTGGGGTGGGATGATGACCGCGGTTATGAGCTCGTCGGGTTCGAGTACGGTTTCATAATAATCGACAAAAAAATCGCTCAGCTCAATTTCCCGCTCGCCGTGGCTCGATTGGACTCGAACTCGCGCGTCCAGGACGAGCAAGGCCGGCGGCGGGTCCTGGTTTGGGTCGGCATGCGCCAGTGAGCCGCCCATGGTCGCAGCCGTCCGAATGCGGACGCTGGCTACATGCTGAAAGGTCGTGGCCAAAAGGGGAAGACGACGCTGAATCAGCGCTGAGGTTTCTATGGTCCGGTGCGAACATAAAGCCCCAATGGTGAGGCTGCCGCTGGGCCGAATCTCAGCAAGTTCCGGGCGGCGGGCCAGTTGGCGGAGACCGATCAGATATGCAGGCTGCACCAAACGCTGCTTCATCAGGTTGACCAGCCCGGTTCCGCCGGCCAGGACCTTGGCGTCCTCGCCGTGCTGTTCAAGCAGGGCTAATGCCTCTTCGAGGCTTTCCGGCTCAATATATGCAAAGGCAATCATGAGGCGACCTTTCCGTCTGCCACAGCCTGGATCGATTCGATTATTTTGTAATAGCCGGTACAGCGGCACAGATTGCCCATCATCCAGTTTTGAATCTCGTCTTTTGACGGACGCGGGTTTTCGTCCAACAGGGCTTTAGCCGACATGATCTGACCCGGCGTACAAATGCCGCACTGAAAGCCGCCATAGTCGATAAACGCTTTTTGGAGCGGGTGCAGCCTGTGGCCTTCAGACAGTCCTTCAATAGTGGTGACCGCACAGCCGTTTGCCGTGACTGCCAGAGTCAAGCAGGAACTGACGGGCTGCCCGTCAAGCAGGACGGTACACGCCCCGCATACGCCCACGCTACAGCCTTCTTTGGTTCCGGTGAGATCAAGACCGTTGCGCAATAAGTCGATGAGCAGGGTGTTGTCGGGAATGTCTCGCTCAACCGATTGGCCGTTTACTCGAAGTTGAATGGATTTCATGTCTGCTTGGTTCCTCTACGCGCCGCTCTTGACCACGCTGTTTTTTTCTCGCAGGGCCGCATAGACTTTCTCTGCGGTCACGGGCAAATCCATCAGGCGCACCCCCACCGCATCAAAGACGGCGTTTGCCACCGCGGCCGGTACGGCTACATTACTGTGCTCGCCAATGGCCTTGCCGGCGTACGGCGCGGGGCCGGCGTCGCTTTTGACCAAGACCGTTTTCAGCTCTGGAATATCCATAGCAGTCGGCAGTTTATAGTCACCCAAATGGACATTCGTCACTGCCCCGTCCTGCACAATCAGATGTTCGGTCAATGCGTGGCCGACCCCCTGGACCGCCCCACCTTCAACCTGTCCCTGGTGAGTGAGCGGATTGAGGATGGTGCCGACATCGTGCGCGGTTGTGAGTTTCTTGAGCGTCACTTGGCCGGTTGCCGGATCAACAGCGACTTCGGCTATCTGGGCGCAGAATGAGGTCACCTCCACCGGGTCTTCGGCCACATATTCTCCGGTATAGCGTAAGGGCAGCTCTTCCCGGTCGGCAAGTGCGGTCATCAGCCTGGGGAGCGCAAGGCGCTGCCCGTTCGTATTCACAAACGCGCCGGCCTCATATGTGACCTGCTCCCGCGGACTTTCCATATGCCGGGCAGCCAATGCAGTGAGTCCTGCCTTTAACTCTCGAACCGCGGCCAGGGTCGCCTGACCGGCCATATGCGTCAGACGGCTCCCCCCAGCGCCAACTTCCCAATGCGCGGAGTCGGTATTCCCCTGCACGACCCTGACGGATTCCAAAGGAAGCTGGAGCTCTTGGGCCACGACCTGCTGGAGAACCGTATACGAGCCTGTGCCCGTGTCTGCCGCGCCGGTCATGAGGGTCAGCGTGGCGTCGGCGGCGATACTCAGGGTTGCGCTCGACGGACCAAACGCTCCAGGCTCGCGGTCATACATGCCAATGCCGCGGCCCCTATGGGTCGCCTTTTCCGTGTCCCAGCCGGCTTCCCTGGCCGCGGCCTCCAAAGTCTCTTTGCAGCGGATCTTCTTCCACTTTTCACCCAGCGGAGCAGCATCGCCTTCGACCAGCGTGTTGCGGAGCCGAAATTCCAAGGGGTCTAGCCCCAGCTCCCGGGCAATGAGGTCCATATGGCTTTCAACCCCAAAAACGATCTGGGGCGCGCCGGGCGCGCGCATATGCCCGGCGGGAACGGTGTTGGTGTAGACGCGAAAGACCTCGATTTCGACATTGGGCATCCGGTACGGACCCGCGGCGTGGACACTACCGTGTACGGTATGCAGTGGGGTGAAGGCGCTATAGGCGCCACAACTGAAAACCAGCCTGGCCTGACGCGCAACAATCCGGGCGTTGGCGTCTACGCCGGTCCGCAGCGTAATGACTGCCGGATGACGCGGATTGCCGGCTGACAGCTCTTCGGTATAGGTCATGACCATTTTGACTGGCCGACCCGCGGCCGCGGCCAGGTGATAGCACACGACGCTATCCATCAATGAGCCTTTACCCCCAAAATCACCGCCAATGGGCGCGGTGTTGACGCAGACCCGGTCCTCGGTCACATCCAGCGCTGCCGCAAATTGAGACCGGGCCACAAAGGGGGTCTTATTCGAGAGCCACAGATTGACTTTTCCGTCTGGCTCAATCTGGACGACGCTGGCGTGCGGCTCAATATACCCCTGATGAACCGGGGGAACGGTAAACGTATGGGTAAACTCGCGGGTGGCTTGCGCAAAGCCGGCTTCAACATCGCCGTGGGTGTAGAAGACTTGGGATACCACATTGGGAATGTCCGGGTACAGGCGGTCATCACCCGGATGAACAAAATCGGGCACGGGAGGATGGGTGTATGCGCTGGTGTCGGTATGGACGCGCGGCGCGTTTTCCTGCATGGCTTCGACGGGATCAAAGACTGCCGGCAGGGCGTCATACTCAACTGCTATGCGGGTAAGCGCTTCCTCGGCAATGTCCATAGACTCTGCCGCAACCGCCACAACCTTTTCTCCCACAAAACGGACTACATCCCGCGCGAGGACGGGTTTATCCAAAAAGAAACGACCAATGCGACGATTCGGCAGGTCAGCTCCGGTAATGACGGCGTGGACGCCGGCGAGCGCTTTTGCCGGCGCGGTATCAATCGAGACAATCCGCGCGTGGGGAAACGGGCTGCGCAGGCACTTGCCGTACAGCAAACCGGGCAGCCTGATATCCGCGGTATAGCGGGCCTGTCCGGTGACTTTGGACGGTCCTTCGACATGACCCGCTGGCCGACCAACGCTGACTAAACTCGCCATAATAACCTCCACAGAGATACGACCCAAAGTACGGATATCGTCACGAATCCTGTTTGCAGTCAAGCGCGGCGGGCGGAGGAGATGGTCAGTGGGGAGGAGAATCCCAGTAGTCACTCAAAGGCAGGGGCCTCGTGGGCAACGCGCTCGGTCCGCCCATCCGAGGGCGACCCGCCGTATTCTCCCCTTTGAGCGCGCTGATGGGAGCTCGGTCCGCCCATCCGAGGGCGACCCGCCAACCCCCCTTAGCAGGGGGGCTTGCCATTTTTGTCCCCCTGCTAGGGGGGATGCAGGGGGGCTTTCTTCCCTTGTTGAACACGACGAGAACCTGTCGTGAAACGTTCTAGCCACTAGCCACTAGCCACTTCTGAGCAAGGCGGTCCATAGCGGCGGTGGCTGCCGACTCCAGTCAAAACGGCCAAGGGCATCTGCCCCTGGCCGTTCCTTTTGAGCGCGGCGCACTGAAAATTCAGGCGTTCAACCTGGCCTCGTCCGCGGCGGTCGGACCTTCGACTTTATACAGTTTTTGTCCGTTGTCCCACAGGATTTTACGCCGGACTTCCTCGTCACAATCCTCTAAGCCTTCCTTGATACGCTCGTGGACTTCATCGCCGTAGAGCGAAGTCGGATGGGGAAAGTCGGTTTCAAACATGATCCGGTCAACCCCGACTTTGTCGATCAGACGACGTGGGGCGATTTGCTCGAACCAGTAACAGGCGTAGATGTTCCGTGCAAAATACTCGGACGGCAACATGTCCAGGTCGGGCCGCTCTTCTGGAACGCGGTTGCCGAGGAACTGATAATCCAGGGCTTCGAGAGCAAACGGAATCCAGCCGATCCCGCTCTCAACCGAAACAAATTTAATGCTGGGATAGCGCGCCAGGACACCCGAAATGATCAGATCGCTTAACTGAATGCCGTTGCGCATGAAGATATCAACCGAGAGTTCGGCAAACGCCGCCATTTTGCCGTAGGTCTTCACTTTGTCGCGCCGCAGTCCGCCGTCCATATTGCCGGAGCCAATATGAAAGCTGATCGGTTGGTCGAGCTCGCACGCCACTTCCCATAATGGATTCCAGTGCGGGTCGCCCAGGAGGGGTTGGCCGAGCGATTGCGGGTCGCCGGTGAAGAGAATGCCTTTATGGCCTATGGCGTGGCAGCGTCGGATTTCTTCAACCGCGGCGTCAACATCCCAGAAGGGCGTTGAGGTGATCGGGAGCAGGCGGCGCGAATCGGCTGACGCCCACTCGGTCTGCCAATCATTATACACCTTGACACAGGTCAGCTTGAGCTCGGAGTCTTCGAGGCGGAGAAACTCCTGGCTGCCAAACCCCCCGACGTTGGGATACATGACCATCGCCCAGATGCCCATTTCATCCATGTATTTGAGGCGTTCCCTGGCGTCGAATGCGCCTGGGTGCATCTCGTCATACGACTTGGGCCAGTTGGCCATATCGCCGACCCCCGCGGTGGCGGTCAGACCCGGATTGGCTATGCGCCGGTCTCCGAGGAACCACCACTGACGGCCCCTGGCGTCGAGGTCAACGCGGGGAACCGCGTCTTTTAATTTGTCGGGGACTCGACTGGTCCACAGGTCTGGCGTCTCTGTTACGTGGGTATCTACGTCAATGATTGTGTAGCCACTCATATGCGTGCCTCCTTCAGCCGCGGTTTTAAGGCCCTAGCCTAGCTGAGGACTCGACAATTGCCAAGTCGGACGGAAGGGGCTAACGATTCCAGAACTGGGGTGTCGTTGTAATCAACCCGCCCGTGCATATAAACTGAATACAGGCGTACCAAGGAGGCAAGGGAGGGAGCGAATGGCAACAAAAAAAGATATCGCCCTGGTAAGAGAACTGCGGCCCGGTAATCCAGCCGAAGAACAGGCAATGGCAAAGGAGTCCGCTCTGATAGAAAAGTTTCGGCTCACGAGTCTGGCCGAGGAATTTGAGCAGCATAGCCAGGCAGAAATCGAACGTTTAGGCAGCGACAATCCTGATGCTGACGAGCAACTCTACCACGAAGCCGTCTCCCTCGTCCTGCGGAAACTCAGCCGGTAAGGAAATTCCATGATCATTACGAGTGTCCATGCGAAAAATGTGCTGCGTTATGCGGAACTGAAGCTGCCGAATCTTCCCCGGCGGGGAGTGATTGGAATAAGCGGCGCAAATGAATCCGGCAAAACGACCATTGCCGAGATTCTGTGTCTGGGGCTGTTTGGCCGGACATTCTCTCACCCCGAGGACGAATTCCAAAAAAATATCAAATGGGGCGAGTTTGGCGCTTCCGTTACTGTTGGCTTTTTTGCCAAGGATAAACAAGGCTATCTGATTACCCGCTCTTTTGACGCCGATGGGAATCACCTGGCTCAGCTTCGCCGGGAAGGGGAAGCCGAGCCTTTTGTTCGTGGAGCCGCTCCGGTAAACGAGAATGTGGCGCAGCTGTGTGGTTTTACCTATCAACGCTTTATCGATTCCTTCTATTTAGCCCAACGCAATATCGCCTCTCCATCTATTCTCCTGCAGACTGCCAAGGCGCTGGCCGGTGTCGAAACCTTTGAGCGCGTGGCGACTGAGTGCGCGTCCGATATCCAGACTTTCCAGGAAGAACTCGGCCCTCTGCATAGCGGCCTTGCCGAGGCTCGCCGGCAGCGCACTGAACTCAATATCCAGGCTGATGCGTTGCCCAATCTGAAGGCAGAACAGAATGCACAAACCACAGCCATTGCTGAGCGAAAAAAAGAAAACACAGTCCGTCACTCAACGCTCGATCGCCTGCGCGTTGCAACCGCAGAGGTCGCCGAGCAGGTGAAAAAGACGGAGCAGGCCAATCTTGATACCAGCCTGGAGCAATGGCTGCACTATGCGGATAATATCGACACCGCGGCAAAAGCCGTGGGCGCGACAAGTGAAGGGGCAGAATCCGGTTCGGGGCCGCGGCTAACTGGAGCGCTCCAGTCTTGGAGTGACGATCTGCGCAAGCGTCTTCAGGCTTTTACACCGGTGCGTGACGCGGCAGTTGCGTATCGCCAACGTCTGGCCTGGATCATTGGTCAGGGAGAGCGGCCGGCTGAGGTTGACGCTGAGGCGATTTCTTTACCCGAGCAGAATGCCGTTATCATCAGTCAGGGGGAGGGCCTCCGCAGCAAGCGGACTGGGTCTGTTGTCGGATTTTGTGCCACGCTGCTCCTTATGGTCATGGCCTGGGCCGCGTTGTGGTTTATCAACCATGCGCCAGACCACGCCATTGGCCAATGGCTCAGCAACGATGTGCAGCGACAGGTGGCGCGCGACGCAGAGCTTCTCCTTATCGCCGTGGTCTCCAGCGGGCTGAGTCTGTGGTGTCTTATCCGGGTTCTGGTTTTCACCGATCGGATTATTACCGATCAGCAAAAGGCTGAGCGCCTTCACGCGGAACAAGCAGAAAGCGAAGCCCAGCTCCAGGCGCTTGATGGCCTCCCGCAGCAGTCATTGTCAGCTGAGGTGGCGGCTCTTGATGGCTGTGATGATGCGCAACTGAAAGCAGCCCTGACCCTGTTTGTTCATGGTCCTGGCGCGGCGCTGCTTAATGTAGAGGCACTGGCTGCATTCCTTGCGCCGCTGGAGGCTGCGAGCCTCACCTGCCAGGAGGATGTCGCCGCCATCACCGGACGGATCACCGAAGAAATACAGACTGTTGAGACGAGCCTGGTTGCCATACGCCAAGACCTGGACCGTCTGGAGCAGGCCATTGCGGAAGAAGAGCGCCGACTCAATAAAGCGATGCAGTTGGACCAGGAGATCTCGACGCTCGAAAAGGATATTGAGAGCAAAACCCGCAGTATTGAAGTCCGGCGGATTGCTCAAAATCTCCTCGCCGGCTCGCACCGGCGTTTACTCAGTCGATTTAACCTGGAGATGCGGCACGTTGTGAGTAAGATCATGCCGCAGCTCACTGAGGGGCGCTACGAGACCATGCAAATCGATAATGACCTTAATGTCCGGGTATGGTCGAGTGAAAAGGGTCATTTTGTTGGTCTGAACGAAATTTCGGGGGGCACCTATAATCAGGTGATGCTGGCTATCCGTCTGGCCTTGTCGCAAGCCTTGATTAGCTCGTCACTGTGTGGCGTTGAGTGCCTTATCCTTGATGAGCCGTTCGCCTTTTTTGACGCCCAGCGGACCCGAAAGACGCTGGAAATATTGCCCCAGGTCAGTCCTGAAATTGAACAGATGTGGATTATTGCTCAGCAGTTTGACGACACCAGCTCCCTTGCCCTGCACCTGAGTTGCTCACGCGACTCGGAGGTTTTGATCGCCCCGGTGGGCGAGTGTGAGGCGCTGGAGGAGGGCTAGGGGCTAACGAGCCCCAGGGTCAAATTTTCATAACAATCCTGGACGATCCTGTATAAACACAAGAGTCTGAATCAAGGAGATCGTATGGATTTCGCTCTTACCAGGGAACAAGAAGCGTTTCGTGCAGAAATCCGGGAATTCCTGTCGAGCGAGGTACTGGCCGAGGAGCGGGTTGAAGACGGCTGGATTAGCGGCTACTCGCGCGAATTTTCTCAGAAACTTGGCCAGCAAGGCTGGATCGGGTTGACCTGGCCCAAGAAATACGGCGGTCAGGAAAAGTCGTATCTTGACCGCCTGATCCTGACCGAAGAATTGCTGCGCGCCGGAGCTCCAGTCGCGGCCCATTGGCTGGGGGACCGTCAGGTTGGTCCGGCGCTTCTCGCCTATGGCAGTGAGGAGCAAAAACAGGACATACTCCCGCAAGTCTGTAAGGGTGAGGTCGTCTTTTGTCTGGGTATGAGTGAACCAGGGTCCGGCTCCGACTTGGCTTCGCTCCAGACCCGGGCAAACGAGGAGGGCGATCACTATACCTTGAACGGCCAAAAAATATGGACCAGCTTCGCCCATGTTGCCGATTATGCCTATCTGGTTGCTCGCACGGACCCGGCTGCCCCGAAGCATAGGGGGATCAGTGAATTCCTGGTTGCTATGGATACACCGGGCGTTGATGTGCGACCCCTCATTGATGCAACCGGGGAACATCATTTTAATGAGGTCTTTTTTGATAATGTTGAGATACCGAAAGACCGGCTGATTGGTGAAAAAAATCGAGGCTGGTATCAGATTGCCTCTCAGCTTGACTACGAACGCAGCGGTATTGAGCGGCTGCTGAGTAATTATCCCCTCTTTCAGGATGCCGTTCGGTATGCCAGGGAACGGGGCCTGACGAAAGACCCGCTTGTCCGGGATAGCCTGTCTCAGCTGCAGATCGAACTCGATTTGGGCCGCTTCATGGTCTATAAGGTCGCGTGGTATCTGACACAGAAGATCGTGCCGAACTATGAAGCCGCTATGGCAAAGTGTTTTTGCACCGAAGTAGAACAGCGTATTGCCAAAGCGGTGAGCGAACTGCTGGGTGATTATGCGGTCCTCCTGCCGGGCTCGCCTCATGCCCGTTTGGCCGGCCGAGCGGCCCGAGAATATCTGTACGCTCCGGCCTATACGATCCAGGGCGGGACGAGCAATATTCTGCGCAATATCATTGCAATCCGCGGCCTTGGTCTACAGCCGGGGTAGGGGACAACCTAAGAGCGGGCAGCCGCTCTTACCTCAATGAAAACCGAGGACAATGCTTGATATTGTCCTCGGTTTGTGAGCCAGGGCCAGTTGCCGGGCTGAAGGAGAGTCTATGCTTCTGAAAAACAAAATCGCGCTTATTACCGGCTCGGTACGAGGGACCGGAGCGGGCATTGCGCGTGTCTTTGCCGGCGAAGGAGCCAAGGTTGTTCTTAACCAGGTCAAGGAGGAAGGTCATCCTCAACACGTACTTGAAGGAATCGAGTCAGCCGGCGGGCAAGCCCTGTTTGTCAAAGCAGACATCACCGATGAAGCCCAAGTTGCCGATATCGTTCGTCAAGCCGAAGCGCGATTTGGCCAGGTTGATATCCTGGTTAACAATTATGCTGGCAGTATTCCGCAGAAGCTGTTTCAGGACACGACCTGGGCGGACTGGCAGTATCAACTCGATACGACAGTCAAAGCCGCCTTTTTGTGCGCGCAAGCGGTTTTGCCTGGAATGAAGGCGCGCCGGTGGGGACGGATCATCAGCATCAACACGATTGGCATTCATCAACCAAATCCAAACTACCACGCCTATACCTCAGCAAAAACAGCTATGTTGGGATTCTCGCGGAATCTGGCAGTTGAGTTTGGTCAATATAATATTACCGTCAATACCGTCTCTCCCGGTTTGACCTTAACCCAGGAAGTGCAAGATATGCTGACGCAGGAAACCCAGGCCAGACATGAGAGTAAAGTGCCGTTGCGCAGAACAGGAAGGGTTGAGGATACGGCAAACGCAGCGCTGTTTTTCGCGTCCGAGTTGAGCAGCTTCGTCACCGGCCACTACCTGCCAGTGTGTGGTGGACAGGTGTTGGAGTAGTGGAACGTTTCTCGTTCGATAAAATTGAGACTGATAATGTTTCTTCTGTCAAATAGATAAGGAGGACGTATGCAGCGCCGTGGAATCGCTCTTTTTACGCCGACAATCCGCGACATGCTGGAAATCGCTCAACTCGCCGATGAGGCTGGCTTTGATTCTCTGTGGAATGGTGAGTTTTTTAATCGCAACGGTCTGGTCACCTTAGCCGCCGTTGCCACGTGTACCCAACGCGCCAAAATTGCTACTGGCATCGCCTATGCCTATATGCGGAACCCGGTGCTGAATGCGACCGGGGCAATGGATATTGACGAACTCTCGAACGGCCGTCTGATTCTTGGCCTGGGGAGTGGGACCCGTTCCATGAATGAAATGTGGTACGGCGAGAAGTTTGAGCCCCGCTCTGCGCTGAAAATGAAAGAGTGTGTCGCCTTGATCAGGAAAATATGGGCCTCGCACGCCGGCGGCGGCATGAAGTTTGAGGGCGATTACTACAGCTTGAACATCCCGGCGTACGTGCGTCCGCATATCGTCCGGGATCGTATTCCGCTCTATCTGGCCGCAGTGCAAAAGGGCATGTTGCGGACGACTGGCGAGATTGCCGATGGCTTAGTCGGCCACCCCCTCTGCAGCCGCAAATATATCGCTGAATTTATTCGACCGAATATAGAGGTCGGAGCGAAGCGGGCGGGTCGGAACCCTAAGGATATTGACCTGACAACATTGCTGATTACCGCTGTCAGCCATGATCGCGAGCAAGCCCTGCGCGACGCGAAAAATCAGATCGCCTTTTATGCCTCGGTGAAATCCTACCAGGGCATTCTGAACCTGCACGGTTGGGAGGAACAAAAGCGGACGATATGGGAACATTTCAAAACCCTTAACCTGCCGAAGATGGCTGCTGCCGTGACGGATGATATGGTCGAACAGATTGCGATTGCCGGCACGCCCGAAGAATGTCGTGAGCAGATTGAGAAATGGAAAGATGTTGTGGACCTTCCTATTCTGTACACGCCAACCGCGGGGGTAAAAGCTGATCGGGTGCGAGAGAACCATCGGCTCATTGTTGAGACGTTTGGTCAGTAATGCCACCTGAAAAAGAGGGGCTGGCGACACTGGAGGAAAATGTTTCGTATGAAACATCTCAGGTATCGGGTGAGATATTCATTTTTTTCAAGGATTTTCTCCAATTGATAAACAGAAAATATATCAATCAGTTAGATAGGAAGATGAAAAACACGGTGTAACATCACTTTTTGATATATTTCGATATACCGCCCGGAACGCTCTCCTGGCAGCCTGCGATGGTGAGAGCGCAGGGTTCTCGGCAGACTGAAATCCGGCTCTGGCCAACTGGTGTTGATGAGGCAATAACGAGCAAGGTGAATGATGTGAGTGGAGACGCGGCCATCGGAATTTTTGACTCCGGTATAGGCGGACTCACGGTCTATCAGCAAATTGCGGCACTCTTGCCGGCTGAGAACCTGATATATCTCGGGGATACCGCGCGCTGTCCGTATGGGCCAAAGTCGCCCGATGTTGTGACGCAGTATGCGTGTGAGAATAGTGACTTTCTGGCGGAACGAAATATCAAGATGCTGGTGGTGGCGTGTAATACCGCCTCGGCAGTGGCGCTCGGAGCTTTACAGGAACGCTACCCCATACCCGTTATCGGTGTGATACAGCCAGGCGCTGCGGCAGCTGTTCGGTCCAGTCAAAATGGGAAAATAGGGGTGATCGGGACTGAGGCAACCATCGCGAGTGGAGCGTATACAAAAGCGCTTCGTGGCGGAGACGCCTCTCTTGAGATTTATACCCGCGCGTGTCCGTTGCTTGCGCCGTTAGTGGAGGAGGGCTGGGTAGAGAACGACGTGGCCCACTCGACCGTAGCGACGTATCTCAGTAGTCTCAAGCAGAGTGGCATCGATACATTGATTTTAGGCTGCACGCATTACCCCCTGTTAAAAAAGACGATCGCGGCATATCTCGGAGGTCATGTACAGCTTATTGATTCGGCTGAGGAAACGGCCAAGGTGGTGAGCGCAACCTTAGCCCACAACCACCGGACCCGGTTGAACGGACCGGGGCGGGGCAGCTTTTTCGTTACGGACAGCCCGGATCAATTCATTAAAGTTGGCGCTCGCTTTCTCGGAGATGTGGTTGAATCAGCAGTGCGTCTGGAACGTTAATATCTAAAGGTAACACGACCATGTTAGCACGTTTGGCACAGAAGATTTTTGGAAGCAAAAACGAACGCGAGCTCAAACGCATGCGTCCGTTAGTGGAAGAGATCGGGCAGCGTGAACCCGAACTGCAAGCGCTCAGCCTGGATGAGCTGCGAGCGAAAACGGATACCTTCCGCAGCCGCATCCAAGAGGCCACGGCAGCAACCCGCGCCCAGCTGGATGAGATCGCCCGGCAGGCCGTCGAGATTGCTCCAGAAGGTATCCCTGACGGAGAGGTGCTGGAGAAGCTGGAATATTTCCAGGAAGAACGAACCAGCCTGGAAAAAGAACTTCACACGGCTGAAGCCGATGCGCTCGACGCCATCCTGCCCGAAGCCTATGCGACCGTCCGCGAAGTTTCGTGTCGGGTCACTGGTATGCGCCATTTTGACAGCCAGCTCCTTGGCGGGATTGTCCTCCATCAGGGGCGCATTGCCGAGATGAAAACGGGCGAGGGAAAGACGCTGGTTGCAACCCTGCCGCTCTATCTCAACGCCCTGCTCGGCCGCGGTTCGCATCTGGTAACGGTCAACGACTATCTGGCCCGACGTGATGTGCAATGGATGGGGCCTATTTATCATGCCCTTGGACTGTCCATTGCTTCTATCGTCCATGACGCGAGTTTTATCTTTGACCCAACTCATGTGGTTAAAGATTATCGATATATGAATCTTCGTCCGGTCAGCCGCAAAGAGGCCTATGCGGCCGATATCACCTATGGAACGAATAACGAATACGGGTTCGATTACTTACGCGATAACATGAAGTTCAATCTTGAAGATTATGTTCAGCGTGAGTTGCATTTTGCCATTGTTGATGAAGTGGATAACATCCTGATTGACGAAGCCCGGACACCGTTGATTATTTCCGGTCCGGCAGAAGAATCCACACAGAAATATTACTCGCTCAATCGAGTCATCCCACGTCTCCAGCGTGAGGTTGATTACGCTATTGACGAAAAGCTCAGAACCGCAACGCTCACCGAAGAGGGGGTGGCGAAAGTTGAGCGTATTCTCGGCGTGCGCAACCTGTACGACCCGGCTGAGATCGGGACCCTGCACCATGTCAACCAGGCGCTGAAAGCGCACGCTGTTTTCAAGCGCGATGTTGACTACGTGATTAAGGATGGCGAAGTCGTTATCGTTGATGAATTTACCGGTCGCCTGATGCCCGGGCGGCGCTGGTCGGATGGTCTGCACCAGGCCGTCGAAGCCAAGGAAGGCGTCAGGATTCGTGAGGAAAATCAAACCCTTGCGAGCATCACGATCCAGAATTACTTCCGCATGTACCGCAAACTGGGAGGCATGACCGGGACCGCGGATACGGAAGCGGTTGAATTCAAGAAAATCTACGACCTTGACGTGGTGGTTATTCCACCCAACCGGCCCATGATCCGGGCAGACCATCCCGACGTAGTATACAAGACCGAAGGTGAGAAATTCGAGGCCGTGATTGCCGATATCCTCGACTGTCACGAACGGGGACAACCGGTGTTAGTGGGCACGATTTCAGTTGAAAAGTCCGAACATCTGGGCAGACTCCTCAAGCGAAAAAAGGTCAAACATAATGTTTTGAATGCGGTCAACCATGAGGCTGAGGCCAATATCATTGCCCAGGCGGGTCGTTTTGGTGCCATCACTATTGCCACGAATATGGCTGGCCGGGGGACCGATATTTTGCTGGGCGGAAATCCGGAATTCCTGGCCCGCTCCGAGATTGAAAAAAAATGGGTCAATAAGGCCAGTGCCGCTCAGACCAGGAAAGGCGCAAAAACAGGGCATACAACAGAGAGGAGCTACGAAGACCGGCTGGAAGAAATCCGTGCAGAGTATAACGCGGCGATTGCTCAGGCTCAGGAAAAATACGAGCCGCAATGGACTCCTTTCGAGGGAGACCGCAATACCGCCTTGAAGCGGATGACCGAGACCTACCGTCCCTACCTCCACGCCACGCTGCAGAAAACCCGGGCTGACTATGGGGAGGCCGCGCCACTGATCGAGGCCACGCCCGGCTCTCTTTCATCGGTCCAGTTGGAGACGTATAGCCAGGCGCGAGAGGCGTATGAGTCCGCATTGTCCGAATATGACAAGGTGGTCGGGCCAGCGCTGAATGAAGAGCGCCAACAGGAATATGAAGCGGCGCGGGCTGATTTCATTGCGGTATTGACTGAAGACGGAACAGGGGAGGGCGAGGCGGCTGAGCGCCTGAGCCTGACACGCGGCCGCTACGAACGCTGGTTGGACGATTACTGTCAGTCTCTTATCCAGACAGCCGGCATAACATTGAGTGAAAACGGACGTGTCCAAGAGGACTATGAGGCCGCGCGCCGGGCGTATGAAGAAAATCAACAAGCTTACCAGAATGCTGACCAACGCTATGAAGAAGCGCGCAAACCGTATGAAGCCGCCATTGCTGAGGCAGAGCGCGTGTACGAACAGCAGCGCAAGGAGCACGTTCAGGTCCTAGAAGAAGTACGGGAACAGCTGGAGAAAGCGCCTGATGTGTACAGCCAGGATTTCAAGGAAATCCTTGAGAAGTACGAGAAAACGTGCAGCGAGGAGCGAGAAAAGGTTGTCGCTGCCGGTGGCGTCCACATTCTGGGCACTGAGCGTCACGAGTCGCGGCGGATTGATAACCAGCTCCGCGGGCGGGCCGGCCGCCAGGGAGACCCTGGCTCATCCCGCTTCTTCCTCTCGCTCGAAGATGACCTCCTGCGTATTTTTGGCGCAGAGCGTGTCCAAAAGATAATGGACCGGCTGGGCATGGAAGAGGGAGAACCCATAGAGGCCGGCTTAGTCACCCGGGCGATAGAAAACGCCCAGGGACGTGTCGAGGGCCATAACTTCGATATCCGTAAACATCTGCTGGAATATGATGATGTGATTAACAAGCAGCGTGAAGTCATCTATGAGCAGCGCCGGGGATTCCTGGGCGGTGAGAATCTGAAAGGCCAAGTGCTGGAAATTGTTGAAGAGATGGCTCTCGAGCTCGTGCTGAACTATGCGGATAAAGGCATCGACCCTATGGAGTGGGACTGGAAAGGGCTTGATGACACGGTGTTCCGCCAATTCAATATGCGTCTTGGCCTGAGTGAAGAACAGCAAGAAGAGTTGACGACGGAAGCACTCCAGGACCTCGTGCGAGACCGGGCGCTCCAACACTATGAGGAGCGGGAGCAGGATTTTACCCCGCCTGTTATGCGCTATCTCGAAAAGGTCATCATGCTGCAAACAATGGACAGTTTATGGAAAGATCATCTGTTTGCTATGGACCACCTCAAAGAAGGGATTGGTCTGCGGGGCTACGGCCAGAAAAACCCCCTGCAAGAGTATAAGAAAGAGGCGTTCAGTCTGTTTGACGATCTCTCCCGGCGGATGCAGGAAGATGTTGTTGAAAAGCTCTATAGCGTCCAGGTGGCCCGCCAGGAAGATGTCCAGCGGATGGAGGAGGGACAGGCCGCACAGCGACCCATGCAGATGTTGCACGGCGGACAGGCCGCGCTCCACCAGCAATCACAACCGGCACAGCCGGCCACGCAACCCATACCCGGGAGACCGAATGGACAACCGCCCGCGGCAAGACCCGTCCAAGCCATACGGGATACGCCCAAGGTTGGTCGGAATGAGCCCTGTCCGTGTGGCAGCGGCAAGAAATATAAGAAGTGTCATGGAGGGTAAAAAGAGTGGATAGTGGATAGTGGATAGTGGATAGTGGTTGAAACTGAAAACTTGAAAATGAAAATCACGGTCAAAAAATATCCAGTTGCTATCCCTGGCTTTCGGTTTTCCGGGGTGGCCTGTGGGCTTAAACCGAGCGGCAAAAGGGACCTGTCATTGCTGGTATCGGATGTGCCGGCAACGGCTGTTGCCGCATTCACGACCAACCGGGTGAAGGCAGCGCCGGTCATCATCGGTGAAGAGCGCCTCCGGGCCGGACGTTTGCAAGCTATTGTCGTCAACAGCGGCAATGCCAACGCTTCGACTGCACAACCCGGCCTCAGGCTGGCCCAGGACACCTGCGCGCTGGTTGGACGCGAACTTGCCATTGACGCGCAACTGGTGCTGCCGTCGTCTACGGGGGTGATCGGCGTACTGCCCGACTGGCGGAAAATGCGGACCGGCATTCACACCGCGGCCGCGGCGCTGTCGCCACGCGGTTTCTGGAACGCGACGGCCGGCATCATGACGACCGACGCCTTTCCCAAAGTCGCGACCCGGCAGGTGACACTGAACGGACGGGCTCTGACCATCGCCGGCATGGCTAAGGGAGCCGGCATGATTAACCCGAATATGGCGACTATGCTGTGTTATGTATGCACCGATGCAGCCGTGAGCCGGGCCGCGCTCCAGCAGGCGCTTGACCAGACCCTGCCCGATTCCTTTAACGCCATCTCCGTGGATGGCGATACCAGCACAAATGACACCCTGGTCCTGCTCGCCAACGGTCAGGCCGGCAACCGCGAGATCACGCCGCGCGGCCGCGGGTACGCAGCCTTTCGAGACGCAGTTCGGGAAGTCCTGTGCAGCCTGGCCCGGATGTGCGTTAAAGACGGGGAGGGGGCAACCAAGGTGGTCGATATCTACGTCAACGGCGCAAAAAATACGGCGGACGCGGAAAAAGTCGCCCGCAGCATCGCCTATTCACCCCTGGTGAAAACGGCCTTTTTCGGGGGCGATCCGAACTGGGGCCGCATTGCCTGCGCGGTGGGCTATGCCGGCGCGCAACTGGACCAGGACCGGCTGGCCATCAGTGTCGGCGATGTTCCCATTGGCCGCAACGGTATGAGCACCGGGCCGCGCAACGAGCGCCGGGCCGCCCGGATCATGCAACAGGACGAGTTCTCCATAGACGTCCATTTACATCTGGGTCGGGGCCGCGCCCACGTCGTCACCTCCGACCTGTCCACCGGCTATGTGCACTTCAACTCGGCGTATACGACGTAGGTAGAGCAATTCACCATTATGTGTAGCCTGCGTACTACAATGAGATTCCGCCACAATTCTTGCCTTCCGTGTCCGAACCCCATACACAAGAGACAGGAGGGCCGCGAATGGACCGGAACGCGGCTGGTGGCGTTCCCGTCGATGACCACGACGCGGTAGAGCTCCACACGGACAGGGGAGAGTGAGCAATGGAAGATATGACGACAGCGCAGGCGGTTGCCGCTATCGTGCAAGCCTTGCACGCCTTAGCAACGCCCAAATGGACCGATATCGTACAAGCCGTGAGTGTGTCTATTGTCGGCTTGCTCCAGTGTGGCCTGATATACTTTGGGCTGCGTCAAATGAGTAAGGCGTCAGATGAGCGTAACCGGCAATTGGACCAACACGGACGGCAACTGGATCAGCACGGAGAAGCTCTTGCTGCGATTGGAGCGGGAATTCAAGCCTTGCTGAAGGAGAGAGGCAGAGAAGGGCAGGGCTAAAGCGTTTTACGATGCTGTGTAGCTCCCCGTCATTCCGGCGCAAGCCGACATCCAGGCTCCCCGCCCCCGACTGTCGGATCAGGTCCGGCATGACGAGCGCGTAATGATATGGTGACGGCCTCGCGTGAAACGCTCTCGTTAGCGGCCCTTGGGCAGTTGGAGGACGCGCTCGGCGATGATGTTGCGCAGGATTTCGGAGGTGCCGCCCTCAATGGTATTGGCCCGCGCTCGGAGAAAACCGTACTGCCAATAATGTTCGGCTTGGGCTTCATCATACAGCTGACCGGCTGTCCCCTGCATCTCAACGGCGAGGTCTTGCATGCGTTGGTTGGTTTCGGCCCAGTGCAGCTTGGCGATTGAGCCTTCCGGCCCTGCCGGGTTGCCGCGCAGCAGCCGTGTCAGGGCGCGATAATTATTCAGCTTCAAGACCTCGCAATCGATATATGCCTGGGCCATTTTCTGGCGCAGCCGCCGGTCCGTCCTGCCTGAGACCGGGCCGGAATCACACACCCAGGCTCGCAGGTCTTCGTAGGTCCGTTTTTGGGCAAAGGTAAAATAGAAGCCCAGCCCCTGCCGCTCAAACATGAGTGAGGTAATAATGACCTTCCAGCCCTGGTTCATCTCTCCCAGAATATTGGCCTTGGGGACCTGGACATTCTCGAAAAAGACCTCGTTAAACTCGCTCTCGCCGGTCATGGTCCGCAGCGGCTTGATAGCGATGCCCGGACTCTGCATATCAACCAGGAGGGCTGACAGGCCATTATGCTTGGGCGCGTCCGGGTCGGTCCGCACCAGGAGCAAGCACCAATTGGCATAGCCGGCCAAACTCGTCCATACTTTCTGGCCGTTCACTAAAAAATGATCGCCCTGGTCAACTGCGCGCGTCTGGAGTGAGCCCAGGTCCGAGCCCGAGTTCGGCTCGGAATAGCCCTGACTCCAGATATCCGCGCCACTCAAGATAGGGGCTAAATGCTTTTTTTTCTGCGCTTCGGTTCCATAGACAATGATCGTCGGACCGACGATCTCCAAACCCAGGACATTCAGCAGCCCAGGCGCTTTATGGTTGGCCATTTCTTCATCGAAAATCATGCGTTCGATCAGAGAAGCGCCGCGCCCGCCGTACTCTTCAGGCCAGGAAATCCCGGTCCAGCCGCCGGCAAAGACTGTGCGCTGCCAGTCTTTCAGAAAGGCGAGGTCCGCGGCGGAGGCCTGCGGCTGAAGATGACGGAGCCGGCCAGGGTCTTGTGGAACATTGGCCGCGAGCCAGGTGCGGAGTTCCTGCCGAAAGGCGTCCTGCGCTGGGGTAAAATGAAAATCCATGCTGGCCTCCTGTGAACTGGTCGAATCGCTGGCAACGCTATTGGGCGAGCTTTTGCCGTAAGAGCGTATTGACCAGCTGGGGATTGGCCTTGCCCTGGGTGGCGCGCATGACCTGCCCGACAAAGAAGCCGAGCAGTTTTTCTTTTCCGCCACGATAAGCCTCAACTTTGTCCGGGTTGGCTGTCAATACCTCGGCAATGGCGGCCTGTAAGATGTCGGTGTCACTGACCTGACGCAGGCCCTTGGACGCAATGATTTCCTCCGGGGCCTGTCCGGTTCGGCGCATGTCTTCGTAGACGGTTTTGGCGATAGTCGTGCTGATGACGCCGTCCTGTATCAACCCGATTAATGCGCCCAGGCGCTCGGGCGGGCAGGGCCAGGTCTCGATTTTCAGCGCCGCGTCCAGTTTTTCTTCCTTAACGAAACGCAGTACGCTGTCCATGACCCAGTTGCTGACGACTTTGGGCGCTGCGGGACAGGCGCGCAGGCTGGCCTCGAAATAGTCGGCCACATCCTTGCGCGCCGTGAGCACCTCGGCATCGTAGGCCGGCAGGTCGTAGTCGCGCCTGAAGCGCGCCCGCCGCGCGGCCGGGAGTTCGGGCAGGTCGGCCCGAACGCGTTCGACCCAGGCCCGGTCCACGACCAGGGGTAATAAATCCGGGTCCGGGAAATAACGGTAATCGTGGGCGAACTCCTTGCTGCGCATGGGCCGGGTGACTTCCCGGTCCGCATCCCACAAGCGGGTTTCCTGGACAACGCGCCGGCCGGCTTCGACGACCTCGGTCTGGCGCTGGATTTCATGCTCAATTGCCTTTTCAACAGCGCGAAAGGAATTGAGATTCTTGGTCTCTGTCCGGGTGCCGAACTCAGTGCTGCCCCGCGGACGTATGGACACGTTGGCGTCGCAGCGCAGGCTGCCTTCTTCCATATTGCCGTCACACACCTCGATATACTGGAGCAGGGCGCGCAGGCTGCGCAGATAACTGCCGGCTTCCGCGGCAGACCGGATATCCGGTTCGCTGACAATCTCCAGTAAGGGCACGCCAGTGCGATTCAGGTCAACCAGGCTCGCGCCGGCCTCGGCATCATGGATGCTCTTGCCGGCGTCTTCCTCCATATGAATCCGGGTTAAACGCACCTTTTTTGCTTGTTCCGGGGCCTGTCCTGAGCCAAGCCGAAGGGCCTGTCCTGAGCCTGTTCGAAGGGCGGGGACCTCAACATAGCCGTGTTCGGCAATGGGCAGCTCATACATGCTGATCTGGTAGCCCTTGGGCAGGTCAGGATAAAAATAGTTTTTCCGTGCCCAGCGGCTCGTGGGCGTAATCGTACAATGTGTTGCCAGCGCGGCGCGGAGGGCGAAATCAACGACCTTCTTATTGAGCACGGGCAAGACCCCGGGCAGGCCCAGGCAGACCGGGCAGGTATGCTGGTTGGGGGCCGCGCCAAAGCGGGTGGAACAGCCACAGAAAATTTTTGATTCGGTCAGTAACTGCGCGTGCACTTCCAGGCCAATGACGGCTTCGTAGCTCATGCTGATACTCAGTGAATTTTCTGCTGTTAGAGCGGCGGCTTACGGGTCCGCCAGTCATGCCCCCGCTCGTAAGCGTAACCGGCCCGAAGCAAGACCTCCTCCTCAAAGGGAGGCCCTATCAACTGGAGCCCAACAGGCAACCCGTGCTGATCAAAGCCACACGGCACGGACAGCCCTGGCAAGCCGGCCAAATTGACCGCTATGGTAAAAATATCCGAGAGATACATAGTGAGGGGGTCGGCCAGCTTCTCGCCCAGCCGAAACGCGGTTGTCGGAGCGACCGGAGTCGCAATCATATCGCAGGCTTCAAAGGCGCGCAGAAAATCCTGCCGAATAAGAGTCCGCACCTTCTGCGCCTTCAAATAATAAGCGTCGTAATATCCGGCAGATAAGACATAGGCGCCGAGCGCAATCCGCCGCTTGACCTCGCTGCCAAACCCCTGGGCGCGAGTCGTTTGATACAGCGCTCCCAGGTCTTCGACCTCAGACGCCCGGTAGCCATAGCGAACCCCATCGTAGCGGGCCAGATTGGAACTCGCCTCCGCCATCGCAATAATATAATAGGTTGCCACTGCGTACTCAGTATGAGGGAGGGAGATCGAGACAATCTCTGCTCCCAATCCTTGTAAATGGGCAATCGCCTCTCTGACCGCAGTTTCGACTTCCGGCTGCATCCCTTCAATAAAGTATTCTTGCGGTATGCCGATACGCAGGCCGCTGAGACCTTGTTCCAGATGGGCGGCATAGCCTGGCGTGGGGGTGTTGACGGAAGTCGAATCCCGGGGGTCATGGCCAGCAATCACATCCAGCAGAAGGGCACAATCCCGGACATCCTTGGTACACGGGCCGACCTGATCCAGCGACGACGCATAAGCCACAACACCAAACCGGCTCACCCGCCCGTAGGTTGGTTTCAGCCCAACAACGCCGCAGAATGCCGCGGGGAGGCGAATGGAACCTCCCGTATCCGTTCCCAAGGCCGCACAGGCCTGGTCGGCTGCAACGGCTGCCGCGGACCCGCCGGAGGAGCCGCCCGGCACCCGGTCCGTATCCCACGGATTGCGACAGGGGGTGAAAGCCGAATTCTCATTTGACGAGCCCATTGCAAATTCGTCACAGTTGACCTTGCCGATAATCACCGCGCCGGCCTCCTTGAGGCGTTGCGTTACCGTGGCGTCATACGGCGCAATAAATTGTTCGAGAATTTTTGAACCCGCGGTTGCGCGCACCCCCTGGGCGAGGATGACATCCTTGAGCGCAACCGGAATGCCACACAGGGGAGGGGGCGTCGCTCCGTTTGCAAGCGTCCGGTCGGCGGCTTCTGCTTGCGCGAGCGCTTCTTCGGTACACACGGTCAGATATGAATGCAGGCGTTCATCCGTTTCCTGAATGCGGGTCAGAACGGCCTGTGTCAGTTCGACGGCGCTGATTTCTCGGGCGCGTAGCTTCTGCTGGGCCTGATGAATGGTCAGGGCGTGGTGCGACATAGTTACTCAATAATTTTGGGAACGCGAAAAAAACGGGCCTTCCGACTCGGCGCATTCGCCAGCAGGGCGTCCGTTTGGGCGGCGCTCGGCGTATTGGTGACAACATCGTCTCGCAGCGGAGCGGACACTGCCACTGCATGAGCGGTCGGCTCAACACTATCGGTCTGCAATTCGCCCAATTTATCGACATAGGTCAATATCGTATCAAAGTGCTGTGTCAGTTCTGCCAGCTCTTCTTCGGTAAACGAGAGACGAGCCAGCGCCGCAACCTGGCGAACTTCATCCGGTGTAACGCGCATATGTATTCTTCTTTCTGCGAGGGTCAGTGTGTCACACCAGACCCCGCAATTCAACGGAACAGGCGGTGGTGTCTCAGTTTGAAACTTCCCCCACACCCCCCCGCTCCCCACGGGAGTGGGCCTCTTATCTTTCCCCTGTCTTTCCCTCTCCCCTGGAGGGAGAGGGTGGCCCTGAGCCTGTCGAAGGGCCGGGTGAGGGGGCCTGCGACCCAATGCCGATGACGCCCTCAGCCCACCCGTCCGGCCCTTCGACTTCGCTGACGCTACGCTCAGGGTGAACGGAAAGGCCCTTCGTGCTGATTTACGGGCGCTCCGCTCAGGATAAACGGCGCACCCGTTCGTGCTGAGCGTAGCCCTGGAAGGGCGAAGTCGAAGCACCCTCGGCGCGCCCTGCGCCTTCTATTCCCTCCCCCTCTGAGGGGGAGGGTCAGGGTGGGGGGGCGCTGAGCCGGCAGCGGGGGAGGGAGATGTGAAACTGACCCCCCCGCTGACGCGCAAGCCTTGCCTGAGTTGTCTCACTATGTTGTAGTGCTCCGCATCCCCACAGGAGCAGCAGATGCAGAACATAAGCAACGGAGCGGAAAAGCCATGTCACACCCACGTCGCCTCACTTTACCCCCCCCCCGAAAAGCCTCAATAAAAATCACCAGTTAGAGACGCCCTCGAAGCGCCCCGCGCCAGCCCGGCGGTTCCTGCGCTCAGTAGTGAGCAGTCTGCTGCTGGGGGGCCTCGTCCTGGGCTGGCCCGGGACCGGCGGCGCGCACACCACCTCCACCACCCACACCCACACCTGTACCCACGGCACCCCAGCTGTAACCGCGACCGACGATCTGGCCGACGATTGCAACACCCTGCTGGATATCAAGGAGACGCTGCGCGGGACCTTTACCGGGACCGATCCCCTGAACTGGGCTGAGGGGACCAATATGGACACCTGGACGGGTGTCACCATAGCGGGGACCCCGCCACGGGTGACCAGGCTGCTACTCGGATACAGGGGCCTGACTGGCTCCATCCCGGAGGGGTTGAAAGACCTGAGCAAGTTGCAGCGGCTGGGTCTCAATAACAACAACCTCAGCGCGGGACCGATCCCGCTCTGGGTGAACACCCACCTGACCAGTTTGACGCAACTCATTCTGTCCGCCAGCAACCGGACGGGCACCATCCCGAATTTGAGCGACCTGGCCGCGTTGACGCACCTCCAACTCGCCGGCAACGAGTTGAGCGGCGCAATCCCGGACTCCCTGAACGATCTGACCACGTTGACGTACATCGATCTGAACGGCAACCAGTTGAGCGAGGAAATCCCGGATTTGAGCGCCCTGGACGCGTTGCGGCAGCTGTATCTGCAAAACAACCGGTTGAGCAGCCCCATCCCGGATTTGAGCGGCCTGGACGCGTTGCAGGAGCTGAATCTGGGTGACAACCGGTTCAGCGGCACAATCCCGGCTTCGAGCGCCCTGCCCCCGACGTTGACGCGCCTCGAACTGTACAACAACCAGTTGATCAGCCCCATCCCGGATTTGAACGGCCTGGCCTCGTTGTCCGTCATTAATCTGTCCAACAACCAGTTGAGCGGCACAATCCCGGCTTCGAGCGCCCTGCCCGCGGCGGTGACGGAGCTGTATCTGCACAACAACCAGTTCAGCGGCGAAATCACGGATTTGAACCGCCAGACCGGTTTGTCGTTCCTTAATCTGAGCAACAACAACTTCACGCCAGGGCCGGTACCAGCTTGGCTGAGCAGCGCGACCGCACCGTTCCGGACCTCGTTGTATACTCTTAATCTCAGCAAAACCAACCGGACCGGGCCCCTCCCGGATTTAAGTAACCTGACCATCTTGGCGAACCTGTATCTGCAAAACAACCAGCTGAGCTCCATCCCGTCTTTGAGCGGCCTGACCAGCTTGCAGTGGCTGTATCTGCACAACAACCGGTTGACCGGCCGCATCCCGTCTTTGAGCGGCCTGACCAACTTGTGGCAGCTGTTGCTGTACAACAACCAGTTGAGCGGCCCCATCCCGGCTTTCCCCACGGGTGCGGGCCGCCTGCGCAACTTGCAGTGGCTGTGGCTGCACAACAACCAGTTGAGCGGCGAAATCCCGGCTTTGAGCACCCTGACCAACTTGGCGGGGCTGTCTCTGCAAAACAACCAGTTGAGCGGCTCCATCCCGGCTTTGAACGCCCTGACCAATTTGCAGTACCTCAGGCTGCAAAACAACCAGTTGACCGGCAACAGCCCGTATCTTGGCAACACGACCGCGCTGAGGCTCGTCGACCTGAGCAACAACCGGTTGGATGGCGGCATCTTGGCTCCTTGGAGCCCTCTGGTCAATTTGCAGAGCCTTAATCTGTCCAACAACCAGTTGAGCGGCCCCATCCCGACAGATTTGGACGACCTGACCAACTTGCAGACCTTTAATCTGTCCAACAACCAGTTGATGCACGGCATCCCGACAGATTTGAGCGGCCTGGCCAACTTGCGGCACCTTCGGCTGTCCAACAACCAGTTGACCGGTCCCATCCTGACCTGGAGCAGCGCCCAGACCAATTTGCAGACCCTTGATCTCGGCAACAACAACCTCACCGCAGGACCGGTCCCGACCTCGGTGAACACTAACCTGACCAGTTTGACGGAGCTGCGGCTCAATAGCACCAACCGGAATGGGGCCTTCCCGACCTTGAGCAACCTGGAAGACTTGGAGATTCTTGATCTCAGCAACAACGCCTTCGACGCCGGAGAGGTCCCGGCCTGGGTGAACGACCTGACCGACTTGACGGAGCTTCGGCTCAGCAACACCAATCGGACCGGGGCCTTCACGAACTTGAGCAACAACTTGAGCGCCCTGACCGCATTGAAGATTCTGGATTTGAGCAGCAACGCCTTGACCGGCTCCATCCCCGCGTACCTGAGCGGTTTTCCCTTGGAGGAACTCTACCTGAACGATAACCAACTCAGCGGCAGCCTGCCGGCCGGGCTGCGTACCGTGAGGGTCCTGCGGCTTGAGGGCAACAGCGTCAACTTCGGTTCCTTCGGCTCCTCCGACACCATCACCATCACCACCCTGGCCGACACCCTGGACGCCGACTTTGCCACCTTTGATCCGAGTGGCAGCAACCTGTGTGGGACGGTCGTGGACATTGCCGAATTCCCTGACAAACCCACCCTGCGCGAAGCTCTGATCTACGCCAACGAGACCGACGGAGCCGAGACCATCACCTTTGCCCCCTATCTGCGCGGTCGGACCCTGACCCTAGCCGACGGGGCCGACGCTGGCACCGCGCCCGACGCCCTCCCGCGGCTGTGTGGGGCCAACCTCACCCTGGACGGGGACGTGAACGGAGACGGGACGCCCGATATCACCCTCGACGGGACCGGGTCCTCAAACACCGCCGGGCTGTGGATTACCGCGGACGATATCACCGTCAGCAACTTCCGGATCACCAACATGGATAAGGGCATCCACGTCCACCACTACAGCGTCCTGTCCCCTGCCGCCCCGCCCGTGACCGGCACCCAGATTACCAACAACACGATCACCGGCGGCACCGGCAGCAGGTACGGCATTCTGGTTCAGGCCGGCTTTAGCATTTTTCCCGGGACCATCTCAGCCACCACGATCCGCGACAACACCATCACCAAAACCAGCGTGGCGGGGATCGGGGTCGAGCTCTTTGCGCCAGGGTCCACCCTCACCAATACCACCATTGAGCAGAACAAAGTCTCCGCGAATACCGGCGACGGCATCTCCGCCTGGTCGCAATCGGTCAACCCCGGACCCACGATGGTCAACCCCGACCTCACGGCGGTGCATAGCATCAACAATCTCATCATCCGTGACAACGACATCCGTGACCATCTCACCGGCAGCGGCATCACCGTGACCGGCGGGCTCGACGGCGGCAACTACAACCGGGTGACGGCCACGCTCACCGGGAACACCATCTGGCGCAGCGGCCAAGCCGGCGATGCCGGCCTGGCCCTCACCGGCGGCCGGACCAACGCGGACAGCAATGAGGTGGAGGCCACCCTGACCAACAATTTCGTGGCCCGGCATGCCGAGCTCTCTAGCGGGAGCGCCGGGCACGGGCTGGCGTTGCAGGCGGCCGCGGGCGACCCCGCTGGTTCTTCCACCTCCAGCGATAACACGCTGACCGTCTCAGGGCAGGGAAACATCATCTCCCTCACGCGCAACACCGGGGACACCAGCCACTACGACATTTTCCGGCAACAGGGCAACAGCAGCACTACTCGGACCGGCAACACCCTGACCGACAGCCTGACCGGCACCATCTTCGCCAACCAGAATCCGCTTGCCAGCGACGTCCCCACCATTACCGACCCCGACATGAAGGACCTGTTCGACAGAGGCATGGGCCGTCCGCTCGACACCCCCGGCACCTTCGTGACCATCCCCGATGGCCACCCCGAAGTCGATGCCTTCACCATGACGCCGGTCCCTGCCAGTCTGGTTCCCAGAGTGGAGCCCCCGTTAAACACGGAGTTCTCCACCGGCATGCAGGTCTTCGACATCACCGTGTCGTGGATGGGGACGGCCGTCACCGCCCCGCTGACCACGCCCGTCCGGGTCTGTTTACCCCGCCCCTTGGATGTACCGGCCAGCCAGGCCCATGTCTTGCGCTACAACGCGGCCACCAGAACCTGGGAGCGGCTGCTCGCGGGCCGCACCGTCTCCAGCAGCCAGGTCTGCGTCAACGTCTTCCAGTTCTCGTACTTCACCGTCGGGAAGGATCTCCGGTCCGGTGATGTCGGCGGCGGCGGTGGTGGTGGTGGCGGCGGTGGTGGCGGCACTCCCACCGACACCCACGGCAACACGCCGGCAACGGCCACCGCGCTGACACCCGGCACCCCGGTCGCCGGGGAGTTGGTGTCCAGCAGCGACGTCGACTACTTCCGCTTCACCCTGCCCCTGCCCGGCGTCTTGCGTATTGAGACCAGCGGCCTCACCAACACCGTTGGGACGCTGTGGGTCGCGGACAAAGAAGAAGCCCTGGCGACCGACGACGACAGCGGGACGCGGCGTAACTTCCGCCTCGCCCAAGCCGTGACCACAGGTACGTACACGCTCGCCGTCAGCGGCGGGAGTGGAGCCACGGGGGCCTACCGCCTGACGGTGCACTACAGCCCCGGCTTCTTGGGGAACCCGAGCGATACCTCCTTCCAGAGCGGTATCGGCGTCCTGTCGGGCTGGGTGTGTAATGCCGAGCGCGTGGTCATTGAGTTTGACCGGCCCAACGGTGATGTGTGGCGCGAGCCGGCGGCCTATGGCACGAGCCGACCCGACACCGCCTCCGTGTGCGCGGACTCGAACAGTGGCTTCGGGTTGTTATGGAACTGGAACAAGCTGGGGGCGGGACAGCAGACCGTCCGGGCGGTGGTGGATGATATCGTGTTAGCCGAACATACCATTACCGTAACCACGTTAGGGTCAGGTAAAGACTTCGAATTCCCGCGCGGTCTCAGCGGGACCTACGAGGTGACTGACTTTCCCGAGGAAGGGGAGACGACGAGGATTCAGTGGCAGGAAGCGCAGCAGAACTTCGCCATCGTGTCCGGGGCGGGCGGGGGCGGGGGTGATGCCGGCGACGCCATCACGGCCTACTTGGGCAATCCGCAGCCCGGCTCCTTTCAGAGTGGGATCAGTGTCCTGTCGGGCTGGGTGTGTGAGGCGGAGACCGTTGAGTTGAGGTTTGAGAACGGGGTGACGGGCGAGACCTTCACGGAGCCGGCTAGCTATGGCACGAGCCGGACTGACACAGCAGACAAGTGTGGCGACACGGACAATGGCTTCGGGTTGCTGTGGAACTGGAACCGGCTGGGGGCAGGGCAACATACGGTACGGGCCTTCGCCGATGGAGAGGAGTTTGCCCACAGCACCTTCACGGTGACGACATTCGGGGAGGAGTTTGCGCGGGGGTTGGAGGGCAGGGCGGCCCTGGAAGACTTTCCGACTGCGGGCCAGACGGTGACGGTGGAGTGGGAGCAGGCGCTTCAGAACTTTGTCATTACGGACCGGCAGTAGGGGGGAAGGCCCCCTCACCCGACCCTTCGACAAGCTCAGGGCCACCCTCTCCCTCCAGGGGAGAGGGGAAGATAAGAGGCCCGCTCCGGCTGGGAGCGGGGGCGGGGGGAAGGGCAAAGGGAGATACTACCGAACAGGCCCGCTGTGAGGACGCTCTTGATCCACGCAAGCTGTGTCAGCTACCTTACGCTCTATGGCGAGCGCCGATCAGCGACGCCTGTTCGGCCAATATGGCGAGCAGCGCGCCGCGCAGTTTTTACGCACCCTCGGCTATGTGATAGTTGAGAAAAATTATCGATGCCCCCGTGGGGAAATTGATCTCGTTGCGCAGGATAAAGAAACGCTTGTCTTCGTTGAGGTTCGGACGCATCGTTCTCGGGAGTTCGGAAACCCTCTGGCCTCGGTCAATAAGCGGAAGCAGCGTCAAATCGCTATGACCGCCCAGCATTATCTCTCGCGTTTTCACCTCCACGACCATGCTGCGCGATTTGACGTCATTGGGATTATGGGAGAAGGGGACACGGCGCAGCTGACCCATATCAAAGCGGCTTTTGAATGCCCAACCTCAGGCTGAAGAGTGCAGAAACGGGATGCTTGATATTAAACTGATCCGAGACAATCCAGACAGGGTGAAAGAGCGGCTGGCAACAGTCGGCGTTCTGGAGACTGATGTTGACGCCCTGCTCAATAGTGATCGCGTCCGGCGCGCGCGCATACGCGAAGTCGAGGCCTTGCGCGCTGAACGAACGACACGTTCAAAGGAGATCCGAAAAATCTCGGACCCGACCGAACGCGACTCTGCTGTCCGGTCTATGCGGGCGCTCGGAGAGCGCGTGAGCCAACTGGAGAAACAGCTCGCTCAAGAGGAAGAAGACTTCCAGCAGCGGCTCTTAGAGTTGCCTAATCTGCCCCATCCCGACGTCCCGGTTGGGAAAGACGAAGACGAAAACGTGGTGATTCGGACGGAGGGGAAACCGCCGACTTTTGTGTTCTCCCCGCGTCCGCACTGGGAACTTGGCGAAGCCCTGGGTATTATTGATTTTGCGCGCGGGGTAAAAATCTCGGGCAGTCGCTTTTACATACTCAAAGGGCTAGGCGCGCGACTTCAGCGCGCGCTGATCAATTGGATGCTGGACCTGCATGTCAATGAACACGGGTATACCGAAGTGTACCCGCCGGTCATGGTTAAACAGGATTGTCTGGTCGGGACCGGCAACCTCCCAAAATTTGGGGATAATCTCTACCGGGATATTGAAGAAGACTTCTGGTTTATTCCCACGGCTGAAGTGCCGGTGACCAACCTCTATAGAGAGGAAGTGATCGAACCTGGACAGCTCCCGGTGTATCATGTGGCGTATACGCCCTGCTTCCGTCGCGAGAAAATGTCCGCGGGCCGTGACGTGCGCGGGATTAAACGCGGCCATCAGTTCGACAAGGTGGAAATGGTGAAATTTGTTGAGCCGTCGCACTCAGACGCAGAGCTGCTGGCTCTGGTCGACAATGCGGAGGAGGTGTGCCGAAAACTCAACATCCCGCATCGGGTCGTCCAGATGTGTACCGGAGATCTGAGCTTTGTCGCAGCCTGCAAATATGACGTTGAAATGTGGGCGCCGGGCTGCGCCGAATGGCTCGAAGTGAGTTCATGCTCCAATTTTCGTGATTTCCAGGCCCGTCGGGCGAAAATACGTTACCGACCTGAACCTGGCGCAAAACCCGAATTGGTACATACGCTGAACGGCTCCGGCCTGGCTCTCCCACGGGTTGTCATCGCCATTCTTGAAACCTACCAGCAAGGGGATGGGAGTGTGGTGATACCGGACGTCCTGCGCCCTTATATGGGCGGCCAGGAGAAAATCGACAGGGCCTCCTGAGCGGCTCCCTGAACGGGGAGGGGGAGTTGACGACTGAGGGGGAGCCCGTTACTAAATTGCCCAAGAAAACGGCGAAACTCTGTGGCAGAAGACGCGCACAAACCAGCGCCCGGTCAGGATGTCGAAAATAGCATCGAGGACCTGACAAAAGAGCTGTCCCGCTTAATCAACGAAGCCGGGGCGGACGGGCGTGAAGAATTGCGCGATTATGCAGTAAGCCTGCTGCAGGGCGAAACGGAAACAACACAAACGGAAGAGCCTGTGGAGGAAAACCCGGCTCAGCCGGCTGCTCCTTTTAGCCCAGTTGCTTTGAGCATTCCATTTCTCCTTATTGGCATCATTCTCCTCCCGCTCTTTGCCCCGGTAGGGTTGATGCTGCTGCTGTTGGCTGTGATCATGGGGGTAGGGGGCTGGCTCGCCCTTATGTTCAGAAGGAAGTAACAGAAACGGTATAATCGGCATCACTAAGGAGTAAGCTCCATGGCAAAAAAACCAACTTCTCCTGAAGAAATCCAGGCATACGAAGAGCGTCGCCGTGTTGAGCAGCGGGCTGAGCGCGAGAAACGACTCCGGGAACGCGCGCAAAGAGGAGGCCTGTGGTCACGGCGTGATTTTTTTGGCCGGCTCAGTTGGGGCGGTTTCGGGCTGGTTTCGCTCGTGGGTTTGCTTGCCTTTGTCCGTTCTGCCTTTCCGCGGGTGCTCTTTGTTCCGCCGTCAACCTTCAAGGCCGGCTTTCCAGGGGACTACCCGGTCGGTGAGGTAAGCGAGAAGTATCGCTCGGATCAACGTACCTGGATCGTCCGAGAACCGCAGGGGTTCTACGCCATTTTTGCTAAATGCACCCACCTGGGATGCACCCCGCTGTGGTCTGCGACTGAGAGCAAATATAAATGTCCCTGTCATGGCAGTGGCTATTATCGTACCGGCTATAATTTTGAAGGCCCGGCACCGCGTCCGATGGACCGTTTCAAGTTGTCGTTGGCTGATGACGGCCAACTTATCGTGGATAAAAGCAAAGTCTATAAGATGCAGCCGGGAGTTGACCCGAATAAACAGCACCCGGACAGCATTTTGCGTATCTAGCGGCCAGTGGAAGGGCGAGTGTAAAGGCAAGGAAATAGTATGAGCAGCCAATTTGATGAACTCAAACGCCAGGTTATGGAGTCGCAGGCCTGGCAGTCCATTTTCCGCCACGGCTACGAAGATACGCCGCGCAACCGCATTCTGATGGTCTCAGGCAATGTCTGGCTCCATCTGCACCCCTCGAAAGTGCGCAAACATGCCACGCGCTTACGTTTCACCTGGTGTATGGGCGGCATCACCTTTCTGATGTATCTGGTTACGGTGGTCACCGGCGTGTATCTCATGTTTTACTACCGCCCGGTGGCTGAATATGCCTACGCCGACATTAAATATCTTGAATTCGATATGCCGTTTGGCATGTTGATGCGCAATATGCATCGCTGGGCCGCCCACGGCATGGTGATTGCCGTCTGGCTGCACATGTTTCGCGTTTTTATGACCGGCTCGTATAAACCGCCGCGTGAGTTCAACTGGGTCGTCGGTGTTCTCCTCTTAGTGTTGACCCTACTCCTTTCATTTACCGGCTATCTGCTGCCGTGGGATCAACTCGCCATTTGGGCCGTGTCGGTGGGATCAAACATGGGGCGGGCGACGCCCCTGCTTGGAAACGAGGGACCGTTTGCCGAGGTGCTCGGGGTGAACCCCATTTACGACGCGCGCGCCTTTCTCTTCGGTGGCGGGGAGATTGGAGCGCATACCTTACTCCGTTTCTATATTCTGCACTGCATCTTTATTCCATTGGTGACGAGTTTATTTCTGGCGGTTCATTTCTGGCGTATCCGGCGTGATGGGTTTTCAGGACCAGCCCTCTAGCAGAGGTGTATTATGCGCGTGCTTGTCATTCCTATTTTAATAGGAGTCGTGTGCTGGCTGCTGTACATAGTGGCAAAACCAAAAGCGTCTTCTTCTGAAGACCGCTAGGAAAAGGGAGCGGTTATGGCGGAAATGGGTTCAGCTGCCACGCGGGTCGAAGTCACGCTTAAAAAAGCGGGCGGCCCCGGAGACGATAAGGTCCATACTTGGCCGAATCTGGTCCGAGCGGAATTCCTGTGCACCCTGTTTACGATTATCTTTCTGCTCTTATGGTCGCTGCTGGTTGACGCGCCGCTTGAAGAGCCGGCCGACCCTGGGCGCACGCCCAATCCGTCCAAAGCGCCCTGGTATTTCCTGGGACTCCAGGAAATACTGGTCTTCTTCGACCCCTGGCACGCCGGAGTGGTAGCGCCGACCTTTATTATTATGGGGCTGATGGTTATTCCCTTTATTGATATTAATCCCAAGGGCAACGGCTATTACACCTTTAAGGAACGGAAGTATGAAATCCTGACCTTTATCTTTGGCTTTCATGTGCTGTGGATTTCGACCATTGTGATTGGCACTTTTGTCAGAGGACCGGGCTGGAACTGGTTTTGGCCCTGGGAGGTGTGGGATGCGCATTTGGTTGAAGCCTTGACCAACCAGGACCTGCCCTATCTGGTCGGCATACGGGACTACTGGACCGCGGCCGCTTTTGGCTTGTCACTCATCCTTGGTTTCTTTGTGGTCGGAACTGCGGCCATGTATTGGTGGGTGGTGTGGCTCAAGGGCCGCGAATTCATGCAGCGCTGGGGCGCGGCCCGCTTTTTCTTAACGTCCTTTCTGACGCTGAATATGATTGCCGTTGTGATTAAGATGCTCCTGCGTCACATACTGAATGTGAAGTATATTTTAGTGACGCCGTGGATTAATGTTTGAAAAGAGTACGCGTATTTACTCTTTATGGCGTTCTATCTGGCAAAATTTCTTCAGGCCTTTGGGATTGCCGATGTTGGCTACGCGCTCTTCGTTGGGTTGACTGAAGAAAAGAGCATGAGTAAGGAATTATGGCTGCTTGGGGTTGGGGTAGTGGTGTTCTACCTCGGCCGCTTCCTGGAGACGCGCGCAACCGGCTCATAATGGCCGGCCCATAATGGATTGTTATGGCACGTAGAGAAGTTGACGACGAAAAGAAATCGTATAGTGGAGTGTTTCTCTTCGCAGTGGGGTTGCTGCTGATCGGGTCGGTCTGGTCGGTCTGGGACGATGCTGTTTCGCGTCGGCCCTGGAAGAAATACCAGGCTGAATTCTCGATGATTGCCTACAACAAAACGCTGGCGGAAATTCAGGCCGAAGAAGAGCGTCTGGCCGCAGAGCCGGTCTACCAGGAGGCTCTGACAACCCTAGAGTCGGCCCAGGCTGATATCATGGGCGGGGAGGGGGGGCAGCGTCTCGCCACGCTGCAAACCGCACTTGCGGCCGCGGAGATTCGGACCAGCGACGCGGAGAATGCCTTACGTGTCGTCCGCAGTGAGATCGAAGCGGCCTGGTATGAATACGACCATGCGATCCAGTTAGAACACGCGACAAAAGACGAGAAAGCCCACCTTGATGCGCTCCAGGCCGAGGCGGCCGAGCGTGAGAAGGTCTTTCTGGCCGAGCAATCCGAGCGTGACCGGATTGAAAACGAGATCAATGAGATCAACGCGCGTGTTATCGAAGCGCAGGAAATGTTGCGCACAATGAACCAGCAAAAGGATTTCCTGGAACAGCGTATAGACAATTATGTGATGCGGCCGGTCCCGGGGCTCGTCCTGCCTGCGATTCCAGCCATTACGCAGGTGGTCGTGCCAGAATTCGACCGGAGCAATTTTGATACGCCCCTGGCGCGCGTTGACCGCTGCCAATCCTGCCATGTCGGTATTGACAAGCGCGGCTTTGAGGACCAGCCGAATCCGCACAAAACGCATCCGCAGTATGACGTTTTGATGACGAACCATCCACCCGAATTGTTCGGCTGCACCTCATGTCATAATGGCCAGGGGGTCGCCACCAGCAGCGTGGATATTGCTCACGGCTACGTGCAATTCTGGGAGCATCCGCTGCTGCTCGGTCCAAAAATGGAAGCCAATTGTCTGAGCTGTCACTCCGATATGCAGACGGTGGCAACGCAGAATGCCACCGTTGGCCAGCATATCGCCCGCGGCGAAAAGCTCTTTATGCAGCTCGGCTGTACCGGCTGTCATTTGGTCGAAGGGTATGGCGAGGTCAAGAAAATAGGTCCCTACCTGCGGCGGGTCGCCGCCAAGTCCGACCCCGCCTGGATGGTTGAATGGGTCACGAACCCACAGGAGTTTCGACCGCATACCCGGATGCCGCACTTTTTCTTTACTGAGGACCAAGGCCGAGCGGTGACGGCCTATTTGATGAAGGCCAGCATGGAGGAAGGCCAGGCGTGGCTGGACGCTCACGCTGAGCCGGAAGGCATTGATCCGAATAATGCGGAACTCGTCCAAAAAGGCGCGCGCCTGGTCAATTCCCTGGGCTGTCGAGCCTGCCACGGATTCAACGCGGAACAGACCGCCACTATGGTCGGGCAGAATAAAAATCATGCGCCGAATTTAGCCCGTGTTGCGGAGAAGACAAACGCGCGCTGGCTCTATCATTGGATCAAGAATCCGCGCGACTACGCCCCGAATACGGCCATGCCGGACCTGCGTCTGAGCGACGAAGAAGCGCAGGCCATAGTGTCGTATCTCTTGACCCTCAAGACCGAGATTGAGCGCCCGGACATGCGGTCCGAGTTGGAGGACCCGGACTTGATTCTCGAAGGGGAGGGTTTGGTCCGACAATATGGCTGCCACGGCTGCCACGACATCCCGGGCATGGAAAGGGAGGCGCGCATTGGGGTTGAGCTGACTTCATTTGGCGAGAAGAGCCTGGCAGAACTCTTCTTCGGGAACCGCACCGATGTCCCGCATACCTGGGAGGACTGGACGTATGAAAAGGTCAAGGCCCCGCGTGGCTATGCCACAGAACGCATTGCCCAGCTCATGCCGTGGTTCAATCTCTCGGACGAAGATATTCTGGCTGTGCGCGTCTTTTTGAAGAGCCAGACCGGACATCACGTGCCTGAGCGATTCACCGCGCACGGTGACTGGACCGACACTATTGTCAAAGGGCAGCGGCTGGTCCAGTACTACAATTGTACCGGCTGCCACGTCATCGAAGGCGGTGGCGGAGATGTTCGCTCGCTCTATTTGGACAATCCGGCCCTGGCCCCGCCTATTTTGACCGGCCAGGGAAAAAAGGTGCAGCCGGAGTGGTTCTACGGCTTTCTCAAACAGCCGATTCCCATCCGGCCCTGGCTCGAACTGCGGATGCCGACCTTTCATTTCGCCAATGACGAAGCCAGCGGGCTTGTGGACTATTTTAATGCCTTAAGCAAGCTGGAGATCCCGTACAACTATTTTGACCCCTCACGCACCGCGCCGGACATGGTCCATGCCGGTGAGGTCTTGATGTCAGAGGATTATTTTGCGTGTTTCTCGTGTCATCAACAGGGAGACCAGAAGCCCGAAGGCCCACCTGACGGCTGGGCGCCTGATTTGGGCTTGGCAAAAGAGCGTCTGAACCCGGAGTGGATCGTTGAGTGGATTAAAGACCCACAGGCGCTTATGCCTGGGACGAAGATGCCGACTTTCTACCCTGGTGGCCCGGATGACATCTTTGCGGGTGACGAAGATAAGCAAATGGTTGCCATGCGTGACTATATTATGTTGCTCGGGATTGATGACCCGTTCGCCAGTATGAATGGGAATGGGTCGAGTGGAATCGCGGCTGCCACAGTTCAGGAAACATCTCAAGATGATACAGCAACGCTGGTAGAGGAGTCGGCCCCATCTGCTGACGACGCAAGAGAGGCCGAAAATACTGAAGCGACCGAAACAAATATGTAGAGGAGGAAAATATGCGTAGTATGAACATCAAAACGGTTCTTTCCCTTGTTGTCGGAGCTAGTCTGTCTCTGGCTTCTGTGGCCCTTGGGTACGACGCCGGCGCAGTCGATAATGGTGGGAGCATTAGTGGAAGCATTACGTTTGCTGGTGATGCGCCTGAAGCCGTGCCCATTGAGGCAACCAAAGACGCAAAAGTATGCGCGAAGACGCAAAAGTATGATGAGAGTCTCGTGGTTGGCGGGAACAAAGGGATAAAGAATGTTGTCGTCTCAATCTCGAATATTTCCGGCGGAAAAGGGTTTGGCGAGGTCATGCCCTTAGATCAAAAAGAATGTGTCTACACGCCGCATATCGTTCTCACGCCAGCCGGGTCGGAACTCGAGATTCTCAATAACGATGGTATCCTGCACAACATTCATACCTATAGCGAGGCGAATCCGGCATTTAATCAGGCACAGCCAAAATTTAAGAAGAAGTTGAAGAAAAAATTCGATCAGCCTGAGTACGTGAAAGTGACCTGCGACGCGCATAGCTGGATGTCCGGCTGGATCGTTGTCATGGACCATCCTTATTACGCGGTGACGGACGGGGAGGGCAAGTTCAGCCTGGGCGATGTGCCAGCTGGTGAATACGAGGTGAAGATCTGGCATGAGACTTTAGGGGAAACCATGCAAAAAGTGACGGTGGAAGCTGGGAGTGATGCCAGTCTTGCGGTGGAGCTATCGCAGTCCTGAGCGAGTTGAATTTTGGAGCAAAAAGGGAGCCCGAATTCGGGCTCCCTTTTTTTATGTTTGGAACAGAGGAGTTGGGATTATTCAGGCTCTTGTTATTTTGATGAAGTACCCGCACGCATTGATCTCTATGAAATATATTGACTATAGTCAATATTAAGTATTCCAAACTTTACAGGACAGGCAACTCCTAATTTTCTCATAAAAGTATGAGGTCTTATTTTGTATGATTTTTTTGGTTAAACAGTTTTGGACTATAGTCAATATATTCTGCTATATACCTATCCTTCCTTTAACTCTTAGAGGCTGACCTAGTCAGCATGTGACCGAATCGAGAATGGAGAGGGAGTATACGAAGTATGGGAAGCCTGTGACGGGGCGCTGATCCCATCTTCATCCATGATGCGCTCGGTCTCGACTCACCGCTGTGATGAGCGCAGGGGGGCAGACGAACTCTGGACACTCCAGGACGACAGACCGCGAAAATGGATCGACTGGGGACACGGACCGCAGTATTGGGCGTGGTTTTATGCGCTTGGCCTTGAGGGCGTCCTGGAGCGGACGCGGCCGGCCATGAAGCAGTGCGGTTGGGCGGCCAACTCTGACCCCCTTTGCGGTGTGAAAGAAATGAACGGCTTGTAATATGATTATAATTTGACAGAATATATATTATCAGACATAAAATATATCAGATAACAACCTACTTTCCTGTCTTGGCGCGCACCATGTCAGCAAGTGGAGAGTCGGGGAATTGTTCCAGCAAATCAAAATACGCCTGGGGAACGCTTGCCCCCTCCTGTCTCTCTAGGGCTTCGCCCAGGGCCAGCAGCGCTTCACTCTTACTTGGCCCATCCAGTTCAGCAGCCGCGCGGTACCACTGTGCCGCAGTATCGAACTCTGCTGCTTCTTCCGCACCGTGGCCCAAACGTAAGAGCGCAATCTGTTTCACATACGGTCCGGCATCACCGGATGTGGCGACTCGCTCGTAGGCATCCTTCGCCTCCACCAGCTGATTGCTCTTCTCAAATGCCTCCCCTAAGTGCAAAGCGGCGACCCCCCTGCTCTCACCGTGAAGCGCGGCTTCGGCCTGGGTTAATTCGGCAACAGCCATATCGTACTCTTTCGATTCTATTGCGAGGAGCCCGACTCGAAAATGTTCCAGCCCCTGACTATGACGATACTGTGCCCAGGCGGCCCAGGAAATGCCGGATATGGCACATACGACGACAACGGCACTCCCAAGGACAATCTGCTGTTTGTAGTGCGTGATGACGTCCGACCGCTTGCGGAGCCATTCGACCAGTCGGGCTGAGGGATATGAAGATGGGGAGAGGGCCTGCTTACGAGTACGTGCCATGAACCGTATAGAGCAGTCTGTGAAAGAGACTACATTTTGTACTTAAAGTCGTCTGGAGACATCTTCTCCAGGATCTCTGCCCACTTATCCCGAGAGACGCTCGACAAATCCGCTTCTTCCTCACTGTCTTCCTTCTGTTGGAGCACGCTTGACGATTCAAGGACCTGGGCCGCCACAAAGATGGGACTTTTCGTTCGAAGCGCAAGCGAAATAGCGTCACTCGGCCGGGAATCAATCACAATATCCCGTTCTCCAACCTTGAGGCGAATGGCGGCATAATACGTATTGTCCTGGAGATTCGTCACCTCAATAGCCTCGACCTTGCCACCGACTTCCTTGATCGTGTTATGGAGCAGGTCATGGGTCATGGGCCGCGCCATTTTGATCCCTTCCAACTCGGTCGCCATTGAAGTCGCTTCCATCAAGCCAATCCAAATCGGCAGGTTCAGCTTGTTCTCAGCATCTTTCAGGATGACGATTGGGGTCTTGGTCACCGGGTCAAGCGTCAACCCACCGACTTTCATTTCAATAAAACCCTCGCGGTCCATTCCTCCTCCATTTGCGCGGGATTGCAGATAAGAATACCACCTTCAAGGGCACATGCCTACTGCTAGGCGGTCACCAGATGATCAATAACGCGGTAGAGCTGGTTGAGGTTGCGACACTCTTCAACCAGATCACAATACGGCGCATAGCGGTCCATCTCGCTATCTCCAAATCCCCACGTCAGCCGGCTTTCGGGGTTCAGCCAAATCACCTGTTTGGCTTTTTGTTGCAAGTCCCGAATAACCCAGTCGTGCGGCAGATTGTAATTATTGCGCGCGTCGCCCAGCACCAACACCGTGGTCCGCTTATTGATGATGGAGAGATAATCCCGATGAAACGTCTTGAACGCCCGGCCAAAATCCGAGTGCGCGTAGATATTAATAAAATTGCCCCGTAAGGCTAAATCAATGGCCTGGTGGACTTCGTTATCCTCGAACAGTTTTGTCACGTCGCCAATATCCGCCACAAAAATAAAGCTGCGCACCTTGGAATAGAGGTCCTGCACAGAGTAGACAAATTGCAACATAAAGCGCGAGACGTTCCGCACCGAGTCGGACACGTCACACAGAATGACAACCTGCGGTTTTTCTTTCTTTTTCACATCAAGAATAATGTGAAAGGGCACGCCGCCATATTGCAGATTCTTTCGGAGTGTTCGCTGTAAATCCAACCGCCCTCGTTTGCCCCGTTTGCGCCGAATCGCAATAATATGTTTCAGCCGTTGGGCCAGCTTGGTGACCGCCTCTTTCATTTTCCGAATTTCGTCCTCAGACAAATAGTAGAAACTCTTGTCCGCCAGGCTCCTCATTTTTTGCTGGTCGCGCAGTTCCGAGTCTTTTTTCTCTAATTCAGCCCGGACATAGCTGCGGATCATATGGGCGAGGTCTTGGAGACGCTGGTCAATATATTGAGACAATTGTTCTATTTGTTCTGGACTTAAACCGGCCTGCTGTAAGGCATCCTTGAGGTTTTGCAGTTCCTGCTGGATATTGCCAAAACCCATCATCTGGGCGAGCGCATTCGCGAACTGTCCCTCCTGAAAGGAGCGCTGAATATCCTGGAGATTCGACTGCTGAGCCGCCTCTTGAAGCATTTTTTCAAGTTGCCCCGTATTATTGGTCAGCAAAGCGCGCGCCAAATCTGACATTTCCTGGTCCATGTTCTGCAAGGCGTCTTCCAGCTGTTCGAGGAAGGCTTGAAACTCTTCCTCGGTCATCTCCATCGCCTGCATGGTGGACGCGGCCGCAGCCTTGATCACTTCACCGAGGCCGGTGAAGAACATGTCAAAGAGTTCGTCATACACCGAGATGTCTACCTGACGTTTGACAAAGGTCGCTCGCAACGTGTCTTTCAGTAATTGTTTATCCCGGATCCCAACCAACCCAAGAGCGGCAAAGGTATCCATATTTTCCGCGGCTGAGACTTTCAGGCCGTTCTCCCGCAGCAAGTGGGCAAATTCAATAATCTTGTCGTCCATACAGCCTCACGCCGGCCTATCTAGTGGAGGAGATCTTTGTCGTCTTGTTCCTGGCTCGTCGCCTGGGTCTCAACCTTTGCCTTCTGACGGCTGATATATTCCTTTAACTCCGCCTCTGCCTTGCGCACATCCCCTTCGTATTTCAGGATCGTGTTCAGGGTCTCATTCACCTGAGATTCTTCGAGCCGGTGTACATTGAGCAGGGTGAGCGCTTTCGCCCAGTCCAGGGTCTCGCTGATGCTGGGAACTTTTTTCAGGTCGAGTTTACGGATTGACTGGACGACTTCAACCACCTGATTAGCGAGCTGCGTGGCGATCCCCGGCACCTTGAGCTTCACAATTTCGAGCTCTTGCTCCTGGTTCGGAAAATCTATGAAGAGATGCAGGCAGCGCCGTTTAAGCGCGTCTGACATCTCGCGCGCGTTATTGCTGGTCAAGACAACAACCGGGAGATGTTGGGCTTGAATCGTTCCCAGCTCTGGCACACTCACCTGAAAGTCGCTCAGAACCTCAAGCAAAAAGGCTTCAAACTCACTGTCCGATTTATCGATCTCATCGATGAGTAAGACCAGAGGATGGTCAGCCGATATGGCCTGCAACAAAGGTCGGGGCAGAATAAAGCGTTCCGAGAAGAAGACACTATCCTGCTTGCCTATGCGCTCGACCGCTTCCTTCAATGTGGTCGTGCCTTCAAGCACTTCACTGATTTTGTCCTTGAGGATCTGAGTATAGAGCAGTTGTTTGGCATATTCCCACTCGTACAGGGCTTTCGCCTCATCCAGGCCTTCGTAGCACTGCAGGCGTAACAATTCACAGTCCATCGCCCCGGCCACCACCTTTGCCAGTTCCGTCTTCCCGACACCAGCCGGCCCTTCGACGAGGATGGGTTTACGCAGTTGGCTGGCTAAATAGACAACGGTCGCGATTTGTCGATTACAAATATATTTCTGGTCTGAGAGCCTTGAAACAACGTCATCAACGGATTCGAACATTCTTCCTCCTCAGCGCATAGGTGATGCCGGCAGACCGTATCATAGGGGTGGCTGAAACACAACGTGAATGCCCCTTCCCTCTTGCGACGCCTGGCTCCCCATCTTATACTGCCGCGCGCTATGTGCACGCTGGCCTTATACTTTCAAATCTTTCCAGACTATCCGGTCGTGGTAGCGGCAAACCGGGATGAATTTTTGAATCGCCCCTCCACCGCACCCGTCGTGCTCCAGCGCACACCCTGGATTTTTGGCGGGAAGGACCTTATTGCCGGAGGAACCTGGCTGGGTGTCAACGCGCATGGGCTTGTCGCTGGCATGTTAAACCGGCATACGCCGCAACCGGCTGACCCACGCCGCCGGTCGCGTGGATTGTTAAGCCTGGACGCCCTTCAGGCACCGTCCGCCCGCCAGGCCACTATGTCCGTTCAGCACCAACCTGCTGATCGCTATAACCCCTTCAACCTCCTCCTGGTTGATAGCCAGGCAGCGTATGTCGTCTACCCAATTGAACGGACCATTCGTGTCCAGCAGCTCGCACCTGGAGTCCACCTGTTGACCAATATGAACCTCAACGATCCCGAATGTCCCAAAATTGCACACTCGTTTCAGCATTTTCAGGCCGTGGCAGAAAAGATGACCACAGCACCCCCGGCGTATTTTTCCATAGCCGAGCTTTTTCGCCTCCTCCATGAACGACTGGCAGACCACGCCACGCCGCTCGACCCACGAACCGAAGACCCGCGCAACGGCCTGTGTATCCACCTCGACGGCTATGGCACCTGCTCTTCAACATTACTTGCCTATTCTGCTCGACAGCGCCGATTTATCTATCATTTTGCCCCTGGCGCGCCGTGTCAGACCGATTATAGCGAGGTCTCGGTGCCATCAGGCCCCTGAGCCAGCCAACCACCGTCAACCACATAGCTGGCGCCGGTCACAAAATCCCCCGATTCCAGAAGAAAGCGGACCGTGCGCGCAATATCGTGCGGACTCCCGAAGCGTTGCAACGGCGTCCGGGCACGCAGATCTTTTTGCCGGCCTGGGTCATAGTCTTCAGGGAGTAAGACCGGTCCGGGGGTGACCTCGTTGACCTGGACGTGTGGAGCAAATGCCTTTGCGAGCGCTTGCGTCAGTGCATATACCCCTGCCTTGGACACGCAGTAGGGAAGAAAATTGCGACTTGGTCGCCGGCCGCTCCAGTCGCCGAGAAAAACGATTTTTCCCCGCCTGTGTTGATACATGTGTCTTCCGATGAGCAAAGAGAGGAAGAAGGGCGCTGATATATTCGTCTGACGGAAGGCGCGCCACTCCTGCGAAGTCAGGCCGGCGATGGGAGTCGGAAAGAAAACAGCGGCATTATTGATGAGAATGTCGATTGTCCCTGTTTTTTCCAGCGCTGCATGGGCTACACGTTGGACGTCGCCGCGGTCTGCCAAATCGCCCCGTATAATCCAGGCGCGGCGGCCATAGTGTTGCACCGCCTGCTGTGTCTCCTCTCCTGATGACGTATAGGTGTGCAGGACCACATCTGCTCCTCCCTGAGCTAAAGCAACCGCAATTTCTCGTCCGAGACGGCGGCCCGCGCCCGTCACCAGTGCGAGTGCATTCCGTAACTGCATACGCTTGGCTATCCTTTGTGTTCCGGCACAGTGAATGGAAGGGCAAAGGTAAAGGTCGCCCCTCCCTCTCTATTATTGTGCGCAGTGATCGTCCCATTATGGAGTTCGATAATTTTTTGCGTAAAGGCGAGGCCCAGGCCGGAGCCAGTTTTCTTGGTGGAAACAAAGGGGGCAAAAAGCTGTTCGCCCACTCCTTCTGGAATGCCAGTGCCGGTATCTCGAATTGTGACCCGCATCTGATCGTGTACCTGTCGCGCGCCAATGGTAATCTGCCCATCGCCAGATGAGGCTTCCAGCGCGTTCGTCAAGAGATTCAAAATGGCCTGCTTGAGCTTGATGCGATCAAAGGGCACGAGCGGCCCCTCGCCCTGTATTTCCAGATCATAGCGGAGGGTCACCCCACGCGTCCGAGCGGCCTCGTGAATTTCTCGCCCCGCCTCTTGCAGGAGTTTGCTCAATAACCCAGGCTCACGATGAACGGCAAAGTCACGGGAAAAGACCAGCAGATCAGAGAGGGTGGTGTTCAAGTCCGTAATGGCCGCGTCAAGTTGTTCGACCCGTTGGGAGGCCTCGTCCACCGTCTCGTGGCTGGGCGTCTGCGTCTCGTCCAGCGTGTCGCGCAACAGGTCGCACTGCAGGCCCAGGAGGCCGATTTTCTGGAGGATTTGATGCGAGATGGTAGACGACATATGCCCGATTGCTGCCATGCGTTCGCTTCTGGCCATGTCTACATTCATTAACTGTAACTGCGTGTTTTGACGCTCAATTTCTTTTTTGCGGAGCGTGAGTGTCCGCAAAAGCACATGGGCCGCCCCAACTGGAATAGCGCTCAAGTAGAGCCCCGCCCCCCCAAAGGTATTGACCCCAAGGATCATGATCGCACTATACGGCGTAACCAGCAGCAACCCCGTAAGCATTAACGTCGGGAAATTGCCCGCAAAATCGAGCCCGGACGTGTACAGTGTCCCATACCGCGCTCGGTGCTGTAATCCATAGCCCAAGGCAAAAACAGCCCAGCCACCGGCTTCACTCAGTATGAAGCGTGCCAGTTCTTCAAATTCTCCAATATGAATAGGAATGCGGCCGCCGCTTGAACGGTAGATGATATAGCGGCAAAAGAGCGCTATTTGCAGCAGCGCGCACAATTCCAGAATCCGCCGGACCGGGTAGGCATCCTCTTGTACGGTTTGCGACACGGTATCCACGCCCCACCGTCTCACCACAAAGACGAAGGGGAGACTGAAGAGTATCGATCCGAGGAGTAAGGGCAAGGCAAACAGCCCAACCGTGTACAGCAAGGAACTCGTCACTGCAAAGAGCAAGAGAGACAGGAACCAGTCTTGTCCCACCTCAACCCGCAGCAATACCCCTATACACAGCAGGGGCACGAACGCCTGATAGAGATCAAGATAGCCAAGGTTAAACGCGGCGAAACCACTCACCGCCAACAGGAGACCCAGCAGACCTCCAGCGGTTCCAGCCTGAAGAGTACTGAGCCCCCTCTCGTCGCCCATCACTCCCGTCCCGTCAGAAACCAATCAAGCCACGGGACCCGCCGGAATAAGAGAAAACCGTATTCTCGGTTTACGGAGTTAAAGTCGTATTCATTCAGAGAGACGTTGAAACGGAGGTCCTGAAACCCGTAACGTGTATCCAACTGATTGTTCCAATCGTAGGCTTCTTGTTTGACCGGCACACGATAGGCAATGTCCCAGTGCAGCACGATACGATAATACGGATGGGTTCGCCATTGACTATTCGGGAAGACAAACTCCAAGACGTAGCAGGGACGACCGTCATGTTCCTGAATACCACGGAATTGCACTTCCAACTCGCTCTGTAGCCATCCTTGTAAAAGTTGCCTCTGTAGCCGTTCGACAACCTGACCAAACCCAAATTCTGTGAGAGAAGAGTGCAATTCTCTTCGCATCCATGAGCCGTCCGGTACGAGGTCACCAATGACCGGGATACCGAACAGCGACGTTCGAACCCGTACCCGTTCTCTATTCCAACCCGCCCGAAAGAGGGCTTCCTTGCGTCCGCCGCTCTCTTGTTCCCACGCTATATACACATCGAACGGTTTCCGAAACTTGAAGCGCGCCGTCCGGCGGCTCAACTGACCTCCACGACGTGCTTCAGTCACCCATACCCCGGTATAGTCTTGTATTTCACCGGTACGGCGCAGCCAATTTTGGGTAAATCCGCGGACATCCAGGTCGGTCCCAGGTCGAAACAGGCTCGGGTTCCCGGATGCAGGAGATTCGCGCTCAAAGACTTGTTGTGAAATCCCAGTATTGATCTGGAGGTCTGTATACGACAAGCGTTGGCGGACTTCTCCAGATGCCCCTCGCAGTATGAGTTCGAGCGGCAGGCCGGTTCCTCGCTCGATCACGAACTCATACGTAGTCACTGTGTTGTCACGAAACGGAATAAGGAAAGCCGGCACTGACAGAACCACTCGCCCTTCGGCCAATTGTGGATCTCCCGGCTGAAGGGCGACGAGTTGGAGGCTCCGGTCGGCGCTGGGCCTTTGAGAGAGGGCTCTCAGCGCATATAGCCACGCGTTCATATCTTTGAGGGCTGGCGCAAAAGGGTCGCTAATTTCCGTGGATGGAATATTGACCCGGACGTAATCAAACCAGCCACCGAGTCTGATGAAAATTGTTCCCAGAGCCCGGGTTGGCCTGGTGAGCAGGGTTGTTCCGCGGTATAAGCCCGATTGCCACTGCATGAGCAGAGAAGAGGGCTTGCGAAAGGTAACCGCAATTTCATGCTGCCTGTGGACCCCCCCCTTTTCCCATATCTCGTGCCGTAATATCCCGCGATAATCGACAAGGCGGTGATACGCAGATTGACACTCGGCCAGGAGTTCCTGCACACGCGTCTGCGCGGTTTCGGCGCCTGCTCCTTTTGGTATAAACAACACCAGACAGAGCGTGTACAGCATCATCGAGACCAGCCGCGTCATTCGTCCCCCAAACCGGCTTTCAGAGCCAGCACCGCCGCTTTCGTCCGGTCATTCACCTGCAACTTTCGGAAAATACTCGCAAGGTGCATCTTGACCGTGAGTTCACTGATAAAGAGTTGCTGACTGATTTCTTTATTCGAAGCGCCGGTTGCTACCAGACGTAGCACTTCTTCCTCTCGATTGGTGAGTGTTTGGACCAGGCGTCTCAGCTCTTCGACCTCTTGATCACGCTGAAACTCGTGCAAGAACTTACTGGCTAGGTCAGGATTCAAAAACACTTCTCCATCCGCGACTTTTCGGAGTGTTTCAAGAATCTCTTTAGAGCGGGTATTTTTGAGCAGGTATCCGACTGCCCCCACCTTCAGGGCACGAAAGATAAGCGGCGGATTGTCATAGCCGGTGAGCATGACCACCTTCGTTTCCGGTGACTGCTTGCGAACAAAAGCGGTCGCACTAATCCCATCCCCCTCGGGCAGCTCGAAATCCATAAGAATGACCTGAGGCTTTTCCTTTTCGAGGAGCTTCTCAAGATCAGCGACACTCTCCGCTACACCAAGGAGTTCAAAGTCAGGCTGTTTTCGAAATAACTGCTGAAGGCCGGACAGAAAAATCGGGTGATCATCTACGAGAATAATGGAGATCTTTCCACCAGAACGTTCCGCTGGCTTGGGCTGCCGCTTCTTTTTCATGCCCTTGCTAAGACTTTGGCTCGACATATTACCCCCGTCTGAAGCATAGGAACTCTCGCCCAGAGGGTCAAGAAACAATTGTCCGGCGCATAGCTTTGGCGTTTTCAGCTCGCCACCTGATTTAATTAGTAATAATCAGATATTTATAAAATTTATAATATGGAAATAGGGTCATTTATTTACTTTAGCAATTTTTAGCTATTATTTATAAATACTTTAAGATCTTATATTTCACCAAAAGAAATATTTACTGATATATTATGTATTCTTTTGTTCAGTTCTGGCTGATCTTCCTGGTCAGGCCCTAATAATGCCGCTGTGTTTACTCAGGCATGAAATCTCTTTAATTCCTTACGCTCACTATTGAGGATTGGACGTTGAATTGTCGCGCCCTATTTAGTAATATTTACTTACTATTTATAGTTGAATATTACTAAGCAGATAACGTATTACTGTATCCACATCTTCCGTTTCCTGTGGATAACTACTTTGTAGGAGGTAAGGTATGGAGAGTCTGCCACTTGGGGCGAAAACCACTCGGGCGAAAAGTCCGAACGCTCCTTCATATAGCCTCCAGGAATGCCTTGAGGATACGCGGAAGGTATTTCGTATTGAAAATCAGGTCGCAACAAGTCGGGAATCTATTGCGGAACACATTGCGCTTGCCCCTCAATCTGGACCTTTTAACAGAAAACTCAGCAGCTTACGCCAGTACGGCCTCCTCGAAGCCATTGGTAAAGATCTCCGGGTCAGCGATCTTTTCATTAGAATAGAACACGCCACGGGCGAGACAGAACGTTGCCGGGCCTTACGTGAAGCTCTCGGCCGACCGACGGTCTTTCAACGCCTGCTGTCCCAGTATGAACAGACTGGTCTGCCTTCAGATATCAATCTGACAAACCAACTTATAATAAAACATAGATTTACCAAAAAGAACGCAGAAGTCGTTTCTCGCGCATTCTTGGATTCATCGCGTTTCGCCGGCCTGGGTCTTCTTCGTCCTCAAGCAGTTCCCTCACCTCTCCCGACTCAAGCCCCTCGTACGTCCCCGGAAGAGGCATTGACTCTCGCCCCCGCCCTCCCCTCTCAGCCATCCCCTCCCCCTTTTCAGGCGATGACCGACGTTTCCTTGTGTAGACAGGAGATTCCACTCGGCACGGGTCGTCGAGCAGTCGTTGAGTTGCCTGAAGATATTAAACCTGAGGAGATCCAACGTCTGATGCGTATCTTGCAAGCCTTGGCCGACCCTATTGCCTAATCAGACGCCCAACTCCGCGGGATCGGCCCGTCTTTACTTCATCCCTGCTCCACTTTAGCCTTCGGTATTGAATTTCATTTCCCCACAACCTGCGGAGCATTACTGTGTCAACTGCTCAAACACAAACGCCACCACCCCAACGAGCGCCAAGAGCGGTCCGGTGGATTTCGAGCTTTTTCTTTGCGAACTTCTTCACCCTCCTGTTAATCACGATTAGCCTGTCTCAATGGATCGTGCCGGTCTGGTTTTTGAACGTCTTTTTTCCGATTTACTCTCCTCCTTCCGCGGCCACAGCCCTTACTCTCACCCCGATCCTTTTTTGCCTGAATCTCTTTCTCCTGCGCTTCTCTCGGCGCCTGCCCACCCTGCCTACAGTCCTCCGTTTACCTCTCCGGATTTATTTTGCCTCGGCCTTTATCGCCGTCTTTTGCTTTGTTTTTCTCGTATTATGTGGCCTGGTATGGGCACTCCTCTCTTTCCTCGTCGCCATATGCGGCTTCTTCCTCCCCTTTACAGAACTCCACCTGTCGGTTCAGCCCGTGCTGACACTGGGCTTTCAACTCTTTGCGGGCGTGAGTCTCATGCTCATTACCGGTCTTTTCATCTATGGCTACCTTGGAGGTCAGCGCCAGCTCCACATATCCGAGATCGAACTCACCCTGGCCCATTGGCCGGCTACAAGCCCTCATCTCACAATCGCACATATCAGTGATCTCCATATCGGGACGAATCTCACCGCACAAGAACTCAAAACCTATGTACAGCGGGTCAATGCACTCCGGCCAGACCTCATTCTCCTGACCGGTGATATACTCGATTCCAATCCTGCCTATATTCCAGACTTCTTCCCGTATCTGAACGCGCTCCACGCCCGGCACGGCGTCTTTGCCTGTCTTGGCAACCATGATCGATATGCGGGAGCGCAAGCTGTTGCGGCTGGCCTGGCAGACTATACCCACATTACGCTTCTGCAGGATCAAGTCAGCCATCTTGCCATTGCCGACACAACGCTCCACCTCATCGGTCTGGACGACCGCGGGAAGGATTGGGCCCGCGGGCTCGACGCGGATACTACCCTCACCCACCTCAGAGCGGGCATTCCGAGCCATGAGCCCACTATTTTATTGTCGCACCGTCCTGACATTTTTCCTGCGGCATCCAGTCTTGATATTGATCTCACGCTGTCGGGCCATACTCATGGCGGTCAATTTGCCCTGCCGTTTCAGCCGCATCAGTTCAATTTGGCCCGATTTATTACCCGCTTTCCACGCGGCCAGTATACGCTCGGAAATTGTTCCCTGTATGTGAATCGGGGCTTGGGCGTCACGGGCCAGCGTATCCGTCTTTTTACTCCACGTGAAATCGCCCTCCTGACCTGTCGAGCCTGGCCACAGGCCGGAGCGCTCTGAGCGCACCACCCGCTCCGCCGGATTTTGCCACGTCAAACGCCGCGATTGTCCTACTTGACCCCCTGCGCCCATTACTGCATCCTCAGGGGATAGCTCTACTGGGGATGCAATGTATCACCTCACCCGCTTTGTTGAATTTGAGGCGTCTCACCGCTATTGGAATCCCGACTTTTCAGAAGAAGAAAATTGGCGGACCTTTGGTAAATGCGTCAGTCCATACGGCCATGGGCATAATTATGTCTTGCGTGTGACCGTTCACGGAGAGAGCGATCCGCAAACCGGTATGGTGATCAATATCAAAGAATTGGACCGCTTACTCAAAGAGATTACGAGCCAGTTTGACCACAAATTCATTAACCTCGACCATCCGGCCTTCAGCCGTCTCATTCCTACGACGGAAACCCTCGCCGCCTATATGCGCGATTATCTTGAAGACCGGTTGCGGGCGGAGCAGCCGGCAGCCCAGCTCTTTCGCGTTCGCCTGTATGAAGAACCAACACTCTGGTCCGATGTGTCGGGCGGAGAGGGAAGTACTATGGCCGCACTCACAAAATCGTTCAGCTTTAGCGCAGCGCACCGTCTCCATAGTCCACATTTATCCGACGCGCAGAATAGAGAGATATTTGGTAAGTGTAATAATCTGCACGGTCATGGGCATAATTACGAACTGGAAGTGACCGTCACTAGCTCTATCGACCCGCAGACAGGTATGGTTTTTGATTTGGTCGAGTTGATGCAGGTTGTGCAAGAAGAAGTACTCGATCGTTTTGACCACAAACATCTCAATCGTGAAACAGAAGAGTTTCACAATCTGAATCCCACGGGAGAAAACATTGTCCACGTTATCTGGAACCTGCTGCAACCGCGTCTGGACACGCGCCTGTCGCGGGTTGGATTATGGGAAACTCCGAAGAATTTCTTTGAATATCATGGAGAAAACGCGTAAGCAGCGCGCATAAGGAATTCAGCATGTCAGCCCACAAGCTTCACGGCCAGGTTGCCGTTATTACCGGCGCGAGTTCTGGCATAGGGCGCGCCACTGCCCTCGCCCTCGCTCAGGCTGGCGTGCAGGTTGTTCTCGCTGCCCGGACCCAGGCAACGTTGGATGGAGTTGTCCAAGAATGTGCTCAGGTCGGCGCTCGGGCCAGTGCGGTTCCCACTGATGTCACCGACGAACACGCAATTGCCACCCTGATGGATAGAGCCGTCCAGGAATATGGACAGATTGATATTCTGGTGACGAGCGCTGGCGGCGCGGCTTTTGGTCCTATCATGGAATCCCGTACCGAGGACTGGGATATGCTCATGAACGTCAATCTGCGCGGGACATATCTCTGCTGTAGAAGTGCTCTCAAACATATGCTGCCCCGAAAAAGTGGCCATATCCTCAACGTATTATCCATTGCCAGCCACATGATCTTACCTGGCTCAACCGCCTATACCGCCTCCAAATTCGGCGCTCTCGGTCTGACCAAGGTCTTAGCGGCTGAAGTCCGTTCAGAAGGGATAAAAGTTACCGCGGTTATTCCCGGCGCGGTCGATACGCCCCTGTGGGACAAAAGCGGAGGAGACCTGGACCGGGCAAAAATGTTGTCTCCGGACGATGTGGCAGACGCCATGCTGAGCGTCATTGCCCAGCCGGCCAGTATTCATACCGACGAGCTTCACCTCATGCCGCCCCTCGGCGTGCTGTAGTGCCAGACAGACGGCCCGGTTTTTATCCCCGCTGAGCAGTCCGTTCGATCAGGATTTCCAGCGCACGCATAGTTTCCGTGTGGTGTTGGTTCGCTTCCTCGCGGCGCTGTTCCGTGCCCAGGCGCATCAGGCGAAAGCCGTAGAGAACTAATCCAGACAAGACAAGCAGTGTCAGGGCGGACAGGGCGGTCTGCCAAGTTGCAATATGCAGGCTTGCGTTTTGGTAGGCGATGGTGGCTTCCCGGAAAGCAAGCGTCGCAGCTTCAAACTCCGTCATGATGCTCCCTTTTCCATATCTTGTAGGAAAATAAAGAGCGGAGGGAGTGGGATTCGAACCCACGAGAGCCTTTTGGACTCTACCGATTTTCAAGACCGGCGCCTTCAACCGCTCGGCCATCCCTCCCGTGGCCGGTCTTACACGGCTTTCTTCGACTTTGAAAGGGGGTTAGAAAAGGCGTCACAGAGGCTTGGGTGTCGACCCTCTTCAGCCTGCCGGTGAGGTATCAGGGCACACCTTGCGTTCCTTAAAACGCCACTGCCCTGCGACTTTCTCAATCTCGTCCTCATAACGCCCAGAAATCACAAGTTCAGTTTTTCCTTGTGCCGCGTGCGTCATGAGCAGATAGCTCTCTGCGGTAGCCGTGTCACCGTCGAGGTCAATCAGAATGTTCATGACGCAGTGACGAGGCTGCGCGTCTCCAGTCCATTCTTTATAGCGTCCGGTAAATGCCAGCAGCTTTTCCGGCCCTTGCCATTTACCGAGAATCGGACTGTTAAAAGTCCCATCCTCGGTAAAACATTGAACCCAGTCCTCATAACGTCCAGCATCAATCGACAGGCAGTACCGCGTCATTAAATCACGAATAGCCTCTTTATCCTCTAAAGCGTTCATGACAATTACTCCTTTTTTATTCACTCTTTGACTGTTATTCAGCGCGGCATAAGGATGACATCGATATTCCGTCCGGAACGTCGGACGAGAAGACGGACGGACTGATTTTCCTGCAAAGTTTTCTGCTGAAAGTCTGAGATATTACGGATGAGTTCGCCCTCCAGGGCCAGAATGACATCGCCGCGTTGCAGTGTTCCCCGACCCTGCGCAGTATTTGTCACAAGCACCCCCTCCGCGGTCGGCAGCTGAAAATATTCTGCCAGTTCAGCGGTCAGATTCTGCACCTCAATACCCATGACCGTCGCACTGATAGTCTGGAGTGGTCCGGGCAAACGCTGACTGCTTTCCGCAAAGACATCCTCCGCAACGAAAATAGGCCGATCGAACCTGAGAGCAAGCGCAATGGCATCACTCGGGCGACTATCGATCTCGACCGACCGGTCGGTGAAGAGCAAATGAATCTGTGCAAAATATGTATTATTCTTGAGCGCGCTCACCACAATCTTTTGAAACTCAACACCCATGTGTTCCAGGACATTTTTCATCAGGTCATGCGTCAGAGGACGGGGAGCGGGTGTCCCGGCCAGCGCCAGCGCAATGGCCCGGGCCTCAAATGGACCGACCCAGATCGGGAGGAATCGCGAACTCTCGGCGTCTGCAAGAATCACCACAGGAGCCTGCGCGTGCCGATCAAATCCGACATGATGGACCTGGACAGGGACGGTAGACACCGCAGGAGCACGGCCGGGCAGGAGCGCGAGGAAAGCGGAAATGGACAGCCCAACGAGAAGGCCACGCCGAGACGAGTGGAGTCGGAACGGGAAGGAAGTATGGGTCTGGTGCTGTCGCATACGACCTCCTGGAATTCAGAGGGGGCCTCATGAACGTGGACACGGGAAACACGACGCTGGCAGCGCCCGGTGCGCTCTCTGTCGCCGCTGCATTCTTGCTAGTATATTGCACGGGAATGTGCAAGAGACAGACCGCCGGACAATGGCAGGAAGAACGGCAAGACTCTTTACGATTGTTCAGTCCGCCCTACTCGTCGCGCACGCTTCACACAGATTTTCAACATTATCAGGATCTTCAACAATGCCTTCATCCAGACTATGGCATATCTGAGAGCAGCGTGCACAAATAAAATAGATCCCCTCAATGGTCTTATTGATCCGCTCCCGATTCAACACGCGTCCACGCAGCTTGGAGACCCGAATCCCGAGGAGTTCTTCATAGCGCCTTTTTATCTTGCGTCGTCCAGCTTCGTCTTTTGGAAGTTCCTCTTCATCGAGGTCCTCCCCGCGCTCTTCCTCGTCAAAGAGGCCAGCCGTGCGCGTCTTCTGAGCTTGCTTCGCTCGCGGCATTTACAGACTCCGGAGTGAGCTTGTTGTGACTGCGTGTTCTACGTTCTTTTCACACACCCAATAGAACCCTTTTTTCCCGAACCCGGCAAACTGCACGACCCGGCTTTGCGCCCCACACGTTGGGCATACTTGTTGTGAGTCAGATTTTTTGCCTTTTTGGGCGGTTTTCGCTCTCTCTGCCATATTTTTCCTCCGCTATCCAATTCGGTAATAAGTGGAACCTTCGGCTCTGCTGTTCGTGCCAGGATAGGCGATAGTAGGCGATAGCTTGCCTGACTGTCAAGGGTGAAGGGTTCTTGTCAGCCCATGACGCGCGTGGTACCGTCGCCACATGAATATCAAAATTATCCTTCAAAATCAAATACTTATATTTTATATCGGAAGGGGCGCGCTAACCCTGCAGGGGGAAGGATGACGCCACCGTCCGCCTCAGACCGAGCGATCCTGCAGCCGGGTGACAGCGTTCTCTTCATTGACCAGAAAGAGCGCGAATATATTCGTATCCTGCATCCCGGTCGTATCATTGCGCTGCGTGGCGGGAATATTCCTGCTGAGCAATTTATCGGGCTTGTAGAAGGAAGCGTGGTCCAAGTTGGTCAAGGCGAAAGATTCCGCATATTGCGACCAACCTATGCGCGCTTGATTCCCAACCTGCCGCGCCAAGCCCAGGTGATCTATCCCAAAGATATTGGCCCTATCCTGCTCTGGGGGGATGTCTTCCCTGGTGCCCGGGTGCTTGAGGTTGGAGCAGGTCCGGGCGCTCTGAGCATCGCTTTGCTCCGGGCCATAGGGCCGGCAGGACGTTTACTCACCGTTGATATTCGGACCGACCATTGCAAGATGGCGCGCAACAACGTCAGACGTTTTCTTGGCGCTACGCCAAACTGGATAGTAGCCCAAACTGATGCGTATCAAGGCTTACCGGTCAGGGAGGTTGATCGCATCCTGATCGACCTCCCTGAGCCGTGGCAGGTCCTGCCCCATGCCCGAGAAGTCGTCCGGCCTGGGGGGGTACTCGTCGGCTACCTCCCCACGGTGCTGCAAGTCAAGGCGCTGGTAGATGCGCTCCACGCAGACCCCGGGTTTGCCTGCGTAGAGGTCATGGAAAACATGCTGCGGTTCTGGCATGTCAAGGACCGCTCCATACGCCCGGAACACCGCATGGTCGCACACACGGGATTTATTATAGTCGCCAGACGAGTCACAGAGGCGGCTGCCGTTCAGGTCAAATCCGAAAAGCAAGTCCGGCAGGAAAGGGATGAAGAAGTATAGACTACGGATTATGAGAAAATAGAAGTCGATTTTATTGAGAGAACTTTGAAACTTATATGTGAATATAGAGGAGATTCTGTTATGTCGCTACGAGAGTATTAGCTCTCCTTCGATCTAATCAGCGCCATTACTTGACACCCTACATGGCACGCTGGGCACCTCCTCTTGATTGACATATGCCGTCCCTTACCCTACTACGTACAATACCTTTGTACAGTCAATGGTGTGGAGCCATGATAAGTGTCAATATCACCGAACTGAGAGGGAATCTGTTGAAGTATTTAAACAAGGCTCAACATGGTGAGCAAATAACGGTGACCTCGAACGGTCAACGGCTCGCTACCATTGTCGCGCCAATTGACCAAAAACGGCGAGCGAAAACCAAGCTCAAAAAACTAGCGAAGACCGCTAAGGTTCACGATGTCACCTCGCCAATAGGCGCTCAATGGGACGCTATGCAGTGATTGTTTTAGATACCTGCGCCATCATCTGGGATGCCCTCAGGGCAGACCGGCTTACCACAAAAGCCAAACAAACGCTTAAAGCTGCTGAAGCAGACAACGAACTCGTTATTTCCGACATATCCATTTGGGAAATCGCGATGCTCGTTTCAAGGAAAAGACTGGAAATCGGAGAGACTGCCGCCTCTTTTATCAACCTATACCTCCAATATAGAACGATTACGGTGCAGCCTATTTCTTCAGAAATAGCAGAACTCTCCGTTAGCTTTGGACAGGAAATCAACAACGATCCAGCGGATAGAATCATCGCTGCCACCACAATACTCACCGCTGCGAAACTCGTCACCGCCGACGACAACCTCATTAACTCAGCGATAGTACCTACCGTTTGGTAAGGTTGAGCCTCGATCTCTCCCTCTGTTCCCCTTGCCTCCCCAACCTCTCACCTGATAGCTGACGGTGGTGAGGAGGGAGCTATGTCGAAAGTGCTTTTTGAGAAAAAAGGCCACATTGCCTATGTGACCATTAACCGCCCGGAACGCCTCAACGCCTGTGACTTTGAAACCTATAATATGCTGGCTGACATCTGGACCGAATTTCGAGACGATCCGAACTTACGGGTCGCTATTCTGACCGGAACCGGGGAGCGAGCGTTTAGTGCCGGGAGTGACATAAAAGCCAATTATGTCAATCGTCCGAAAAACGAAAATACCAATCTCTTCCCAATCCTGTTCAACCTGTATAAACCCATCATCGCCGCAATCAACGGCCACGCGAATGGTGGCGGCCTGGAGCAGGCCCTGGCGTGTGACATCCGCGTGGCTGCGGAGCATGCCCAGTTCGGGCTTGGTGAAGTCCGCCTAGGCTGGCTGCCGGGCGGCGGGGGGACGCAACGTTTACCCCGGATCATTCCCCTGGGGCGAGCCTTAGAGCTGCTATACACAGGCGCGCGCATTTCCGCGGAAGAAGCCTACCGTCTCGGTCTGGTTGACCACCTCGTCCCCATGAACCAGCTTATGAGCAAGTGTGAAGAGATCGCCGAGGAGATTTGTAAAAGCGCGCCCCTGGCCGTGCAGCATATCAAGCAAGCCGCCTTGCGCGGTCTGGATGTGCCCCTTGAGGAAGGACTGAAATTGGAACGCGCTCTCTATAATGAACTACAAGCGACCGAAGACGCCCGCGAAGGCGCCCTCGCCTTTGCTGAAAAACGGGCACCAAATTGGCAGGGCAAGTGAGCGGCGGCGCGCAGCGCTGAACAAGACAGAGGGGAGATATGACAGAAACAAGCCAACACGAAATAATGCAGGAAGCTGCGCATCATCTCCTTTCAGCCAACTATGTCATGGCCATGACCGGGGCCGGCATCTCGGTTGAGAGCGGGATTCCGCCGTTTCGCGGGCCGGGCGGTTTGTGGACAAAGTATGGAGAGCCGCCCATGAATGGCTACGAGCTGTTTCTCCAAGACCCAAAGAAAGCCTGGGAAGAGCGCTTATCACCCGCAGGACCAAGCAAAGAGATATGGCAGACCCTGGGCACCGCGGAGCCGAATGATGGCCACACCGCGTTGGTTGAGCTGGAAAACATGGGCATATTGCGCAGCATGATTACCCAGAACGTGGACAACCTGCACCGTCGAGCCGGCAGCCGGCAACTCATTGAGATTCACGGTAATTATACTCTGGTGCGTTGCATTGCCTGCAACTCTCGCTTTCCGGGCACCGAAGTACCCCTGCATCAGTTGCCACCGGAATGTCCCAACTGTTCTGGTATTCTCAAAAACGACACTGTGTCGTTTGGCGAGCCCATTCCTCAGGACGCGATTGAGCGATGTTATAGCGAAGCGCAGTTGTGCGACTGCATGATCGTCGCCGGCACTTCGGCGACCGTGTATCCGGCTGCCGGCTTCCCCATTGCTGTCAGCCAGAAAGGCGGCACGCTGATCGAGGTCAATTTATACGAAAGTGAATTAACTCCCTTATGCACGCTGAGCCTGCGCGGTTCATCAGCTACCATGCTCAGCCAATTGGTTGAAGCCGTAAAAGCACAACGCTCATAATCTTTACCGCGCCCAGACGCTAAGGAATTGCCAGTGAAACAGTGGTTCGCATTATCGGCCATTGGTCGGGACCGACCCGGTATCGTCGCCGATTTGGCAGAGCTGATCTTCGAGTGCGATTGCAACCTCGAAGACTCCAGCATGACCCTGCTGGGTGGCGAATTTGCCGTACTTCTCCTCCTCTCGGGTCGGGGTTCGGACTGTCAACAACGGCTCTCAGCGGCCTGTAAACGGCTCGAATGGGAAAAACGGCTGACTGTCTTTTTTCGTCCGCTTGAAGAAGAACCCCTCCCCTATGGCGCCAACGAAGAGACGCGCGGTTATGAACTTGTGGCAACCGGCGTGGATAAAGCCGGCATTGTCGCCCGTGTGGCCCGCTGCCTGGCCGAGCAGGGAGCGAATATTGTGCATATGCAGACCTCTACTCAGCCAGAGCCGGGCCACGGCACCGTCATCTATCATATGCGGATCACGCTGGCTGTTCCGAGCGGCGTTGCTGAGACGCCCCTGAGAGACCAGCTCGACCGTATTGCAGATGACTTACATATTCATATAGACCTCACAGCATCCGTTTCGCACAATTAAAGGAGGACCGCATGAAGCTGGGATTTGTTGGTGTTGGCAATATGGGCAACCCTATGGCACTCAATCTGCTGAAGGCCGGCCATTCCCTTCAGGTGTATGACATCAAACAAGAGGCCGCCAGCAATCTTATCGAAGATGGCGCAACCTGGGTCGAGAGTCCCAAGGCCGCGGCCACCGGTGTGGAAGCGGTCTGTCTCTCCTTACCCATGCCGGCGCATGTTGAAGAAGTTGTTCTGGCTGACAACGGCGCCTTGGCCGGTATTGCCAAAGGAAAAACCATTATCGACATGAGCACGAATTCGCCAACAGTCGTCAAACGACTGGCAGAACAAACAAATGCCCAGGGTGTTCATTTTCTTGACGCGCCTGTCAGCGGTGGGGTGCGCGGCGCGCGCAAAGGCACGCTGGCTATCATGGTCGGCGGAGATAGGCCGGTGTACGATTCGTGTGAGCCCGTACTGCAATGTATGGGCAGCAATGTGTTTCATGTTGGGGCTATTGGTGCGGGTAACGTCGCCAAGCTGGCGAACAACATGCTGGCCTTTATTCATATGATGGGCGCCGCCGAAGCCCTGGTTCTCGGAGCCAAAGCCGGTGTCGATCCGAATGCCTTGTGGAAAATCGTCAAAGCCAGCAGCGGCAACAGTTTCATTTGGGAGTCTGGGACCAGGGCTATTTTACGCGATCGGCTCGCGCCAACATTTACGATCGATCTCGCCTGTAAAGACATGGGTCTTGCCACCGATCTTGGCGCGGAATTGGACGTGCCCCTGACGATGGCCTCAGCCGCGCAAGAGCTGCTCAAGGGCTATCGGGCGGGCGGGTTTGCTCAGGAAGACGTGTTGGCGACAATCAAAGCCCTCGAACAACAAACGGAGACAACTGTGCGTGGCACCTGGGACGACGCGAACGAGTCGTAGGGGGCTGCATGCAGCTCTATACAAAGATTCTCATCGGGATGGCGGTTGGCGCGGTGGTGGGCCTTTTGCTCGGCCCCAATTCCCTCTTGCTGACGCATGATGTCTATGCCATTCGCGATGCCTCTCAGATCGTCTTTCAGCAAAACCCGACCGATGCGTCCTCTCGCGTCCAGATTCCTGCTGGTGTCCCGGTCCAGATGCGGTTGCTCGAAACCAGGCTCGAGCAACATCCCGATCTTCTTGGAGAGGAAAAAGCCGTCCCCGTTTGGGCGAAAGTCCGGTTTCCTTTTAGTCAACGGCTGGCGCTCGCGGACCAGTCTGGCCACATCCGCCAACAACTCGGAGTACTCGCCCCAGACGGTCAGGTGGAAGGCTGGCTGCAAATTTCCAGGACTCCATTGGAGGGAGGCGGCTTTGCTTTTTCCCCGCGGCCTATCAGCCGGCTGGGTGAGCAGGTGATCGATATCGTACGCCCCATAGGGCAGTTATTCATGCGTCTGATCAAGATGGTTGTCGTCCCTCTGGTTTTCGCTTCACTTCTTGTAGGTGTGGCCAGTCTGGGCGATATTCGCAAACTTGGCCGCCTGGGGAGTCGAACGCTGGGCCTCTATCTTGGAACAACCGCGGTCGCGGTCTCCATCGGCCTCGCCTGTGCGTACGTCGTCCAGCCCGGCCAGTTTATTGACCCAGCCGACCGCACCGTACTGCTCGCCCAGTTTGGCGCCGCGGCCGGCGACCGGATGTCCGCCGCGGCTGTTTCCCCCTCCATGGTCGATACCCTCCTCGATATTATCCCGACGAATCCCATCGACTCGCTCACCAGCGGCAATATGCTCCAAATTATTTTCTTCGCCATTGTCTTGGGTGTCGCGATTACCGCTCTGGGTCCTGAGGAGAACGCCAGTGTGGTCTCGCTCTTTGAGAAGCTTCAGAACGCGCTGATCGTCATCATCGGTTGGGTGATGGCTCTGGCTCCGTATGGCGTTGCCGCCCTTGTGGCAGAAGTGATTGGGACGAGTGGCATTAGCGTGCTGACGGCCCTGCTCGTGTATGGCTGCACGGTCGTCCTTGGCTTAGCCATTCATGGCGGCCTTGTGTATGGTGGCCTGGTCCGCCTGATCGGCCGCCTGTCGTGGAGTTCGTTCATGCGTGCCGCCCGCCCGGCTCAACTCATCGCTTTTTCCACTTCTTCTTCGTCAGCTACCCTGCCCGTTTCCATAGAGTGCGCTGAGAAGAATATTGGCGTGAGTAATCCTGTCGCGAGTTTTGTTCTCCCCCTCGGCTCTACCGTGAATATGGACGGAACGGCTCTCTATCAGGGCGTTGCGGCAATTTTTATTGCCCAGGTATTCCAGACCGACCTGTCGTTCGGCAGTCAACTCAGCATTGTGCTGGCCGCAACCATGGCCTCGATTGGCGCCGCGGGTGTTCCTGGAGCCGGGATGATTACCTTGGCCCTCGTCTTGACTTCGACCGGGATTCCGACTGTGGGCCTGGCATTAATCCTCGGCGTCGATCGTATTCTTGATATGTTTCGGACGGCGGTCAATGTCACCGGAGACCTGGCGATCACAACAGTGATGGCCAAGAGCGAAGGCGAACAATTGACGCTCCAATCACCCACATGACACACATTACATCCCTATGAGCGAACTCCTTTTCGATCACACTGACTCGGATGGATCAATTGCAACGGTGACCTTTAACCGGCCCGAGGCCCGCAACGCCCTGACCTGGGATATGTACGCCGCCTTAGAAGAAGCTTGCGATATCGTTGACCGGGACGACACCATCAAAGTACTCATCCTGCAGGGGGCTGGAGACAAAGCCTTTGTCTCAGGTACGGACATCAGCCAGTTTACTTCGTTCAAGGAAGACACAGACGCGATTGAATACGAGCGTAAACTCGAACGCCTGATTAGTCGCCTCGAAACCGTCAAAAAGCCGGTTATTGCCGCCATTCAAGGCGTTGCCGTTGGGGCGGGGGCGGCTTTGGCCCTGGCGAGTGACCTGCGCTATTGTACCCCGGAGAGCCGGCTAGGGTTTCCCATTGCCCGCACCTTGGGAAACTGTCTGACCGTGGCTATCCACTCCCGTATTGTTGACGCCATAGGTCCGGCAAGGACGAAGGAGCTGATGTTTCGTGCCAGACTGGTCGGAGCCCAGGAGGCGTTGCAACTCGGTCTGGTCAATGAGATTTTTGAAGCCGACCAGCTTGACCGTCAGGTTCGTCAGATAGCCGAGGAAATATCTCAGAACGCTCCCCTGACCCTCCAGGTCACCAAAGAAGCTATTCGGCGCTTACAACACTACAGGCGTGCGGTCGGCGAGGATATTTTGGGAGAAGATTTGGTGGTCCGCGCCTATATGAGTGAGGATTTTCGTGAGGGCGTGGCCGCGTTCCTGGCCAAGCGGCCGCCCCATTTTCGGGGGCGGTAGAAAGCGCCTGTACCCAGGCCCATGCAAAAACAGCGCGGGCAACAGCCCGCCCGGACTGCGCAGGCAGTAAAATGGAGAAACCGATGCCGCTCTCGGGAGTAAAAATTGTTGAGGTTGGCATGAACCTGGCCGGTCCCTTAGCTGGCGCTATTCTGGCCGACCTCGGCGCTGACGTGATTAAAGTCGAGCGGCCTGAAACCGGCGATGACGCCAGGGCGTGGGGGCCGCCGTTTGTCGATGACACCTCCCTACCCTTTCATAATATGAACCGCAACAAACGCTCAGTTGTGATCGACTTCAAAGACGCGGCAGACATGGAACGACTGTATCAACTCATCGAACAGGCCGATGTCTTTCTCCACAATCTCCGCCCTGGTGTGGCCGAGCAGGTTGGACTGGAAGCAGACCTCCTCCTGTCTCGCAACCCCGCACTTGTCTATTGTGGTGTGACAGCCTTTGGGCATACCGGGCCGCTCAAAAATAAGCCCGGCTACGAAGTGCTGCTGCAAGCCTTCGGCGGGCTGATGAGTATGACCGGCCAGGAAAACGGTCCGCCAGTACGGATGGGGACATCAGTCGTCGATTATGGCACCGGCATGTGGACAACCATTGCCGCGCTGGCAGCTCTCCGCAAACGAGATACGACTGGTCGCGGCTGCGTGATTACAACATCACTTTTTGAGACGGCTGTCTTCTATGTCAGCACGGCGCTGATCCAATATAAGAAGACCGGCAAAGCGCCCGCTCGCCATGCAACCGGCAGTCCTCGTCAGGTTGCCTTCGGTGCCTTTGAAACGCAGAACGGCCCCCTGGTCCTCGGCGTCGCCAATAGTCGGCTGTTTTGCAAACTCGCCAAAGCCCTTGGCCGCGACGAGTGGGTAACCGATTCCCGCTATCAAACGAATGCCAGCCGTATGGAGCATCGGGATTATCTTATACAGGAAATCGCCGCACATATGGTCCAGGAAACCAAAGAGACGTGGATGGAGCGTCTGGAAGCGACAGGCGTTCCGTGCGCCCCGATTCTGACTATTCCTGAAGTCATTGCCCAACCCCAAACCCAGGCTATGGATATGATTCGTCAGATGCCCGGCGCTGCTCTTGAGGTCATGGGCTTACCCTTTTCGATTGACGGGCAACGGCCCGATTTTCGGTCTCGCGCTCCACAGCTAGGCGAGCATACGGATGAAGTATTCAACCCTGAGCGCTCTGAAAAATAACGGCGTTTCCCCTGAAATATCGCCTATGGCTGCTGAGCATTTCAGGGGGTCTTGCCGATTCTTATAAAATCAGCGCATATAGGAGAAAATACACAGAGAAGGGGTAACACATGTCAGATCCTGACCAACCGCTATCATCTTCGGGCACGCAGGAAGACCCGGCTGAACGCTTAGTCCAACATCTCTTGCGCCAGCCGCATGACCTGGTTGATGCACGACGCTTGTTCCAACGCTTTCGTGTCACCACGCGGGAGTTCCAGCGCGCCCTCCGTCAATTTGAAGACTTACGTCCCACGGGAGATATCCCACCCCAACCTGCATAGTTGTTACGCATTTGGCCCTGCTTGCCCAACTCGCCCGGAGAGTACGGCGCAACGAGGGGAAGTCGGCGCCGAAATATCCTCTCGGCCTCAAACTCTGTAGCATTTTTTATCTTGGCTGTGACCGACAACGACCCCTCACATCTGGAGCCTAGATCCGCGTCCAAAGCTTCTGATATGCGTCCCAGGTGAAGACAAAAAATAGGAAATCGTCATGGTTGAAGTGAACGGTATTGCGCATATTATTCTGACGGTCAGCCGGTTCGAGGAATGCCGGACATTCTATAAAAAACTGCTGCCGTTTCTTGGTCTCCGACTCGTCTTTGACGGCGAGGACATGTGCTACCATGTGGGCGCCCGGACGGGTGTTGGCATTCAGCGCTGCGACCCTGAGCATCAAGGCGAGCGTTTCACCCAAACCCGCGCCGGGCTGCACCATTTCTGTTTTCGCGCCCGTTCCACGCAGGATGTCGATCAGGTCTATGACGTGTTGAAAGAGCTCAACGCGACCATCGTTACTCCACCCCAAGAAGGCCCGTGGGCGCCGGGCTACTACTCGGTCTTATTTGAAGACCCGGACGGCATCCGGGTCGAGGTGAATTATGTTCCGGGCAAGGGCGTATTAGCCAAAGACGCCGGGTTTAATCCGAGCGGAGACTATCAGTAAGCCTGTCGAGCGGCTTCCCGTCCCGCAATGCGCCCAAACACGGCACCGCGTAAAACCGATGTCGCGCCCATATAGTTGTAGTAATACAACTCGCCCATAGGCTCGCCGGCGACGTAGAGGCCGGGGATGGCGCGGCCCGTAGAGTGGATGACTTCGGCTTTCGGGTTGGATTTGAGGCCGCCGAAGGTGAAAGTAATGCCCCCAGTCACGGGATAGGCAAGATAGGGCGGCCTGTCGAGCGGACGCGCCCAGTTGGTCTTGTTGACGACCAAGCCCTGCGTAGCCAGGCCGTCGAGTGTGAGCGGATCAAACGTCCCGGCTTGGCAGGCGGCGTTGTATTCCTCAATGGTGCGCTCCAGGCGGTCGCCTGGCACTTTGAGGCGGGCGGCTAACTCCTGAATACTCGGTGCTTCAAACGCCTCCTCTTCTGTCCGAATCGCCCGTTTCCAGGCTTGCGGGTCTTCAGAACGCGGTTTGTTGTCAAAGACATTAAAGGCCACCCCGCTTTTATGCGCCATAATAGCCTTACTGAATTTCACATAGGTCTGATCGCGAAAGTCTTCCCCTTCATCAATAAAGCGTTCACCATCTTCATCAATAAAGAGGCCAAGTTGAAAGATGTAGATCGCCGTCACCCCACACTCAAAAGGCGTGGAACGCGCATCAAGCACGGCAGAGTGGAAATCTCCCCATTGGCCGGCCGGCATCGCCCCGATTGCCAGGGCCATCCGCAGCCCATCGCCAGTATTGTAGCGGCTGCCGCGCAGAATGAGCCCGTCCATATGCCGCCCGAGATACCGCACCCGCATTTCCGGGTTGGCTTCAAAACCGCCGCAGGCAATGGCCACCCCACCACGCGCTTTAATATCGGTATAGCCCTCGGGCTCGAGCGCGCGCACACCAACCACGCGGCCATTACGGCTGGTGAGGAGTGTTTCCGCGGCAGTCTCATATGCAATATGCACCCCACCCCGCTCCAGATGTTTATAGAGGGTATCGACCAGTTGCCAGCCGCCGCCCACGGGCTGACGTCGATAGCCGGCGACATGGGGATAGCCCTTTTCCCATTCAATCCCCATCCCGGTCAGCCAATCGGCGACATCAGCCGCGTTATCCACCACGACCTGCACTAACTCTTTGTTCGCCCGCCCACGCGAAACCCGCATAAAAGCGTCAAAGAAATCCTCTTTGGTCTGTCGAGTGGGACAGTACTCATCCGCTTCGTGAGGATAGCGGATTTGGGCATCGGCAATCGCAGAGTTCCCACCCCGTTGCAGCTTGGGGGCCTTTTCGAGCAGGATGACTTCAGCGCCTGCGTTCATCGCGCTGATGGCTGCTGAAAGACCGGCAATACCGCCCCCGATGACCACGACGTCGCAATCGATTTCAGGGATAGATTCGGGCATATGCTTCTATTTTTCTTGGCAGGTCGCACAAAAACGCAGGGGCGCAGCATGCTGCGCCCCTATACCCATCCTGAACTGCGGCTACTCATCCTCAGGGGTCGTCTAGCCTCCGGCAATACCGACCATGAAGGAAACAGTTTCCCCGTCCGCCAGAATATCGTCAATAAAGAGCCGCCGTCCGCTGGAATCAATGAACAGCGTCCCGTTCGTATTCAGGTCCTGCGTATTGGGATCAATAAGCAGCGCCTGCATTTGCGGCCCATATTTATCGGTCAGCATCTGCGCCAACTCTGCCATATTGGCCTGTTCGAGTTGGATGGTCTCACTCGTGGTCTGGGTAATTTCCTTAAAACGAGCGGTGTACTCTGCCTGAACCGTAATCACGTCCTGTTCCTTTCCACAAAAGAGCAAACGTATCCTTAATAGAGATGCAATGCCGGACACGTTTGTTCTTTTCAATCAGTCCGGAATGCCGGGGTCATCCGCGATCTTTACATCCACATGGACCGCGCGGTCGGCGCGACGTTCGCCAGCCAGAGCGTTGTCCGCGGCCAGCACATCGGCGACCTCTTCCAGTTCCAGCTCTTGCATACGTTCACGCGTTTGCAGTCCGGTTTCTTTATCCCAGCCGCGCCATTCGTAATACTCGTCGAGCACGTAGTCGAACATATCACCGGCCACCCGGCCCTTATTCGGCCCTTCTGGGCAGGGCTCGTGCATCCAGCGCTCGCAGATCGTATCGTGCTCACGTCGCATTCCCAGGCGAGAGTTAAAGGCTTTTTCCAGGTTGCAGATACGCTCGCCGTCGCGCATCCGTTCCTCTTTGGTCTTATCGATTCCGGTGACTTCGGTGTAGACTTCCCCGTAATAGCTTTCGGGGGCATAGCCCAAAGGATCAAGCATCCAGTGGAACATGCACACGCCATACGAGTTAATGAGTGCGACCTGATTTTCAATCAGAGCCGTACTCGCCCCTTTGAGTTCCGGGACAGTCGGATCGCCAGCTTCGGTTCTACCGTTGAAATATGCCTTGGATAAGTCTCTCCGCTGGAATTTCTCGATCAGGCCTATGCCCTTGAGGTGGTCCGCGCCGCGAGAGGCCACAGCCATATTATTCATCCAGGTTGGGAAGGGACGCATTTCTTCAGTGAAGCTCGCCCCGCCCTTGCCGTAGATGGCATACTTCATGAAATTCTGGCCCTGTTGTTCCGAGTAGCGCAGGGCGCCGTGATAGGCCCCGTCGCGGAAGAGCCACCCGAACGGATTCCGCTGAAAAACCACATCCTCAACCAGGGTTTCGATGTCTTCCATCCGTCCCCATTCCAGACTTTGGGAGCGGCCGAAAAGTTCTTCCACGTCACGGTCGGAGATAATCTCGCGCTGCTTGAGTTCCATGAGGAAGCTGATGGAGCAGCACAAGTCCTGGTTATCGATTCCGTAGTCGTTGGTAATTTTACCCCAGTGCGCCACCTCGGCCCAGTCGCGTACGTCGAGGGCGCCGGCACTGCTGGCCGTGGTCAGATATTCCGGGTGCCGGAAGGTCTCACCCACATATTTCTGGGCTTTGTCTGACTCATGCCCTTCGATTTTATAGCGACCATCACAGGCGATATAACAGTCAGACGAACACACCTCCGAGTATTTATGGTATTTTTTGACCCAGTTATCGGAGCGGACTTCTTCGCCCCGGAACTGCGTCCCCTGGTTATTGCGCCAGAAATTGCCCCCGATGCGTTGATACATTTCAACCGCACCCATGGTTCCCCGCCGCTTAAAGCCGTAGGCGGCTTCGTTGGCGTCGAGCTTTTGACGAAAGCCGTCCGACCATTCGAGCAGACCGGCCGGGTTGTCAACTTTAATCCCCTGCGTCCCTTGGGTGACAATGGCTTTCAGATTCTTGGAGCCCATGACACCACCGCCCCCGCAGCGGGCATGAATCCGCCATCCATCCGAGACCACGCCGGCAATACCGACCTGATTTTCACCCGCCTGACCAATGGACAGGGTGTAGGCTTCAGAGGGGTAGTCGCCCAACTCTTTTCTGAGTGTATTATGCGTTTCCGCACTGTCTTTTCCCCATAAATGGGTCGCATCGCAGATGGTGACTTCTCCATTACAAATATGGATATACACCGGCTTGGGCGCTTTACCCGTCACCACAATATAGTCATAGCCGCTGAAGCGGACCACATAGGGAAACTTGCCCCCACCGGTTGAGTCGCCGAAAGAACCGTAACAGGGGCTCTTGAACGTCAGCCGGCCCTTGACCCCAATGCCGGACCCCACACCAGCCAAGGGACCGACCCCGAAAATCAGGACGTTTTCGGGGCTGCGCGGGTCGCACATGATATCGTGCTTGAGGAAATGCTCCCACAAGAGCCAATCGTTAATCCCCGAACCACCGACCCAGCGTTCAAACATGGAGTGCGGGAGTATTTCACGCTGGATTTTACCGGTTGACAAATCTACTCGTAACAGTCCGCTTTCCATGAGATTGCCTCCTTACCGTCCTTTCGCATCAGCGCATACATTTACGCCGCAGAGCTGACTTTTCCCTTTGATAACATGGCCTGCATGATACCAACTTCATCTCTCGCTTCGGGCTTTTGGCGTAAAATTTGACCGAAGGCCGCCTTCTCTTCATAGAAAAGAACCGGCATGCGGGAGTATTGTTTGCCCGCGTTGAGCATCTCGGGTCGCGTAGAGCAGGCTTTTACACAGGCCGGGTCCCCACCGCATAGATCGCATTTGAGCAGCTCACCAGTTGGCGCAACAAAGACCGTGTCAAACGGACAACCGGGAACGCATTCCATACACTGAATACATTTGTCCTGGTCAATCACCGCCGCCTGGGTCTTGGGATCATAATAGAACGCATCCGTCGGACAGACTTCGGCGCACGGGGGTGGATTGGCGCAATGATGACAGATGGCCGGCATAAACCCGAAGCCATCTTTCGAGACGCGCGAGACCTGGGGCGCGTGATCGATTTTAATGCGCGTCCAGACCGGGTTCAGCTCCCCTTCCGGTGAGTGGATCAACGAGCACGCCACCTCACACATTTTACAGTCAGTACACAGGTTTTGGAGCGCAAAGAGTTTGGTCGGGACATTGGGGACATCGTCTCCGGGCGAGTACCATACCTCCCCGTTGACGAGTTCTTTTTGTCTGGTTTCCTGCATAAGGATACGCACCCTCCTTGATGAAGGCTGCATGCTATGCCCGATGCGGTTTGCCTGTCAAGCCAAAACCCCGTAAATAAATATGACCAGCACGCGCTGGAGAGTCCAGCCTGGAAGGAAGCAGCATGAAAAAGCGTGAGACCCTGATTCATCCCGCGCTGGGTCGCCTGCCGGCCCGAAAAGTGTTGGAGTGCGTCTTCGCGCTCTCTCCAACGGGGAAATTTGCGCATCATCATCTTGAGGAGGTCAGCACAAATGAAAGCGGTGGAGAAACGGACGGCGAGATTGAGTACAGGCTGACAGGCACACAGCCGGCAGCCGGCCGAGAGCGCTGCCGCATCATCCCGCCCTTTGTGCGTGAATTCGATCCGCCGGAATTTCCGACTCCACAGGAGCCTCGGTCATGAGCAGCGCTACTCTCACCCCCCAGGAAGCGTTTGAACGCCTGAAGAACGACGCTGCGACGACGTATGTCGATGTCCGAACCGTAGCCGAATTCGCCACTGGTCATCCAAAAGGAAAAGTCATCAATGTCCCGATTGTCTTCTTTCATCCAACCACGCATGAAATCTTCCAGAACGAAAGCTTTGATCTGGTCATGGCAGAGGTGTGTCCCAAAGAGACCCCGTTGATTGTCGGTTGTGAGAAAGGGCCCCGGGCAAAGCAGGCGGTCGAGCGCCTCACTGCCGCGGGCTATGAAACCGTGCACCTCATGGAAGCCGGTCATACCGGCTGGAAAGCTGCCGCCCTGCCGGTCACAGCCGATAACAGAGACGGGATCAGCTATGTTTCCCTCCTCACCCCGGCCAAGCGGAAACAGAAAAAAAAGAAAAAAGCGGCCCGTTAACGTCTCCCCGTCAACACAAGCGACAGCCGACCGGCATTTTTTGGACTAAGAGAATTTTCGACAATGCCTCTCGCTCGGCGGACCATCCGATTCCGTTCTCTGCTCGCTATTCTGTCCGTCACCCTCCTGCCCGTGCCGGCGCTGGGGGGAGGCGACTATCGGTCCGTCATTGCGCGTCAGGAGAGAGATGCGCTCCGCTTCCTGCGGGCCTTTGAGCATGTCCAGGAACAGCTCCATCCGGCAAGACTCACGCAACTCCAGACCGACCTGAGCCAAACGGTTGGCGAACTGTTTGTGCGCCTCCGGTCTGAGTTGAGCAGCCTGGAGCCACCGCCGGAGCAACAGGATTTCCACCGGACCTGGGCTGAGGCCGTCGGCTTGCTGGATACGGCCTATGGTATTTTTGTACAGAGCGATCGGTCCAGTTTTATCGGGGCGTTTATGCAGAGCCGCGCGGCCTTCACTCAGGCGCGCTATCTTTTGTACGAGATTCGCCTGGACACACCCCGACTTCACCCCTACTGGGTTCTGTCCGAGGCCGTTGCCCACCTCCCCAAACTGGAAGAGCGCGTCCCTGCCCAGCAACAGCCGGTCGGTATTTCCCACCACGCCCCGTCAAGCAATCACGGAGCCTACTCCCTTTATGTGCCGGAGCAGTATGACCCGAAACAACACTGGCCGCTGATTATCGCCCTGCACGGCGGGGGTGGAGCAAACCACGAATACTTGCTGACCTGGCTGCGGCCGGCCAAGAGCAAGGGCTATATCGTACTCGCGCCCAAATCGCTCGGCCCGACTTGGGCGATTGAGAAGCCGGAGCCGGACGTCGTGTCCGTGACCTCCACGCTCATGGCCGTGCGCGAACGCTACGCCATTGATCCCGACCGGATTCTTGTCACCGGTTTGTCGGACGGTGGGACGTTCTCGTATGCTTTAAGCGCCAGTCGCCCCCATCTCTTTGGGGCGATTGCTCCTGTCGCCGGAGTCCTCCCTCCCTGGCTGGATATGCAGAAGGCGACCACCCTGCCTTTTCTGATTATTCATGGCGGCCGGGACTTTATCTTCCCCGTGGCGGTCGCTCGCCTGGCGCACGCCACGCTTATCGAAAACGGCCTCACAGAAGTGACATTTACCGAGTTGCCGGAGTGGGGCCACGCCTATCCCTACTCAATTAACGAAACATATATTCTGCCCTGGTTTGAGCGCTTGTTTGAATGAGTGCGCGCCCCCTCACCCCACCCCTCTCCCCTTCGACAGGCTCAGGACAGGCCTCCGGGGAAGAGGGAGTCTGATTCCCTCCCCCCTTGAGGGGGAGGGCTAGGGGGGGGGGGTATTACGCAGGCAGCGGGGCAGGACGATGTGAAACTGAGACACGCTTGCCGGGCCGCCCCTGCCCCTGCTCCTCCGGTAGGACGGCTCCCGCTCTCCTGGCAGGAAAGGCGTAAACGCGCCGCCTTCATGAGGAGCGCGGCCATCTTGGCCGCGATTCGTTGCGGGCTGGAAGCCCGCACTCCTTGTTTGAGGGCCGGGGGCGGGTCTGAGCTTCCGGCAGTAAAAGAGTCGGGGGATTCCAAACTGATACACCACCCCTGCGTGTTTCTACTTGCAATCGCCCAGACCACGTGAAAGGTTGGGCCCTTAGCGTTTTCAGCCAATGGGGAGACTCGAATGAGTACGCGTCTGGATGCTGCCCTGCCCGCCCAACCAACTGAGAGTGTGCAGGTTTCGTTACAGAAAGACTTCGACGCCGGCGTGCATCGCTGGCACGAGAAATATCCAAAACTCGGGACCAGTCCGGTCTCCATCGAACCTCTGGTCTCCAAGCAATGGTTTGAGGCCGAACGCGAATATATTTACAAAAAGTGTTGGCTGCACGTCGGAACGGTGGATGCCATTCCCAACGCGGGTGACTATTTCGTTCATGAGATCGCCATTGCCAAGGCCTCCATTGTCCTCATTCGGGGCAAAGACAATATTGTTCGGGGTTTCTACAATGTTTGCCGTCATCGAGGCAACAAATTGGTCTGGGACCATAAAGGCTCAAGCTCGTGCTATTTGAGTTGCAAGTTTCACGGTTGGGTCTATGACGCCGAAGGCACCCTCAGAGACGTGCCCGACGGTAAACGCTTTTACGAAAACCTGGAGGGCAAGGCCAACCTCATTCCGGTGCGTACCGCGGTCTGGGAAGGCTTTATCTTTGTCAATCTCGACCCCAATCCGACTGAGACCCTGGAAGAATATCTGGGAGAAGCCGGCCAACGCATGAAGGACTTTCCGTTTCAGCGCGTTCCACTCCAGTTTCATTATCAGTCCTATCAGCGCGCCAACTGGAAGCTGATGCTGGACGCGCAGTCCGAAATCTATCACGTACGCTATCTGCACAGTTATTCCTGGCCGGAGGTCTTTACCCGCCCGGACAATCCCTACGGCCATGCCTATGAACTGGACCTGTACGACCGCCACCGCGTCGGCAACTGGCCGGGCAATAAGTATTTTCAGCCCAAAGAGGTTGAGGGCTTGGCACTCGGCAAATCGGCCGCCATCACCTCCAGAGGGAACGATTTCGTTCTGCCCACCGGTCAAGGTATCAATGTCACCAACGCAGACGACTGGGGCTTTGATATTGTCCACATTTTTCCGAATCTCAATATCCTCATTCTGCCCGGCGTCTGGCATACGCATCAGTTCTGGCCGGTCTCGGAAAACGAAGCGCTGTGGGAACTCAAGATTCATATGCCGAGCGCCGCCACCCCCAGCGAGCGTTTCGGACAGGAATACAATAAAATTCTCCTGCGGGACGCCCTGCTCGAAGACGGCGCTACGCACGAACATACGCAGGATGCCCTGGAGACTGGGGCGATTGAGCAAATGTATTTGCAAGACGAAGAACTCTTTGTCCGCCACTCATACTGGGCGGTTGAGCAGGAGATTCGCGCCAGACGCGATGGAGTCCGCGACTCCCTGTTCGCCTAGGACCGACAATGGCCGACCTGCTTTTGCCCCAGGAATTCGCCGACCTGGAACCGCTGGCCCAGGCCGGCTGGTGCTTGGCGACCGAACGGGAACGCACCAAAAAACGGCGCGCCAGCACGACCGAAGAGTTGCGCTCATTTTACGCCACGGTTCGGCCCCGCCTTGAAGCAGCCCTGGATTATCTGGACCAGTTCTCTGTGGATAATATGCCGGCCAAAGAGCAAAACCTCTTCAACCTCGTCCTCAGCATGACGGAAGTGGCGTTTGCCGTGGAGAAATATAAAGGCAATCCCAGCGGCTTTCAGGCTATCGAGGCTTCACGTTTTGTCCCTGTGCACGATCTGCCTTCGGGAGCGGCGCCAAAACCAACTCTGTATAAAGCCGAGGGGTAAACACCGGATAGGAGCATGCCAATGATTAAAGGATTTGCGCTGATACCCAAGAAGCCGGACATCAGTCACGAACAGTTTCATCGCCACTGGCGCGATATTCATGCTCCCTTGGCGGTCCGCATCAAAGCGCTGAGACGCTATGTGCAGAGCCATCACATGCCAGACGACATCCCCGGCGTCCCCTCCAGCCCATATGAAGGTCTGGCCGAGATCTGGTTTGACGACCTGGAAACCGGCCGGGGGCTGGGAACCAACCCCGATTATATTAACGGGGCCTACGCGGATGAGCCGAATTTCATTGCCGACGAGGGTCCGTCGTTTTTGATGACGCGGGAAAATGTTGTCGTGCCGGGGCCCGAGTTGGCCAAAGACGCGCCCGGTGTCAAAGCCCTCTTTCTGCTCAAACGGAAACCGGGGCTTAGCGTTGCCGAGTTTCAGGAGCATTGGCGCACGGTCCACGCCCCCATCGTACCCAGAACGCCGGGGCTCAGACGCTATGTCCAATGCCACGTCGCTCCCGAAACCTACGACACCGAGACGCCGGCTTTCGACGGTGTCGCCGAGCTGTCGTGGGCTGACATGGCCGCGTTTGAAAAAGGCTGGCAGTCGGACGAGATGCAGATTGAGCAGATTCAGGGTGATGTGCCAAACTTCATTGACCTCAAGAATTCAGTTGGTCTGTTGGTCGAAGAAATCCGCATTATTTGGCCCTGAGCCCCACCCCATTCTGATCCGCTTGCCGGCCTTCTTGGTCGGGAGAGGCTCAGGCGGCCTTTTGCCGCATGGTGACAAACTCTTCGGCTGAGGTCGGATGGATGCCGATGGTGGCATCGAACTGCGCTTTGGTGGCGTTGCATTTTATGGCCACGGCCAGACCCTGAATAATCTCTCCCGCCTCCGGGCCGGTCATATGGCAGCCAATCACCCGATCTGATTCTGGATCAACAATAATTTTCATAAAAGTCTTCTCATCCCGCCCGCTCAGCGTGTGCTTCAACGCCCGAAACGAGGACTTATAGATATCTATCGCGTCGTATTCTTGACGCGCCTCCTCTTCCGTCAGGCCAACCGTACCGATATTCGGGTGGCTGAAGACTGCCGTTGCCACATTCATATGGTCCGGTCGGGTTGGATTATTATTGAACAGGGTTTCCGCCACGGCATGGCCTTCGGCAATAGCCATAGGCGTCAGGTTGAGGCGGTTGGTGACATCTCCGACGGCATAGATATGGGGGATGTTTGTCCGCGAGTAGGCGTCCACACATACGGCGCCGATCTCGTCCGTCTCAACGCCGGCTGCGTCAAGACCGAGTTTCTTCGAGTTGGGCAAGCGGCCGGTGGCGTACATGATGATATCGGCCTCAAGCTCGCTCTTGTCATTCAGCGTGGCCTTGATTCCGTGCGGGGTTTTTTCAATCCGACTCACATCCGCCTGAAAGCGTAAATTCACTCCCCGTTTGCGCATTTCGTCAGCCAGGACTTGCCTGACATCAGTATCAAATCCGCGCAGAAACAGCTCACCCCAATAGAGTTCGGTCACTGCTGACCCCAGACCGTGAAAGATGGTCGCAAACTCGACCGCAATATAGCCGCCCCCCACAATAATCACGCGTTTGGGCAGCGCATCCAGATAAAACGCTTCATTTGAGGTCAGGGCATACTCAATGCCTGGAGTCTGGGGAAAAGTCGGCCAGCTTCCGGTCGCAACCAGAATATAGGCCGCAGTATATCGCTGGCCGTCCACGTCTATCGTGTGGTCGTCAACGAGGTGGGCCGTGCCTTCAATGATTGCCGCGCCCGCGCCTTCGAGCAGATTGCGATAAATGCCGTTCAGCCGGTTGATTTCTTTGTCTTTATTCCCAATCAGTCTTTTCCAATCGACGGTTCGCTCGCCAACCGTCCACCCAAAGCCGGCGGCATCCTCAAAATGATCTCGAAACTCTGAAGCGTACACCAGGAGTTTCTTCGGAATGCAGCCCACGTTAACGCAGGTTCCGCCCAGATAGCGTTCCTCAACAACCGCGGTCTTGGCCCCATACGCAGCCGCGATCCGACTCGCCCGCACGCCGCCGGAGCCTGCCCCTAAAACAAAGAAATCATAATCGTAGCGACCCATACGTTCTCTCTCCTGGCTCACCCCTTCACACTATCGCGGCGCACATCACACCGGATAATGCCGGCGAATGCAAGCAAGGGAAGATTAGTGCTGCGGGGTGCAGACAAAGCAAGATGGAGTCTCGCCTGCGGAGCAGGGGGCCGATTGACACACGCCGAGCGGCCCGCCCGGGAGCTGGCACTGCGCGCCAATTTGAGAACACGCGGTGGGTGGAGTGGATTCGATTGAGGCGGGCAGATCACAGGCGGAAAGCAGCAGGATAGTGCAAAACAGTCTCGCCATTTCTACCCCCTGGGATGTCCGATGTCTGACATGTTGGCAATCTTATAGCGTACGAACAGAAAGCCCGGCCAAGCAGCCCGGCTTTTTTGTGTCCTCACTTTTGGAGAGGTCGGTTCCCTACTCCCCATCCTTTGGCCCGTAAAAAATCGCCCACAGCATCAGACCGTCAGTGCAGTTTTCAAAGTGATGTCCGGCACGGGCTGGGACAAACAGCATATCGCCGGTCTTGAACGGGTGGCGTTCGTCATCGACGATGAGCGTCCCGCTGCCGTTCATGGGAATATACAGTTCGTCCTGGTCGTGGGGCTCCTGGTCGTCCGGGTCGGGCGGACGGTAGATGAGAGTAAACATCGAGCCGTGCGCCAACCCGAGACCGAACGGGCGCGGGCCGTGGCTGCCGATCTTGGCAATCGTTTCTTGGTAATCGGACACGAGCCCTTTGGTTTTGCTTTCACTCATGGTGTTCCGCTGTAGTTGAGAGTCCTCGAATAGCTCGAAGTCAGGCCAGTGGAAATTCCTATCGTGGCCAGACCTGAGGATTCTTGGCTGCATCGTGCCCGAGGGGAGTGCCATCGGGTAGTGGGCTGAGGTCTTGCGGTGGGGCGTGGCGACGGAATTTGTGGGTGACATCGTCGCCGCCGTAGCGTACGGTCACACCACTGCGCGTTCGCGTTGGGGAGAGGTTCCCGCCGGCCCCGTGCAGACTGGCTAAATGATGCACCACCACATCTCCCGGCTGGGGCGCAAAGGTGGCGATATCGAAGTCGTCTTCGTGTCCGTCGATACGTGGAACGTCGAGTCCGTCATCATCGTTCGCATGGGCATTGCTGATGAAAAAATTGACCTTGTAAATCCGGCCCGACTTGTGAACGCCCTTCAGATAGTGGACCAGGCCCATGTCTTCGCTCTCGGCATACACCGGAACGCGCACGCCGCAGACCTGGCTGCCCTGGATGTTGTCATAGCCCAGGTCCTGGTGCCACGAGGTTTTTTCCAGGGTGAGGGGCGGTTTGACCAGAACTTGGTCATCGTACAGAAAAACTTTCTGCGACTGCATCAGCGTGGCCGCGATTTCCGGCAGCGGGGAACGAATGGCCACATCGCGGAGGACATCGCTGACCTGCCATGCCCCGGTGATCGATAGATAATGGCCCCGCTTCTCCGTTTCCGGCTGAATACGGTCTTCAAGCAACACCGTACCGGCTAATTGCCGGGGCGAGCCCCATTCGTTCTGCCCTTCCACCCATTTATCACGAGCCTGAAAACCGGAGACGGCCTCGGGCGTATTGGCGGCCAGACCAAGGTTCGTGAAATCCACCGCCTGCCCCTTGGGATTATTGATCAATTCATTGATTCCGTGGGCGAGGTGGCCAGCCCACTCCAGATCGAGAATGCCGGGCAGCCAGACAACGCCGTCCTCCTCGTAGGCTCGAATCTCCTCGTCCCTGATAGGACGCCGCAGGCGGGTATTCATCGGCATCCTCATTCAGTACCTGGATTCGTTTGGGCGCGGTCCAACATACTGAGTACACGCTCCGGGGTCAGCGGCACCTCATTGACCCGCACGCCAAAGGGGGACAGCGCGTCGGCCACGGCATTGGCAATCGCTGCCGGCGGGGCAATCGCCCCACCCTCGCCCATGCCCTTGATGCCGTGCAAGGTATATGGCGACGGCGTTTCAATATGTCCGATTTCTACCTGGGGAACATCCGCGGCCGTGGGAATCAGATAGTCCATAAGTGTGCCGGTCAGGAATTGGCCGGCGTCATCGTATACAGCCTGTTCGTACAGGGCGGAGCCGATCCCCTGGGCCACCCCGCCCTGGATCTGACCATTCACAATAATGGGGTTGATGATCGTGCCGCAGTCTTCAACCACGATATAGCGCAAGAGTTGGACCTGACCGGTTTCAATATCGACCTCAAGCGCGGCTACATGGGTCGCATTGGAGTGGGTAATCGGCGGCGGTTCGTAGGCCACGGTCACGTCCAGCCCCGGCTCTTCGTCGGGCGGCAGGCTCGTCGGCTGGGCAATAATTCGATGCGCCAGCTCGGGAATGGAAAGCAGGCGTACCGCACCGGTTTTGCGTTGGACAGCGCCCTGGACAAGTTCGAGGTCGTCTGCGGGCACCTCGGTCAGGCGCGCCGCAATGCGCAGCAGCTTATCGCGCAGCTTTTGCGCCGCCGAAGTCACGGCCCCCCCACCCGTTACCGCGCTCCGACTGGCCCAGGTTCCCCAGCCACGCGGGGTCGCCTGTGTATCGCCCTGGACAACCGCGACGTCTTCGAGCGCCACGCCCAGCGTGTCCGCGATCAGTTGGGCATAGACGGTGTGGTGGCCCTGGCCGTGCGAGTGCGTCCCAACGAAGACAGTCACCTTGCCCGACTCATCAATGCGCAGCGTCGCTGATTCATAGCCACCGATCTTGACGCCAAAGGAATCAAACACGGCCGAGTTGTGGGCCGTGCCTTCCACATACGAGCCGATCCCCACCCCAAGATAACGGCCGTTCTGACGGGCTTTCTGCTGTTCGGCCCGAAAATCGTCATAACCAAGGATATCCAGCGCCTGTTGTAATGAGGCCTGGTGGCTGCCGCTCTCGATCTCCGCACCCATCAGCGTCGTATACGGATGTTCCTCTTTTCGGATCATATTCCGCAGCCGGATCTCTGCCGGGTCAAGATCGAGCTTTTGGGCGCCCATATCCAGAAGCCGCTCCATAGTCAGAGCCGCAATCGGAATACCCACGCCCCGGTACACCCCGATGGAGGCTTTGTTGGTCGCGACCGTACAGGTTTCAAAGCTAAAGGCCGGAATTTTATAGGGACCCGTTATGGTCCCGGCTGCATGTTTTGGCTCAAAAGCCGAACTCCACGGATAGGACGAATAGCCACCCGCATCGCTCAGGAAACGCGCCTTGAGGCCCAGCACGCTCCCGTCGCTCTTGAGAGCCATTTCCGCAGTGACAATCTGATGCTTGGCCTGGAGGGAGGCAGATAAATGTTCACGCCGGTCTTCGATCCATTTGACCGGTTTGCGCAGGGCTCTGGCCAGATAGGTCACCACTACTTCTTCAGGAAAAGGATGGGCTTTGAGGCCAAAGCCTCCACCCACATCAGGAGAAATGACCCGGATGCGGTGCTCTGCCAGGTCCAGCAGCGTTGCCAGACTGGCCCGCAGGGTATGCGGCACCTGAGTGGAGGACCAGACGGTCAGCGCCTCCGTTGCCACATCAAACTGGGCGACACAGCCCCGCGTTTCCAGGGGTGAGGCCATGTGACGGCCAGTCACAAACCGTTCGGACACCACACAGTCGGCCTCTTGAAACGCCTTGCCCACCTCACCAATCTGGGCTTCGAGCCGTTCCATGACATTGTCACCCCACTCTTCATGCACCAACGGGGCATCGGCGAGCAGTGCGCTTTCCATATCGGCCACGGCCTCAAATGGCTCATAGTCGACTTCGACAAGCTCGGCCGCGTCCTCGGCAGTATAACGATCCGTCGCCACCACGGCAGCAACCAGATCACCCACAAAACGGACCTTGTCAGGCGTGAGGACGTGCCAGTTGCACGACTTGTGAAAAGGGACTTTCTGCGTATCAAACTCGACCCGGAGCGGCTTGATCGTTTCCAGAATGTCCTTGCCGGTCAGGACACACGCCACGCCGGGCTTGGTCAGCGCAGCCTGAACATCGATCTTCGTAATTTTGGCGTGAGCGTAGGGACTGCGGACAAAGGCGACTGCCAGCATGTCGGGTAATACGAGGTCGTCAACGTATTGGGTTTTCCCCAGTAAAACGCGAGGGTCTTCGACCCGGCGGACCTGCGCCCCCAGCATTTTCCCGGTTCCCTCGCGACTCATGGATGACCCTCCCGAAAGGTTTTCTCGGCCTGAAGGCGCGCGGGTCTTCGACCCGGCGGAATTCCGGTGTCCTAGGATTGGGACTGTTCCGCAACGGCCTGAACGGCTTTGATGATGTTCGCGTAGCCGGTACAGCGGCATAAATTGCCGGACAGTCCGTGCCGGATTTCCTCTTCGCTCGGGCGTGGATGCTTGTCGAGTAAATCAACCGCGCTCATGAGAAACCCGGATGTACAGAAACCGCATTGGAGCGCATGGTTGTCCCAAAAGGCCTGTTGCAGCGGGTGCATGTCATCCCCATCGGCCAGCCCCTCAAGCGTCTGGAGTTCCGCCCCATCGGCTTGAACGGCAAATAACAGGCATGATCTCACGCTTTCGCCGTCCATGATAATGGTACAGGCGCCACACACGCCGTGTTCGCAGCCGAGATGGGTTGCGGTCAGACCCAGGTCGTGACGGATGAAGTCGGCCAGGAGGCGACGCACCGGAACTTCCCGTTCATATTCCTGGCCATTGACACGGACGCGGATGGTCTGACTCTCGGCAAATTGCGTTTCTGCCATATCCCTTTCCCCCCTGTTTATGCGGCTGAAGAGTAAACGTGTCCAGCAGCGGCATGTCTATTGGAGGGCACGTTTCCTCTTTTGAGCCCAGGCTTCTTTCAACGCGCGTTGGGTCAGTACTTTGACCATTCTGCGTCGATAGTCGGCAGAGCCGTGGACGTCCCCTGACGGATCGACCGCGGCCGCGGCTTTTTCTGCAGCGGCAGTCATCACCGCGGCCTCGCCCTGACTGCCGCTGATGATCGGTTCTACTTCGGCGACATGGAGTGGTGTGGAATGTGCTCCCCCAACCGCCAAAGACGCCGTTGAGCACGTTCCGCCGTCGTCCAGCGTCAACTGACACGCAATGGCGACGATGGCGAAATCTCCCGGTCGTCGGCACAACTCCTGGAAGCCCCAGACCGCCCCCACAGGAGCGACTGGGAAACGAACCTCACACAGAATTTCGTTCGGCTCAATCGCGGTCATGAGCGGAGCGAGAAAAAATTCACGCGCCGCAATCGTCCGGGAGTTGTCCTGAGAGCGCAGCACGCACTGGGCATCCAAGACCGCGGCAACTAAGGGCCATTCCGCGGCAGGGTCGGCATGGACCAGGCTCCCCCCAATAGTTCCCCGGTTTCGTATCGCCAGGTGGCCGACCTCAGCCGCGGCCCGACACAGTAACGGCTGGGCGGCCCGAATCTCATCGGACACTTCGATTTGTCTATGCCGCGTCATTGCGCCAATGCGCAGGGTGTCGTTGTCCCGCTTGATATAGGCGAGATCATCCAGGCGATTCAGATCGACAATAGACTCAACCGAGGCCATACGCAGGTTGAGCAGCGGCACAAAACTCTGCCCACCGGCCAGTACTTTGGCCTCATCACCGCCGGCCTGAAGCAAAGCCAGGGCTTCGTCAACAGAGTCGGGACGCGCATATTTGAATGGTGCTGGTTTCATATATTCCAGCTAACAGGTTTCAGATATCAGAGCAAACAAAAAGAGGAACGGCTGAGGGAAGTTCTGGTTGACATCCCCAGCACCCAACCATAGGAAGAAGTCCCCCTGGCCTATTTGCCGGGCAATGCGGTACGGATCAAAGTCAAAGCGGTGGGCAGCCTGAAGACGGTATGGGGTTGAGGAAGAGCAACGATGAAAACATATGCCTCCGTCCTGAAATCGTCCCTTTTCCTTGTCCCCTTTGTCACCTTATGCGTGCTTTTCCCGGCTTCTATCTATCCCATAGGGATTGGTACTGGAGTTGGAGGGCTGGGGACGGGGAAGCCGGGTGCAGGTGACGAGAACTCACGCTTCCCCATAAAGGTCAGACTGGAAGGATTTCTCCGGTATATGCCGGCAGTCAGCCAACGACCTGAGCTCGATGTCGTCACCTTGGGGATTACGCGCTATGGCGAGCAGTATCCGTTTATCCTCGTCGCGATTGAAGCCGTGGACTTACCCCGGCTGACTTCCCGCCAGTTGCTTAAGATTGTGAAAAAATGGCAACTCAATTTTGATATTGTCGGCCCCGAAGACCTGCTGTCTGAAGTCGCCCAGGCTCTCCCCGGAACTCCGTTAACCATTGTAGGCTTCTTAATTCCGCGCAAGCGAACATTTCAGATCTGGAGTGTCGAGGGGTTTGGGTTTGATAGGCCTGGCAGCGGGACGCAAGCCGAGTTACTGCGTAAGAAGGAACCGGCGTCACCACCTTAAGGGTGTTGATCCTTTGCCTTGGCTATCCTGAGTACGCAACTCGTTGATAAGGCTCTCCTTTTTTGTGCGGGCTTATCTGAATAATGACTTTTTGATCCAGCCGCTTGAGAAATTCGAGGAGTTTATCTGTCGTAAAACGGCTAAAATGACCGTTTAACAGGTGGGACACTTCAGCCTGTTTGATTCCAAGTTGAGTCGCAATTTCTCGCTGTTTCAGGTCTTGAGCCTTCAAAAGTTGGATCACGTGATACCCGATCATACCTCTCGTCTGGAGTTCCTCAGCATCCTCCAAACCAAGGTCTGCGAAAATATTGCCTGAGCTTTCTTCAAAGACGATATCTTTTTTTTGCTTACTCATGTTTCACTAGCTCCTGTGCATCCTTCCAAGCCAAACAACTGGATTTCAATTTATAGGATATTTCCTATATTTTCAACCGAGCTATTACCGATACCAACGCCGGGGTGGCCTGTGTAAATTCCGCAATCACAGGCCACCCCGGCGGAAATGTCCATTTTAGGCAAATGGATAGAAAAAACTCTCGGAATAACAGTTATTGACTATAGTCAATAATTTTCTTGGATTCTCTTCGCGGACCAACTCTTTCGCCACCTCCCGAACCGTTCACCCATCTCTCCCGATTCCAGGATTCCGCGGCGCGAGCCGCCCCAAACGACGGAACCTGACGGCTTTCCTCAGCGTCGGATTCATCGTATAGCTGAGGTGAACAGGAATCGTCAGTAACGCAAAACTTCGCAATTGGAATAAGCAGACAGGAATTGTTATGCGTATTGCCGTTGATGTTGGTGGCACGTTTACGGACGTGATCCTCCTGAACGAGGAAACCCAGGAACTGCGACTGGAGAAGGTCGAGACCACACCCCACAATCCGGCCAGCGGTGTCCTGCAAGGATTTCATAAAGCAGACGCGACACCCAGTACGATCGACTATTTCGTGCATGGCACAACGCTGGGACTCAATGCCTTGCTGACCGGCACAGCCGCTCGGGTGGCAATTCTCACCACCAAGGGATTCCGCGATGTGTATGAACTGGGCCGCACGGCCCGCGACCCCATGTATGACCTCACCTACCGGAAACCCAGGCCGCTCGTGCCCCGCTCTCTCGCCTTTGAGGTGACTGAGCGCATGGACTATCAGGGCAAGGTGCTGACTGCCTTTGACGAGCAGGAAGCCAGAGCCGTGGCCCGCAAACTGCGCGAACACGAAGTCGAGGCGGTGGCGGTGTGTTTTCTGCATAGCTACGCCAACCCCCAACACGAGTTGGCGGCGCAGGCCGTCTTGCAGCAGGAGTGCCCAGCCCTCTTCGTGACCTTGTCTCATCAGCTCAGCCGCGAATATCGGGAGTACGAGCGGACCAGTACCACCGTGATTGACGCCGGCATTAAACCGATCATGCGCAGCTATTTGGAGCAACTCGACGGCGAGTTACGGGCCGGGGGCTTTGCCGGTCATTTCCTCCTGACGCGCTCGGGCGGCGGGGCCATGACCGTGGCCTCGGCCAAAGAACAGCCGGTGCATCTGGTCCTGTCCGGGCCGGCAGGCGGCGTGATCGGCGCAAGCGCGCTGAGCGCGCTCGTTGGAGCGCCCAACCTGATCACGCTGGACATGGGCGGGACGAGCCTGGACGCCTCACTCATTGTTGACGGTCACACACAAGTGGATAATGATGCCGCCTTTGAGCATTTTCCAATCTCCCTCCCCATTCTCGACATTAAGACAATTGGCGCCGGCGGCGGGAGTATCGGCTGGATAGACGAGGGCCGGCATCTGCAGATGGGACCCCACAGCGCCGGGTCCGTACCGGGACCGGCCTGCTATGCCAAGGGCGGTCAGCAGCCGACCTTCACCGACGCCGCCCTGCTGGCCGGCTATCTTGATCCGGCTAATTTTCTGGGGGGTGAAATCGGCCTCGATCCGCGGCTGGCCCGCCGGGCGCTCCAGGAGCAGCTTGCCACTCCGCTGGGCCTCTCCGTGCCACAAGTAGCAACCGGCATGCTGCGCATGAGTGAGGCGAAAATTACGGGAGCGATCCGTGAGATCTCAATCGAGCGCGGCTTTCACCCTGGAGATTTCGCCCTGTTCGCTTTTGGCGGCGGTGGTGGTTTTGTGGCGGCCGGCGTCGCGCGGGAACTCGGGCTGCCGCGCGTGATCATTCCGCCCGGCCCGGCAAATTTCTCCGCCCTGGGGATGCTGATGGTCGACGTGGTCCACGATTTTTCGCAGACCCTGGTCACCGACCTCCACGCGCCCGACCTGGCCGCCATTCGCGTGGCCTATGCCCTCTTGGCCCAACAGGGAACGCGTGCCCTTGAACAAGACGGCTTCAGCCCCGCCGACCAACGCCTCGTCCGCTCGGCAGAACTCCGCTACCACGGCCAGGAGCACACGGTGAATGTGGCCCTCCCCGGGCATGAAATCACCGCCGCTGACCTCAGCCGGCTGACGACCACGTTTAATGAATCTCACCGTATTCAGTACGGCCATAGCATGGACGACCCCATTGAGTTGGTGACGCTGCGGGTGCGTGCGGTCGGACTGCTCCCGCGCCCGCGCCTGCCAAAAATCGCGTCAGGGACGGGCGGTGTCGAGGCCACGCGAAAGGGAGAGCGACCGGTGTACCGGCCGGGCCCCTCGCAACACGAACACCAAGTCGGGTACGCCGTGTATGATCGCCTCAAACTGCACCGAGCGAATCGGATTGCCGGGCCGGCTATCGTCGAGGAGCCGACGTCAACCACAATCCTCCATGCCGGCGATATGCTGACGGTTGGAGAGTATGGCGAATTAGTGCTGACTATTGGGAAGTAACCCTAATACGGACAGGAGAGCGTTATGCAAACGATCGATCCCATTACGGTTGAAGTGATCCACAATTACTTACTGTCCGCTGCCCGCGAGATGAACCGCAACCTGATGCGCACGGCGTATAACACGATTGTGTATGAGGTGCGGGATTTTGGACTGGGGCTGTATGACCGGCACTGCCGCTTGCTGGCGGAAGCGCCGGGGCTGGCGATTTTTACACGGGCGAATGATTACGCGCTCAGAAAAATCGTCGAGTTTCTGGGTGAGGACAATATTCATCCGGGCGACGTGATTTTGCTCAATTATCCGTTCTGGAGTTCGACCCATACCCTTGATGTGACGGCTTCGTCGCCGATTTTCCATGAAGACCAGTTGGTCGGTTTTACCGCAGTCAAAATCCACTGGCTGGACCTGGACCAGAAAGATGCCGGTTATTGTCTCGATACCACCGATATGCACCAAGAGGGCTTATTTTTCCCATGCTCGAAAATCTATAAACGTGGCGTATTGAATAAAGAGCTCGAAGATATCATCCGCTTTAACTGCCGGATGCCCGAGCGTGTCCTGGGCGATATGAATGCTCAGATCTCGTCGTGTCGGACCGGAGAACGGCGGGTCCAGGAGTTGGTCAAAAAATTCGGTCTTGAAACCTTTACCCAGGCAACAGCCCAGATCCTTGACCACGGCGAACGGCTGGCGCGGGTCCGCCTGTCGGCCCTGCCTAAAGGCAGCTGGTCGGCTGAGGACTGGGTGGATGATGACGGGATCGATAAAGATACCATGCTCAAAATAAAGGCAACCGTGACTATCTCAGAAGACGAATTACTGGTTGATTTCAGTGGCTCTTCCCCCGCGGTCAAAGGCCCGGTGAATATTCCCATCGGGCTGACCCTGGGCGTGGGAGCGCTGATCTTCAAAGCGATTACAACGCCGGATACGCCGGCCAACGACGGCAACTTCCGTCCGCTGCGGGTTGAAGCGCCACCGGGCAGCCTGATGCATGCGGTTCCGCCGGCAGCCACGTTTACCCTCTGGCCGGGCATCCTGGCGACCGAGGTCGTCACCAAGGCCCTCGCCCAAGGCATTCCAGATATTGTTCCCGCCTGTTCGGGAGGGGATCTGTGTTCCATGATGGGGGTCGGCACCCACCCGCGCACCGGGAAAATCTGGCTTGAAAGCACGAACGAGGGGGTCGGCTTTGGCGGCCATGCCGGCGGCGATGGGGAACATGGCATCATGCATTTGACAGAACCGGGCTGCCAGAACGTGCCCATTGAGGTCATGGAAACAAAAGCGCCGTTATTGATCGAACAGTACGGTTTGCGTCAGGACTCGGGCGGCGCAGGGGAACATCCGGGTGGACTGGGCGTGACCCGAAAGTATCGATTTTTATCTGAGGCCTCAGCGCTGACGCTGATCAAAAAGACGAAAACCCGCCCCTGGGGCATGGCCGGCGGTCAGACGGGAGAAAATTGTCACGTGATTCTTCGCCCTGGAACAGAACGGGAGCAAACCACGGGGATGGTCTATGAGGCCATGACTCCGGGTGAGGTTCTGGTCAACTGTTCCGGTGGGGGCGGCGGCTGGGGAGAGCCGCTTAAGCGAGATCCGGAAAAAGTACTCAATGATGTGAGGAATGGATATATTTCGCTGACGAGCGCCGAGCGAGATTATGGTGTTGTTATTGATCCGGGCGCGTTGACGCTAGAGGCAGCGGCAACCGAGGCATTACGGAACGAGAAGAAGGCCCGTGCTGGGACGACGTAACACAAGGACCGTCGCGGGGTTCTTTCCTCTAGCCGTCTTCAGACGGCTTTTCCAAGCGGCGACGGCGGGCGGTCAGGAGAGACGCAAAGGCTGCTCTGACCTCGGGGTTGTCGATGGGCGGAATGGGGATATCACGAAATTGCGGTAGTCTCCGTTGCGGGGGGGAGGCTGTGACGCCATCCTCCTGTCGCATTGGCCCCCGTCCAAAATAGATGTGCGTAATCATCTCCGCGCCAATGTGGTGATTCAGCCGGCGACGGATACGCTCCTTCACAAATTGCAACTCTTGCATCAGGGCGGGATGGAAGACTGTTACAAAAAGTTTTCCATTCCGAAACCTAGTCGGCTGCGCCCTTTTTGCATTGGCCGGCCCGACCACCTCGGGCCACGCTTCCCAGGCCCGATACACGCGTAATTTTTCGGGCTTGGCGCTGTCTGGAAAAACGGTCCGTAAGACTCCGGCGACGGAATTCCAGTGCGAATTCTTTGTCTGACTGCCCATCTCTGCACCAGGATAAAGGAAAACCCGCGAAAACAGAAGAGATTTCTCGGCCTACCAAGTCTTGCGTCTCAAGAACTTGACAATACAATATATAGTATGTAATTCAGTTTTTCGTTCATTTTGTTGGAAAGGGAGAGGAGGAGGCCATGACAGCGAAGATGCGGAGGGGAGAGCGGACGGAGGAAACAGCCGTAGAACAACCCAAACGACAAGTGGTCCGGAAAAACACGGGCCTGACGATGCAGCGCTATTTCACCCAGCCGAACGTCGATCCGTTCGATGCCGTCGAATGGGAGAAGCGGAGTGCCGTGATCTCGGGCGAAAACGGCGAGGTGGTTTTTGAACAACACCAGGTAGATATCCCGAAATCCTGGTCTCAACTCGCGACCAATGTTGTGGTTTCAAAGTATTTTCGCGGCCCGCTGGGGACCCCACAACGCGAGTTCAGCGTCCGCCAGATGATCGGGCGCGTGGTCAACACGCTGACCACCTGGGGGAAGCAGGGCGGTTATTTTGCCAGTGCAGACGACGCGCAGGCTTTTTCAGACGAACTGACCCATTTACTTGTCCAGCAAAAATTGGCCTTTAATAGCCCGGTCTGGTTCAATGTCGGCGTTGAGCCTCATCCCCAGTGTTCGGCGTGTTTTATTCTGTCGGTCAACGACACCATGGATTCCATCCTGGACTGGTATCGTAGGGAAGGAGTGATCTTTAAGGGCGGCTCAGGCGCGGGTGTCAATCTCTCCGCGATTCGCTCGGCAAAAGAACAGTTAGGGGGCGGAGGAACCGCGTCGGGGCCAGTTTCTTTTATGCGAGCCGCGGATGCCTCTGCCGGGGTCATTAAGTCTGGCGGGAAAACCCGCCGGGCCGCGAAAATGGTGGTCCTCAACGCCGACCATCCAGACATCGTCGAGTTTATTCAGTGTAAGGCGGAAGAGGAGAAAAAAGCCTGGACCTTGATTGAAGCCGGCTATGACGGCTCCATCGACGGAGATGCGTATCGCTCTATTTTCTTCCAGAACGCGAACAACTCCGTCCGCGCGACTGATGGCTTTATGCAGGCCGTGGTTGATAACGCCGCGTGGCAGACACATTTTGTCCTGACCGGCGATCCCTGCGAATCCTATCAGGCGCGCGATCTCATGCACATGATCGCCACCGCAACGCACTACTGTGGCGATCCGGGCATGCAGTTCGATACCACGATTAACAACTGGCATACCTGTCCGCATACCGGTCGGATTAATGCCTCGAACCCCTGTTCGGAGTATATGCACCTCGACGACAGCGCCTGCAATTTAGCCTCTCTCAATCTGCTCACATTCCTCAAAGAGGATGGAAGTTTCGATACCGCCGCGTTTAAGCATGCCGTCGATATCAGCATCATGGCGCAGGACATCATCGTCGATAATTCAAGCTATCCGACGGAGGAAATTACCGCCAATGCCAGGGCGTTTCGTGAACTCGGCCTCGGCTATGCCAACCTCGGCGCCCTGCTCATGTCCCTGGGTTTGCCCTATGACTCAGAAGCCGGACGGCAGTATGCCGGAGCGCTCACGGCCCTGATGACGGGGCAGGCATATCTCCAGTCGGCTCGTCTGGCAGAAGAGATTGGACCGTTCTCCGGGTATGCGGAAAACAGCACGCCCATGCTGAAAGTTATCGACCAGCACCGCTCCTATGCGCATAAGCTGGACCCGGCCCTCGTTCCGCTCGACCTGCTGTCGGACGCGCGTAAGGTCTGGGATGAAGCCTTGGTGTTGGGCCAGGCCGTCGGCTATCGCAACTCACAAGCCAGCGTATTAGCCCCGACTGGCACCATCGCCTTCATGATGGACTGTGACACCACGGGCGTTGAACCTGATATCGCCCTGGTCAAATACAAACGTCTGGTCGGCGGCGGCATGCTGAAGATCGTGAACAATACGGTTCCCCGCTCCCTCAAACGCCTGGGCTACGACAGCAAGGAAATCCAGTCCATTGTTGAATATATCGACGAGCATGAAACGATTGAGGGAGCCCCCAATTTACGTGACGAACACCTCAACGTGTTTGACTGCGCGTTTAAGCCGGCGAATGGGAGGCGGGCCATTCATCATTTAGGCCATTTGCGCATGATGGGCGCGGTCCAACCCTTTATTTCCGGGGCCATCTCAAAAACGATCAATATGCCCAATGATGCCACCGTCGAAGACATCACCCACGCCTATATCGAGGCGTGGAAGCTCGGACTGAAAGCCGTGGCTATCTATCGGGATGGCTGCAAACGGGTTCAGCCGTTAGGAACGCAGAAGCAGTCTCAGTCAGCGGCACCGCAAGCCAACCAGACCACCGCTCCGGCTGAGCGAAAACCGACCCGCAGGCATTTACCAGAGGACCGGAGTGCCATTTGTCATAAGTTCGAAATTGCTGGGCATGAAGGCTATATTCACATTGGCTTTTATGAGGACGGGACACCGGGTGAAATGTTCATCCGCATGGCGAAAGAGGGGAGCACTATCTCGGGCTTAATGGACACGATTGCCACCCTGACCTCAGTCTCATTGCAGTATGGTGTGCCGCTCGAAGCCTTGGTCTCTAAATTCAGTCACGTCCGATTTGAGCCGTCGGGCTTCACCCGGAATCCCGATATTCCGTTCGCGAAATCTTTAACCGATTATATTTTCCGTTTTCTGGGCACCCGCTTCTTGTCCACCGAGCAGAAACAAGACGTCGGATTAGCCGAAATAGAGCCCGAATCCCACCAGGCTGAACCTTACACCCCACAGCCTGTCGCCTCGGTTAAACACGTCGAAGAGACCACACACGCTGCTATTGATGAGCCTGTACACCAACCACCTGCTGACACCGCCTATACCCGTCCGACTTGGCAGACCCAAGCCGATGCGCCAAGTTGTGCGGACTGTGGCTCAATCATGATCCGAAACGGTTCCTGCTATAAGTGCCTGGATTGTGGTTCAACAAGCGGCTGTTCGTAGCCGGTGTCCAGCGGGGGAGAGAATCTGCTGTGGGGAAAGGGAGGCAAGGGGCAGTATAAGAGGCGAGGGAATTGAGGATGCTTCTCTGGGATGGGCCGGTATCAAACCGGGCGGGGCGCTGCATAGCGCCCCGCGGTTGGCCAAGGCTAACCTGACACGCATTAATTACTCAGCGTAACCGGCATAGGGATAGGATAGGCATACGATATGCCATAAATCAGATGCGGACCCGCGGACTTTGCCATTTTCAGCTCTTTTGGCTTGGTCCGCGGGGAGACATGTAAGACAAAACCGTTTTTTGCCGTCAAAAGGCGCTGCTGTTTGTGCAATTGCTTTGCTGGAAGCTGCATAGTGTGAGTGGATTCTTTTGGTAAGTCCTGACTAGTGGCCGACTTCTTTGACGACTCCTGAGGAACCATTCTCCTCGGCCTGATCAAGTAAATACCCGAGTTCCCGTAGCCCTTCATTCATATGGTAGGCCACAGACAAGAGCGAGCTATAAGTATCCTCGTCTGGATCATACAATTTGAGGTGGTCGTTGATGACACATAGGAGTTCTCGCATCTGCTCTTCAGCATGTATGAGATGCTCACATGGAGCCATCGCCTCCTCCGTCTCATTGAGTAGTGTTCCCATAGAGGATATTGTAGCCGACCCGCCGCGCAACGCCTAGTGGGAGGTATCTTTCCCCGACCTCCATGCAGCGGTCTTGACGCATAGGGGGGAAAAGCGTTCTGATACCAGCCATCATGGCTGGTGTGTCAGGCTCGTACTCCAGTACGGCATATCGGAGGCATTGTGAGACGCATATATACGGGTCTATTGGCCCTCGTCGTAAGCTCTAGCGCGGTTGGGCTACTGGCCGCGAATCCTCAGGATTATATCGACAGCGGCCGCAAATTTGAGAACGAAATGCGCTGGGGCGAGGCCATGGCCGAATACCATTGGATTCTCACGGAAATTGATCCGAACCATGTGGAGGCGCACTACCGTCTCGGCGTTGTGCGCGAAAAAGTTGGCGCAATAGAGGACGCCATTCAATCCTATACAACGGTCCTGCAACTCAGCCCCAGCCATCCTGGGGCGAGGGGTTTTCTTGAAGGCTATTATGTGAACGAAGGCATTGCGTTTCGCCGCGAACAGGAATTTGACAAGGCGAAGGCCGCATTCCAACAGGCACTCAGCGTTAATGGTTCATCGGCCGCTGCCCATTTTGAACTGGGCCAGGAACTCGCACGCCAAGGACAGCTCGATCAAGCAATACAGGAATACCAAGAATCGATTCGACTCGATCCGGGTAAGAGTGCCGCCCACACGCGCCTGGCTGCGGCCTACACAGAAAAAGGGCAGTACGAGCAGGCCATTCAGGCTTACCAAGCGGTCATTAAACAGCATCCCCGAGACCCTGCCGCGCACGATGGACTCGGCGTGGCGTACAGTAAAACGGGGCAGCGAGAGAAAGCCATAGAGACACTCGGACAAGCCGTTCGGTTTTATCTCGTCCGCGGCGAACGGGAACAGGCCCGGCCAGCCTATGAACTGCAAAAGAAATTGTTAGCGGAAAAAAATTCAGGGCAGAAGCAATAAGCGCTCTGACAATCGCCTTCAACTCGACAGGTCCAGCGCGTCCAGCCTGGGGAAGAAGGTCCGGCATAAGCGCGAGACCGTTTCGGCAGCGTGCTTCCGGCATTGTTGGAGTCGTACAAAAAACGGCAGATGTTGCGGATGGGTCGCGATATGAGCCACGGCTTTGGAGAGGCGGATTTTTCCCTCCGCGGTTGTGACTCCTTTCATAGGTGGGATGACCATATCAACCGAATCAAGAATAACGCGCAAGACTAAAAATGGGAGTTTGCGTTCCGTGGCAAAGGCAGCGTGCACGCCACTTTCCATCTCAACAGCAATACACTCTGTCTCTCGTCCTCGCGCTTCTTTTTCTTGCTGGGTAAAGAGGACACGAGGACTCGTGACTATTCCCCCTTCCCTCGTTTCGATACCCGCCTGCTGGGCGGCGTTCTGAGCAGCACGGAGCAGGCGCGTATCGACTCCAAAAGTACCGAGCGGTCCTTCCGGCTCTTTGGCATACATACGCACAGCCGGAGCCAGAACAAGCTGGCCGGTGGTCAGCCCTGGAATCAACGCCCCAGCACACCCAACAGAGAGTACGGCCGAAAGCGGTGTATCGGTAAATTCTTGAACCGTCTGACGAGCCCGACGCGGGCCTATCCCGCCGGTAACAATGAGGATGTCACGCTGCCCGCTTGAGCCGCGCCAGACTCCCTCTCCTTCTCGTCGGACCTGGCGCAATACCGAACGCACTGCCGCGCTTTCCCAGGCAAGCGCGGTAAAGACAATAACAGGCCGTGTCATGCTACCCCTTGTCCAAACGCATTCCGCGACCTAACGCCAGTCAAGGCGTTTTTTCCGCAAGTGGCGGAATGCCGAATCGAGAGTCATCGCTTCATAGAGCATTGCAGCCAGCGGCAAGCCGAGGCCCCAGACTCTGCTTAAATCAAAAAAACGAACGCCAGGGAGATACACCGTAGTCATCAGCCCCCAGGCAAGCCCTCCTTCGAGCATCAAAAGGAGGGCGAGCTGTGCCGAAACCTCGACATCAACAATTGAGGGAAGACAGAAAAGCACGAGACCACAAAGAAAAAAAATGGGAGGGAGGCTGAACGCGACGGCCATACCGACAACAGTGCCAATGAGTCGGAGCCAGGAATAATTGAGCTCGGTAAAGGCAGTCCGCCGGACCATACTCCAGATACTGTCTACCGTATCGTAGATACGCAGACTTTTGACGGCAGTACGACTCAGGGAGAGCCGAATCGGGAGCCCCACCCCCTTCACTAACAGGCTAAGAGTCACATCGTCTATGAGTTGGTCTCGCAAAGCCTGAAATCCACCGATGCGGATGAGGGCCTGTGCGGAGAGTAAGACACAGCCGCCAGCAGAGGCGGCAGTTTTTTTTCGAGGATCGTTTACCCAACGCAAGGGGTATAACAGGATAAAAAAGAAGACAAACGGCGGGATAAGCAGGCGCTCAGCAAAGGACACACAGCGCAGACGCGCCATCCGGCTATTGAGCGCGAGTTGCCTATCTTCACTTTCCATCACTAAACATCGGAGAGAATCGGGGGCATGCCAAATGTCGGCATCGGTCAGCAGGAGATAGTCGGGAAGGCCCTCATTCGAGTCCTGTTCAAAGCCACACGCTACGGCTCCTTGCTGGAGCGCCCACACCTTGCCAACCCAGCCTGATGGGAGTGCTGTGCCTGGAACAATACGCAAACAGGTCGTGGTCTTGCATTGCTCAGCGATTGCAGTAGCAACGCTCGCCGTCTGGTCCTGGGAGCGATCATCAATGACGCTCACTGAAAACGGCCCTGGATAGTCTTGATGCAGGAGTGAGGGCAAGGTCTCAAGCAATATCGCTGCTTCGTTTCTGGCTGGGATCAAGACCTGAACGGAGGGCCATTGATACGGTTCAGGAGATAAAACATCATCCTCTCCAACAGGACGAAAATCCCACGGACGCGCCGGATGCAGCGCGATACTGACCCAGATGAGCAGAACAAGCGCCCCGAGTGCGAGACAGACTGCCACAGCTTTACTCCTGGAGGGCTGGCGTCGGCCCCCTACCCTTTCACATAGTCGTGCGCGCGGAACCACGTAATGGCCTTGAGGAAGGCTGCCCGCACGGGAGTCTGCGGCAGTCCTAATTCACCGATGGCCTTGGCCGGACTGAAAAACATCTTTTTCTTACTCAGTCGAACTCCAACCGGAGGGGCGAACGGTTCACGGCCGGGAATGAGACGGGCGAGTGCCGCATCACCATAGGCAACCCCTAAGGCGAGCGCATACGGGACCTTCAAGCGCGGTGCTGGACGGCCGGTGAGGTCAGCGAGGAGTTGGAGAATCTGCCTGAGGGTCAGGTTTTCATTACCGAGAATATATTTTTCTCCTATTTTCCCATAGGTCGCGGCCAAAAGATGGCCCTGGGCAACGTCCTCAACGTCGACCACGTTCAGCCCGGTGTCCACATAGCCCGGCATATTGCCGTTTAGGAAATCCACAATCAACTTTCCGGTGGGTGTGGGCTTGATATCACCCCCACCAACTGGGGTACTCGGATTTACGATCACAACGGGCAAACCGTCTTGGGCATATTGCAGTGCCACGTGTTCGGCTAGAAATTTACTCCGTTTGTAATGCCCGACCATATCAGACAGGCTGACGGGCGTGTCCTCCGTTCCTTGACGCCCATCGCCCGGAAGGCCGAGCGTCGCTACGGAACTCGTGTACACGACTTTTTCCACCCCCGCCTCACGCGCCGCTCGTAAAATATTCTCCGTGCCGAGGACATTGCAGTCATACATGTCTTGCTTACGACGGACCCATAATTTATAGAGCGCGGCAACATGGTAGACCTGGTGACAGCCACGGGTCGCCTGGAGGACGCTGTGATAATTCCGCACGTCGCCAGTAACGATATCTACCGGAAGATCTTTCACCAAATCGGCATTGGCCGTCTGGCGCAGGAGAACCCGGACGCGTGAGCCGGCCTGAACGAGTGCACGAGCAACCGCGCCACCAACAAAACCAGATGCACCAGTCACCAAAACAGACATAGCTTTTCCCGTAAATTGCCTCCCGTCAGGTGTCAAGGGTATAGGTTCACCGGCTTGTGTCTGCTATGAGAGGAGAAGATTTTTTGTGAGGAGGCAAGCTATGGCTGATATTCAGCAGGTTTCAGATTCCAGTTTTGACGGCGACGTTCTGAAAGCGGATGTCCCGGTTCTCATCGATTTTTGGGCTCCGTGGTGCGGCCCCTGTCGGGCTATTGCGCCGATTGTTGAAGAACTCGCCGGCGAATATGATGGCAAGCTCAAGATCGTAAAAATGAACGTTGACGACAACCCCCAGACACCGGCACAGTACGGGGTGCGGGGTATTCCAAATCTCATTTTGTTCAAGGATGGCGAAGTCAAGCAGCAAATTGTAGGGGCGGTTCCTAAAGCCCACCTCGTGAAAGCTATTGACGACGTTGTCTAAGGCAGTCGGCCAGTATTCAAAAGAACAGGCGTCTAGTGCTCACATTGAGCGCTAGGCCGATCGCCACCATCGTCGTGAGCAAGGAAGAGCCTCCGTAGCTCAAAAGAGGCAGGGGAACCCCGACAACGGGCAGCGCGCCAACATTCATCCCGGTATTGATCACGATCTGCCAAAATATAATACCGGCGACCCCAACGGTGAGGAGCAAACCGAACCGCTCACGCGCCCGCAGGGCAATGACGAGCAGACGTATCAGCAGAGCGCAGTACAAGACTAACAATCCAAGCGCCCCCACAAATCCCCACTCTTCAGCAAATACGGCAAAGATAAAGTCCGTATGCTTTTCCGGCAGAAAGTCGAGTCGATTCTGCGTCCCCAACAGGAAGCCTTTGCCCCAGAGCATCCCTGACCCCACCGTCATCTTTGATTGAATCATATGATAGCCGGCACCGAGCGGATCAATGTCCGGGTACAGGAAGGACAGGACTCTTTGCTGCTGGTAGGGTTTGAGATAGGTCCAGATAAAGGGCAGAATGCTCCCGCCGGCCAGGGCGAGAATAGACAAGGACTGTAAGCGCAGGCCCGCCGTAAAGGTCAGAGTGAGAAAGAGGAGTCCGAGCGTGATGGTGGTCCCGAGATTCGGCTGCCAGAGGACAAGGAGCGCTGGAGCAGAAAAAAATACGGCTGGAGCGAAAAGATCTCTGATACCATACCCCCCTGGAGGGACAACGCGGTGATACCACCGGGCCAGCACGAGGAGCAGGCCAATTTTCATGAATTCAGCCGGCTGGAGTGAAAACATGCCAACATAGATCCAGCGACGCGCTCCGCCGCCAAAAGAGCCAATGAGCGGCACTAAAATGAGCAGACAGAGCGTCGCCCCGTATAAGAGATAGGCCCACTGCTCAAGCCGACGATAGTCAATGGCAAACGCGAGACCCATCCCGCAAAAGCCCACGGCAGCCCAGATGAGTTGCCGGATGAACTGCGGGCTCGCCTGTGGTGACCCGTCATACGTTGCGCTGTAGAGCCCAAGCAGGCCAAGACCCAGCAGCCCGACCGTCAGACAGAACAACAGCCAGTCGAAATGCTCAACCAGCCGTCTGTCGAATCCCATCATTTTCTAGCTTTCGTTGTTCAACGATACGAAAATATGCCTCTAAAACCTGACGAACAACAGGCGCGGCAACGGCTCCACCTCCCTTACCGGCGTGCTCAATCAGACAGGCAACAGCGATTTTAGGGGTCTTTACCGGCGCAAATGCGATAAACCAGGCATGATCGCGGTGGTGACGCGGGACCTTTTCCTCTTTACCTGGTATGCGACTCACGACCTGAGAGGTTCCCGTCTTACCGGCAACTTCAATATCGGGGAGGAAGGCTTTCTTTCCCGTCCCCCGTTCGCCATGAACCACCTCTCGCATACCGTCTCGCACGATACGGAGGTGCTCTTCAGGGATTTCGGTTCGCGTCATGATCTCTGGAGAATAGATCTGAATGGGCTCTCCATCGACGCTGCTCACCTGTGTGACAAAGAAAGGGCGATGGATGATCCCCCCGTTTGCGAGAGCCGCAGTCGCAACCGCCATTTGGAGTGGAGTTGTGAGGACATAGCTTTGCCCGATCACAACGGACAGCGTCTCACCATCATACCACGGGGCGTTGAAGCGACGCCGTTTCCATTCGATATCGGGGATCAAGCCTGGTGACGCAGCAAGGGCAAGACCGAGGTCCTGGCCTAATCCAAACCGACGGGCGGCCTGAGCAATCTTCTGTATCCCGAGACGTTGGCCAACCTTGTAGAAATAGACGTCACACGACTGGGCGAGGGCTTGTTTCAAATCCATCCAGCCGTGTCCGGGCCGCTTCCAACAGTGGAAGGTTCGCCCACCAAAAGGTAAGCCTCCCTGACAGTTGAACTGCGTCTCAGGCATAACAACCTCTTCCTTCAGCGCTGCCAATGCCATAAAAGGCTTAAATGTAGAGCCTGGAGGATATTGGCCCCGGAGAGCCCGATTGGTAAGCGGGCGTAGGGGGTCCTCTACGAGCGTCCGCCATTCGTTGGGCTTGATACTGAGCGCAAAGAGGTTCGGATCGAATGTAGGGCGATTGGCCAGAGCCAGGACTTCTCCAGTCTCGACGGCCAGGACCACAACGGCGCCCTCTGCCTCTCCCAGCGCCTGTTCGACCTGTTCTTGCAGTTCAAGATCAAGCGTGAGGTGTACATTGTACCCGGGTTGGGTCTTCACTTCGTCCAGAACGCGTAGTTTTCTTCCCGTGGCATCAACTTCGATCTGTTGTCCGCCATTATATCCACGCAAAACTTCTTCCCAGGCTTTCTCTAACCCGACCTTACCAATAAGGTCGCCCTGCCGGTACCTCTTGTATGCGGCCATTTCAGCCTGATTCACTTCACCGATGTAGCCGACGAGGTGTGCAGCAAGGTTCCCAGCGGCATAGAAACGTTTGAGATTCGCCTCAACGGAGACACCAGGCAGGTCTAACTGGTGGGATTCGATCATGGCCAGCGTATCCCAAGAGATATCACGGGCTACAGAGATGCCTTCGTATGCGGGCCGAAGTGGATTCCGCGGAGCCTTTCCCTCTAAAAAATCGACCGCCTGGGGCAAATACGACGCGAGAGTATGGAGCGTTGTCAGACGATCTTGTGCGTCCTCTGGGACCAGAATGACATCAAACGACGGGTGATTCCCGACGACGACGCGTCCGGTTCGATCAAGCATGAGCCCCCGTATAGACGGCAGGCGCTTCAGACGAATACGATTCTTTTCCGACAGCGTTCGGAAACGATCGCCCTCAACGATCTGAAGCTGCCACAGACGAAAGCCCAGAGCACAAAAAACAAACAAGATGATGAGACTGATGACACCGATGCGGCGATAGCACGCGGTCAGTGTTTCCTGAGACGCAAAGACCTCTGACTGCTCGTTCATTTATGCTCGGGCGATAGCGCGCTCCCCCGTTGTCAGGAGGGCAAAGATGAGTGGGGTCAGGAAGAGAGCCAGGAGTAAATCCCACAGCACGTATTGTGTGAGAAAAGACCAAATGGGAGCGACTGCCCAGGGGGATTCGAGCAGGGCCAAAAAAGTGACCGCCTTCAAGAGTACCGCACCAGCGACGAGTCCGAGAACACAGAGGGGATCCTGAACCCACAGCTTTTGGGACAGGAGTTTTGTCGCGGTAAAAACAAGACTCATGGCGAGGGTCCACATGCCGGCCGGAACTCCTGAACAACTATCCAGCAGATATCCCAGGAAAAAGGCACCGGCCGCTCCAGCCAAGGCACCATGGTAAATACCAAGATAGACACACAGGATGAGGAGCAGATCAGGAACAAAGGGGAGATGAGAAACGGCTGTTGTTTGTAAAAGAACCGCCCCAATTCCGCAGACTCCCAGGAGTCCAAAGGTCTGGAGCCTATTCGTTCCAGAGGTGCTCGGCTCCTGCTCGGACCACAGCCGGGGCAACCACCAAGACTTCTTCGATCTCTGCGAGTTCAGCACTGAGCGTCACCTCTATGTCTTGGAATATCTCGTCATCTCGTGTGGCAACACGCGTCACGCGCCCAATCTGCTGTCCTTTCGGAAAGACTCCGTCAAGTCCAGAGGTGATGATTACATCTCCAACCACGACATCACGACCCTGCTGAACATATTTCAATTGACAGTTCCCGGCAATGGAGCCGGATACGATACCGGAGACACGCGAACGCTGAACGAGGGCATCGACTCCACTATTGGCAGAAGAGATAAGGAGAAGGTGGGCGGCATGTGGGCTCACAGACACAATTTTTCCGACAACACCAGCTGGGGTGAGCACTGCCATTTCTTTCTGGACTCCGTTCCATTCCCCCTTGTCTAACACAGCCGTGTGTGTCCACGTCCCAGGATTTCGTCCAATAACGCGGGCGGCAATTGACGTATCTGAGCTTTGCGTCCGTAAACCCAACAGGAGCTCTAAACGCTGATTCGCCAACTCTAATTCAAACAACCGTTCCCGCGTCTGCTCAAGCGCTTCAAGCCGGGCACGGAGAACTTCATTGGTTTGATGGACGGAGAGCAGGTCGCGATATTGATCAAGGACTTCTCCCGTGCCTTGGACCACTATTGTCGCGCCGACTTGAAGGGGTTTCATCACTTCGAGAAACAGCACCCCAACAGGATCGATTCGGTACGGAGACCGGGCGTTCACTGTCGCCAACAGTAACGATACAAAGAGAAAGAATCCGCAGGATAAGAGCAGACGGTATCTGTGGAGGATCTCAAGCATGCTTTACACTCAGGGGACCGCAACCTCTCTGAGAAAGGAGAGTTCTTCGAGCGCTTTTCCCGCTCCCATCACAACCGCAGTCAAAGGATCCTCAGCCTGGACTACCGGTAGCCCGGTTTCAGTACTTAACAGAATGTCGAGATTCCGCAGGAGGGCGCCGCCTCCAGCCAACACGATGCCGCCCTCAACGATGTCCGAGGCCAACTCAGGCGGCGTTCGTTCCAGAGCGACTTGTACCGCCTCGATAATCTGATTAATGGGCTCAATCAAAGGTTCACGCATCTCTTCAGCCGAGAGTTCCACCGTTTTTGGTATCCCAGTCATCAGATCGCGGCCTTTAATGTCCATGGTGAGCGTTTCTTCTATAGGATGAGCTGAGCCTATGGTAATTTTTATCAGTTCGGCGGTTCGTTCACCAATCAAGAGGTTATATTTTCGTTTGACATACTGAATAATCGCCTCATCCATTTTATCGCCACCAGACCGCACCGAACACGAGAACACAATGCCCGCAAGTGAAATCACAGCGACTTCCGTCGTCCCACCACCGATGTCAACAATCATGCTGCCAATAGGCTCGGTAACTGGGAGTCCCGCTCCGATAGCAGCCGCCATCGGTTCCTCCATCAGGTAGACCTCGCGTGCCCCTGCGGACTCAGCAGACTCCTTGACCGCTCGTTTTTCTACCGCGGTACTACCATTGGGTATACAAATAACAATACGCGGCCGCATCAGGGCACGGCGGCTGTGGACCTTGCGAATAAAATAGCGCAGCATAGCCTCGGTTGTTTCGAAATCCGCAATCACCCCGTCCCTGAGCGGTCGGATAGCGACAATGTTTCCGGGCGTTCTGCCGAGCATCCGCTTTGCTTCAATGCCGACCGCAAGAACGCGGCGTGTCCCTCGAGTCGCTTCCTGTTGTACTGCAACAACGGAAGACTCATTACACATTATCCCATGACCCTTTACATAGATCAGGGTATTTGCCGTGCCCAGGTCAACTGCCATGTCAACCGACAGAGCTCCCCACAGCGCGTTAAGAACCATGTTTTATTTCCTTCGTTCCCAAAGCGGCCCTAATAGAACAAGGTTTCTAGCAGAATTTTGATAGCTGGGCAAGTCATTGTAATACAGTTGCTTTTTCTTCAACTATCAACTATGGCATGGTGAAACAGGAGGTCAACCCATATGCTTGACTTTATGCGTCAACGAGCTCGGTCAGTATGGATCAAAGCGCTTTTTTTGGTTATTGCCCTGGTCTTTGTGTTCTTTGGTATTGGGAGCTTTGGAGACGACGCACAAGTACAAATAGTCGTAACCGTCGATGATGAGCCTATCACCCTTCAGGAATTCCAGCGAGCCTATCGGAACGTCGAGTCCAACTACCGTGAAGTCTACAAAGAAGGTTTTACTCCAGAGCTCGCCCAGCAAATGAATCTGCGACAACAGACGCTTGATCAGCTCGTTGACGCGAAGTTGTTGGCCAAAGAGGCGCGCCGGATTGGTTTCAGTGCATCGGATGAAGACGTGCGACAAGAGATCGCCACCTCCCCTACCTTTCACAGCTTCGGCGCTTTCAGCGCAGACCGCTACCGTCGGCTATTGCGGTATTTGCGGATGACTCCTCAGGAGTTCGAAGAGCAGCAGCGAGACCGGCTCGTTATCGAGCGATTCCAAAAATTCATGGACGGATCGATCCGCGCTACGGATTATGAGGTAGAGGAATTATTTCGCTTTGAACAAGACCAAGTGAATCTCGCTTTCCTCAAAATCGCCTCGGCCGATCTCGTGGATATAGTCACAATCAGTGAACAGCAGGTGCGCGAATTCTACACCAGCAACACCGAGTCTTTTCGGATACCGGAGCGTGTCCGCCTGCATTATGTCTCGTACACACCGGAAGACTTTGAAACAGAGGCCGCGGTCTCTGAAGAGGAGGTGCTCGATTTTTACAACACCTATAAAGATGAGCGCTTTACGGAAGAGAAACAGGTCCAAGCCCGTCATATTCTCTTCTCCATAGCTGATAGTGCCTCAGATGAGAGGAGAGCGGACACGCAAAGCGCGGCGCAAATGATCCTCGAACGCGCGCGCGCAGGAGAAGACTTTGTCGCTCTGGCCAAGGAATATTCACAAGATACGGGAACGGCAAGCAGCGGCGGCGATCTCGGCTTTTTTGGTCGGGGTCGTATGGTCAAGCCGTTTGAAGAGGCCGCTTTCGGTATGGATGTTGGGCAAGTGAGCGACCTCGTAGAAACACCCTTCGGTTTTCACATCATCAAGGTTGAGGCAATCCAGCCTGAGCATATCAAACCGCTCGAAGAAGTCGCCGATACGGTTACGGCAGAATTACTGGAACACAAAAGTCGTACTATTGCAGAGAAGCGGGCACGAGAGGATCGGAAGAAAATTGCAGAGGGCATGACGCTCCTCCAGTTTGCCGAATCCGTTGGATTGGAGGCAGAGGAAACCCCGCTTGTGACTCAGAACGAGACGATTCCAGGCCTTGGTCATCGTCCAAAACTCGTTGAAACGGCCTTCGGACAGTCCCCGGGACAAATCAGTGATCCCGTTCAAGTTGATAATACCTGGTTCCTTGTGTCACTTGCGGAACGCGTGCCCTCTCGGATTCCTGAATTTACGGCAGTGCAAGAAGAGGCTGAGGAACGCTACCGGAGCGAGCAAGCTGAACGCTTAGCCCAAGAGAAAGCGGACAAACTCCTTACGAAACTCAAGGAAACCAAGGATTTGGCCAGTTTGGCAAAAGCAGAGGCACTCACAGTAGAAGAGACTGGGGCGTTTGCCCGTCGGGGCGGCTATATTCCAAAGATCGGCGTTATGCCGGACCTGAAAACCGAGGCCTTTCGATTAACGCCAGCCGCTCCTGTCGCCTCCCAGAGTTATATTTGGGGGGGGAATGCTTTCATTGCGGTTCTGAAAGAATATATTCCTGCCGACCCGGAGCAACTCGAAGAGCAGCGGGATGACCTGCGTCAGTCGCTTCTCCAAAGGAAAAAAACGGCGACATACCAGGAGTTCACAAAATACTTAAAAGAGCGGGCAAAAATTGAATATAATCAGCGGAATCTGCTCAGTGCGCTATAACTGAAGAGATCTCAGCCTCACCACCGGAGAATAAGTATCATGTTACAAGTAGGAGAGACCGCGCCGGACTTTACAGTCAAGACACACGCAGGCAACGAGTTATCCCTATCGGCTTTACGTGGCAAGAAGGTCCTTTTATGGTTTTATCCAAAAGCCGATACTCCTGGCTGAACGATTGAAGGTCGTGGGTTCTGCGACCACATTGAAACCTTCAGATCACAAAATGTTGAGGTTTTGGGAATCAGCTTCGATACGGTTGAGGAAAACGCCGCTTTTGCGAAAAAATTCAGCTTTCCGCATGCGCTCCTGTGTGACACGACTCGGAGCATAGGGCTGGCGTATGGTGCGTGTACTGATGTCGGCGCGGGCTTTGCCAATCGGATCAGTTACCTGATCGATGAGGCGGGTACGGTCCAGCGCGTGTACGCCTCCGTCAATCCCCGCGTTCACCCCGCTGAGGTTCTGGCCGATCTCATTTCGTAAGGGATTCGTCCTGCCGGTACTCGCTCTGCACCCCCTGCAGGGCTGCCTCATACACCAGCTTGAGCGCAATATTCTTTTCTTGGGCGAGGCGTTTGCAGTCGTCATATTCTGGAGCACAGTTGACCTGTCCGTTGGGCTGATAGGCAATTTTGACTCTGACCCTGCCGTACTTGGTTTGTACCTCTTTCTGCTCCCGCCGGAGCGCCAGACGCTCGACCCTATAGGAGCGGATGCCTAATGTCGAAGTCTCGTTAAAGAGAATGCCGGAAAGCTGGCCCTCGTCTTGGGGATCGCATAAAACCCAGAGAAGAATGCCCGGTCGATTTTTCTTCATCTGAATCGGTGTGAGAGAGACATCCCGGGCGCCGGCAGCAAAGAGCTGCTCCATGACATGTTCGTACCACTCTGGATTGAGGTCATCAATGTTCGTCTCCAGCACGAGTAGTTGTTCGCGTCGCACCTCAGGGACTGGGTGTCCGAGGCAGACTCGTAAGACATTGGGCCGATCAGACAAGGTACGCTCTCCCGCGCCATAGCCGACCTGCGCAATGGAAAACAAGGGTGGCCGCGGCTGGGCCAACGCGGCAAGAATAGCCGCCCCAGTAGGCGTGACCAGCTCGGACTGGCCGTCCTCGAATCGAACCGGCAGTCCTTTTACCAGCTCCGCAGTGGCAGGACCGGGCACAGGCAGTATGCCATGACGGGAGGATACGAGTCCGCCTCCCATAGGGAGCGGACTCGTGTATATGGTCTGTATTCCTAAGGCCTCAAAGCCGATGGCGGCGCCAACAATGTCAAGAATCGAATCAACCGCACCAACCTCATGAAAGTGGACATCCTCAACTGAGGCATTGTGCACGCGGGCCTCGGCTTCAGCCAATCGGGTAAAAATATTGAGCGCCTTTATTTTTGCCGCTCCACTCAGCCTACTCACCTCCAGCATGTCAGCAATGGAGCGAAAGCTGCGTTCGTGCTGTTTTACGGTGACTTCTACATCGAACTTGATCGCGCGAATGCCATTGTGAGTTCGCTCTGATTGACGCAACGTATAACCATCAAGGGGGAGCTTGGAGAATTCGGCTTTCAGCAGATCGAGCGAGAGACCCAGGTCAAGGAGCGCCCCGATGACCATGTCACCACTGATACCGGAAAAAGCATCGAAGTAGGCTATCTTCATAAACTCACTCACAGTGTATCACGTCCGAACTGCAATTAGGATGGGCGGCCCTGTCTCGGCCTCTCTCGTCTCAGCCGCGGTACAGGTGCCTGCGTTGGCTTGGGCGGACGCCTGTGGTAAAAAGAGGGAGATGATACGGGTTGTTTTCTTTAGCGTTGTCTGTCTCAGTCTTGCGCTCAACGCGCCCATCCTGGCGCAGCCTTCACACTATGGCGATACGGGGGATAACCTGGGAACGTGGAAATGGGGGTCAGCATCGCCGCCTCAAGTTGATGACTTTGAAGAAGACGACTACGACGGGACAACCTGGGAGCAAATGTATGAGGACCGTCTCTATGAGCAGGAACTTGAAAAGGAAGACGAGCCGGCTGCATTGTCACTGTTAAACGCTCCTGTCAAGCTCTGGCGTTTCTTTTGGCCCCAAAAAGACGAAGACGCGCTTGAGTAATACCAGAACTCCGCCGAGCGCTATTCGCTCCTCCCCTTCTCCTCTGCTGCTCGTATTGCAATTTTCTCCACAGCAACCAGATACAAGGTCAGCTTTGTCCGCTCCAGGGTAAAACGGATATGGTCGCCGGGCTTGAGTTTATGGAGCAGACTGGGCTTGTTCACTTCAAAGCTCATAGTCATGGCCTCCATGAAGCCTGGAATGTCTTCGTGAGCGACGATGACGCGTCGGTCTGGGATCACGACCTTTTCGACAATCCCTTCGCCCGTGAGAATTTCAGGGGCGGGCGCAGGGCCACAGCCGGCACTCATGCCAAAGAGCGCCCACAAAACAAGGCTGATTTTCTTCACAGTCACGAAGGGGCGAGCGCTTATTGCATGGGAGAAAATTTCGTTGGGCTCAGAATTTTATTACTCTGACTGAGGATCACCCCACGCAGCCGCTTGGCCACTTCGGCCCGGCGCGGATCCTTGGCCCAGCGCGCCCACTTTTCCTGCCGCTCATTCAGGTCGTTATACGCCCAGAGGTGGACGACTTCGTTAAGCTGGCCGATCTCGCTATACCAGAATCCAGCGGGTTTGATCCCGTGTTCGGCTACACCGGGTAGGATAATCGTTTCTGCAACTTCGAGATATTCGGGCAGGCCACCAAAGGCGAGCTGGTAGGTGCGCAGTTCATAAATCATACGGCTTCCTCCATAAGGGCTAGAATCTTCCATCTATCCCACCCGGGGCAGAAGTCAAGCTTGTCTGTCGCTTGACTCTTCCGCCCCTCTTCCGTTACAGCTCGCACATATCGAGTGAGAAGAAAGAGGAGGCACTCATGGCTCTTGATCCCAAGAAAACAGCGCTGATCGTCATAGATGTTCAGAATGAATACTTTGATGGCAAATGGCCCATCCCTGATGGAAACGTCGCGTTGGACAGAATCGAAGCAGCGATTGAAGCCAGCCAGCAGGCGGGCGCAAAGATCATCTATGTTCAGCACGAAGTCCTGAATCCTGAGCGCGGGCTGTTCATTCGGGGGACCAATGGCTTTGAACTCCACCCGCGCCTCACCCCTCGCCCCGAAGACCACCGTATCGTCAAGAATTATCCTGGGTCATTTTCCAAAACTGACCTGGAGGAAACGCTCCGAAAAAATGGCGTCGAGACCTTGGTCGTCTCAGGGTATATGACGCATATGTGCTGCGACACGACTGCGCGGGAAGGGTTTCACCGGGATTTTCGCGTCTTATTTCTGAACGACGCCACCGCAACGCGCGACGGTGAGCACCCCACGCTGGGGAAAATAGCGCACGGCGAATTACACCGCTCCACCCTGATTACCCAAGCGTCGATGTTTGCCGAGGTCTTGCCCACCCAGGAACTGGTTGAACGTTTGCAGGCGGGTTAGCCAGACATTGGACGAGGAGAGACAGGCCGTCGCGGCATCGCTCCTCGCTCATTTTCGAAAATACGGGATAATGTGCTCGCCCAGCAGTTCCACTACGCGGTAGGCATGAGAGGCTTCCATGCCTGGCCACCAGATGCGGAAAATAAAATGGTCAATGCCGAGCTGGTGATGGTGGACTTCGATTTGCTCAATAACCTCTTCGATACTGCCAAGAATGAAGCGGTCCTTGGCCAGTTCCTCAAACGATACGCGAAACGATTCCTCGCCAGGTAATTCCTTGTCCTGTCCCCAGTCGGCATAGGCTTGATATTTTTTTTCCAGATACGGCTGGGCAATGGCCAGCGATTCGTCATGCGTTTTGGCGACATGCATTTCTTTGATGACAGGGACCTCCAGCGCGTCGGTATGACCAGAGGCGGCCAAAGTGGCTTTATACAGCGCCATCTGGCGTTGCAACGTGTGGGTGGTGGCGTGGGGATTTACCAACCACGAACACCCCAGCCGGCCGGCGCGCACAATGGCGCTATCATTGTTCGCAGCAATCCAGATAGGCGGATGCGGCTGCTGGACGGGCCGAATCGTACTCGTCGCGTTTTCCAGACTGAAATGGCTGCCCCGGAAGGATACCTGTTCTTCTGTCCACAGGCGACGGATGAGTTCCAGGGACTCCTCGAAGCGGGGAATACGGTCACGGCGGCGCGTATTAAATCCCTGATACTCGATATCTCGGTAGCCGAGCCCAACGCCAAAGACGGCCCGGCCATCACTCATGACATCAAGCGACGCCACATCTTCAGCCAGACCCACCGGGCTATACAGCGGGAGCAGAATCACCGACAGCACGAGTGACATCGAGCCACTCTCGGCCGCCAGCCTCGCCAGCAGCGGCAGGCTTTGGATATTCTGATACGGTGGGGCAAGAAAGTGCTGACCGCAGGCAATCGAGTCGAGGCCAGCATCCCGGGCCAATCGGGTCAGTTCAACTGTTTCCCTGAAGCGTTTGACGGGCGGATCCGTTCGGGGATGCTGGGGCATGGCCATGATGCCAAATTTGATCATGCTGCTTCTCCTGGAGAAAAGGGGCAGGCACAAGCGGACCGCCCCTTCCCTATCCGGGTGACAATCCGTTCCCCCTAGAGCACTTCTTTGGCCAGAGATTCCAATTCCGCGAGAACGGCCTCTTCGCCCTCCTCACTCTGCATCAGCCAGATGGTGACATGGTCCACGCCCGCGGATTTCAGTTCACTGATTTCCTCTTTGGTCCGAAATTTTTCAGGCCAGCCAAAGGCGAGGACGGAGATTTCTTTGGGATCGCGCCCGGCCTGTTCGGCCATCTCGTTGAGGCGCTGCCGCCCTTCTTTAATGTATTCCACAGGTGAAAGAACGGGCATCCAGCCGTCTCCCCATTCGACCACACGCTTAAAGACATACTTTGACGAGCCGCCCATATACACCGGCGGGTGAGGTTTTCGCGCGGGTTTCGGGAATGAACGGACGGCAGGGAAGTCGTAGTACTTGCCGTGATATTCGGCCTCGTCCTGCGTCCAGAGTTCCTTCATGGCCAGGATGGCATCCTTGGTTTGTCCCCAGCGGTGATCAAAGTCACCCCCCATGATCTGCGTCTCTTCTCTCAGCCAGCCCGCGCCAATACCAAAGATGAAGCGCCCACCCGAGAAATGATCCAAGGTCGCGACTTCTTTGGCCAATTCAAGCGGATTGCGCTCCGGGATCAAACAGATTCCCGTACCAAGTTCAATCGTCCTGGTCACCGCCGAGGCACGAGCCAAGGATACAAACGGATCAGTGATGCGGCCATACTCGTCTGGAATGACGCCGTCTTCAGAGCCTGGATAGGGCGAGCTGGTTTTAATCGGAATAATCGCATGTTCCGGCACCCAATAGGAGGCAAAACCCAATTCCTCCGCACGTTGGGCAATGACAGCCGGATCAACCGATCTATCGATACAGAACTCGAAAACCCCAATTTTCATATATTCCTCCTTCTCTTCTGTCTGAATACAGCGCTCCTGACTCTATCACGGACCTCTTGGCACGCCTAGCAGTGAGCGTATTCCTTCGATAGTATTCATGCCATATTCACGATTTCAGGCAGCAGCGAGCTGTCGTACCAGAGGGAGGATTGACATCTATGCGGATGATTTTAGTCGGACCGCCGGGGGCGGGCAAAGGGACGCAGGCCGTGCATCTCGTCGAGCGGTTCAAGATTTCCCATATCTCAACCGGCGACATGCTCCGCGCTGCGGTGAGCGAAGGGACCGAGTTAGGCAAACAGGCGGACGGTTATATGAAGGCCGGTGGGTTGGTGCCGGATGAACTCGTCATCGCCCTGGTGATAGAACGGATCGGCAAACCGGACTGCGCGAAAGGATTTATGCTGGACGGTTTTCCGCGTACCCGGCCCCAGGCTGAGGCGCTGAATGTTGAACTGCACAAAGCCGGGGTTGCCTTAGATGTCGTGCTGCAAATCGAAGTCCCGGACAATTTGATTGTCGAACGCATTACCGGCCGACGTTTGGACCCCGATACAGGGGATATCTACCATATGAAATTCAAGCCGCCGTCGGCGGATATTGCCGGTCGGGTGATACAGCGCAAGGATGATACCGAAGAAGCCTGCCGGGCCCGGCTCGAAAAATACCACTCGGAAACAGCGCCCATTATCCCTTTTTATGAAGCCCAAGGAAGGCTGAAACGGGTGGATGGCAATGCCGCACCGGATGAGGTCAGTCTGCGTATCCGGCAGGTTTTGGGTTAGGAGATGTAGGCTCACCTGAACGGAGAGGCAGTTCATGCAGCGCCCCTCCGTATCAGACTAGTGGTGCCGCGCTGCTACGGCAGCGCAAAGACCGCAACAGCGCTCCCCGGTGTGGTGTGGGGATATTTGCCAACGATATCCACGACCAGACCCCCGGCACCACTCGGAACGGCAATATATTGTTTGCCCCCGACCTTGTAGGAAATCGGTTGTCCCCGAACTGCTGACCCGGTCTGAAACTTCCACAAGACTTCACCTGTGGCGTCATCCAGAGCAAGAGCGTACCCCTTTTGGTTGCCCGTAAAGACGAGGCCGCCGGCTGTGGCGAGCGCCCCGCCCACCATCGGCCACTCGTCCTTGTAGCGCCACTTCACCTCACCGCTGGTGGGGTCTATAGCCGTGACGTGACCGTAGGCCGTACCGAGGTCGCCCTGGGTTTGTCCAGGCCCTCCGCCCCAGAATGGGATGCCTTTGATGAAAATGGACTTGGCCTTTTCCATTTTGCCGCAACTCTCTATTGTCGGGACAAAGATCAGGTTGGCCAGTGGGCTGTAGGCCGCAGCGTACGAGCCATTTTGTCCGCCCACATTCCCAGGGCAGATAAGTTCGGGATTGCCTCCCTCCAGGGGTACATACTTCGGGTCAACAATCGGTCGACCAGTTTCGTCCAGCCCTTTTGCCCAGTTGAGCTGCTCAACATACTGAGAGCCGTGCAGAAACTTCCCATCCCCACGATTCAGGACATACATATAGCCGTTCCGGTTGGGCTGGGCTAAGGCTTTGACAGACTGTCCGCTGCGCGTTACGTCGAGCAGAAACATGCCCGTGTTGCCATCATAGTCCCAGACATCGTGCGGGGTGAATTGGAAGTACCATTTGATCTCCCCACTATCCGGGTCAAGGGCCAATACCGAGTTCGTATAGAGATTATCGCCCTCACGTCCATCGCCGTTCCAGTCCGGAGCCGGGTTGCCCGTTGCCCAATACACCAGGTTGAGGTCCGCATCGTACGAGCCCGTCACCCAGGCCGGACCACCGCCCTGTTTATATGAATCCCCGGCCCACGTCTCAACACCGGGCTCGCCTTTGTCAGGCACGGTATAGCGGCGCCACTTCCGCTCCCCAGTCTCAAGATCATAGGCATCGATATAGCCGCGAATGCCGTATTCGCCGCCGGCAATGCCAACAATGACGTTATCTCGGACAATCAGGGGGGCCAGGGTAAAGCTGAAGCCGCCGGCATAATCGTCGGCTTGCGTATTCCACACGACCGCACCGGTTTTTCTGTTGAGCGCGACAATACGCGCGTCCAGAGTGGCCATAATGACCTTATCCCCAGCCAGCGCTGCGCCCCGGTTACCCGGCCCGCAGCAAATCCGCATATCGTCCGGCAATTCATGATCGTATTTCCAGAGCGGTTTACCCGTTGCGGCGTCTAAGGCAAAGAGCTTGTTGTAGGCTGCGGTGAGATACATGACACCATCGGCAACCAAAGGTGAGGCTTGCATTTGTGCGGGCACACCAGTTTGGAAAATCCAGGCGGCCTGAAGTTTTTTGATATTCTGGCGATCAATATCCGTCAGCGGGCTAAATCGCCAGCCGGCGTAATTCCCCCCGTACATCAACCAGTCAGCGGCGTTGGCCATGCCGTTGAGCAAACGCTCGTGCGTAACCGGCTGAAGCGCGGCGTCGTTCTTGGCATGAGAGTCAGCGTACAGTGCGGTTGGAGATAGCAGCATGAGCGTGACTGCTATCTGTAAAAATCTCCACAACCAGAAACCTCGCATGGATAATGCCTCCTCAGAGAGAATTGACGATAAAAAATGTGGTCGAACCCTACTGATTTTTAGACTGAAGGTCAAGGCAAAGAGCGCATATGACGCCCCAAACCCCTATGGGAAAAGGCGCAACCTTCTCCCCACGAAGAGCGCCCCGACGATACCGAACAGAACGCCCGCCCCGTGCGTCCATCCGTTCCAGGCGAGTGCATACGGGTCCCGCAGCCGTGGTCCGGTCACACCAGGAATACTGGGCAGATCCCCATCTCCAGCACCAGCCTTGAGCTGCGCCTTCATTCCCTTTTCCATGTGCTGGGGAACATCACAGTGTACGAGATACGTCTTGTCTCCGGGCGGGAGAATAAACGTACTGGTCCGCTGTCCTTTGCCCGCCACTTCAAGGGTAAACATCCCCTGGGGGTAGATGTAGCGCGGAAGGCCGTGCAGCATCCACTGGTGACGAACGCTGTCCGTATTAATGAGCGTCACCGTGAGTTTCGTACACGGCTCAAAACTCCATTCGCTTCGATCATACGCGAACATCGTCCCCGGGCGGGCAAATTCTTTTCCGGCGCGAACGGTGATCTCGTGTTCACCTGAGAGACGTGGACAACCCCGGGGGAGTTGGTCCGTGTTTTCATTCATCACCATACCTGCAGTATCGAGCTGCATCCCGTGATGATGATGGGCATGCTCTTGCGCCGCGCTGCCCGCGTTGAAAAGCACAGTAAACAAGGCGCTCACAATCAGTGCGGAGACGGTCCGCGGAAGATGCCTGCTCCGGGACACCCCTGTCCCCTTCCGATCCTCTTCTCTGAGAAAAAAATCCATTGAAGATTCTCCTCACCGGTGTCGAGTCCAGCGTCTTCTAAGGGAACAAGCCGCGCCGATGAGGAAGCCGATACCTATCCCCAACATGAGGGCGTACCCCCAGGGCAGGGAGCGAGCGCCGGCCTCGCCAAGCAGACTGACGGCTTCCAGTTCAGCCCAGACGGGAATCTTCTTTTGATAATATTCCTTGGTGAAAAACGGCGCCCATTCCATCCCCTGCGTTTTCGGCTGGCCGGCTGTGCCCAAATAGTCCTGGTAGACAATGGCACTGATATTGCCACCAGGGTTGATCCCATCAGTGGTGATAGCCTTTTCCTTATGGTCGTGGAGCAGCCAGATGCCTGGTCCATAATTATGCAAGCCATCATCAGTGGTGTTGAGGAGGAGGTCCACCCGTTGGGCCGGGCTAATCCAGACGACATCACGGGTGATTTGCGCAGCCGGATTATGTTCGACGCCGTCGTAATGCGTCAGCCTGACTTTATGCCCATGCGTATGCAGCGAGATGCCTTCTGCTCCGCCATTGAGCACGCGCAGTTTGACGCGCTCATTCGGGGCGACAACAATAAGCGACTCACGGGTCGTGTAGGGAAAGGAGCGACCGTTAAGTAAGAAATAGTCAGGGTCTTGATCGGTAATATCATAGCGGCGATTGGTCGCTTCGGCGATTAATCGAGGATCGCCGGCGGTCTGAATAATATTATTCAACGTCGGGTCAATGTCCTGGTAGTGCAAATCGAATTCCCGGTCATACGACTCTCTGACTGCTACAGAGACGGAGCGCACCCGACCGGCCCCGATATTGAGCGTTTGGAGCCAGTTATTTGGCCGGTTGTCTTCAACCACAAACATACCCTGGAGTCCCATCAGAATATGGACATGGGGTTGGACGTGGCAGTGATAAAACATCGTACCCGTTTGACGCGGGGTCATTTCATAGGTACGGCTCGTCCCTGGTGTGACTGGCATTTCACTCGCAATCGGAACGCCATCATTGCCCTCGCCGGTGGCGTCAACATAGGGATGGTCTACCCCGTGGAAGTGTATGGTGTGCGGCAGATAGTGCGCATTCTCCAAGGTCACCCGGAGCGTATCACCCTGCTCTACGCGAATCACCGGAGATGGGGCGCGCAGGGTCGGATGCGCCTGCTCACTCTCAAAGTTTTCAGTCGCCATGCCGCGCGATTTCGGTGCAAAAACCCAGAGTCCGGGCTGTACGCCAGGCGCAATAGCATAGGCGGGGAACGGCGCGGGGTCATCCGGTGAGTGCCCGTTCAGTTCTACGACTTCAAGCCGGATATGAATCTCATCCGGGTCGCCATCCCCATCTCTGTCGTTCTCTTTCACCACCGTATTGGGCGTCAGCCGGGTCTCCATAAGGGTATGCAGGGCAATATTATTCGTTCCTTTGACAAAGGCCGCAATCTCCGCCGGGTTGTCTGGATCACACACCGGTGATGCTTCTACGGCAACGCCCTCAATAGTCTGAGGTTTCCGCCAGTCCGGGTGTCTGTCCAGACAAAATGGCTCCACACTGACAGGGCTTATTTCACGACTGGGAGGCGGCTTGTGGTAGGACTCTTCACCGATATATTGATACGCAAAGTCTTGTATTGGGCGGGGGAGCCAGGCACGCGGAACGAGAAAAAGCGTCCCAAGAGCGAGCACACTCAGAAGAAGGCAGAAAAAGAGCAGACCGCGCAGCCACATCATTCAACATGTACTGTGAACAGAGCGTTAGGAAAAGGGGGGATGGGTGGTTTCGCACCTATCCCTTGGCCAATGTACGTGGCGGAACCTTTTTCACCGAAAACGGTGGCCAGCCGAGTTTACCACCGACAACGTAATAGCCAACGCCACAGCCAATGAGCAGGCCCGCGATCAAGACCAGTATGGTATTTGAGAGTGAAGCGACTCGAATGGGAAACCGCACAGACCCATCAACCCCGTCAAGTGTCATCAGGGCCGTATATTGGCCAGGTGTGTCAAAATGGACTTCAGCATTCACCACGCCGCTGGGATACACCCGGGCCGGGATATCGAGCAACAGGCGAGGTTCAGCAGTATTGGTTTCCTCAATAATGCGCACCGCAGCTGATTTCTTGCGCAATTCAGGATCAATCAGATCAAAAACGAGAATCGCACTCCCGGTCAGAGGAACGCTCCGACAGAATTCTTCGGTTGCGTACTCTTGCGGCTGGTAGGCAGAAAAATGGATCAGATAGACGCCGGCCCGCTCTATGCAGGGGTCCAGATCCATGGCGACACCCCCATGTCCCCAGGCTCCCGTTGGGACGAGGAGCAGGGCAACAAGGGAGAAGAGTTTCACAATGCTGTCCAACGAGGCTCCACCCGCGGGGAGGTCTGTCCCCGCTCTGGAGCTTATGGCAGATAGGTCGAACGGAACTGGGTGGGGACGACGTTTGAACGGACCGTCACGAACTCATGACCGTCGTTCCCATTCTCAAAGCGTAAGACTGCGCCAATAAACTGCTGCGGCGCTTGCGTCGGGATGAGACGCTCTTCGCTGAAAATACTACTTGAAATAGTCAGGGTCAGCTCTTTATTTTCGCCCGGAGCAATCGGCCCGTCCGGCTGGACTTCGAGCCGACCGACAAAATCACTCGGCCCAGCTTTGGCCTGTTCGGCTTCCGGTCCGTTCACGAAGGTCGCCATCGCTATAGTCAGTTGCTTCAGTGCGATGTCGCTCTGGATAACATTCGTCACCTGGACCTTCATCTCAAGCGTTTCACTCGCTTCGTCATACGTCGCCCCGCTGGCCCGAGCCTCGGCCATTTTCTCGCCGGAAGAAATGAATTCCGGTGTAAACCAGTCCGTTTGCTGTGGCCAGCGAACTGGCGCATTTGAGGTGGCATACGTCCAACCGACCACCAGCATCACCAGGGTCACGCCAACGATAACATTCATCCACATATGGTCGCGGGGCGTGATGAGGCCAATATCGGGGGCATCATCGTTCACCGGAAGCTGGACAGTAACGGCGAGATTGGTCACCGTTCTTTTATTCGTCGTCCAGTACAGTATCCAGATAAACCCCAGGACAAATCCGGCGAACGACCACCACCAGACAAACGCACCTCCATAGGTGCTGAGTTCAATCGTCTCACCAGACATCAGGGTGAGTGGGAAGGAGAACGGCTCGTCACTCGGTTTGACGGTCACCCACTCGCCAGGTCCAATCAGTGTACCGGTCCCATAGACTGCGATACCGGGATGCACATGCCAGTCCCCAGGCTCTTTGCCAACAAGCTCCATTTCAAACTCGTAAATGCCCCCCTTTTGGGCAAAAAACGAGCCGATCGCAGCCGTTCCATTGACAAAACGCTCTTTAAGCACAAAGACCGGTCCGGGAACGACCGGCATAATGGAAGCAATTTCTGGCGTCTCTAGCGTATGCGGCCACGTCTCCAGGATCTTGACCGAGCCCGTCACCCTGACCGGCTCTCCAACCTCGATTTCAGTCGGCGACACGCTGACGTTGAAGAAAGCCGTTGTCATGTTTTTCAAGAACGGTTCGTCTGCCGCCTCACCGTGGGCAGCGGCGTTCGGCGGATTGGCAAGGACAACGGCCAGTATGACGCATAGCGCGCCAACACTGCCAATCACGAACCGCTTACCCATCGGCCGCCCTCCTGGTTTCGGGCTGTTCGTCCGGGAGCTGGGGTCTCGTTTCTATGACACGCAATCGGGGCTTACGCTTGATGCGAATGACCGGACCCGTTTCCGGCAACCCGCCTCCGTCCGTCTCTGCACTCTTCGATACTGGCCACAAAACCACCAGCCAATAACACACAAAGCCTAAGATGCCTGCGGTAATGACGGGCGGGGCTATTTCAGAGATATTCATGCCGTGCGCATACACGGGGGAAGGAAACAGAGACAGGCCGGCAAGAAGAGCCACGAGAACAGAGCAGACTCTTCCGTATCGGGCGGGCTGCTGAGGTTCGAAAGACATACCGCGCCTCATATTTGTCTCACATAGTTTTCAGATAGCGCCGAATCGGCCACACTGCCAGATACCGGCCAATAAACTGACCGATCCAGTAGCCAACAAAAGCTGCCGTTCCAGCAAAGGCCAGCGAAACGTATTGCGTCTCACCCAGGAAACTCCGCAACGCGCCGCGTTCAATCAGCCGGAGGTATTCCGGGGTTTGAGAGCGGATGTAGGCAATGCCTTGAACATCAGCAACCGTCACCACATGATCCATAAAATGGGCCGGCTGGAGGAAGGCAGCTAAGGGGACGTAATTATAGGCCCACACCGCAATCGCCCACACGTGGGCGCCGATCAGCGAGGTGAGGATAAAACTCTTGGTTTTCATTAAGGTCCAGTCCATCAAGATCCCGGCGCAGACGACGGAGGCAGGCCACACGAAGTTCATAGGGTAGGTCGCTGCGAGGTCCCACTGGAAATACCGTCCAACCCAGGCCGCGAAAAACAAGCAACACGCAGTGTAGGTCGCACCGGTCGGAAAGCGCCAGGCGGTCCATTGGATGTATTGCAGCGTCGAGGGAATAATGATTGTGGCAAAGGCCGTGACTACAGGCCACCACTGAGGATCTTTCCAATCGGTCCAGAAATCCCAGTCGCCGGCAAATAATTGCTTGGTGATATCAGCGGCACCGGCTACCACAAAAACCGCCGTAGTCCAGAAAACGAGGTCCCACTTCCAATCAATCCACTTATACTTCTTGTTGAGCAGTTCTTTGAGTTCGAGCCGCCGTTGCCGTTCCGCCGCCTCTGCCAGGTCGGTTACGGTTGTGGTTTCCGTCGCCATGCGCCCTTCCTCTCTGCACGAGGACTTTCGATACGTTTATCGACCCACGCCACCGTATTAATCGGCGGCGAGCGGCGACTCAAGCGAGGCTTCCGGGTTGGCATCCTCTTCGGTCTTCTCGACCTCGAACATACGCACCAGGGTTTCACCCCATACCGCAAACATACCGGCCGCAAGCCAGCCATAAATCACAAACGGCCAGTGAAACGGAACAGAGAAGATTTCTTCAGAGATCCACAGGCTATGGCCCCACTCGTTGGCGGCCACCGCCATACATTCGAGTACACAGGCACTGATCAGCAGAAAGAACGACCAGGGAAATCCTTTGTCTTTTCCGTACAGCGCCGGAATGTGGAACCGCCCGTAGATATAGGTCCCGACGGCCAATATGACCGAGAGGGGGAAGAAAAAGTAGAACATCGGAATATGGGTCGGGGTAAATGCCGTGTCACGAACCATGGTTTGGTGCCACGATCCGTCCCAGTTCGGCCAGAAGCTGGCCATCAGATAGATAGCCAGACTCGTCGCGCCAATGAGGCTCCACAAAATCGCAATCCGGCGCGTCTCTTCGGCGGGTGAGCATTCTTGTCCTTCAATGGCCCGGCCATTCCGTATGAGCCAGCCCAGCCACACACCGCTGAATACGCCTAAGACGATCAATTCACCCCAGAACAGCGTCCAGTAATACATCGTGAATTCAGCGCTTGCTGAGTTCAGTCCAGCAGTGAACATAAAGGCGTAGTTCCAGTACCAGAAAAAGACATTGGCAAGCATGATAAGCCCGCACCCCCAGAAGAGAGGATGCCAGCCGACCGACCAGTCAGTCGGGTTGGCAGGGTTGCCAGTTGTCATGGAGCCGTCGCCGGAACCTTTCGGTACATTTTGTACTGCTTGTGCCTGAGCCATGCCTATCCCTCCTCAATAGTAATAACGCGGTTACTGTACACTCTCTCTCTTTATTTCACCAGCTCTTCTCTGCTCCGGGCAGTGATCTTATAGCGAATCACCGAGACAGCAAGAACGGTCACCACTCCGAGCACGATCAGCGCTGGCCCGACCAAAGCCTTATACCATGCCGCCACTTGAAAGGGAAATGAAAATTTACGCGGCTCTGGTTCACCGGTGAGCCCAAGCAGGACACGCACTTCGTAGCGAAGTCCGGCCTTCACAACGACCTCGGCGTTGGCCACGCCACGTTCATACACCTGTAAAGGCAGGGACAGGATCGGACTCGACCGCCCGGATTCATCCGAAGCAAGGAGTTCAACGCCGATCGGCCTTTCCCACAGATCGGGCGTCACATCCACGACCAGGAAGGCAGTACCCACCCGCGGGATTTCTTCACAATACTCCGTCACCGGATCGAATTGGGTCTGATAAAACGTAATATGCAAGAGCGAAGCGCCGACCTCTCGCCGGCACGGGTCTCCAGGCCCTCTGTCCCGGTGCGCCCCGGACGGCACGGGAAGCGCCAGGCAGAGCGCCGCTCCGACAGCGAGAAGAGAAGAGATTCGGCAAACGCGTCCCATCAGTCAATTCTTACGGAATTTCAGTATTGACCAGCGGTACTGAGATAACAGGATGAGGGAGCAGGGACAACTCCAGGGCGTGCACCCGACTTAGCGAAGGGAGCGATCAATATCAACAAAGAACGACAGGAGGGCCGCATTGAACGCCGGCCAATGCCTATGTGCGCCAGTTCCTTCACAGTATATGGTTTTGCTGTTTGCCGGACATCCCGAGTAGGCCATACAGCCGTTTTCGTCCCTGTCAACTAAACGGGACTGACACTTGTTACACAACGCGAGCCAGGCAGCCGCCTCAGCCCCGTAACCGGGGAAAAGATGGTCGTTGGCGCTGTGCATAATCAGAGCGGGCAGGGTTTCGGGACACGAGAAGGTTTCGAGGTCGGCCCGCCTGAACCCGGCTGCGCTCGGCGCCACCGCAGTCGGGATGTGGCGTGTCTCGTCCAAAAGCGCGAGTGCCAGGGCAACCGTTCCGCCGTCAGAATGGCCGGTCATATAGACTCGCCGTTCATCAACACACCATTTTTTGGCGATAAGCCGCGGGATCGTCCCGAGTTCAGGAATGATTTCGAGTGAAAGACGACGCGAGTCAGCATAGGCAACGACAAAGCCCGCGGTCGTTGCCGTAAAAGTCAGATTGGTCAGCCGCTCTGAGCGCAACCGACTTGAGCCTGCTGGGGCATAGACCATGAGGAGCGGATGAAGAATGCCTGGATTGTAGTTGGCCGGCGTCCGAACCGCATACGTAATCCCGTGTTCGGTCTGCTCGTCGTTGCTCATCCCGCCGTGTCCGCTCCGTTCACCGAGCGGACACGGCTCGACGCTGGGGTCGTTACTATACGTATGCCGGCCTAACTTGGGTGGTTCGCCTGGCAATTCAGAACATCCAGCCCCCCAGAGGACGAAGACAACGAGACAGAGCATCCGGCACTGAATCCTGCTCAGCGATATGGGGCGGCAGTAACGTCTCTCCGCTTGTCCCAATGGCCCTCTCCTGCTTGCTGCGTCAATGCGTCTCAGTTTATACTACCGGCTCTATCTGAGGGAACAGCAATCGGTAAGGAGGGACCTATGCTCTCGGTTTTTTCAGCCCCCAGCCACTACGTACAAGGGAAGCACGCCACTGCCGCCTTGGGAACGGAAATGCAGCGTATTGGCTTGCAGGGACCGGCCTGTATTGTTGCCGGGAAAAGCGCCATTCGGCTGCTCTCGGAAGTCTGGCAGAAACATTTGAATAATGCCGGCATCACCCATGTCGTCCATCAGTTCGGGGGGGAGTGCTCCTACCCTGAAATCGAACGTATCAAAGAAACGGCGCGGGCGAATAAGGCTCAGGTCATTATCGGCGCGGGCGGCGGGAAGGTATTGGATGCGGCCCGGGCCGCCGCCGACGACCTTGACCTGCCTGTCGTCAACTGTCCAAGCATTGCCTCAAGTGACGCGCCGTGCAGCGCGCTGTCGGTGATTTATACTCCCGAAGGAGTATTCCAGGAATATCGCTTTTATCGCAAGAACCCGGATTTGGTTGTGGTGGACACCTCTGTTGTCGCCCAGGCTCCGGCCAGGCTGCTGGTGGCAGGGATGGGAGATGCGCTGGCCACCTGGTTCGAGGCCAAAACCTGTGTTGCCGGTCATGTCCAGAATATGCGTGGGGGAGCCTCAACGCGCAGCGCCGAAAAGCTGGCGGAGCTGTGCTATAATATCCTGGTTGAAGACGGCCCGGATGCGAAACGGGCCGTGGAACGTCACGTTGTCAATCCAGCCCTGGAGCGGCTTGTCGAAGCCAACACCCTGCTGTCGGGTCTGGGCTTCGAGTCCTCAGGGCTTGCCGCAGCCCACGCCATCCATAATGGCCTCACCGCAGCCCCGCTCACCCACCCCTACTATCATGGGGAAAAAGTCGCCTACGGTCTTATCTCCCAGTTAGTGCTCGAAGGTCAGCCACGCTCGGTTATCGATCCGGTGCTGGAGTTTTCATCCGCGGTCGGCCTGCCCATTACCCTGGCCGAGATCGGGCTCAACGAATTCCCGCAAGACATGCTTGAACAAGTGGCCGCGCGGGCGACCGCCGAAGGGGAAACCATCCATAACGAGCCGTTTGACGTGCAGCCCGACATGGTTGCCGACGCCATTCTGGCCGCGGATTCGATGGGCCGCGCCTGGCAGGATGCACACACGACGGAGTAAGACGCGCTGAGGGGACCGGCAGCCGCAAGAGCTGTTGCGCGCGAAGAGCCATCTTACTGTTGCGCTTTGACCTCAATGAGCGGAGAGGAGATGTCGAAGACCAGATGTCCGGCTTCTTCTTGCAAACGGTAGCGCTGCGCCAGCTCTGCGGAGATGGCAACGCTCCGGTCTTGTGGGAATTTATCTGGGTATAAGCGGGGACGGAGGAAGAATTTTTCCGGAGAATAGACCAGGGATTGGGATTTGAGCGGATACTTGAGCCAACTGCGGCGCATGAAATCGGGCTCAAACATCGTCGCCTGATCTTCTGGAGACCACTCCTTCACCCAATGGGCATCATGCGCGCTATAGCTCATCAGGTCGAGGGCGAGGTCGTAGTAGACCGTAAACAGTCCGGCATAGCCGCGTTCTTCCAGCGCCGGGTTGACGAGATAGGCATTCCGCACCTCAATCACCCGCAGTTGGTTGTCATTGTCATACTGCTCAATCCGCAACGGATAGAAACTGTGCTGATCGAGCCAGTATATCAACCGGCTCATACGGTAGTGCGGCAGCCAGTCTTCTTTCCTGGTCGCCTCAACCACATAACAGGCCACTCCACCGTCTTGCGTATAATGTGGATAGGTGTCACCCAGCATTGTAATCTGGTCCGATGGGACCTCATTAAAACTTCCGTCGGGCTTGGCCAGGGTGACCGTCGGGCGGGTATTGGGGAAGCGAATAGTCTCATGCAGGACATCCGTGCCAAGCAGTCGCCACGAGAACTCCCAGGCATCGCGCCCCACCACATCCTCAAAGGTCTGGACATTATTGGGAAACTGGGCGTCCCGGCGGGGCTGAGGCTGGCGGCGCACGCGGCGTAAGGTTGGGCTATAGATGAAATTGTCCAGTTTGGTCGTTTCTTCCTTATCCGTCCGTCTCAAAATCCACAGGTCCTGAAGACCCTGATTCTCGGGCGGATAGGTATAAAAGAAGACCATCCGAAAATAGTCCTCCCCTGGCGTCATGCTGAGCTGGCCGGGCACACCGTCTTCGTCCGGGAGGTAATGGCTATAGCCCAGCGTAATGCCTTCATCCAGAAAGCCATTGCTGGTAATCGCGCCAAACACATCCGCCATAGCGTGTGACCAGCGAGCCACATGCGGAAATTCCATGGAACGATAGCCCATCTCTTCCGCGGTATAGGGCGGTTGAAAAGGATAGGCTTCCGCCGGGAGGTAGGGAATCGTCCTATCTCGGGGGGTATCGACCCGAAAATCAAGGCGCGATTTTTCCGCCTCGGACAGCTCCGCTACCGTTTTCCAGGTCTGCCGATGGCCGCCGTTCTGCTCAGCCGCCTCAGCAATCGATACAGCCAAGCCGAAGAGAAAAGAAAAGGCCCATACCGTCAGGAAAAAAAAGTGTCTGTTCATAAGATGATCGTCCGGTGAGAGCTCTTTCACGCCGGTCGGTCAGAACTCGTAACTCAGTTCCCAGCCGATATTATCCCATTTGTTAAATTGGCCGTATAAATCAGTCCGATCACCGCTACTGAACGCCGTATAAATGAGGCGACCGGTCACAAATTGGGAAAAGCGATAGCTCGAAACAAATTTCGTTTTTATGCCCTGCCATTTCTTCTGCGGCAAACTGATAACGGGAACAACGGTCAACTCCAGGCGCAAACGGTCACGGGTGAAGCGAAACGGGCGCCCAACAAAGAAGACCGGCAGGAGGCTCATTTCATCTCCGATCCCTCCGCCAAAGCCCCCGCCGAGATTGCGACGCCAGTCAAAAGTATACAAGAGTGAGGGTTGTATAATCGCAGAGGTATTGCCGGGAAAGGCGAACTCCAGCGCAATCGCGGCCCGCAGGGTATCGCGCCGAATGATGCCCGAGTTGAGATTCCCGTCCCGCGCCGCCTGCTGATGGTCAAAGTCGGCGAAGGGAACGTCTTTGGTCCACAAACCCTCAACCCGCAGCACAATGGGCAGTTCGCCGACAAGCGGCATGTTCGAGAGCGCGGAAGCATAGTCGGCAGTGACGCCGAGATGATGCATGCGGGTAAAACGCGGCTGAAAGGTCAGATAGGGGTCCCCGGCGGCATCGATATCGCGGGCGACAATGAAGGACGTCGGGTTTTTGTTCCAGGCGTAATAATAAATAAGACCCCAGGTGAGCGGTTCCATGGAAACATCAAGCCGCAGGCCATATTGATGGTCGCCGAAGTCCCCCATAGACGGCCGCTTCGTCTCTCTGAACTGATCCCCGGTCGCATCTTGCCGTCCGTCCAGGAGCGCTTTCGTCTCGGTATCCCTGGGCGGAGCCAGGGGCGAATACCACGGTGAGCCAGGGACTGGATTGCGGTCTTGCTCAAAGTTCGGAATCCACAGGAAGTTGAGAGAGTTTGCCCCAAAGAAATAGGTCACGTTCGCCATCCAGGCCGGCAGCCGTCGCCACTCGTAGTCGCTCGCCTCAAGCTGGACGGACTCGCGCCGGTCCATACCGTTGATGACGTCAATATACTGGCCGTCCATTTTACCCCAGGCGATTTGCTGTTTGCCCAGGACCACATCAAGGTTGTGGGTGCGATAGCTGACATACAACTCGCGTACGATGCGCTCGAAGTTATGATAGGCGCGGAAGGTCTCGCTCGTCCGGGGGGCAAACAGACCGGCAGAATCCTGCCAGTTGTACACACTGTCGTACATGAAGTTGTTGATATTGGTTATCTCGATATTGGGTGAGACCTGGTAGTGGAGCTCCAATTCCAACAAATTCTGCATCTGGGAAAAACGGAAGTCTTTCTGTCGATTGCCAACACGCCGGTCGCCCGAGAGTTGGATATCGGACCATTGGCGGAGAAATCCCCGGAACGTCAGAGCCGGGATCTGGCGTTCGACGGGCTGGCGGACGTACCGCCCAGCCGGATCAAAGGTGGACAGAAAGCGATCGAAGCGTGACCAGGTATTCACGACCGCATCAACCTGTTTGTCCATGAAATAGCCATAACAGGGAGAAACATTGGCCGAGACCGCCAGGAGCAACAGTCCGCCGATGACGCTACCGACTACGGATATGAGCCCGCGTTTACCGTGCATGCAATATCTTTCCTTACTCGTATTCTACTGGTGTTGGGCGGCTGACCAGGATGCCGTCCCGGGCTAAGCGCTCCAGTTTGTCAACGGAATAGTCCAGATAATCGCGCAGGATGGACTCGTTGTGCTCGCCCAGGTCCGGCGCTTCAAACGGGGTATCGGTTCGGGCCGGACTCGAAAAGCGAAACGGAAAGCCGGGCAGGACAAAATCGCCCAACACCTTATCCTGGATCGGCCGGATGGCTTCTCGCTCAAGCAAATGGGGATGATTGACCACTTCTGGAATAGTCAGGACGGGTGCGGCCGGCACGCGTTCACGGTGCAGAGCGGCAACCGCTTCTTCCCGATTCGGCATGGTGTCGAGCCAGGCTTCAATGGCCTGGATGAGTTCTTTTTTATGATGGACCCGATCCCGATTGGTGCGGAAACGCGGGTCTTCCACAAATTCCGGCTGTCCGATTGTCCGCGCCACGCCTTGCCATTGGTGGTCAAGGGCGCCCACGATGACAACGAAGCCGTCTTTTGCCTGAAAAATACCGCACGGGGCCAGACCCATATGGTGAGCGCCACTCCGAGTCGGAACGAACTTGCCACCCGAGGCACTATGCGACTGAATCGTAAAGTCGTGGGAATGGATATAGGCATCGAGCAGCGACACGTCGATATACTGGCCTTCGCCTGTCCGCTCGCGGTGCAATAGCGCGCAGGCAATCGCGCCAAAGGCATGCACGCCCGTGCTGACATCGCCAATCGCAGCCTGGGGCATGGCCGGCGCCCGACCCCGTTCGCCAGTGACTTCATTAAAGCCTGAATACGCCTGAGCGATGAAGTCATAGCCGGGCACATGGGATAGCGGGCCGGTCTGCCCGAGGGCCGAGATCGAACACATGATGATACGCGGATTCAGCTTTTGCAGTTCTTCATAGGCAAAACCGAGCCGTTTGATCGCACCTGGACTATAGTTCTCGACCACCACATCCATATGCGGAATGAGCCCGCGTAGAATGTCCCGCCCCTCCTCTGTCTTCAGGTTCACACACAGGCTTTGTTTGCAGACATTGTGCTGGATGAAATAGCCGCTCCGGCCTTTTTTCAGAATCCCGTTGAGACGGGCCGGGTCTCCTTTCGGCGCCTGCTCAACCTTAATGACCTCAGCCCCCATTTCGGCCAGCAGGCGCGTCGTCGTCGGTCCGGCAACAATCTGCGTAAAGTCCAGCACCTTATAGCCAGCTAACATACCCTGACGTGATGCGCCTGCCATACTGAGTCCCCTTCTCTCAATACTTATAGTGTAGTTTGGCCGAATGGCTGAATGAAGGTTCAGTTATACGAACTGCCGCGATCCTAGCCACAAGCCTCTACGGATGCAAGGTGGGGATGATGCAGGTGACAAAGTCACAGGCCGGGGCTCAGCAGAGCCTCGTTCCACGCCTTATAGACAGCGGACGCGAGACCTAGCAGCGTATCCTTGTGTTTTTCCCACTCCTGTTTGTTCAGCAGGCAGTAACATTGCTCCTCTACTTCCTTAGTCGGGGGTGCATTAGGAGGCGGTTCGTAGACAAATGGAATAGATTTTTTGGCACTTGAAAAATCTGTTTTGCACAGGTGAATAGATACAGGGTAAAAGGTGATTTGGATCTTCCGATCTTCCGTGAATAGAATCGAATGAGAGGATTTGAGCCGGCCATCCTCAAGCTTCAGCGGCCGTTGGATGAAAGCGTATCCGTGCTTACGTGGCTTCAGATTATGCGCTAGCTGCCTAAAAGGTTTAATCACTTCTTCAAAGAAATCACGTATCCCAAGTGCCTCGGCACGCTCAATGACCTTTCTCTCCCTCTCCGCTAAACGTTCTTTTCTATCGCCGGGAATCCTACTTACTAGGGTGGGTTCTGCTTGCACCTGCTTCGCCAGGAGTGTTTTCCCCGCATGGCTATAGCCGTGGAATGTCAAGAGCGAAATATCTACGCTCCTCTTTGTCAGGAAGTCCACCATGCGGGTTGCGTTGTTATCGGCACCAAGACCGATTAGCATCATCTGTACTGGCTTTAATGAGTCTAACTGTTGATCTGGGAAGCGCTGACTGTACCACTCTTCAAAGTCGTCTATTGGGCCAATGCCATTCTTCCCAGATTGCCCAGCAATCTGCGCTGCCAAATCATCGTCACTCAACAATTCCAAGGAAGAGGCATAGTCAATAATCTGTGTAACCGCGTCTCGTGGGAGAGTTCCACGTTTCAACTCGAATACGACAAGTTGTCCATCGCGGTTTACGCCGAGCAGATCAAGCGGCCCTCCGGCAGTGGGCGTCTGACGCCCCACGAGAGTTAGACCAGGCATGAGCATCTCTGGATTTGCGACGAGGGTATCCTCCAACATCTGCTCTGTCTCCGTCCGGTTAGTCGGTTCCAATTCCGTCACCTTGTTTGCCTCAGAGGAGCCGTCAAGCGCCCATATCTTAATCTCATCCGTCATGCTTCCCCCTGCTTTCTATTGCTTCACGTCCCTTCAACTCGCTCTGCCTGTGCTTGCGAGGATTCCCACCGTCCCTGTAGGGGCGACTGGCGGTCGTCCGACCGGCTTGAGGGGAGAAGATCCCTCACCCTAGCCCTCTCTCCCAAAGACGAGGGGATAGGAGGGGTGAGGAGAGATAAAGAGGAGCTTAGGTCAGCACCTGCCCGTCCCGCAGTTTTTGCACTTCGTCGCCAGAATAGCCGAGCAGGTCCCGCAATACGTAGTCCGTGTGTTGCCCGCGCTGCGGGGCCGCGGCCTGGACTTCGCACGGCGAGCCACTCATCTGCCACGGGATACCGGCATGAATCCGTTTGCCGAATTCGGGATGTTCCTTTTGCACGAGATAGCCACGTTCTTCGAGATGCGGATTGGTTGCCAGGTCTTTATTACTCTGAGACGGGTAGGCAGCCACACCGGCTTTTTGCAGCACCTCCGTCACCTCCCAGCGGTCGCGGTCGCTCGTCCAGGCCGTGATGAGTTCTTCGAGCGCGTCCTCGTTCGCTTTCCGAGCAGCCGCGTCAGTGAACCGTTTATCTGCGGCCAGTTCCGGCTGGCCGATAGCCTGACATAACGCCTGCCATTCCGCGTCACTGCCACACACAATAGTGACCCACTTCTCGGCGTCGCCCTTGCACTTGAAACAGCCGTGGGGCGCCATCCAGCGGTCCCGGTTGCCGTCGCGTTCCGGCTGGGTCTGATTCATCACGTAATCCATGATGCCCTCGGGCATCAGGACGAGCAGGGCTTCCCAGAGTGCCAGGTCAACGTGAATCCCCTTACCGGTACGCTGGCGATAGGCCAGCGCAGCCATAGCGGCAAACGAGCCAAAGATGCCGGCGTTCGGGTCGCCATACGAAATACCGATCTCCGCCGGTCCAACTCCCGGATAGCCGGTTAATGATGAAATCCCCGCCAGCGGAACGGAGGCCGGACCATAGCCCATATATTTGCGTTCCGGCCCGGTTTGCCCATAGCCACAGATGGAAACCATAATGATATCGGGTTTGAGTTCTTTGAGTGTTTCATATCCAAAGCCCATGCGGTCAATCGCCCCGGTTGAGAAGTTCTGCACAACGATATCGCTCTTGGCAATAAGCTTTTTGACAATCTCCGTTGCCTCGGGCCGGGCCAGGTCGAGTTGGAGACTTTTTTTGCCCTGGCTGTATTGGTTGAAATAGCCGGCCCGGTTCGGCCCTGGTTCGTTATCGGCAAACGGCGGGATCTGTCGAGTGACACAGGCGCGTTTTTCACTTTCAATCCGAATCACTTCCGCGCCCATATGCGCCATTTGGAGCGTACAATACGGCCCCGCCCAGGCCCAGGTGAAATCGGTTACGCGAATGCCTTCTAATGGTCGTCGTGCCATGCCGTTCTCCTTTATCTTGTTCCAAAGTCAGGAAGCTCAGGCCGGTCAGCTCCCCTACACAATCCCGTCGTGCTTCAGCCCGTCGATCTCGGCCTGGGAGAGCCCAATCCGGGTATAAACTTCATTATTATGCTCGCCGAGCCGCGGCGCTGGACGCCGCACGGAGTAGCCAACGTTCTCTACCTTAAAAGGTGCGCCCGGATATTGCAGCGAGCCTGCCACGTCGTGACTGATTTTTGTGAAGAATTCACGCGCTTTCAGGTGTTCCGAGGCCAACAGGTCGGCCATGGTGTTGACTGGGGCCATGCAGATACGGCGTTCTTGACCGGCTTTATACAGGTCGGCAACGGTCCATTCCGACGCAAACTCCTGGAGAAACGGCACCAGGGCATCATAGTTCTGGCCTCGGACGACGCGATCTTCAAAAATCTCCAGGGTCGCCCAGTCGGGATTGCCCATCAGCTCGACAAAGCGCCGCCACTGGTCTTCTTCGACACAAATGACAAAGAGTTTTCCGTCCTTACAGTCGAGCATACACCAGGGATAGATGGAGCGCCGTCCCAGCCGCGAAGTTTCCAGGCCGCTATAGGTGTAATGCATGAAATTCATTTCCAGGATGGCGGCAATACACTCCTGGATGGAGACATCAAGATGCTGGCCTTCGCCCGTCAGACATTTATGGTAATACGCCCCGAGCGTGGCCACGCCGGCGTGCACCCCACCCTGAAAATCGGCCTGATGGCCAAACGCTTTGAGGGGCGGCAGGTCGGGGTAATCGGACGCGCCCGGACTGATGAACGCCCATCCTCCGGCATTACTCGCCGTCAAATCGTAGCCGCGATAGTCCCGGTGCGGGCCGGTCTGACCAAAGTATGAAATCGAGGTCATAATCAACCCGGGATTGATCTGGCTCAGTTTTTGGTAATCCAGCCCGAGCGCGGGCATATCGCCCGGGCTATAATTATGCAGCAGGATATCGGCCTGGGTACATAAACTCTGTAAGACCGCCTGCCCTTTGGATTCGCCCAGATTCAGCGTCACACCCTGTTTATTGGCGTTCAAATACAGAAACAGACCGCTCTTTTCGGCATGCGGGGTATCTCCGGGAAAGGGGCCGCGTTGGCGAGAGACGTCACCGCTCGGCGCTTCGACTTTCACCACATCCGCGCCAAAGTCGGCGAGCAGTTTGCCGGTATAAGCGGCAGAAACCATATTGCCGCACTCAACGACGCGAATCCCTGACAGGAGTTGTTCAGCCATGATATTCCTCCCTCATTATTCCTTCATATGCTTCTTTGCCTGTTCAGATGACACCGCGTTCTGCCAGGGCAGACATCTCGTCCGGACTCAACTGCAACAAACGGGAATAGATGTCCTGGTTATGCTCTCCAATCTCCGCTCCCAGCCACTGGGCCTCGCCAGGCGTCTCACTGAGTTTGGGAACAATGCCAGGCACTTTGAGTTCGCCCAGCACCCGATCATGGAGAGACAACAACATATCGCGCGCCGCAAAATGCGGGTCGTGAACGATGTCTTCTATACTATAGACCGGACCGGCGGGAATGGTTGCGGCCTCGACCAGGGGCAGCAAGGCTGACAGTTCATAGGTCGCCGTCCAGTCCGAAACAATGGCATCGATGGCCTCACGGTTTTCGGCCCGGACAATCTGATTCTCAAAACGAGGATCGGTGAGTAACTCCTCGCGATTCATGAGCGTACACAGCCGCGTAAACAGCCCATCGGTGTTGGCGGCAATCACAATCCACTGTTCATGTTTACACGGGTAGAGGTTCGACGGCGCAAACCCTGGCAGCAAAGTTCCGGTCCGCGTCCGCTGGTAGCCGGTTTTTTCGTATTCCGTCAGGGTCGCCTCCAGCACGGCAAACACGGCTTCATATAAAGCCGTATCGATCACCTGGCCGGTTCCACCGTTGACATCACGATTGTAGAGCGCCATCAGGGCGCCCAGCGCGGCAAACATGCCGGCCAGGGAGTCGCCAAGACTGATACCCACCCGACAGGGTGGCCGGTCAGGAAAGCCAACCAGGTGCCGCAGCCCGCCGAAGGCTTCGGCCACTGCGGCAAAGCCGGGTTTTTCTCGATACGGGCCGGTTTGTCCATAACCGGAGACCCGCGCAAAGACGAGACCCGGATTCAACTCCCGCAGGGTCTCATAGCCGAGGCCCCACTCTTCAAACACCCCTGGACGAAAATTTTCCACCAGGACATCGGACTGACAGACCAACCGGCGCAGCAGCTCCTGTCCTTCCGGGTCACGCAGGTTAAGGGAAATACATTTTTTATTGCGCGCAACGCTCGGCCACCACAGACTCTTGCCATCCACCAGAGACTGGCCGACCGTGCGCATGGGGTCGCCCTTATGAGGCGCTTCGACTTTAATGACTTCAGCCCCAAAGTCGGCCAGGAGGCGGGCGCAAAACGGGCCGGCCAGAAGAACGCCACATTCAATAACCCGAATGCCGGCCAGCGGACCGCCGGGTTGACTACCCTGTGTTCCCATATCGTTCCGCAAAGAGTGAACGTGTCCAGCATCTGCCTGTCCATTGGAGGACACGTTTACTCTTCATATCAGCGCATATGCTGTTTCGCGGGCACGATAAGCCCTCTGGGAGCCAGGGTCAAGGTCGTTGCGGCCACAACCAACTTGCGCCATACGGTCAAAAATGGTCAGTATGCACAGGAAATGAAAACCAGCCAGCCCCCCTTCTCCGCTATCGACGACGACCTGGACGCGGAAGAGCAGCGTACAGCGGAAATCCTCACCGAACTCAAACAGCTTGACACCCCAAGCTGTTTTCGCTGCTCGCAGTCGCTCTGCTTCCATGAATATGTCCTGAGCGTCGTGACCGGATTCAAAACAACGCCGCACTGCACCAGCTGCCTCGCCAGTGGCTTGGGACGCTCACCGGCAGATTTCTTGAGAGACGCCTGCAATTATATCCGCCGTCAGACCTGCTACCGCAGCGGTTGGCAGTGGGCAAGCCAACAGGAAAATCAAGCCGTTGAGCAGCCCGCCTGTATATGGCCGGCGGCCCCCTCACCACTTCAGACCCACATCGCACCACCGGCGGCAGACCTACTGGCCGACCCGGACGACACCTGGGATGCTGGAGACATGGCCTGCGGCGAGTTGGTTTTGAAACTCCGCCTGCGTCTCAGGTCCCTGCAACCCGGCCAAGTCCTGCTCCTCATCGCCCAAGACCCCGGCGCGCCAGCGGATATTCCAGCCTGGTGCACCCTCACCGGCCACAGTCTCCTTACGGCCGAGCCTCCACAGTATCGGATACAGAGAAGAAACGGGTAGTCAGAGTTGGGTAAGAGCCCCAGACGGCGTGGAGATGACCCAAGGGAAACAACTTGTCAGCATACTGGTCACACTTGCCGTAGCCTTCGGCGTGGCCCTGGCGCTCAACTGGGCGGTACTCGGCTTCTTCGGGCAAGAGAGCGCCGACCGGGCCGAACACAGTCTGGTCGGCATCCTGCTGCTCGTGGGCTATATGGCGACGGGCGCGGGCAACCGGGCCAATATCGGTCAGGCCGTCGGCATTTTTTTCTCTGCCCTTGTGCCGTGCTACCTGGGTACGGTCTTCCCGGACCTGGATATCAGGCTGCTGGGTATTGGTGGTCATCGCAACCCCCTCTTCCACAGCAGCGTATCGTTCTTTGTTCTGGTCCTGCTGGTCAGACGGCAGGCGCGTTTCCTGCATATTCTGGTGGCCGGGTATGGAGTCGGCCTGGCAAGTCATCTGTGGTGGGATATCATCTATTACGGCGATGTCCGGTGGCTGCCGGGCGGGACTATTGATCGGCTATGGCTCGGTGTCCACGGGCTGCTGTGCCTCATGACGCCGAGCAGTCGCTCGCTACGTGGGGGTGGGCCAGAATGAGGATGTGGTGCAGTGGACTGTCAGGCGGACGGAGTATGACTCCGCCCACCTGGTTAAAGGGAGGGGTTACTTGCCAACGCGGGCTTCAGCAGCGGCCACATCGACCGGCGCTTGGGCTTGCGGGGTCCAGGCGTGCATCATCGGACCGACTTCTTTGGCAAACAGACGCATGCTGTCTTCGACCTGACCAAAGGGCTGGCTCTGGAAGCTGAAGCAGCCGTTGACTTCAAAGTCACCGATCTGGCCACGCCGCGTTTCCAGCTTCTCGATGAGCATATCCGGCGTGCCCCACAGATTGGCCGCCAGAAAGTCTTCCAGAATGGCCTCGTTGCCGGCTTCCCGCATCATCTTGGCCGCTTCGGCATAATGGGCGTAGGATTTGCCCGTCTGCGCAAAGTGGTCGCCCAGCATCTCGTAGTGCTCCATCACGCTGAAGTAGTAGCCCACGATTTTTTCTCGCGCGATCTCTTCCGCCTTTTTCGCGTCGTGCGAGCAGACGACAAAGTCGGCGCAGTTCACCGGGGGCGCCTCTTCGCCATTATGCTGACGATACAGGTCACGGTAGTTATGGATGCCGTCGGCAACCTTATCCCAGGTCGTCTGAGAAAACATCATGGCGCCCAGACCGAGCTTGGCTGCCACTTCAAAAGACTCGGGCGACATGCACACCATATAGCGTCGGCCTTTGAAGCTTTTGATCGGCCGGGGTCGCACCTCAATGCGATGCTGCTTGTAGTACTTGGTGTCCGCTTCAACAAAGCCGTCTTCCAAGCCCTTCACAATAATCTCCGCGGCCTCGTTAAAACGGTCGCGGGCCTCACTCATGTCCACGCCAAAACCCGCATACTCGCGCCGGGCAAGCCCGCGTCCGAGTCCGAGAATCGCCCGTCCGTCCGACAGATGGTCAAGCAGGACCATCTTTTCTACCGCTCGCATGGGGTTGTTCCACGGCACGATGATCGCGCCGGTGGCCAATTGCAGCTTTTCCGTCCTGGCGGCGATATAGCTCAGATACTGCATATTGTCCGGGCAAATGGAGTAGTCAAAAAAGTGATGCTCCACCGGCCAGACAACATCGAACCCCATCTCCTCGGATTCAATCGCCAGGCGGGTTTCGTTCTTGTACATCACCCGATCATCGTGCTCCTTATGGTTCTGAAGCACCATCTGAATACCAATGCGCATACTGACTCCTTTCTGGTCTGACTTCCGCGCATTGTATTCATGCGATGAGCCACTAGAGCGTCCCCTACCCTCACTTTACACCTCAGGAACGTTCCGCTTACCGTCGCTCTTCGTGCGCGAAGCCGTAAAGTTTTCATGACCCTACCGAAATATCCGGCGAGCGACAAGACACGCCCGCAGAAAAGTTGTCACGGCAAACACGCCCTTTCACCTGCCGCTCGGCGGGACGACGGAAGTTTTGACCGCAGCTTGTCCGCGGGCGCGCTTCATGATGAGTATTGAGCACGCTCACGGAAAGGAAGTCTTCATGCCAGCGGTCAAAAAAAGAAGGCGGGTTGTTCAGTCGCCCCGTCTCGTCGGCGACACGCCACCGACAGATTATTCCATCTGGACCCTGGCCTACTGTCAGGCCGACATGCCGTATGACTTTTTCGGCGGCTCAGGACTCATGAGCAACCAGGGCACGATCCAGATTCCCATGCTCTACACCGTGCTCGTCGGGGGGGCACAAGGTCAGGACCAGCATGTCGTGCTGGTTGATGCCGGGTTCGGCAATCAGGACTGGCTGTCACGCTATCAATTCTTTGGCTGGGAAGCTCCCTCAACCGTACTGGCAAAGATCGGACTGACGCCCGCGGATGTGGATACCATTCTGGTGACGCATCTGCACTTTGATCATATTGGCAATTTCTCGGCCTTTCCCAACGCCCGGCTGTATATTCAACTGGACGAGTACATGGGCTGGCTCCGCGCCCTGTCATTGCCAAAAGACTTTGGGGGCGGTGAGCGAAGCTGGATTCTGTCCTCGCTCGACCCGCAGGACATTCATAATGTGGCGATGGCAATCAGTCAGGACAAGGCGACCTTGATTGAGGGTGATGTCGAAGTCTTGCCGGGTATTACGGCGCGCCTGGCCAAGGATTCCCATACCTTTGGCACGCAGTGGTTTGAGGTCCAAACCCGCAACGGTCTCTTTGCCATCGCCGGTGATGCGGTGTACTGGTATGCCAATATCGAGAAGATGTGGCCGCCCGGCTATAATCAGGGCAATCCGTTTAACCAGCTCTTTACCTATGAGCGCATCCGCAAAACCTTGAGCCGCGAACTCGAACGCCTCATTCCCGGCCATGACCCGCTTGTCTGGCAACATCACCGCACCTGGACTGCCGGTCCGAATGAAGTCGCTGAGGTCAACTTGGCCAAGGGTCAGCGCTCTCAAAAGCAGCCGAAGAAGAACAGGAAAGCATAGGGGGACCGGACCAGACCGGGCCAGGCGCTCTGGAAAACCGTACGCGGACGGGCGGAAAGGTCAGGCGCATCAGGCCGGCTCTTCAACCCCGGCGTCATATTCTTCAGAAGCAGGTGGCTCGTCTTGGGTGACGCGCATCACTTCCGACATCGTGGTAATGCCGGCGCGGACTTTGCGCCAGCCATCATCTCGGAGCGTCCGCATACCATTCCCGACCGCGTACTCCTTCAACACATCGGCTGATGAGCGCTTCAGGATCAGTTGGCGTAAGCCTTCGTCAACGGGCAGGAGCTCAAAAATCCCTTTTCGACCTCGGTAGCCGGTCATGGCACAGGCTTCGCATTCTCCGGCCTCATAGGAGAGCACGGGTTCAGGCGCATGCCCGCTCGTTGGCAACTCCAAGTGGGGAGACGAGGCATCCTCTCCGACCGGGCGACGGCAGGCTGGGCACAGCTGGCGCACCAGTCGCTGGGCCATCACCCCAAGCAGGGACGAGGCCAGGAGATAGTCTTCCACTCCCATTTCCAGGAGACGAGAGACCGCGCCGGCAGCATCATTGGTGTGCAGGGTCGAGAAGACCAAATGGCCCGTCAAGGCGGACTGGATGGCGATTTCCGCGGTTTCGTAATCACGAATCTCACCGATCATGATTACATCCGGGTCCTGCCGCACAATGGAGCGCAGCCCCGCGGAAAAGGTCAGGCCGATTTGTGACTTGACATGGATCTGGTTGACACCGTTGAGCTGGTATTCAACCGGGTCTTCAATCGTAATGATTTTTTTCTCAGGCGAGTTAATTTTATCCAAGGCGCCATACAGGGTGGTTGTTTTGCCACTCCCGGTCGGGCCGGTGACCAGAATCATCCCGTACGGCTGAAAAATGAGGTTTGCAAACGCAGCCAGGGTATCCTCGGGAAAACCCAGCGATTCCAGGCTGACATCAATACTCGACCGGTCAAGGATACGCAGCACAACGCTCTCGCCATACAGAGTCGGCAGGGTTGAAACGCGCAGGTCGACCTCACGCCCCAACATCCGCAGCTTGATGCGCCCGTCCTGCGGCAGGCGGCGTTCCGCAATATTGAGCTTGGCCATGAGCTTGACCCGCGAGATCAGCGCCGCTTGCAGTTTGCGGGGCGGCGCTTCGACATCGTGCAGAATGCCGTCAATGCGGTAGCGCACGCGCAGTTCCTTTTCAAACGGCTCGATATGAATATCCGACGCGCGCTGCTCCATGGCCCGGGCGATGAGCATATTCACGAGCCGAATGACGGGGGCCTCACTCGCGAGGTCTCGCAGATGGGCTTCATCTTCTTGGTCATCTTCCAGGTACTCGACCGCGCCGACCTCCTGGGCTTCGGACTGACCGGCAGTTACCCCGTCAGCATAATAGGCGTTCAAGCTCTCAAGGATGTCGCGCTCCCGCGCCAGGCAGGGCGCAAGACGCAGCTTCGTCGCCTTCTCCAATGCCTCAATAACGTAGAAATCGCCAGGGTCAGCCATGGCAATGGTCAGGCCGCCATCGTGGACCGCCAGGGGACAGACCCGCGCTTGGCGCAGGAAATCGGTGTTCATAGCGGACAGGGGGGGCGGCTGCGACGGAAAGTCCCGCGCGCTCATGAGGGGGGCCTGATAGTATGCGGCCAGGACGGGCAGGAGATCGTCCTCAGACATGAAGCCGAGCTCTACCAGTAAACGCTCAAGCGTTTCTCCGCGCTCTTGCTGGACGAGATGGATCCGGCGCAAGTCGTCCTGAGAGACTTTGCCACTCTCAAGCAACATGTCTTCGAGCCTTGGCACTCCGACCCCCAGTATGGACGAAAAGGTAAACGCGCCCTGCAAAATACATGGAAAGGTAGGGCGCGTTTACTTTTTATGCTAGTAAATAAGCGCTCCGAGTCGCTCCCAACGCACCCAGCGGTCCTGGCCGTCCCACGACCAGTATATCAAAAAGGCCTTGCCTTTCACGTCTTGGGTATCCACAAAGCCCCAGAAGCGACTATCGTGGCTATGGTCCCGATTATCCCCCATGACGAACAATTTGCCGGGTGGCACGACAATAGATTCATCCGACCTGTCAGGAAGCAGGGGTGGATAATTGTCACGCGGACCGGGAATAATCCGGCCAGGATTGGCAAAATGGGCATACGGGCTCTCATCCGCCACGTTATTGACAAAAAGCTGCTTATTGCGAATCCGCACCTCGTCACCGGCGACGGCGACGACCCGCTTAATGAAGTCTTTGGTTTCATCCTTTGGATAGACAAAAACAACGACGTCACCCGATTCCGGTCGCGTCCATTCGAACACCGAGGTTTCAAAGGGATACGGCAGGCGCAGCCCATACGCAAATTTGCTGACCAGAATATGATCCCCAATTTGGAGCGTCGGCAACATGGAGCCAGATGGAATTTTGAACGCCTGCACCACAAAGCTCCGGATAAAAAGCGCCAGCACGAGGGCAAAAAACAGCGCTTCGGCGTATTCACGAACGGCCGATTTTTGTTTTGGGGGGGTGGTCGATGTAGAGAGCAGTCTGCCGCCTGTCTGCTGGTTCGCCAGGCCGACAAAGAGTAAACGTGTCCAGCCTCTCGTATCTCTTTTGGAGGACACGTTCACTCTTTCAGAGCCTGTCGCCCCTGGGGCCGATGTTTTTTCTCTGGCCATACCCGCCACTCTCTGCCCGCGCCGTTCTCTACCCACGCCGCTGCGTCTCACCCTCGCCCGTCTGAAGCAGGGCCAGGAAGGCCTCTTGGGGAATTTCTACCCGTCCAACCTGTTTCATCCGGCGTTTTCCTTCTTTCTGTTTCTCTAGCAGCTTTCGTTTACGGGTTATATCCCCACCGTAGCATTTGGAGGTGACATTTTTGCGCAACGCCTTCACGGTTTCTCGGGCGATCACCCGCGTCCCGATAGCAGCCTGGACAGCCACCTCGAACATTTGACGCGGAATCAGGGCCCGCATTTTTTGCACGAGTTCGCGCCCGCGCGCATAGGCGTGTTCGGCGTGAACGATCAGGGACAAGGCATCGACCATATCGCCATTAATCCTGATATCAATCCGCACCAGGTTGGCCGGCCGCATATCCAGGAATTCATAATCAAACGAGGCATAGCCACGGCTGATCGATTTGATCCGGTCGTAGAAATCAATCACAATCTCGTTGAGCGGCAACTCATACTCCAGGGCGACGCGAGCAGTCCCCAGGTATTTCATGGCGCGCTGTTCTCCGCGGCGCTCCTGGCAGAGCCGCATGACATTGCCGACATACTCTTCGGGCACATGAATACTCGCCAGGATAAACGGCTCCTGTATGGACTCGATTTCCTGTACCGGCGGGAGAGAAGACGGATTCTCAACGTGTAGTATTTCCCCATCAAGCGTCAGGACTTGATACTCGACTGTGGGCGTGGTGGTAATGAGGTCCAGGCCGAACTCGCGTTCCAAACGCTCCTGGACGATTTCCATATGGAGCAGACCCAGGAACCCGCAGCGAAACCCAAACCCAAGGGCCAGCGAGGTTTCTTTCTCGTACGAAAAGGCGGCATCGTTCAAACGGAGTTTTTCGACCGCATCGCGCAGCGCCTCGTAGTGTTTCGATTCGACCGGATACAAACCGCTGAAGACCATGGGTTTCGCCGCCTTAAAGCCCGGCAACCTGACAGCCGTCGGCCGCTGGGCTTCCGTAATCGTGTCACCGATGCGCGCTTCGCGGACCTCTTTAATACCGGCCATAAGAAAGCCGACCTCCCCTGGCCCGAGCGCTTTGACCGCTTGGGCATGCGGGGCGAAAATCCCAACCTGCCCGACTTCATATTCTTTGCCGCTCGACATGAGCCGAATGGACATCCCGGGCCTCAGCACCCCGTCAAACACCCGGACGAGCACAACCGCCCCCTGGTAAGGATCAAACCAGCTATCAAAAAGCAGCGCTTTGACTGGCGCGCCGGGGTCGCCCTGAGGCGGAGGCATGAGTCGCAGGATGCCCTCCAGCACCCCAGCGATCCCTCTGCCTTCTTTTGCGCTGGTTAAGACCGCATCACTGCCATCCAGTCCGATGATGTCTTCGAGCTCCTGCCGAACGCGCTCGGGTTCGGCGCTGGGCAGATCGATTTTGTTAATGACGGGGAAAATTTCAAGCTGATGATCGAGCGCCAGATAGGTGTTGGCCAGCGTTTGCGCCTCAACCCCTTGGGTTGCGTCAACGACAAGGATGGCGCCTTCGCAGGCAGACAAACTGCGCGACACCTCATAGGCAAAATCAACGTGACCGGGGGTATCAATCAGGTTCAGATAATACTCAGCGCCGTCCTGAGCCTGATAGCGTAGGCGGACGGTCCGGGCTTTAATCGTAATGCCCCGCTCTTGTTCGAGCTCCATGGTGTCCAGAAACTGCGCCCCGCTTTCCCGCTCGCTAATGGAGCCCGTCTGGGAAAGAAGCTGGTCGGCCAAGGTCGATTTTCCATGATCGATATGAGCGATAATGCTGAAGTTTCGGATCTGTTCGCTATTCATATGCGGTCCGCAGGGAAGCGACTGTTTTCTCAAGTCCGTCAGCAAGCCCTACCAGCGGTTTCCAGTTCAGCACATCCGCGGCCCGCTGCCAGGACAGGACACTCCGACGCTGTTCGCCCGGCTTGGCCGGCCCGTGCTGCGCCCGGTCGCGCGCGCCGGTTATACGCTGTAAATGCTCGGCCAAGGTATTCACGTCCGTCTCGAGGCCCGTGCCGATATTGATCGAGCCGGTATGGTCGGCAGTCAAAGCGGCCAGGTTCGCCTGGGCCACATCGCCGACAAACACATAGTCCCGCGTCTGCTTGCCATCGCCGTTAATCGTAATCGTTTCTCCGGCCAGCAGGCGCTGGGTAAAAATGGCCACCACGCCGGCTTCACCGTGCGGGTCCTGGCGCGGTCCATACACGTTCGCATAGCGCAGGCTCAGCGACGGCAGGCCATGCTCTGTGTGGTAAAAATACAGATACCGTTCTCCGGCCAGCTTGCTGACGCCATAGGGACTGATCGGACAGGTGGTATGGGCTTCGGTTGCCGGAAAGGCGGCTTGCTCCCCGTAGACCGTCCCGCCGGAAGACGCAAAGATAATGCGCCGGCAGCGGGCCTGCCGCGCGCCTTCAAGAATATTGAGCAGTCCGAGAATATTCACCTGGGCATCAAACAGCGGATCGGCGACCGAGCGCCGCACGTCCATTTGCGCGGCATGATGGTTGACCACCTCAATCTGTTCGTCAACGAGCAGCCTCCGCACCGCCTCATCGGCGATATCCGCCTGGACGAAGTGTGCGCCGGCTGGGATATTGCCCTGTTTGCCGGTTGATAAGTCATCGACAATCCAGACTTCATGGCCGGCTGCAAGATATATCTCAGCCACGTGAGAGCCGATAAAGCCGGCCCCTCCGGTTACCACGATCTTCATGTGCCGTGTCCTCCATTGTCTCCTCTCGGCGACTTTGTTTTCCTCATCTCGCCCATTCTCCCGTGTGGAGATGGACCCTCATGCCTCTCCAGCTTTTCCCGGAAATAGGCAATTGTTTTGTCGAGTCCGTCTTCAAGGGAGACTCGGGGCTCCCACTCCAATATCTGGCCGGCAGCGCTCACATCAGGTTGGCGGACTTTCGGGTCGTCCACCGGCAAAGGCTGAAACACAATGGGGCTGGCGCTCCCGGTCAGCCGGATAATCGTCTCGGCGAATGCGCGGACCGATAATTCGCGCGGATTCCCCAGATTCACGGGTTGGGTATAATCAGAGCGCAGCAGGCGGACGATCCCCTCGACCAGATCGTCCACAAAACAAAAACTCCGGGTTTGACTCCCGTCGCCATACACCGTTAACGCTTCTCCCCGCAGCGCCTGGGTAATAAAATTGGGCACGACACGGCCGTCTCCGAGGCGCATCCGTGGACCGTAGGTATTAAAGATACGGACAATACGGGTCGCCATACCGTGACTCCGGTGGTAGGCCATAGTCAGGGCTTCGGCAAACCGTTTTGCCTCGTCATACACGCCCCGCGGGCCGATCGGATTCACATTGCCCCAATAATCTTCCGGCTGCGGATGGACGAGCGGGTCGCCATAGACCTCGGAGGTAGAAGCGAGCAGGAAACGGGCGGCTTTCACTCGGGCCAAGCCAAGGCCGTTATGGGTGCCGAGCGAGCCTACTTTCAGGGTCTGAATCGGCAGTTCAAGGTAATCGATGGGGCTCGCCGGCGAGGCAAAGTGGAGAATCGCATCAATCTGGCCGCTGACATTAATATAGTTCGTCACATCCTGGGGGACGAAAGAAAAGCGCGGGTTGGCCAACAGAGACGCCACGTTGTCCATAGCGCCGGTAATGAGGTTGTCCAGACACACCACCTCGTCCCCGTCGGCCAAAAAACGTTCACACAGATGTGAGCCGATAAACCCGGCCCCTCCGGTGATTAAGATACGTGCGATGACTCTTCTCCTTTCAAGAGGACAAGCCGGAGCTATTCCAACACATCCTTAATCCAGTAGACGGACTTCTCCTGACTCTCATGGTAGGTGCGGGACAGCATCTCAGCGATCAAACCTGTCGTCACGAGTTGGACCCCGGTGACCAGCAGCAGAATCCCCAAAAGCAAAATGGGCCGGTTTGCCAGTTGCACATCAAACAGGAGGCGTTGCAACCCCAGGACGGTCGTTATCCCCCCTCCAACGAGTACGGCAATCAGCCCCAGAAAGCCAAATAAATGACTCGGGCGGGTGGCGTAGCTCGACATGAATTTGACGGTGAGTAAATCCAGCACGACCCACAATGTTCGGGTCAAGCCGTATTTTGAGCTGCCGTGCGTGCGCGCATGATGGGTAACTGGCAGCTCGGCAATCCGCGCGCCCATATCCACGGCCAGGGCTGGAATAAACCGGTGCATCTCTCCGTACAGCTTGAGACCCTTGGCCACGTCGCGCCGAAACGCTTTGAGCGTGCAGCCATAATCGTGCAGTTTGACCCGGGTTGCTAACGAAATCAGGTGATTGGCGATCTGAGACGGGAGACGCCGGCGCAAAAACGGGTCCTGTCGATTGACCCGCCAGCCGTTCACCAGGTCGTACCCCTCGTCCAGCTTTGCCAGCAAGCGCGGAATATCGACGGGATCATTCTGGAGGTCTCCGTCCAGCGAAACAATGACGTCCCCGTGGGCGTACTCAAACCCGGCGGCCAGCGCCGCGGTCTGGCCGAAGTTGCGTCGAAAGCGGAGGACCTTGAGCGTGTCGTCTTCGGCGTGCAGCTCGGCCAGCAGCTCACTGCTCCCGTCCTGACTGCCGTCGTCGATGAGGATGAGTTCGTAACTCCAGTCCGTCGGAGCCAGTACGGCATGGACCCGCTGGCACAACGGACGCAAGTTCTCGACTTCATTATAGATCGGGACGACGATGGAAAGGTCCATAGCGATGCGACGGCGACGGGCTAGAATTCGGTCAGGCTCACGAACTGGCGGTAGCGCTGTTCAATAGCATCCCGGCTCAGGGCCTGCAGACGCCGCAGGCTGAAATCTTCCACGGTGAACGAAGCCACCACACTGCCGTAGACAATGGCTTTGCGCAGTCCGGCCTCAGACGTGTCGTTTGACGCGGCCACATAGCCGAGAAACCCGCCGGCAAAGGAGTCACCGGCCCCGGTCGGATCAATCACCTCTTCCAGGGGATAGGCCGGGACGGAGAAAACCGACTGGGGGGAAAACAGCAATACCCCGTATTCGCCCCGCTTGATGAGCAGCGTCTTGGGTCCCATGTCCAGAATCCTGCGGGCGGATTTCACGACATTGGACTCACCGCTGATCATACCCGCCTCTTCATCGTTGATGACCAGCACATCGACCCGTTTCAGCACGACTTCGAGCGCAGCGCGCTCATGCTCAATCCAATGACTGATCGTGTCGCAGCCTATCAGGCGCGCCCCGTCGGTCTGGTCCAGAACCTGACTCTGCAAGCCAGGGTCGATATTCCCCAGAAACACAAAAGGCGAGCGACGGTACTGTTCGGGCAGCTTCGGAGCGAAGTCCGCAAACACGTTCATCTGAAGGTCCAGGGTATCTCGAATGTTGAGATTTTCGTGATAGCGGCCGGTCCAGCGGAACGTCCGTCCCGCGCCGACCTCCAGCCCGTCCAGGTTGATATTCGGCGCGGTCAGGCTTGCCCGCGCATCTGCGGGAAAGTCCCCGCCGATAACGGCAACAACGTTGACCGGCGCAAAATAGCTTGCCGCGACGGCAAAATAAGCGGCCGAGCCACCCAGGACTTCGTCAGCCCGACCGGACGGCGTTTCAATAGAATCCAAGGCGACCGAACCGACAACGACAATACTCATTCCAGCCTCTTTGTGTTTATCCGTTGATGTATTTCCCAATAATCGGCTCAAGTTCGCGTTTCACCGTTTCTGGAATCATCGCCCGGTCGGTGATGATCGCATTGGTGAGTGCGGTTTCACAGCCGCACACCCGCTCGGGAGACAACCGCCGGGCAGTGTCCCGGACAATACGCTGGGCGGTGACAACATTTGTATTCAGAATTGCCAGCACCTCTTCTATCACGACATCGCCGGCCTCGGTATTCCAGCAGTCGTAATCGGTTGCCAGGGCCAGGGTGGCAAAACAGATTTCAGCTTCACGCGCAAGCTTGGCTTCCTGGAGATTCGTCATCCCGATAATATCAGCCCCCCAGCTCCGATACAGCAGAGATTCGGCCCGTGTGGAAAACTGCGGACCTTCCATACAGATATACGTTCCCCCGTGATGAACGGCTGTACTCAGGCTGCCGCTGGCTTCAACCAAAGCCTGGGATAAGAGCGGACACACCGGGTCGGCAAAGGCCACATGGGCGACAATGCCGCGGCCAAAGAAGGTTCCGATGCGGCCACGGGTGCGATCGATGAATTGGTCTGGAATCACGATATGGCCGGGCGCAATCTCCTGCTTCAAACTGCCCACCGCACTGACGGCAATCAAGCGCCGAACGCCCAGCTTTTTCATGCCATAGATATTGGCGCGGAAATTCAGCTCGGAGGGTAAGAGGCGATGTCCGCGGCCATGACGAGGCAGGAAAACCACGCGAATGCCGTCTAGCTCGCCAACAAAATATTCATCCGACGGAGCCCCAAACGGCGTCTCAACATTCACCCATTCGCCGTGTTCAATGTCGTCCATCTGATACAGACCGCTGCCACCAATAACACCGAGCGTAATCATAATACCCTCTTGTCCTATGCCGCTTGCTCCAGAGGCGCGGCAAGTTGCCCACACGCGGCCTGTACATCCTGGCCCCGACTTTCGCGAATGCTGGCATGAATGCCCCGGTCGAGTAAAATTTGCCGAAAACGCAGGAGTCGGTTCCGCGGCGAGACGGAAAATGAGGTCCCAGGGAAGGGGTTAAACGGAATGAGATTGACTTTGGCCCGGATGCCGTGCAGGAGCGACACCAGGCGTTTTGCGTCGGCCTCAGCGTCATTCACCCCGTTCAGCAGCGTGTAGGCGAAGGTGAGCCGATTGCGCGGGGCCACAGGGAAGGAACGACACGCCTTGAATATCTCGGCTAAGGGATAGCGCCGATTAATCGGCATGAGCGTGTCGCGCGCGGCATCAAGGGTTGCGCTCAGGGAGATGGTGAGGTTGACCCTGGTGTCGTGCAACAAACGCTGCATTTGCGGCACTAAGCCAACCGTCGATACGGTGATGCGGCGGGGAGAGAGATGATACCCCCAGGCCGCGGTCAGGATGGTGACGGCCTTCACCACGTGATCGTAATTGGCCAAAGGTTCGCCCATGCCCATAAAGACGACGTTGGTCACCGCTTGGCGTTGAGGCCGGCGGTACTGGACTTCCCAGATTTGGCTGACTATTTCCCCAGCCGTCAGGTCGCGCACGGGCCGTACTTGGGCAGTCGCACAAAATTGACAGCCCATTGCACAGCCAGCCTGGGAGGAGATGCACAGCGTCTGGCGGTTTTCACTCGGAATCAAAACGCTCTCAATCCGGCGTCCATCAGCAAGGCTGAAGAGATATTTTTCCGTCCCGTCAGCGGCCGTGGTGTGTCGGCTACAGTCCAGGCCGGCCAGGCTGAAATGTTGAGCCAACTCCTCGCGTAAGGCCAGGGGCACATTGCCCATCTGCCCCACATCCGTGAGCCGGCGTTGATGCACCCAGTGTAAAATTTGCGAGGCGCGAAAAGGTCTGTGTCCACGCACGGTCAGCCACTGGGCCAACTCGTCCTGGGTGAAATTTTTGAGATTCATACCGATCCAGACACGCACAGGTCAAGGAGCAGGTCCAGGCCGCAGAAGAAACGAGCTAGGCGAGTTCCACCCCACTAAAGAAATAACCGATTTCCCATTGGGCCGTTTCGGGCGCATCAGAGCCATGCACCGCGTTCTGTTCGATATTCGTGGCAAAATCCTTCCGGATTGTGCCCTCAGCCGCCTCAGCAGGATTGGTCGCTCCCATAATTTTCCGATGGGCTTGAATGGCCCCTTCCCCCTCAAGTACGGAAACGAGAATCGGACCCGAGGACATGAAGTCGGTCAGACTCCCAAAAAATGGGCGTTCTTTATGGACCGCATAAAAGCCTTCGGCTTCGGCTTTGCTCAGGGAAACCATTTTGGTAGCAACGATTTTGAGACTGGCGGCTTCAAAGCGGCGGAGGATTTCACCAATGACATTCTTCTGAACGGCATCAGGCTTCACAATAGAGAGTGTTCGTTCGGTCATACCCGTCCTTTCTTGTACGGCCAGAGAGTCTATCCAGGCCGGCCAGAGGGGTCAATGTTCATGCGCTCAGGGCACATTCAACGGCGGCGGGAGAGGCGTGAAATACAAGCCGCAGTTGCGATAGGCCTGTTTCACAGCCCGCCAGTCGGGACTGTCCGCTACCAGGGCAAGACCAGCAAGCGCGTGACAGGCTTCCGCCTGATAGCCAAAGCGTTGAGTCAAATCAGCGCAGCGAGCAAAGGCGGCTGCCGCTTGTTTGTGTTTTCCTTGTAAAAACGCCAATTCCCCGCTTCCCAGACGACAGTAGACCGTGCCGCGCATGTCGCGTGTTTGGCGGAAGAGCTGCTGCGCCCGGCCGAATGTCGCTCGGCTGCGTTCATGGTCGCCCTGCATTTTGAAGACTGTGGCCATTGCCCAGACCGTATAGGCAAAGCTCGCCTTATCACCAATCCGCTGGTAGAGTCGCTCGGCTTTGGCAAAGAGCCGCAAAGCAGGGGTAAATTCTTGACGCATACGGGCGGCATTGCCAAGGCCGCAGTAGGAATAGGCCCGGCCGTACACGTCGTCTTCAACTTCAAACACCTCGTTTGCTTCCGCGTAATAGTTCTGGGTATCCGCGAATCGGCCCATCAGACGCGATGCGCCCCCCAGACCGCACAGCGCATATCCGGCTCCGAGCGTATCCCCCTCACGTTCGGCGAGTCTGCGGGCTTGTTTGAAATGGCTCAGCGCTTTTTTAAGGTCGCCACAGAAGCGGTACGTCCCTCCCATAGCCCAGACAATAAAGCCCTCCCGGTCGTACACCTGAGCTTGACGATAGAGGGCCCGCGCCTTGGCCAGATACGCTAAGGCGCGCTGCGGATTCCCCCGAGCGCGGACGCTGAGGCCGATACCAGCCAGGCTCTCGGCCTCCCCTTCTACATCAGCCAGGCGGTCAGCCAGGCGGCTGGCCCGCTCATAGGCGCGTTGAGCGAGCCCGAATTGTCCCTGCATACGCAAACAATCGCCAATACCGAGGTGAGCATCAAGCTCACATTCTCCAAGGTGTGCGGCTTTTGCCGCCTGGCGCGCCTGGCGGTAGAACGCGAGCGCTTCGGCAAAGCGACTCTTCTGGCGGGCGCGTTCGCCTTGTTGAAACAAGGCCGGCGGTGTCTGAACCGAAGCTGGCGACATAGAAATCGGAGGCGCGGTTTACGAACCATCCCTCCCCTGCTTGACAGGATTTGATAGAGGGACCTGCCCGAATCCCTTAGCCCATAGCGGCAGCCATGGTTTTGCCCATCTCAGCCGGACTCGAAATAATGGCCACGCCGGCATCCCGGAAGGCCTGGACCTTCTCGGCTGCGGTTCCCTTGCCACCGGCAATAATCGCCCCGGCATGTCCCATGCGTTTGCCTTTCGGCGCGGTTTGGCCGGCGATGAAGGCCGCGACCGGCTTGGTCATATGCTCCTTAATAAAGGCGGCGGCTTCTTCTTCCGCGGAACCGCCAATTTCACCAATCAACACCACGCCTTCGGTTTGGGGGTCGTCCTGAAAGAGCCGTAAGACGTCGATAAAACCGGTTCCGTTCACCGGGTCGCCGCCTATCCCGACACACGACGACTGACCGATGCCCAACTGGGTGAGTTGATGCACCGCCTCATAGGTTAAGGTGCCGCTGCGCGACACCACGCCGATGGCTCCGGGGGTGTGGATATAGCCCGGCATAATCCCAATTTTGCATTCCCCCGGGGTAATCACGCCCGGGCAGTTGGGACCGATAAGGCGGGATTTTTTGCCGGCCAGATAGCGCTTGACCCGGACCATATCGAGCACCGGAATCCCCTCGGTAATGCAAATCACCAACGCCACTTCGGCATCGACCGCTTCCATGATGGCGTCGGCGGCAAACGGCGGCGGCACATAGATAACAGAGGCGTTTGCCCCCGTTTCCGCAACCGCCGCCGCAACCGTATTGAAGATAGGAATGCCCTCGAAATCCGTCCCACCCCGACCAGGCGTGACCCCGGCCACCATCCGGGTGCCGTAGTCTCTACAGCCTCGGGTGTGCAGTTGGCCGGTTGAGCCAGTAATGCCCTGCGTCAGGACTTTGGTGTCTGTATTCACAAGAATGCTCACGAGCGTGCTCCTCGATTTCTCAGCCTGCGCATCATACGAACGCTTGAGCCGGCGCGTCGCCTAGGCGCCAATCGCCTCGACGATCTTTTTTGCGCCGTCGGCTAAATCGTCCGCGGGAATGATAGCCAGCCCGGACTCGGCCAGAATCGTTTTCCCCAGTTCAACATTCGTGCCCTCTAAGCGAACGACCAGCGGGACCGACAGATTCACCTGCCTGGCGGCCTCAACCACCCCGTTGGCCACCACATCGCAGCGCATAATCCCGCCAAAAATATTGACCAGAACGCCTTTGACCTTCTCGTCTGACAGAATAATCTTGAACGCCTCGGTGACCTTTTCCGTGGTCGCGCCCCCGCCCACATCCAGAAAGTTGGCCGGCTCGGCCCCGTAGTGTTTGATGATATCCATAGTCGCCATCGCCAGCCCGGCCCCATTGACCATGCAGCCGATGTTGCCGTCCAGGGCAATATAGTTGAGGTCAAACTTGGACGCGGCGACCTCTTTCTCGTTTTCCTCCGTCACATCCCGCATCTCCCGGATATCGGCGTGACGGAAGAGCGCGTTGTCATCAAAACCCATCTTGGCGTCCAGGGCTAAAAGATCACCGGATTTCGTCAGTACCAGCGGATTAATCTCAGCCATGGAGGCATCGCTCTCGGAAAATGCCCGGTATAAGCCGCGCATAAACGCGACCGCTTTGTTGACCGCGTCTTTGGGCAGGCCCAGTCCGTATGCGAGCTGGCGGCCTTGGAAAGCCCCGAAGCCGACGGCAGGATCGATAGTGGCGCGGAGAATCTTCTCGGGTGAGCGCTCGGCTACTTCCTCAATTTCCACGCCGCCTTCGGAACTGGCCATCATCGTCACCCGCGCAGTCGCACGGTCAATGACCATACCGAGATAGAACTCCTGATCAATATCACAGCCCTGCTCAACAAAGACTTTTTGGACTTCTTTACCCTCGGGTCCAGTTTGATGCGTAACCAGGGTTGTGCCCAGCAAAGCCGCGGCATGCGCGCGCGCTTCCTGCGGCGTCCTGGCGAGCTTGACCCCCCCGGCTTTGCCACGCCCACCGGCATGGATCTGGGCTTTGACGACACACAGGCCGCCCCCCAGTTCCCGGGCCGCGGCTTCGGCTTCGTCCGGGGTTGCAGCGACCCTGCCGTCTAACACGGCCACTCCATTTTTCCGTAGAATCTCTTTTGCCTGGTATTCGTGAATATTCATACCCTCTTACCTGACTGGGGCCCTCTTCCCTGATGAGGGAGAGCTACTCGCCCTTCTCCAGGAGGGCGTCCATGGCCGTCACCAGTTCACGCACATGGCCGACGGACACCTCCATTTCTTGCTTTTCTTTGTCGCTCAGGTCCACTTCGATGACTCGCTCAACGCCACCGGCGCCGATAGACACCGGCACCCCAAAGTATACGCCGTCAATTCCGTATTCGCCTTCGAGGTAGGCGGCGCAGGGCAGAATGTGTTTTTTATCCTGCAGATAGGCCGCCGCCATCTGCACCGCGGCTGAAGCCGGAGAATAAAACGCGGAACCCGTCTTGAGCAAAGCCACAATCTCACCGCCGGCCTGACGGGTACGCTGCTCAATTTCTTCCAAACGGGCCGTAGAGATCAGTTTCTCAATCGGCACCCCGCCGACCTGGCAATAGCTGCGCACCGGGACCATGTCGTCGCCGTGACCGCCCAGGACCATAGCCGTCACATTCTGCACAGACACGCAGAGTTCTTGGGCAATAAAGGTCCGGTAACGGGCGGAGTCCAGGACACCAGCCTGGCCCACAACCCTGTTCTTGGGGAAACCGGTCACGCGCTTGGTCAGGGTCACCATGGCATCAAGCGGATTGGTAATCACAATCACCAGCGAATCCGGCGCATATTGCTTGATGTTGCTGGACACATCGCTCATGATCTTGCAGTTAATACCCAGCAGATCGTCCCGACTCATACCCGGCTTCCGGGCAACGCCGGCAGTCACAATGCAGACATCTGCGCCGGCAATATCAGCGTAGCTCGTCGTCCCGGTAATGTTGGCGTCATAGCCTTCAATGGGCCCGGCTTCGAGCATGTCCAGGGCCTTGCCCTGGGGCAGGCCATCAATCACGTCAAACAGAACTACATCGCCAAGTCCCTTGAGCACGCACAGGTGGGCAAGGGTGCCGCCGATATTTCCCGCGCCAATGAGTGCGATTTTCTTCTGAGCCATAATATTCTTCCCTCCGGTCTCACATCCATGAATAGTATAGTTATAGTAAAGAGGACAGTCAGGACGGCTGTCCTCATCTCAATCTGCTGAGATATTGCTTGTTCGGCAAGGTTTTGGGGCAGGATGCCAAAATTCCCCCCACCTGTCTAGGCCAGACTTTCAGGGTTTTCATTGTGATGTCTTCTGAGATATGGCCTGAAACCGAACAGCAAGTCTCGGAAGGCGGCGAAGCTGGCCTTTCATTGTGATGTCTTCTGAGATATGGCCTGAGATGGCGCCGTTTAGCCGCTGGGGGCGCGCAAGGGCTCTTTCATTGTGATGCCTTCTGAGATATGGCCTGAAACCGCGGGCGCGGACGCCGGAGCGGGTGCGTGATGTGCTCTTTCATTGTGATGTCTTCTGAGATATAGTCTGAAGTGGGGTGCCTCTATCTCCTTCCCCCTTGAGCTTTCATTGTGATGTCTTCTGAGATATGGCCTGAAACTGTTGCCTAACCCATTGATTAGACGGCAGTTTTTTGGCCTGCTCTCTGCCCGAATTTCGCAAATCCCTTTTTCGCGTATTCTGGGGCGAGTTTTGCGAAATCACCTACCGCCACGCCCTTCCCTCCCGCCAACCAAGCAGCTTCCACAAAGCTTGTTTGCCAACCGGACGTTCCTTCACCTCAGGCGTATCTTTGAGGCCAAGCTTTTCTCTGATATTTTTACTGATCCCGTCTTCGGGTATGACCTTCAACCCGTTCGGTTTTGCTTGGGTCACACGATACCAGCCTTCCGGCCACTCGCCGCTTTCGGGGAGATACAGGATGTCGTGGCGCAGGATCATTTTTCGCCGGCGTCCGGTTGGGGAAATTGGCGGGTCTATACGGCGGACCGTTTCCCCGCCAGTGGTTTTCAGCCCCACAAGTGACCACGGACGAAGTGAAGACAGGCGAAGGTTCGCCTCTGCATGTGGCTCTTCTGTCCACAGCACGATGCCATCCCGCGCGGCTTTCGAATCTACTGTCTGTTTTCGGTTGTTCCCCAGTCGCAGCACCAGATCACTCCCCTTTTGGGAATACATGAGCACGCGCTTTGCCCCGGACAAGGCTTTCTGCGCCCCCTTCTTAACGTCCGCTTCCAACACTTCCTTTTTCTGCTTTGCTTCGGCGCGAAGCTCCTTCAATTGCTTCTTCAGGTCTGCTTTCGAGAGAACGTCCGCTTTAACGTCCGCTTCCAACTCTTCCTTCTTCCTTTTTCCTTCCGCGTCAATCTCTTTCAATTGCTTCTTCAGGTCCGCTGGAACGGCGGCTTGCAGGGTTTTCCTGACCTCGGGAACCACAACGCCAGCGTCATTTCTGCCATAGATATGTTTCTGGGGATCAATGCCTTCGCGATCGAACCTGATGGGCTTGTGGGAAATCAAACGTTTATCCTCTGGCTCGCGCTTGCTATGTGCCCACAAGCTCTGGTCAAAGACACTCCGCTTCCAGGAGCCGTGATATTTGCCGAGAACCTGAACTAATGGGGGCCGGTCTTTCTTCTCTCTGTACGCTTTCCAATCGGGGGCCAGTCGGCTGTCGGCGAGTCCTGTGTGTCGCCGCTCCTGGTCCGTACCTCTCCCTTCAACGCGCTCGTCGCAGAAAATCAGGTCACGCCATGTGTGGGGTGGACAGGCCGACACCAAGACGGCATCTTCCGCGTGGTTGTAGAGGCTGGCGCGGTCTTTCTCGGAAAATTGGCGCGGCCATGAACGCCGGAGCTTTGTCGTAAGCCGTCCGGCAACCCGCTGAACGTGTGGTCTGCCGTGCTGGTAGTTCAGTTCCGGCGGGGGCACTTCATACTTCTTAAACATCTCCTGCACACAGGCAATAAAGGCTCGGGACCGGGCGCCAACCCGGGCGAGCGGGGTTGGATCTCCGCCAGGAAAGGTTTCCTCCTGGTTCAACAGGACCGTCTTTTTTCTCGGCACCAGGTCGGCTGCTTCGACACGGGCGCAAAAGGCGTCCCACGTAGACAGCCCCCCAAGCCATTGGTAGGGCGTTTGGCCTCTCTTGCGGTCATTGCAGCTACGGCAGGCGGCAATCAGGTTATACCAAATATCGGGTCCGCCCTGGCTCCTTGGGTAAATATGATCCTTCTCGAATCCTTGCTCCCCGATATTTTCTCCGCAATAGAGGCATTGCCCCCCTGACTCATCAAACAGCCGTTGGCGAAACGTCCGTTCTTGCCGTTGGGGCTCGCTTCCAGGCTTTGCTTGCTCGGTGTCGGGTTCGGGAATTTCCAGATTCACATACGCCACCGGCCCGTGACGCCACGCGGCCTCGCCAGTGCGGCCACGATGAAAAAGCAGACGTTCCAGACGATTCAGAATACGAAGATCACGCTGCTCTCGCATGGGGTTGGGCGCGTTGCGCTTTCGGAGCGTTCCCCAAGAGATGTTCGCGTCTTTCATAGTCTGACCTCTCGCCGCCATTTCTAAATGTTTCCGACACAGATTCACTCGCCCTGGCGGTCGATCATATTTGAGCAGATTGTAGAACTGGGAGGCCATTTTCTTTTGGTCTTTGCTGCGCCTTGAATCAGAAGGGCTGAGTCGTCCGATCGTGCGCTTGATGGTATCGAGGCTTGGGGTGGAATCAGCGCGCCGGTTCCACCACTCGCAGAAGCATTGTTGCTCTTCGTCGTTGAGTCGGCGAACCCGGCGGCCTTCAGAAACGCGCAAATTGTTGACCGCGGCGCGATACGCCAGTTCTCGGACCTTGGCCTTCCGCGGGGGGTACGCGGCATCGCACCAGCTACATCGGGTTCGCATCCGATTGTCGAACCGCGCCGGCTGTATCACTTTGTTCAGGAGACCTTTCAGCTCTTTTTGCCATCGCTTCACCGTGTCGTCCGGCAGACCGGCAGAGCAGCCAAACCCCTGAACGACCTGTTGGAGCTCTGCCTCTTTCACTTGGCGTGGTTCGGCTATCCCAGGTTTCCTTTCCCGTTTGAGCGCTGCCTTCAGCTCCGCTTCCAGGGCCGTTCTGAGCGGTCCTTGCTTCCTGTCCTCTACCTCCCGTACTCGTCGCTCAATCTCCTGCTCGACCTGTTTCTGCAAGTCTGCCGCTGCGTGGGGTATACGAGCCGTTTCTAAGAACTCCCGAAATTCTTTGTTAGAGAGGTCCTGAAACCCACGGTCGTCATACTTATAGCCACGCTTCTTGAACAACAGGGTAAGCGCGCACACGAACTCGTCGCTCGTCCCATTGCCCGCTGAGACATACTTAATCCAGGTGTTTTTTGGATCGGATTTATGCCCGCGGTCTCTGTACTGTCCGGGTGGTGCCCACAGGCGTTTGTCGGCAAGGACCTCATAAGGGCCTGGCAGGCGCGAGCCGTCAGGGAGCTTTTGGCGTAGCACCCATGACCGCAACCGAGCCAAACGGTGTTTTTTTGAGCGACGCGTCCGGCGACCGCGCCGCGTCGCGCGTCGCTGTTCAAGCGTGCTTTCGTGCAAGTCGACATAGGTTTCGGCATGGAGGATCACTGTCCCCCGGACAAGAGCAATGCCTCCTGCCGACTCCCCGAAGTCGATACCGACCCGTACTTCTTTCAGGAACTCATCGATATGGCTATCCAGACGTGACATCGGATCTCTCCCAGCCGGAAAACATCATCATGAAAGGAGCTACTGCCTCAGAAACAGTCTGAGAAGAGAAAGTCGTGAGAGTTTATGGGGAAGGGCTGGCCGTTCCCAGCCTCCCGTAATTCCTCGCCCTTTCGGGGCGAAACGGCCCCGCTTGTCGAGTCAGGATTAAGCAGAGCTAAGCTAGAGCTAAGCTAGAGCAAGGGGCTGGAATCTCACCCCAGGGTGCCACCTGAGTCTGGGCTGCTTTCATTGTGATAGAAAGCCCATTACTCTCTTTTACCCTGTCTGTAAACCGAGGCGGACTTCAAGGTGCAGCACGCGCGCCGATTTTGAGAGCGGACCAGCAATGAGAAGCCCCTCTTTATTCGGTCGCACCGTCAGGTCTGACTACCAGAACTCCGCTTCAGCCGGTTTCGCTCAGCGTCGGAGCGACGGATGTAGTGAGGAATGAGTTGGGCCACGTCGTCATGATCTCCCTGTTTGAATCGCAGCCAGGCTAAGCGGGCGACAATGCCGCCGCGGGGCGGGACGGCAGCCAGCGGCAGCAATTCCGTATGGGGCCCGCAGTGTTCTCGGATTATTGCCCCGTAGCGCTCAACGCCATCCCCAACAAAGAGGCAGGGCGCGCTGATTTGGTTGGCCAGCTCTTCGGGCGAGAGGACCATATCGTCACTCAGACGGGTAATCTGCCCTCTGGCCTCACGGGCGAAAAAGGCCGCGTACACTTCGCGCTTGCGAGCGTCCAGCACGACACATAATCTGCCTGTCCAATCTGTCACGGCAGAAGCAAGCGTGAGAAGCGTCGAGACGCCGGCAACCCGTTGAGACAGGGCATAGGCAAAACCTTTTGTCGTGCCAAGCGCGATACGCAGCCCGGAGAAAGCTCCAGGGCCGATCGTCACCCCTATACCTGCGACCTCAGGCAGGCTGACGTGTGACTGGTCAAGGACGCGCCGGATCAACGGTAAAAGATTTTCCACATGACTCGCCGCGGCCCCAGCGGACTGTTCTGCCAGCACCCTGCCGTCCTGTATCAGGCCAACACTCGCAATCGGGGTAGCCGCGTCAATGCCGAGAACGAGCATGTCAAAGGATCAACTGACGAGCCGTGAAATATCGTTGTAGAAGACCAGAACGATGAGCGAGACTATAACCAGAAAGCCGACGCGCAGAGCCATCTCTTTGGAACGATTGCTCAACGGGCGGCCGATGAGGAGCTCGATGAACATGAGCAACAGATGGCCCCCATCAAGGATCGGAATAGGCAGCAGATTAAAGACTGCCAGGTTGACGTTGACGATAGCCGTGAAGCGCAGCAAATAATCCAATCCCAGACGCGCCTGCTGCCCGGCTACCTGCGCAATGAGAATGGGACCGCCCAGCTCTTTGGTTGAAACCTCGCCACTCACGAGTTTGACAACGCTCTCTAAAATAAGGTGCGTCCACAGCCAGGTTTGTTCAGCTCCGAGCGTCACCGCGCGCCCGACCGTGACGGGTTCGGTCGTAAAGGCTCGCTCAATACCAATCACGTAGACTTGTTCGCCAACCGGGTTGTCGCGGAGTTGGGGGGTTACTGTTGTCGCAATAATCTGGCCACGGTTCGCCTTTTTAATGACGAGGTGAATCTCATTCCCATTGCTGTGCTGGATCTGCTCCGCCAATTCCTCCCAGGTGTGGACGGCAACCCCATCGACTTTGAGAATCTCGTCTTCCGGCTCCAGACCGGCCGCTTCCGCCGGCATATTCGCCACAACGCCACCAACCGTGGGCTGTTCAATCGGGACATTGACGCCGAATTGGGCAAAGGCCAGACTAAAGACAACGAAAGCCATCAGAAAGTTGGCCAATGGCCCGGCAAAGACAATCAGAAAGCGTTTTGGCAAGGATTTATGCGTGAAGGAACGCTCCCGGTCCGTCTCGTCCACCTCCTCGCCGATTTCCTCTCCAATCATCTTCACATAGCCACCCAGAGGAATCGCACTGAGTAAATACTCCGTTTCGCCGATCTTACGGCCGATGAGTTTCGGACCAAATCCGAGCGAGAATCGCTCCACCCCAACGCCGGCCCATTTGGCGGTCAGGAAGTGCCCGAGTTCGTGCACAAAAATAATTAACCCAAAGACAATAACTACTCGTAGCGCAACATCAAAAGTCGAAAGATCCATGCCCACATGCTCCTCAGTTCTCGGGCCTGATTTAATTCCACAGCGTAGTATAGTAATAGATAAAGGCAATCGGGAAAAGCAAACTATCGATACGATCAAGAACTCCGCCGTGGCCGGGAAAGAAACGGCCTGAGTCCTTTGCGCCGCAGGCCCGCTTCAAGGCAGACTCACAGAGGTCCCCCAACTGGGCGAGTACCCCCATAAGAAGGGCAAGCGCCAGTAATTCGAGCGCCGATCGATTGGGCAGTAGATACTGCCAGGCGATGAGCGCGGCAACGCCATTCCCGCCTAGCGACCCGACGCCTCCCTCTATTGTTTTGCCGGGACTGATATGCGGGAGCAGTTTCCGCTTTCCCCATGTCCGTCCGACGACATATCCTCCGGTGTCTCCAAGCATAACCGCCAGCAATATGAAAAAAACCCACGCCGCGCCTTCCGGGCCGCGGTGTATCCACAGCACGTGCGGAAAAAGAAACCCAATATACACAACCCCAAGCACAAAGAGGCTCGTTGTCTGGATTCCTCGCGCTGGATAACGGTCTCGAAGACTCAGGATAAAAATCAGCATGAAACCAAGGCTCAAGGCCGTGCCGATGAGCCGCATATCGCCCGATACCATGCTGAGTGCGACAAGCAGGCCCCACAGTTTGCCAATGAGCGGAGAGAGAGTGCATTGGGCTCGCGTGAGTGAGAAGTATTCCCATAAGCCGACACCAGTGAGAACCAGAATGGCACTCGAGAAGCCCCATTCCGGGGCATAACCTATCAGCACGATCAGGAGGGGGAGCGCGCCCGCTGCGGTCAGGAGCCTAGCGCGCAGCACGTTTGAGCTCAGTCTCAATCAACTGCTCGGCCGTCCGACCGAAACGCCGATCCCGTTGTTGATAATCAGCCAAGGCTTGCAAGAAGGCGTCGCGGTCGAAATCCGGCCACAGGGTATCGGTCACATAGAGTTCCGTGTAGGCCAACTGCCAGAGCATGAAATTACTGATTCGGAACTCCCCACTGGTCCGAATAAGAAGGTCTGGAGCGGGAATATCTGCCGTCCACAGCGATTGTTCGATAGCCTGCTGGTCAATCTCGCCCGGCCGTAGGCGTCCCGCCTGTACCGCGGCCGCCAGCGTCTGCACAGCGGCAACGATTTCTTCCCGCGCGCTATAGCTCACGGCTAAGACAACAGTCAGGCCGGTGTTGTCTTGTGTTGCCGCAATCACGTCAAGCAGCGATTTCCGAACAGTCGCGGGAAGGCGGCCCAAATCGCCAATGGCCCGGAGGCGGATATTATACCGCATCATACGGCGCAATTCCGTTCGGAGATAACGATTGAGGAGCCCCATAAGCGCCCGGACTTCACGTGGCGGTCGCTGCCAGTTCTCCGAAGAAAATGCGTACAGGGTCAGATACGAGAGTCCTATGCCGCGACTTGTCTCGACAATATTGCGAACTGCCTCTTTTCCGCGCTTGTGGCCTTCAATACGGCTCAGTCCGCGTCGCTGCGCCCACCGTCCGTTGCCATCCATAATAATGGCAACATGACGGGGCAATTGGTCTTTCTCAATAAGAACGCTCACGCGTGTAAATAGCAGGTTAGAATGGATTGTTCATGGGGCCAGTCGCAGGGAGACACCAGCCCTTAGACCGCCATCAACTCTTCCTCTTTGAGCTTGAGGATATGGTCAAGTTTTTCAATATATTCATTTGTCATCTTTTGTACGCGATCCTGGGCGGCGTGCAATTCATCTTCGGTAAGTTCTTTCTCTTTTTGCATTTCCTTAAGATAGTCGTTGGCATCGCGTCTATGGTTCCGCATAGAAACCCGGTAGCCCTCTGCGCTCTTACGGATTTTTCGGACAAAATCTTTCCGCCGCTCTTCGGTGAGTTCGGGTATGGGGACGCGAATGACTTTCCCATCGTTGACTGGCGTCAGGCCCAAGTCGGCCTGATAAATCGCCTTTTCCACATCTCCGATAATATTTTTTTCGTATGGCTGCACGACCAGAAGGCGCGCTTCTGGCGCAGACAGAGAGGCGAGCTGGTTGAGTGGGGTTGGGGACCCGTAATACTTGACCATCACACCCTGGATTAACGCCGTGGAGGCCCGGCCGGTGCGAACTTTTGAAAACTCGACACGGAGCGACCCCAGCGTTTGCTCCATTTCCTGCTTCATTTGTTCCAAAACTTCGGCGCTCATAGCTTCCCCCCATTGACCACCGTTCCAATAGGCTCTCCACGTACCGCGCGCTGGATATTCCCAGGCTCAAGCATACTGAACACAATGATGGGGAGATGATTATCCATACACAGCGATATGGCAGTGGAGTCCATGACCTTGAGGTTTTGCTGCAAGACTTCAAGGTAGGTCAAGTTTTTGTACCGCTCGGCCGCCGCATCTTTCATCGGGTCAGCGGTATAGATCCCATCAACCTTGGTTGCTTTGAAAATGGCTTGTGCCCCAATTTCCATCGCCCGTAAGCTGGCTGCGGTGTCCGTGGTAAAATACGGATTACCGGTACCGGAGGCAAAAATAACGATACGGCCTTTCTCAAGATGGCGCGTTGCGCGCCGTCTGATATACGGTTCTGCTACCTGCGATACAGTCAGGGCTGACATCACACGCGTCTGAACCTCCACCCTTTCCAAAGCTTCCTGCATGGCTAAGCTATTGATCACCGTGGCCAGCATCCCCATGTAATCGCCGGTCGCCCGCGCAATCCCTCTTGAATGCGCGTCTACTCCACGCAGTATATTTCCTCCACCGAGGACCAAAGCAATCTCACACCCCAACGCATGAATCTCCTGAATCTCTCCGGCAATACGAGCCAAGACGGCGTCGTCAATCCCATAGCCGCGTTCGCCAGCGAGCGCTTCTCCTCCCAGCTTGAGTAAGACGCGCTGATATGGTGCGGGCTGTGGCGGCATGTGACCTACTCAGTCCCCTTTTCAGTCGTGCTTGCTTCTCCAATTTGGAAGCGCGCAAAGCGGTGGACGACAATATTTTCGCCCGTCTTACTCACCGCGTCGTTGACAATCTCTTGTACGGTTTTGCTCGGCTCCCGAATATAGGCTTGTTCGAGCAAGCACGCTTCGCTGTAAAACTTCTCAACCTTTCCGGAAACGATCTTCTCAATAACCTGCGCCGGCTTTCCAGACGCCTCGGCCTGGGTCTGGTAGACCGCCCGCTCCCGCTCAAGTGCTGTCTCAGTGATGTCTTCTCGACGCACACAGCGTGGATTTGCGGCAGCCACTTGCATCGCAAGGTCTTTGACAAGCTGTTGGAACTCCTCAGTCCGGGCCACAAAGTCAGTCTCACAATTCACTTCAACCAAGACGCCGATCTTGCCACCACCGTGAATGTAGGAGCCCACCACTCCCTGCTCTGCCGCGCGCCCAGCTCTCTTGGCGGCCGCGGCTAATCCTTTCTCACGAAGAAAGTCAATGGCTTTTTCAATATCACCGTTATTTTCGGTGAGCGCTTTTTTACAGTTGACAATGCCGGCGCCTGTCCGCTCGCGCAGTTCTTTTACCTGGGCCATCGAAATACCGCTCACGCCTCGCCCCCTTCCTCAACTGGCCTTGCCTCCGTCAGCAGGTCTTCGGCTTGCGCCTCGGGAGATGGCGGTCCAGGCTCCAGCGGTTCAGCCTGACCTCCAGACGAGTCTCCCGGTTCGCCCGCATCATCCGGTCCTCCTTGCCGCTCTTGGTACAGCGCCCGTCCTTCTATGGAGGCGTGAGCTATCGCATCCACAAAAAGACGAATGGCACGAATGGCATCATCATTCCCTGGGATTTTATGCGTGATCAGGTCCGGGTCACAGTTGGAATCAATCGCAGCGACAACGGGCAGACCGAGCTTATTCGCCTCCCGCACGGCGATTTCTTCCTTCTTGGTATCAACGACAAACATCGCGTCAGGCAGCTTCCGCATGGTTTTGATACCGCCTAACACGCCCATCAGCTTATCCCGCTCCCGGCTAATCCCCAAGAGTTCTTTCTTCGTCAGCGCGTCAGCAATCGAGGCTGTTTCAAGCATCTCTTCGACTCGTTTCAGTCGATCGATAGATTTCCGAATGGTTTGAAAGTTTGTGAGCATTCCGCCCAGCCAGCGGTTATTGACATAGAACATCTCACATCGCTCGGCTGCTTCGCGTACGACCTCCTGCGCTTGTTTCTTGGTGCCAACAAAAAGAATCTGGCCGCCATCTCCTACCAGATCACGGATGAAGCCGCACGCGTCACGCAACATACCCACGGTCTGCTGCAAGTCGATGATGTGGATTCCGTTTCGAGCGCCAAAAATATAGGGCTTCATCTTTGGGTTCCAGCGACTCGTCTGGTGGCCGAAGTGTACCCCGGCTTCAAGCAGTTGCTTGATCGTAATATCAACCATGTACAGGTCACCTTTCTTTCTTGACTACGTGGGGAATATTCTTGATTTCAGGGAGAAATCTTGTATCAAAGGCGAAAAATCTTTGCAACGCGCCGGAGAGCGCTATTGATTCATGGATTCAAGAAATTCTTGATTATCCTTTGTCCCCTGGATTTTATCCATAAAAAATTCCATTGCTTCGACTGCGTTCATTTGGGTCAACAATTGTCTGAGAAGCCGCATTCGGTCCAAGGTCTTCTTGGTCAGCAACATCTCTTCCTTGCGGGTGCCAGAGCGGCCAATATCCATAGCAGGGAAAATCCGCTTATCCATCAGGCGGCGGTCCAGGTGGATTTCCATATTACCGGTCCCTTTGAATTCTTCAAAGATGACTTCATCCATACGACTACCGGTATCGACCAGGGCCGTCCCAATAATGGTTAAGCTGCCCCCATCTTCAATGTTCCGCGCCGCTCCAAAGAATTTTTTCGGCATCCGTAAGGCATTGGCATCCACACCACCGGACAGCAATTTCCCACTCGGCGGAACCACCGCGTTATTCGCGCGCGCTAAGCGGGTAATACTGTCGAGTAAGACCACCACGTCTTTTCCGTGCTCGACCAGACGTTTTGCCTTTTCCAGGACCATTTCCGCCACCTGCACGTGCCGATTCGCCGGTTCGTCAAACGTCGAACTCACGACCTCGGCGCGGACTGAGCGCTGCATATCGGTGACTTCCTCCGGTCGCTCGTCAATCAATAAGACAATCAAAATGACCTCTTTATGATTGTGAACAATGCCATGCGCCAAATTTTGCAGCATCATGGTCTTGCCCGTACGAGGAGCGGCAACGATCAAACCCCGCTGACCCTTTCCTATGGGAGTGAACAGATCAATGGTCCGCGTGGTATATTCCTCAAAATTGTGCTCAAGCCGGAGTTGTTCCTCTGGATAGAGCGGCGTCAAATTGTCAAAGAGGATTTTGTCTCGGGCGCGCTCAGGTTCCTCATAGTTCGTTGCTTCAACTTTCAGCAGCGCAAAATAGCGCTCGCCTTCCTTGGGCGGACGGATTTGCCCGGCCACAACGTCTCCGGTACGCAAATTAAACCGCCGAATCTGGCTCGGGGACACATAAATGTCATCCGGCCCCGGCAGATAATTGTAGTCAGGAGAACGGAGAAAACCGAACCCGTCAGAGAGAATCTCCAACACCCCCTCGCCGTAGATAAAGCCACTCTGCTCGGCCTGAGCCTGGAGAATAGAAAAAATTAAATCTTGCTTACGGAGACTGGACGCGCCCTCGACATTAAAATTCCGTGCGATCTCCGCCAGTTCTTCAATTTTCTTTGATTTCAGAGACTTCAGGTTCAGACCGACGTCTTCGCCGTCCCCATTAATGCGAACGTCTTGGAGTCCATTTGCATTATTGCTCTTTACGGTCGCTCGACCCATATTTTCCTCCTAATTGTCTGCAGTAGTAAACTGGAGGGACGTAGCCTTGGTATTACGTATTGCCGAGGCATGTCCGCCTCGGACGCCGATTGCCCGTGTTAGGGGAAAAACCATCAAGAAACAGCAGTATGACCGGTGAGAAATTCTTTTTCGGAGCGGTCCGCAGAGGACGATTTATCCTCTGCAAGGCACTTTCATATAATACATCATCACAAATCTGTCAACGAAAAGACTCACTCCCAGACAGCGGCCAGTGCCAGCAGGAGCCCAGCAAAATCAGCGGGATAAGGTGCCTGAATTGTCATCACGGTATGCTCTTGGGGATGTATGAATTCAATAGCCTCAGCGTGCAAGGCTTGACGCGGAAAGTGCCAAATCTCAGCCGGCAGTGTTTTCTCCATACGCCGAGAGCCATACAGATCATCCCCAATAATAGGGTGGTTAAGCGCAGCCAGGTGAACCCGCAGTTGGTGGGTCCGGCCCGTCTTGGGAAAGAGCTGCACAAGGGACACGTTGCGACCTGACTCCAGGACTTCATACCGGCTGACCGCCGGACGGCTCTTCCGGGCATGTATGGACATTTTCTTCCGGTCCTGTGGATGCCGACCAATGGGAAAAGAAATCTCTCCCTCATGCTGCGGCAGGTATCCGACCACGACCGCTCGGTAGGTTTTGCGCACCTGTCTCGACTTGAACTGCTCAGCGAGAGCTGCCAACACCGTCGGATTCTTTGCCACGAGCAAGACGCCGGACGTGTCTTTATCAAGTCTATGGACGATCCCCGGACGGAGCGAGGCTTCCTCGACAGGCCACCCCCAGTATGACAGCAAGGCGTTCACCACCGTACCGTTCCACTGGCCAGGAGCGGGATGCACGACCATACCGGGCGGTTTGTTAATCGCGGCCAGACTGTCATCTTCATACAAGATATTGAGCGGAATAGCTTCAGGCGTGGCAGTCCTTGGTGGTGAAAAAAGGGGAGTGATTTCCAGGATTTCGCCGCTGCGGACAGGATAGCTCGCCTTTTGGGGAGCGCCATCTACCAAAACATGGCCACGTTTGATGAACAGCTTTGCCTGGGACCGACTGATTTCCGCCAGAGAGGCAACCACCAGGTCTAAACGCTGACCGAGCCGGGAAAGCGGAATCTGAAGCTGTTGGACTGTCACGAGGGAGTATTTCCAGTTGAAGAGAGGAAGCTGCGAGCTCGATCAGCATCCTCTCGTATCTGCCGAACAAGCTCTTCGACCGAAGAGAACTTGCGCTCTGCTCGAAGGCGCTTGATAAAGCTGACCCGGAGACGTTTTCCGTACAGGTCGGCGGAAAAGTCAAAGAGGTTCGTTTCAACCGTTCTCTGATTTTCGCCAAAAGTGGGATTCACCCCAACATTTGCTACGGCATTATACTCCCCGGCGTCCACACAGGCCCGGACCGCGTACACTCCATTCGGCAACAGGACTGATGTCCGCGGACGGATATTCGCCGTCGGGAATCCGATCTGCCGACCGCGCTGAAAGCCTTGAACAACCCGGCCACTGACCGCATACGGCTGCGCCAGCAGTGTGGTTGCCTCGCGCAGTTTGCCAGTTTGGAGCAGTGAGCGCACCACGGTACTGCTGACTTCTTGCTGCCCCACCGTCACCGACCCTATGACCTCCACCTCAAATCCCCACCGTTTTCCCAGAGCGCTGAGCAGGCCGGCATTGCCGGCCCGGTCTCGGCCAAAACTGAAATTATGGCCAACCAAGATTTTTTCCACACCAATTGAGTCGAGCAGATATTGACGCACGAAGGCTTCAGGGGCGAGTTGAGAAAAGTCAAGTCCAAACCGTTGGACCACGGTCCCGTCAGCACCTGACTCAGCAATCCTCCGGAGCTTCTCACGTAAACTGAGAATTAACGGCACCGGACTTCCGGGCCGTAACACCGAAAGGGGATGAGGGTAAAATGTCATGGCCAGAGCGGTCCCCTGGCGCGCTCTGGCTTCTTCGACAAGCCGAGAGAGAATCATCCGGTGGCCTAAGTGCACCCCATCAAAATTTCCGAGACCAATGACCGGATGGGGGAGCGGCGTGTGGCGCGAGGCGTGGCGGATAATTTTCATACTCAGTACCCCGGAGAAGTCCGGGGGTAGGCGCGCTAACGTCCAAGCGTCTGGAGCATGGTTTGCGCTTCAACTGTTTGGGCGGCTGACGGATGGTCGCTGACGAGCTTCTGAAGGATCAAGCGCGCGTCAGTTTTATCTCCAATCGCAAGAAATGCCTGAGCTTGTCGAAGGAGGGCTGCGGCAACGCGGTCACCCCGTCGGTATGAAAGAACATCATTAAACTCAAGGATGGCTCGATTATAGTCATTCTGAACGTAGTGGCTCTCGCCAATCCAATACTGTGCATCATCCGCCATTTGTGATTCAGGGCAACGGCGCTGAAAAGTGCGGAATTCCTGAATCGCGGGATTATACTTTTGGTCTTGAAAGAGCCGAACTGCTCCTCGATAGAGGTTCTGACACTCCAGAGTATCAGCAGTCGAAGGCGGGCTTATAGAAGTAGAAGGAGTAAAAGGGAGAGAGGGGGTAGTAGTCGCCCGAGCGCCTGGTCCGACAGGTTCATCCAATCCAGGCTCGGGACTGCGCCTGGCAGAGCGCAGGTGTCCTTCAACGACGCCTAACCGTTCCTCAAGAGCGCCGAGGCGCCGCTCGATTTTCCGCAGGGATGGGGCGTTTCCACTCTCCCGTTTAGAGAGACGGGTCAGGTTATGCCCGAACTCTTCAATTTCGCCTTGAAGCTGTTGGACCTTGCTCTGGAGGCCATCAATCGAGGCACCGGTATTTGCCACTTGGGTGCGTATTGCTCTGCGCTCGCTCTTCACCTGTTGCAGGTCCGCTTGGGTTGCGCATCCAGCAAGCCAGAAGCCTAGCAGAATCAAGGGGCATAGCGCCTGGCGGCTAGCTCTCACAGCAGGTGTGTATAGCCAGGACTGACGCCCGTTGCCTAGCGTAGGACTGAGAAATGGCCGCGTCGATTTCGCTGCCAACATGATTCATTCGAGTCGGTACACAGGGGCAGTTCTTCCCCATAACTAATAACGGAAAGCCGCTCAGCAGGGACGCCTAGCGTAATCAGATAATCCTGCGCGGCACGAGCACGTTTTGCGCCAAGGGCGAGATTGTATTCGGCCGTCCCCCGATCATCGCAGTGCCCTTCAACTTCCACCTTGGCCTCGGCATTATTTTGCAACCAGTCGGCATTCGCTTGCAGGGTTTGCCGCGCCTCTTCGGACAACTCAAACGAGTCATAGCCAAAGAAGACGTCTTGTAAGGGCCCGCCCTCCCCGTCCTGCTGGAGACGCTCTTGGATGCGTGGGCCCTCCCCAATCGAAGATTCATCCACCCCTGACCCGCCAGAACCCGTACTCGGAGTGCTTCCATAGCTAATCGGCTGAGGAGATTGTTTCGGACATCCGACCAAGCCCAGAGAGAGAAGGAGTATACCGATCAGCCACCCACCACGGAATTTATTGTCATGCATTTTTCACCGTTTTTCCTCGTACCGCGCGCGCTTATGGGAGGCGCGGCGACCACGCCGGACTAGTATCATTTCCACCCCCTCCGGTCAATTGCTGTAGGCTCTGACCATCTCGACTGACCAGATAGATCCGCCCGCGTCGTGTCAGAGCGAGATAGCGTCCGTCCGGCGACCACGAAGGGTGCTCACCCCGGACAATGTGGGAGGCTTCCCCGCCATTCGGATCGATCCACATCACCCGAAATCCGCCTGAGCGGGCCGTATAGGCGATCCGGTCTCCTTCTGGAGACCAGGCAGGGTCGGTATTATAGGCGCTCTGAAACGTGATGCGTTTGGACCGTCCGGTTTCAACGTCCATCACATAAATCTGGGGGCTGCCACTCCGGCTCGAACAAAAGGCCAGGCGGCGTCCGTCTGGCGACCAAGCGGGAGAAACATCAATGCCGCTGTGGTGGGTTAAACGACGAATTAACTGACCTTGGGGCGAGAGCAAGAAAAGATCGGAATTGCCGTTCTGATCGAGACTGACAGCGATACGGGTGCCGTCCGGAGACCAGCTTGCTCCATAGGCAATGCGAGCGTCAAGCCGCGCCGACCGTCCAGTCGCCAAATCGAGCTTAAACGAATGGGGTCCTCCCTGCTTGTACGAGATGAATAAGAGCTCTGCCCCGGCTGGACTCCAGCTCGGTCCGAGGCTCAGCGTCCTGTCCCGTGTGACCCGGCGCACTTCGGTTCCACTCAGGTCGGTCACATAGACTTCCTTGACCCGTCCATCAACACGATTCGAGATGAAAGCGATCTTCGAATTAAAAGGCCCTTCTTCGCCGGTCAGGAAGAGCATGATCTGGTCGGCAAAGCGGTGCGCCATACGGCGCACGTCACTTTTGTGTCCGAGATAGCGTCTGCCGCCAAGCTGTTTCTGCTGGGTCACATCGAACAAGCGCGCCTCAATGGTCAACCGTTCCCCGGTCAGCCAGAAACCGCCTTTGACCAGAGCTAACGCATCCAGTACAGACCAGTTTTGAAAATTAATGCGGTCGAGCACAAACCCCTCTGGCCCCTCGATATACGCGCGCCGGTCGAGCACCCGGAAAAGACCGGAGAGAGTGAGGTCCCTGGCAATAGTACTGGCAAAGGTTTCCCCGATTTGCCGCTCGGCGTGAGAGTCTGGATTAGACAGGGCCGAAATAGCGATCGGAACTCCGGCTCCGCCGGGTTTCGGTACTTCAATACGTATTTGTGCGGGAGCCGGCGGAGCCAATACAGCAAGCGCGACAATGACCGTCAGCAGCATTCCTGGCCGAGTCATCCGCAGCGTCTGTCCTCCCCAACTCATTTCACTCACTCCGAACCCGCTGCGACTGGACGCGCCGCGTCTCGCCAAAAACCACCTCAACCTTTTGCCGGGTAAATTCGTTCCGGTAGGCCTCTGGCGGAGGGGGGAGCGGACTGGCCTTTCTCACCGCGCGCATTGCGGATTCATCGAAAACACTATCGCCGGACCGTTCGGCAAGCTCCACCCCGACAATCTCGCCATTGGCCAGGATACCAAACCGCACCACTGCCGTGAGACCAGACTTGGGCTCAGCGACGATCCAGCTTTGCTTTACCCTCTGTTTCACCTGTTGCGTATATAAAATAAAGGGGAGCCCCCGGAGCGTATCACCGCCTCCGCCCCGCCCAGACGCCGAGGTTGGGGGGTGGGTCTGGGCGGTTTGACGAGGGTCAGCCTGCACCCGCTGCCGGACTTTTTTTAAGGCCGCCACGATCTGCCGCTCACGGTCCTCGGCACTCAGACGTTGCTCCTCAGGCTCTTTGGGAGGCGATGGTTGCAGCGACGGGCTTTTGGCCCGAGGTTTTTTTACTTCCGTTTTTGCTGGCGACTTCTTCTTTTCTGGCGGCGGGTTTTTCTTCGGTGGGTTTTTCTTCGATGCTATTTTTACGCTCTTTTTCTTTTCAGGCTTGGCGATTTTGAGTTTCTTCTCTGATTTTTTGGGTTTCTTGGTCTCGACTTTCGGTTTCTTGGTCTCGACTTTCGGGGGCAGCGACTTGGGTTTTGGCAATGGCGTAACAGCCACGGACTCTACCTTCTTCTTGGGACTGAGAGTCGGCGGAGGCTCGGGAGCCGGCCCCAAGGCAGCCGGAGTAACCAAAGAGACAGTGTAGCTTTGGGCTGTCCAGGGTTTTGACTGGGGAGGGTCGGCAGCAGAGACCAGAACCAGGAGCAGCCCAACATGGAGCAGCCCGGAAAACAGCACCATACGGCCGAGCCGTTTATCCTGGGACGGGGCCTCGGGCGGGTCCAGATTTTTTTGATTTTTTTTTATCACAGCTCAGGATTCGTTTTGTTCTGCGAAGTTGCCTTCTGGAAGGGGCTCAGTCACCATGCCGAGCTTTGCTATCCCCGCGCTCCGTATGGCGGCCATGACCGCAACGACCTTGCCATACACAACGTCTTTATCCGCTCGGAGATAGACGGTCCGGTCTGCCCTCAGCTTCACAATTGCGGTCAGTTTTTCCCCCAAAGCGACAAGATCGAGCGGCGTATCGTTCAAGTGGACGCGCCCCTCGCCATCTATCGCCACAACCAACTGCTCCGCTGTCTCAGAGACAAGAGGTCCGGCCTCCACAGCCGGCAACTCAACGTTGACGCCTTGCTGCAGGATGGGCGCGGTCACCATAAAAATGACCAGCAGGACCAACATGACGTCAACAAAAGGGGTAACATTAATCTGTGAAATGCTACCTTCATCGTACTGCTCAAAGGCCATGATCTGCCATCCCCTTGCTAGAGAAAGTGACGTTCGGCAATGTTGAGGAATTCGGCTGAGAAATTTTCCATGTCCGTTGCCAGGACTCGGACTTTTCGGCTGAAATGATTGTACGCCATCACTGAGGGAATCGCAGCGGCGAGGCCAATCGCGGTTGCAATCAGCGCCTCAGCAATACCGGGCGCGACGGCTTGAATGGTCGATGTCCGCGTGAGACTCAAGCCCCGGAATGCGTTCATAATCCCCCAGACCGTCCCAAAAAGACCGATAAACGGCGCGGTACTGGCTGTTGTGGCTAAAAACGTCAGGGCACGCTCTAAGCGGGTCACCTGCTCGCGCAAGGCCCGGCGCATAGCTCGCTCGATATTATCGATCCCGCCTTCTTCCGGAATGGTCAGCGGAACAGGCTCGGTGGGCGCTTCAGGTGACTTCCTCGTCCGGGTAAGACGCATGAGTTCCTGATAGCCCGCGCGAAAGACCTGAGCGAGCGGACTCTCCTGCATTTCGAGTGCTGCGGTGTGAATAGCGGGGAGATTCTTGGTTTCCCAAAATACCGCGGTAAAGCGCTCGGACTCCCGCCTGGCTTGACGCAGTTGACGGAATTTATAGAGCATAATGCCCCAACTCACGATGGAGAAGCCCAAGAGGACATAGAGGACGGCCAGGACCACCGGTCCTGAGCCGGTAACCATATCGACAATGCTGTGGGTCTGCTGAAACGGAACGTCGGCTTGAATCGCAAAACGCCCAAGAAAACCATCCATAATCCACTCCCCACCCTCCACACACCAGTTGGCATACATTGGGGGCTTCGGTTCCTCTCCTGATCAGGAAAGCCTCAAATCATGCTCATTGATTGGTAGGACTAATACATGCGGAGAATCGAGTCAATCGTTTTCCTGGGTTGGCCGTTTTGAGGCGACGGGCTTTCACCGGACACGAAAGTATGAAAAAAGACTTGGCAAAGTCACTACCCTGCAAAATGAGGAGAGTATGGCGATACGTGTAGGAATCAATGGATTTGGCCGTATTGGACGCAATGTTTTTCGCGCCAGTCTCAACGAACCCGAACTTGAGTTTGTTGCCATCAATGACATAACAGATGCCAAAACTCTGGCGCATTTATTGCGCTATGACTCTGTCCACGGTCAACTTGACGCCAATATTGTTGCCGAAGACAACGCCCTGGTCGTCGATGGCAAAAGGATTGAGATTATCCAGGAGCGTGATCCAGGCAAGCTGCCTTGGGGAAATCTTGGGGTCGACATTGCTCTTGAGTCAACTGGCCTGTTTACCGCACGGGAACAAGCCGCATTGCATCTGTCGGCCGGCGCCAAAAAGGTCATTATTTCTGCCCCAGCCAAAAATCCTGATATTACGGTCTGCTACGGCGTCAACCATACGAACTACGACCCAGCGTCCCACCACATCGTCTCGAATGCGTCGTGCACGACCAATTGTCTCTCGCCCGTGGCCAAAGTCCTGCACGAATCTTTCGGTATCACGCGTGGCCTGATGACGACTGTCCACGCCTATACCAACGACCAGCGCATCCTGGACCTGCCCCACTCGGACATTCGCAGAGCAAGAGCGGCTGCCCAGTCGATGATTCCGACCTCGACAGGTGCGGCCCGCGCCGTGGGTGAGGTGCTCCCGGAACTCAAGGGGAAACTCGACGGCATGGCTGTCCGTGTTCCAACCGCGAATGTCTCGGTTGTTGATCTGGTCGCCGAACTCGGCAAAACCGTCTCGGCAGACGCGGTCAACGCGGCCATGCGCACCGCAGCCGAAGGTCCGCTCAAGGGCGTATTGCAATATTGCGAAGAAGAGCTGGTCTCAGTCGATTTCAACGGGAATCCACATTCGTCTATTTTTGACTCGGCACTCACCAAGGTCATGGACGACAATTTTGTGAAAGTCCTCTCCTGGTACGATAATGAATGGGGATTCTCCAATCGTATGCGCGATATGACCCTATTCATCGGGAGCCAACTCGGATAATCCCATGTCCACGCGGCTGCCCCTTATTGCCGGCAACTGGAAAATGCATAAGACTCCGGCTGAGACAGATGAGCTGCTCTCAGCCCTGGTGGCGCGGCTTCCAGATACGCTTTCAGATCGAGAAGTTGTGGTCGCTCCCCCCTTTACCGCGTTGGAGACCGCGGCCCGAACGCTGCGCGGCAGCCCGGTCCGTCTCTCCGCCCAGAACCTCCACGCAGAGACGCACGGCGCGTTCACCGGCGAGGTCTCCGGGCCAATGCTGAAGGCGGTTGGCTGTCAGTACGTTATTATCGGTCATTCGGAACGCCGCCAGTATGGTGGAGAAACCGACGAACAGGTCGCTCAAAAAGTCAAAGCCGCCCGGCGTGACGGCCTGACGCCCATCGTGTGCGTGGGAGAAACCCTGGCCGAGCGCGAACGCGGCGAGACGCTGACGGTGATCTCACGCCAGATTCGGGGCGGTCTGGCAGGTCAGACCGCCCCGGCCATTGCCGCCCTCGTCCTGGCCTATGAGCCAATCTGGGCCATTGGGACGGGGCAGACCGCTTCGCCGGAACAGGCGCAGGAGGTGCATGCGGCCATTCGGCAGACGCTGGTCGAACTCGCCGGCCAGTCCAGTGCCGCCGCGGTCCGTATTGTATATGGCGGCAGCGTCAAGCCGGACAACGTCGATGGACTGCTGGCCCAGCCCGATATTGATGGCGCGTTGGTCGGTGGGGCCAGCTTGCAGGCTGACTCGTTTGCTCGTATCGTTCACTTTGAGTAGGATATGCTCCCATGATGTATACAGCCCTGATTGGCCTGCATGTTTTCGCCTGTATTTTTCTGATTGCGGTCGTACTTTTACAAACCGGCAAGGGCGCTGACATGGGAGCCGTATTTGGCGGCGGCTCAAGTGAAACCGTCTTTGGCAGTTCCGGGGCAGGTAATTTTCTGACAAAGCTGACAACCGGCATCGCCATCCTCTTTATGTTGACCTCGCTGGTCATGACCTATGGGCTCGCACGTCAAACATCACGAAGTCTGTTCGACGATGTCCCTGCCCCGGCTGTTCCCCTAGAGGCAACGGACGAGATTCCCCCGGCTGACACAGAAGAAGGCCAGGACTCAGACGCCCGCTCCGCGGCTCCGCCGCTGACTGAGACCGACGCAGGAGCGGGCAGCCCAGCAACGCAACACGGGGCGGAAGCGGCCTCAGAATCGGCAGTGCCGGTGGCACCCGAAGGCGAAAAGCCTCAGGCCGAAGCGCCGGCGGCAACGCCGAGCAGTTGACCCTTGAGCGCGTTGGATTGGCCGCGCCTGCCGCATGCGCGGCGCAGGGTCTCAGGCCGGCGCGCGCCGGCTCAAGTCGCCCGGCAATGACTCGACTTGGGCTGGCACGGCCTTGCAGAATTAGATGCACAGGAGCGACGCATGTCTCATACTCACGCGGTTGTCATTGGCGGCAGCATGGCCGGCTTATGTACCGCCCGGGTCCTCAGCGCTCATTTCGACAGGATCACCGTCCTGGACCGGGACACCTGTCCCGACGGCGCGCGTGAACGCGCCGGGGTTCCGCAGAGCCGCCACGTCCATGCTTTGCTCATGCGTGGGCGACAAGAACTCAACCGTCTCTTTCCAGGCTTTGACACCCTGATGCTTGAGCGCGGGGCGCACGAGATTGACTTTGGGAATGACTTTGCCACACTCCGCAGCTGGGGCTGGGAACGCCGTCGCCCCACCGGCATGCTGACCCTGTTCGCCAGCCGCAACCTCATTGAATCAACCGTCCGCGAGTTGTTCCATAAGCTGCCCAATGTCGAGGTACGCGAGCAAACCAGCGCGACCGGCCTGGGCATGGCTCCCGCCGGCCCTCCGCGCATCAATACCGTGCATCTCGTACCGCGCGAGGCAGGCGCGCCGACCTCGATTCGGGCTGACCTGATCGTTGACGCCAGTGGACGGGCGTCAAAAGCGCCGGACTGGCTCCAGGCGCTCGGTATTACGCCTCCACACGAAACGGTTGTCAATGCTCACACTGGCTATAGTTCGCGTTGGTATCAGGCGCCGGACCACCTCCCCCCGGAATGGTGGTGGAAGGGCATTTGGCTCGACCTCAAACTGCCGGAGCACCCCCTGGCCGGCGTGCTCTTCCCGGTCGAACACAACCGCTGGATTGTCACCCTGGCCGGAGTCTCCAGACACTATCCGCCCAAGGACGAGGAGGAATTTACCACAGCGCTGTCGCAACTGCGCTCTCCGATCGTGTCCGACGCGGTACGTGAGGCCGAGCCTATCTCTTCAGTCTATGCCTACCGGAAAATGGAGAATAGATTCCGCCGCTATGAAAAATGGAAGGCCGGCGTGGGCGGCTTTATTGCCGTAGGAGACTCCACCTGCGCGTTTAATCCTGTGTACGGACAAGGCATGACAACCGGAACACTCTCGGCCGGCGCGCTGGACGAGTGCCTCAAAAAATACGGTCCGACGCATCCAGACCTGTCGCGGTACTTCTTCAAGGCCCAGGCTCGGGTCCAGGCCGCTCCGTGGGGTCTCGCAACCGGGGCCGACTTTAGCTTGCCAACAACGGAAGGCGAACGGCCAAAAGGCGCCCGGATTGTCGGCCCCTATATGAATGCCCTCTTTATGGCGGCGATCGAAGACATGGCCCTCCGGCGTCACGTCGGTGAGGTCCTGCAGATGCTCAAGCCACCCTCCAGCTTCTTTACACCGACAGTCATGGGACGCGTTGCCAAAGGCACGTTCTGGCGCTGGTGGCAGAATAAATCCGAGCAGCCAGCGCCTCCGGCTCTACCGCCCTCGCCTATGCCCGTGGGCTAGGGAGATAACAGCGCGTCCCGCGCCCCCCTAGACCAGCCAGGAAGAGCGCGGTATTATCCCCCGTCGCCATCATCTCTGTATGATGAAAGTGTCCTGTTTTCGCGAGGATGGCGGAACTGGTAGACGCGCTAGTTTGAGGGACTAGTGGGGTAACACCCGTGGGGGTTCAAGTCCCCCTCCTCGCAGGCTGGGCCGACCCGCTACGCGAGATTCATGAGTGTCGTGCGATGAATCCCTGTCGTGCGACTGACGGCACGGAGGGACATACCTTCGGCCAGGAGCGTGATTGCCCGGACCTGTTCGGGGAAAGACAAACGGCTCATAAAAAACTCCTTGTCTTTTCCCACACTTATGCTGGTATAAGGGAAACCCCAGTTCCCCCTATACTCACACAGTGTAGGAAAGGTTAGAAGACCCGGAAAGATTGCCCTCTTTCCGGGTCTTTGTTTATATCCATCAACCACGCTAAGTGGTTGTTTTCATTACGGTTATTGTCTCATAAATGCGGGTCGAAGTCAGGGCGAAAATCGAGGCGGGAAAGCGTGACATCACAACTTGACATCTTCCACATCTTGAATAGTATAAAGAGCAGAGAAGATGTCGAGAGGAAGGAGCAATCACGTGGCATTCAGAGAGTTCTACATAAACAACAATGGTCAACCGGAGAGAGCAGAGCATATTCACCATGTCGGGGAAATGGCAGATGGAACGCTGGAGATTGCGTTTACGAACCCGGAAGATGCCCCTGAATTTTTAGAGATCGCTATCGGGAAAAGAAGTCTGCCGAACCCAGGATGGGAGTATAGCTACCGAGTCCAAAGGGTCCGTCAATTTGTGTTAAATGCCGATGATTCCCGATCCAATGATCCGTGGACGGGGAAAGACCGGGCATGGTTTGTGTATAAAATTCTTGAGAAGACTGATTTCTCGAATTGATGGCACAGACAAGGGATAGAGAAAAAGAGACAGGAGACTATCATATGGCTCTCTCTACCAGCCAGCTACATGGGCAACTGACGGCGCTCAAAATCTTGCTCCTCGCTGTCATTGAAAAGAATCAGCCGTCAGAAGAATGGTATGCACAGATGGCTCTCTATCTGGCTACAATGGAGCAGGGGATGCTCGCGAGCCCCATTTCCGATCCCATCTTTCTTAAGGGCTTTCAGCAGGAGTGCCAGGACCTTATTCAGGAACTCGGAAAACAGCGGCAGAGGCTCTATCCATAGCCCCTCGGTATTGCCTACCTTTTTAGAACAGGATAAGAAAAAATCTGGTAGTGGGCCTGGCCGGATTTGAACCGGCGACCGATGGGTGAGAACCACATGCTCTGTCCAGACTGAGCTACAGGCCCACTGCCCCTACCTAATACGAAAGCAGAATAAGCCGCAATCATGACATTTTGTCGCCCTCTGCACCCGTCGGACGCGGAGCACCTCCGTCCACTTGGTCCTGAGAAGAATCCCATAAGTATGTGGAAAATAAGGAGAAGTGGTACACGTCCGGGATTTCAGAAATAAGTGGTACACCTGTGCCACGACCCCCGCTCACGGTACTGGCTGCGTTTGGGAGTGAGTGGCGGCAGCTACAAAATTTAATACTTGTTCTTCTCAAGAGCCAGAATCGGGATATGCAGCAGTTTTTACTACGCGCGACGCATGCCCCCAGACCGCTTGTTTGGGATCGTCAACAAGACATCTTCCGATAACTTGCTCGCCATGATATTAAGGGGAGTCAATATACCCTTTACCGATGACGAATACCAGCAGGCTATTGATAAGCTGCCCGACAAGTTCACCAGCCATGAGTTTATTCTAATGTTGGGACGGATGCACCAGCAGCGCTATATCGAGTTCTTGTGTGACTATAGAGACGTTGCGCACCCGTTCCAAACCGCGCACGGCCAACTCGCCAAGCGGCTCAATGACTGGAAGAAGACGTTAGAACCGCTTGGACCGGTCGTAGACAAGGATATATTTGGGCACCCGCGTAGCAACATGAAATGGCGGAAGCGTCCATAAGAGGACAGGAGAAGGAAACATGAAAAAAGCGCTCTTCACGTTGCGGTATCACTGGAAAGCGTTGCTCGGTGTGGGCTTGGTTCTCCTGATTGGGGGCATCGCCTGGGCGAGCATCGAACGGCCCGATTGTCGGTGGAACTGGGATGCGGAGTGGTATCACCACCGCGCGACGGTCGGCCAGATTCGGTGGTGCCTCTCAGGCAATCACGTCAATATCAACCAACAGGATGCGGACGGGCGCACCATATTGCACCGGATCGCCCAGGACCTCCGGCCTTACGGAGAGCAGAGTTTTTGGAACAGTGACTATACCATCCGTTACCCAGGGAGTACCCCTTCCGAGCGGCTGGCAATGGTTAAAGAAATCCTCCGCTGGAAAGACACCCGCGGGCTGAACTTGGACCTCCTGGATCATGAGGGGCGCACCGCCTTTCAGTACGCGGTGCGGAAAGGCGGCAAGAGTCGGGCCATGGCCGCCCTCCTCCTGAAAGCCGGCGCCAGCTTGACCCTCTCCCCCTCGACCAAGCAACGGGCCACGGAGGAGACGCTCCCCCTGGTGCAAGCCTTCGGGGATCGGTTCAACAACCCGTTTGAGGGTGACGTGGATTTTGATCGTGTCTTCGCCTGCGAGTCGTTTGACTGCCTGCTGAATGAAGCGCTCAAGGACTGAACGCAGGACCGCACGAGCCGACGCCGACGAGGCGGGCTGGATACTCGCTGACGAACTGCGCGACCTCATCATTCGATATCATCACATTGCGCGGTGCGACCCATGCCGAAATAAGGGACTGCGCGACCCCCGCTTCATCCATCGTCCGAATGGTCATCTCGACCGGAATCGGCTCGGCGGGCGGGTCCTGACGATTCCAGCGTCGTAGCGAGTCGAAAATCTCATCTTGAGCATGTCTGAGGGTGGGATGTTGTGCCCAGGCATCGATAATCATCTTCAGGGTCCGTCCGTGTGCTGCGGTTGATATATACCACCTATAACGGTTCCTACCCGTTTTCAACGTCCGGGGTACTGTCCTAATTAGGACAGTACCAAATCGCTCAAATGAGGACAGGACCCACGATCCAAATGCCGCCACTCAAAACGCCCCGAGTGGCTGCGTTCGACTGCCAGTGGCTTAATTCAGCCAGTACCCCGCTCACGTATTCCTTGACTCCCTTCCGGGGGTGTGAAACACAGGAGGGCCATGTCGAACATCGCCTCGCCTCCCACAACTAGCCGAAAACAGAATCCAGAGCGTCTTCTTTTCACGCTCGAAAACGGCCTTCGCGTTGCCGTTCAAGAGGACCATTTTGCGCCCGTCGTCGCCATCCAGGTCTGGGTCAAGGCCGGCAGTGCGGACGAGACTCCCGATGTTGCCGGCGCCGCCCATGTCCATGAGCATATGCTCTTTAAGGGCACCCAGCGTCGTCCGGTCGGAGCCATCGCCACGGAAATCGAATCATCCGGCGGCAGCATCAACGCGTTTACCACTGCAGACCATACCGTCTACCACATCGTTCTGGCCTCCCGACATTTTTCAGACGGTCTCGATATTTTGACCGATGCCATCCAGAACTCGACCTTTGACCCACATGAACTGGACAAAGAACTCCAGGTCGTGATGGAAGAATGGAAACGCGGCGAGGATTCACCCACCACCCGCGCGGCAACCGAGTTGTTTGAGGTTGCCTATAAACAGCACCCGTACGGTCGTCCGGTTATTGGCTATCGCGCAACCATTGAGGCGTTGAATCGTGAGCGTGTCGTGCACTTCTACCAACGCTGGTACCACCCCAATAATATGACGGTGGTAATTGTTGGGGATATTGACCGCGAAAAAGCCCGACAAGAAATCCAGCGGCTGTTTGACCACACACCTGCCGCCCAACTGCCCGTCCGGCCTCGTCCGCCCGAATCGGCCCAGACCGAGCTGCGCCTGTCCATCATGGATATGAACGTCGAGGAGTTCTACTTCTACATGGGTTTTCCCCTCCCGCCGGCTGAACATGAAGATATTTTCGCCCTCGACCTCCTCAGCTTTATCGTGGGCGGTGGAGAAAGCTCGGCTCTGGTCCAAAAGCTTCAAGCCGAACAGGAATTGGTCAACTGGATTACGGCCAGTGCCTATACCCCGGCCGATTCGGGCCTCTTCATTCTGGCGGCTGCACTGGAACAAGAGAAGATTTGGTCAGCGCTCGAACAGAGCCTGGCCCAGCTTTTCCAGTACAAGCACACGCTGGTGACCCAGGCGGAACTCGACCGGGCTCGCACAAATTTAGCCAGCGACTTTGTCTACCGGCGGGAAACCGTCCAGGGCCAAGCCCGCCAACTGGGGTATTTTCTCACGGTCTTCTCTGATCCCGACTATGAGCAACGCTATCTCAAGGGCTTGGCCGCTGTGACGCCCCAGGACATTCAGCGCGTCGCGCGGCAGTATCTCTTGGCAACACGACTTAATGCCGTCATCCTGGGCGAGACGCAGGACGCCAGTGTCCCGACCGCCAAGGACATCACCCAATTATGCCAGCGCCTCGACCAGCCAGTCAGCACGGCCAGCGCCCCAGCGAGAACAAACGGGGCGGCCGGCAGCCCGGTGACAGCCATTCGCCTCGATAATGGCGTGCGTCTGCTGGTGAAGGAACACCACGGCGTCCCGGTCATGGCGGTGCAGGCGGCAACGCTCGGTGGCCTTTTGTTTGAAAGCGAACACAACGCCGGTATCAGTAATTTTATTGCCGGTATGCTGACCCGCGGCAGCCAACAGTTCAACCGCTTCAGTCTGGCGGCAGCGGTTGAATCACTGGCAGGCGGCTTAAACGGCTTTTCCGGACGGAATAGTTTAGGCTTATCGGGCTCATTTCTCACGACCCATGTCGATGAGGGCCTTGATATTTTCCTTGAGACCCTGCTCCACCCGACTTTTCCAGCCGATGAGGTGGAAAAACGGCGGCGTGAGATATTGCTGGCCCTCAAGAATCGTGAGGATGATCTCGCTCAGGTTGCTTTTGATCTGTTTTACCAGACCTTGTACAAGACGCATCCCTATCGCCTGCTCACCCTTGGCAACGAAGCCAGCATCAGCGCCATGACGCAAGAGCAGGTGGCCGCTTATTACAGAACCCTCCTCGACCCGGAACGCTTGGTGCTCAGTATTGTTGGCGACGTTGAGACGACGCAACTGGTTGACCGCCTGAGTGCCGGATTATCGGCCCTGCCCGCGGTCACGCCACCCACCGCTCCCGCCCCAGAGGCCCGCCCGAGCGGTGTGCGAACCGCAACCAGAAAGGTGGAGAAACAACAAGCCCACGTGGTCCTGGGCTTTCAGGGCGTCACCCTTGACAATCCTGACCGATATGCGCTGAAAGTCCTCGATACCATCCTGTCTCGCCAAGGGGGACGGCTGTTCTATGAGGTGCGTGAACAGCGCGCCCTGGCCTATTCTGTGACCGCGTTCAGCGTTGAAGGACTCGCCCCAGGGACGTTTGGGGTATATTTGGGCACAGACCCGGGCAGCGTGGACGAAGCGGTGAGCGCCACACAAACGGAGCTGAAACGCCTCCGTCAGGAGAAAGTCACAGCTGATGAGCTTGAGCGGGCCAAGAAATATATGACCGGCAGCTATGAGATTTCACTCCAATCAAATGCCGCGCAATCTGAAGAATTGGCCTTCAACGAACTGTACGGTCTCGGACATACTCACGGCCGTCTCTATCTCGATCATATCCAGCAGGTGACGGAGGCGGATTTGCAGCGCGTTGCCAATACCTATCTCAATCCAGCCGAGCAGACTCTGGTTATTGTGGGTCAATGAGTTCAGCAGGTTATGGGCGCAGAGCGCTGGCTGCGGGTTGCGGTGTCCGTCCCCACTGAGGCGGTCGAGGTCGTCTCCTATTTTCTGGTCGAACTCGGCTCAGTCGGTATTGCCGAGGGAGAATGGCAACCGGACACGCCGCCGCCGGCCTGGACCCTCGTTCAAGGCTTTTTCTCTGCAAACCAGGACTCCAGTGTGTTGTTGGCAAGCCTCACGAAACGTCTGCGGAGTATTGCCACCGAGTATCCCGGCTTGGTCACCTGCGTGCCTGCGTGCGCGACCATAAGCAGTGCGACCTGGCAAGACCACTGGAAAACCCACTTCCCTCCCCTCCCGGTTGGACAACGGCTGCTGATCCTTCCGCCCTGGGAAGTACGACCCGCGCGCTCGGAGCGAGCGGTAATTGAGATTAATCCCAGCATGGCGTTCGGCACCGGTCATCACGCAACCACCCACACCTGTCTGGAAGCGCTCGAAGCGTTGTGCAACGCGTATGGTCCTCCGGCGCGAGCCCTGGACCTGGGTACCGGGTCCGGAGTCCTGGCCATTGCCTTGGCCAAGCTGGGAGTCCCCTCAGTCTGGGCAACGGATATCGATCCTGTCGCGCTGGAAGAAGCGCGGAAGAACGCGAGGGTGAACGGTGTCGAGACAGCCATCCATATCAGCCCTGCCAGCCTCAACGAACTGCCGGCCCCTTTTCAGTTGGTCATCGCCAATCTTTTTGCCTCAACGCTGATTGCATCATATCCTGCGCTCACTCAAATACTGACATGTTCAGGCCATGCCATCCTATCCGGTATCCAGAGCGATCAGGCCACGTCCGTGCTTGAGGCATTCAGTGCGCCGGACTGGACTCTGGTAGAACACCGCTCCAAAGACGACTGGGCAACGCTGGTCTTACGACGGGCCTCAGACTAACCGGCTGGCAGGTGGTATGCGACGCTTCTTCATCTCATCCCAAGCCATCACTCAAGATCGGGCTCGGCTCAGCGGGGCGGAGTTTCATCATCTGCGGCACGTCCTGCGGCTCGACCGAGGCACCCGAGTCAGCCTGTACGATGAAAGAGGAACGACCTATCACGGCGAGATTCTCCATATCGCGCCAACCTATGCTGAGGTCGGCCTCACGCAACACCTGCCACCTGAGACACGCGCCTTTCACCTCACACTGGCTCAGGGTCTGCTCAAAGGGCGCAAAATGAACCTTGTGATTGAAAAGGCCACCGAGCTTGGCGTTCATACCATTGCGCCCTTTGTCTCGGCCTTTACGGTTGCCCGTATTCCTGACGGCAAACGGGCTGAACGGACAGCGCGTTGGCAGCACCTCGCCCGCGCCGCGGCAAAACAGTCGGGCGGCCTGCCGCCCGAAATTCGTCCGCCGCAGTCTTTTCTTGCGCTCCTGGATTCCATCCCTCAGCATTCGGGAAAAATTATTTTCTCAGAACGAGAGCGGGCGCTGCACCTCAGAGAGTTTGCCCAATACTCCACGCAGCTCGACTCCCTGCATATTCTCGTTGGTCCAGAAGGCGGCTTTGCTCCTGAAGAAATCGAGCAGGCCCAGGCCGCCGGGTTTGTGTCGGTCAGTTTGGGCGCCTCAGTGCTGCGGGCGGAGACGGCGAGTATAACTGCTGTCGCCCTATGTCAGTTTCTGTGGCGCGCTATCCAATTTCCCCCCTTGCCTTAAACCTGACGCCTGCCTAGCATGCCGCCCCTGTGGGCAGAGGAAATCCTTCTCCATTCTTCGGTCCGACGGGAACGCGCAGGCTAAGAGGAGACAGCATGAGTCGATTGCGTTTCGCCTTTATTATGGACCCGATTCAACACATCCTTATCGACAAAGACACCACCTTTGTTTTTATGCTTGAGGCACAGTCCCGCGCCCACGAAGTCTGGTATCTGGAAATGTCGGACTTATTTATTGAACGCGCGCGCGCCATGGGCCGAGCCCGTCAGATCGAACTGCGCCGAGAGGCGAACAACCATTTTACCCTTGGCCCGGAACGCACCGGCCCATTGGGTGAGTTTGACGCGATTTTTATGCGTAAAGACCCCCCCTTTGATATTGCCTATCTGCACGCGACCCAGCTGCTCGATCTTGCCCGGAATGAAGGTGCGGTTGTCCTCAATCGTCCTGCCGGCCTGCGCGCGGCAAATGAAAAACTCTACGCCCTCAACTTTCCCAGCGTCATCCCCGCCACCTTGATCTCCCACAACGCCACGCGCCTCAAAGCCTTTCTCGATGAGTTGGGCGGCGAGATGATTATTAAACCCATAGACGGACACGGTGGGGCCGGTATTTTTTATGTTCATAAGGATGATCGGAATCTGAACTCCATCCTCGAAACTCTGACCCAGGACGGTCGTGAGGCCATCATTGCCCAGCAGTATATCCCGGAAGTCCGTCAGGGCGACAAGCGTCTCATCGCCCTGAACGGCGAACCCATCGGCTGTACCCTGCGGGTGCCTCGGGCGGATGAAAACCGGGGCAATATTCACGTGGGCGGAACCTGCGTCAAGGCGGATATCACCGACCGCGATACAGAGATATGTCGGACCGTTGCCCCGTTTCTCCAGAGAGACGGGTTGCATTTTGTCGGGCTCGACATCATTGGCGACTACCTGACCGAGGTCAACGTCACCAGCCCGACCGGGGTGCAGGAAATTGATCGGCTCAACCAGACCTGCCTGGAAGCCCAGGTCATTGACTTTGCCGAGCAACAGGTGACAGCGCAGCCGCGTCCCCAGGCGTAACCGACATCCCATGCCGCCCGACACGCGCACTCCGCCTGACCGGGCCTGGTCGGCGCATACCCGCGAGGTCTTCTATTCCTTTCTGGCCGGAATTTTCCTCACCTCGCTCACCTTGGGGAATGTCGTCGGGATTACGAAGTTCGTCGATCTTGGCTGGTTTGTGATTCCCGCGGGGCTGTTGGCCTATCCCTTTACCTTTTTGGCCACCGACCTGATCAGCGAACTCTACGGCCGGCGGCGGGCGCAGTCCCTCGTCTGGGTTGGTTTTTGCATGAATTTCTTCATGCTTTTCCTGATGTGGTTTGGCCACGTGTTGCCGGATGCCTCGGGCGTATCAGGCGCAACCGCAACGTTTGACGCGGTGTACGCCTTTATGAAGCCGGGTGTTATCGCCTCTATGATTGCCTATCTGGTCGCGCAGTCGGTTGATGTGTACCTCTTCCATTTCTGGCACCAGCTCACCAAGGGGCGACATTTGTGGCTGCGCAATAACGGCTCGACCATGCTCAGCCAAATCGTGGATACGTTTCTTATCTCGTCCATTCTGTATGCGTCCGGCGCGCTCGGCTCAGCCGTTGATTCGATTGACAAACTTATTCCGCTGGCGCTATCCTCGTATGCCTTCAAGCTCGTCTTTGCCCTGCTCGATACACCCCTGTTCTATCTGGGGGTGTATTGCCTGAGAGACCGCGTTCCCACCGCAGACGAGAGCCGTCCCACAGTCTAACCGGTGTCCTCATGCGTACGCCATCGTCATGTCAGTCGCCTATTCAGATTGCCGGGCGGCCCACTCGTCAAACCGGGCCATACGTAGACTATTGGGCGTTTCGTGGAGAATATAGGTTGCTGGTTCGCGAAAGGTCTTGGCCTGAAACACTTTTTGGGCTCGTTCCCACAGGTCGAGGTCTTCTCCGTAGTTCAGGTCACAAAATCCGCCCAGCTCAATAAAGACAGCGCGTTTTCCAAACAGCGTCCCGCCGATAACACACTCGGAGAGGCGGATGAGCTTGGTTGGATCAAAGAAGTCGACGACCCATTGCTTGCCAGCGACCTGGACGCCGCCTTGAATCAGATCACACTCATGCCGACGCAACAGGGCGAGCCGCGTCTCCAAATGGGCCGGGCGATATTCGTCATCACTATCGAGACAGGCAATATATTCTCCTCGGGCTTCCGCAACGCCACGGTTGCGCGCGGCCCCAACCCCCTGATTTGCCTGTCGGACATAGCGAATCCGGTCGGACCGTTGCTGCCACGCCGCGACAACGTCGGCCGTATTATCGGTGCTGCCATCGTCGATAACGATCAGCTCCCAGTCTGTGAAAGTCTGGGCCAGCACCGAGGCGATACTCCGCGGCAATAAATCCGCTCGATCAAAAGTCGGCAGGATCACGGATATGAGTGGCGTGTTGTGTCTCGCGCCTGGTCTCCCCGACATTGCTGCGTCCCTCCCCGCCCAACGTCACTCTCACTGGATGTTGACCACCGCCCGCCAGGGGTCAAATCGTCCGCCTTTCCTCCACGCGCTATCATCACCGACTCGTCAACGTCAACGGTTCGATTCTCACCCCTTACGCGCCCACAACAGGGCTTGCCAAGAAACTGGATTAACTGCTAAGAGGAGGCCCCGCCATGTGGGCAGGTAGCTCAGTCGGTAGAGCAGAGGACTGAAAATCCTCGTGTCGACGGTTCGATTCCGCCCCTGCCCACATTTTTCTATTCCGATCTTCCAATCCTTATATTTCCGCTTGCGGGTCTCCAGAGAGTTCGGTAGGCTGGCGTTCATCAATATGAATTGTCTTGAATAGGCAAGGAGGCAATCAGCCGTGACGTTTCAGATGTTTGATCGGGTCAGCGCAGACCCTAATATCTGCCTCGGACAGCCTACTGTTACAGGGACCCGTATTACGGTCTCAGTCATTCTCCACATGATCGCCGCAGGCATGTCGTGCCAGGAAATCGCGCAAGAGTATCCAGAACTCAGCGAAGAGGATGTCCAACAAGCTGCTGCCTACGGTGCGTGGTTAGCATCTGATCAGTCTCGGGCCTACCCTTCGTAGACCGTGCGTTACTTGGCCGACCATCACATTTCCCCCCGCACAGTCGCTCTTCTCAGGACTGACGGATACGATATTATCCGTGTCAGCGATATACTCCCTCAAGATGCCCCGGATTCTACTATTCTTGAACGTGCTCGCCTCAATGGACAGGCCGTAATCACCCAAGACCTTGACTACTCGGCCCTCCTTGCGAGTACCCGCTACATCCAGCCCAGCGTGATATCTCTCCGTCTCCAAAACAATCGTCCTGAGCGCCTAGCATCCATCCTGCTGAAAATACTGCCAACGATCGAGAACGATCTCCGAACTGGAGCTATTGTTGTTGTGGAAGAAAACCGTATTCGCGTCCGTTCCCTCCCTCTACCATAATCTTGGCGCTATAGTCTCATTAGTACATTCAGTCCGTCAGGTTCATCGGACATTAAGGAAATGACCCTTAATTCCGCGGTATGCGAATCTTCTCAACCAAGTCTTGAACCTCTGCCGGGGGCGGGCTGGTGAACGAGGAAACGACAAGCGCAACGCCAAAGTTGATCAGCATACCAACCCCGCCAATGCCTTCGGGCGAGATACCCCATAGCCAGTGCTCGGCAGTATTGGCTGCGGGACTGATGAATTTGAAATAGAGAATATAGGCGGTGGTAAAACTCATACCACAGATCATGCCGGCAATCGCCCCAGCTCGGTTCATGCGTTTGGAGAAAATCCCCAGGACAATCACCGGAAAGAAGCTCGAAGCGGCCAGGCCGAAGGCAAACGCCACGACCTGAGCGACAAACCCCGGCGGGTCAATACCGAAATAGCCGGCGATGATTACCGCTCCGGCCGCGGCGAGACGGGCATAGCGGAGTTCTTGCCGCTCGGTGATGTCCGGGCGGATCACCTTTTTCATCAGATCGTGGGAGACCGACATCGACAGGACGAGCAGCAGGCCGGCAGCGGTAGACAGGGCGGCCGCCAGACCGCCGGCCGCAACCAAGGCGATGATCCAAGCCGGCAGTTGGGCAATTTCCGGGTTGGCAAGCACGATAATATCGCGGTCGATGTATAACTCATTGCCCTGCCAGCCTTGCACTGTCGCGCGCTCGGCAAAGGCAGGATTGCGATCATTGTAATACTGAATCCGACCGTCCTGGTTCTTATCGGAAAACCGAATCAGGCCGGTTTCCTCCCATTTCGAGAACCAGTCAGGGACACGGGCGTATTCCGCATTGTGCACGGTCGTTAAGAGATTGGTCCGGGCAAACGCCGCCACCGCAGGCGCGGTAGCGTACAGGATGACAATAAACAACAGGGCCCAGCCGGCTGAGAGCCGCGCATCTTTCACCCTCGGGACCGTAAAGAAGCGGGTGATGACATGCGGCAGACCGGCCGTCCCGACCATCAGCGAGAGAGTAACAAAAAAGACATCGATAGTCGTTTTACTTCCCCGACCCGTATAGGCCGCAAAACCAAGGTCCTGACTTAAACCGTCAAGTTTATCCAGCAGAGACGTTCCTGGCTCGGTTGTCAGTTCCGCCCCAAAACCGATTTGGGGCAGCAGCGTATCTGTCATCAGCAGGGAGATAAAAAAGGTGGGCAGCATATAGGCGAAGATCAGCACGCAGTATTGGGCGACCTGGGTATAGGTAATGCCTTTTTGTCCACCGGTCACGGCATAGATAAAGACGATGGCCATGCCGATGATTACCCCGAATTCAACCGGCACCTCTAAAAAACGCGCAAACACAACGCCCACCCCCCGCATCTGACCAGCCACATAGGTAAACGAGACAAAGATGGCGCAGATGAGCGCGGCGACCCGAGCGGTTTGCGAATAATAGCGTTCGCCCACGAAGTCCGGCACGGTGTATTTCCCGAACTTCCGCAAGTACGGCGCAAGTAACAGGGCCAGGAGCACATAGCCGCCTGTCCAGCCTATCAGATACATCGCTCCGTCACGCCCCAGGAAGGACATCATGCCCGCCATCGAGATAAACGAGGCCGCGCTCATCCACCCTGCGGCGGTCGCCATGCCGTTCGCCACGGCCCCGACCCGTGAGCCGGCAACATAAAAGTCGCTCGTTGACTCGGCTTTGGCGCGCCAGGCGATACCGATATAGAGCGCAAACGAGAGGCCAACAATGATGAAGGTCCAAACTTTGACCGGATCTGTCGAAAAGAGGTCCATCACTGGCCACCCCGCTCGCTGCTGACCTCTTCTTTTTCCTCCAGATCATAGGCCCGGTCCAAACGGTTCATCAGCCAGACGTACACAAAGATCAGGATGACAAAGACATACATTGAGCCCTGCTGCGCCATCCAGAAACCAAGCCGAAAGCTGCCCAGCCGGATGGTGTTCAGCTCGTCAACAAAGACAATCGACAGCCCAAAAGAAACAACAAACCAGACGCTGAGCAAGGCTCCCACAATGCGCAGATTGGCGCGCCAGTAGGCACGCAGGGACAGGGGAGAGACGGAGTCATTTTTCATACACGACACACCTCTTGACAGGTCAGACGGGGCAACTGAGGGGCCACAGCCGAGGTCTTCTTTTGAGATGACAATCAACTAGGCAGCGTCCGGGGGCGAGGGGAATTCATGCGAGACAATATAGTGGAGCACGCTCTGGGGAGTGATCAGACCAACTACAACACCTTGGCGTACTACAGGCAGGTGATGGATTTTCTGCTCTCGTAAAATGGTGAGTACCTGATCCGCGGGGGTAAATTCGTCGACGGTTATCACATGTTCCGTCATCAGTGTCTCCACCGTCACCTCGTTGGAGCGCTGGGCGAGAAAGGCATTGAGCATGTCGCTTTCGGTGACAATGCCAACAACTCGTCCATTCGCGTCGGTGACGGGCAGGCCGGTGATGTCCAACCGGGCGAGTTGGCGCGCAGCCTCGGCCAGGGTCGTCTCAGGAGAGACGACCACATCGTTTACCGCCATAAATTGTCGGGCGTGCCCTTTCACTGACACCTCCCTCTCTCCCCCACCGAGTGTATTGAGTCTGGCCTGGGCATTGTGACACACTCAACGGATAACGTCGAGCTTGCCCATACGTCGGCATCTTCTTTGCCCTCTTGCTCACCCACGGCAGAATTACCATCAGATTGGCTCGAAGACAGATCACTTCTGTGGTATTGGTACAGCAACGTCTTTTGGAGGAGGAATGACATGCCCGTCGTCCACAACGCAGCAGTAGAGAAATTTGCCCTCCCCGGCTTGGACCACCAGACCCTGGCTGGCCCGGAACATGGAATGCAAACCCTGGAAATGTGGATGCAGACCATCAAACCTGACAGCGGGACACCCGTCCACCGTCACGACTGTGAAGAGGCTATCGTGGTGTTGCGAGGCTCGGGACGCTTGACGGTTGAGGGCGAGGATACGGATTTCGGTCCGAACTCAACCCTTCAGATACCGCGCGATGCGATCCATCAGATCGTCAATACCGGGACAGAGGACCTGTTCATTGTTGCGGCTCTCGGCCAGGCGCCGGTCAGAGTCTGCACCGCGGACAATGAACACATGCCCCTCCCCTGGCAACAATAATGCGTCGGGACCGGTCAGGCGTCTGCTCCCCTTCTCGTCCACAAAAGGAAACTGCCCGCGCCGAGCCCGCCGCCTATCATATCCGCAACCACATCGGTAGCGCTGGCCAAACGTCCCGGCACGAAGCTCTGATGCCATTCATCACTCAGCCCATAGGCAAAAGTAAAGAGAAGGCTGAAAAGCACGACTGACAGGGACGTGCATCCCGGCCAGGTTTCTCTGAGCGCGACTGTCCAGAGCCAACCCAACACCGCATACATGCCCACATGGATCAACTTATCGGAGAAAGCTATGGGCTGGGGGAGTCGCAGCTCGGGTTGATCGGAAAGATAGTAGATGAACCCGCAATAACCGACGACCGCTGACCAGGCGAGAAGCTGTCGGACCCAGGGATATCTCCCCGGTTGCCGCACCCGTTCTTGCAGCAGGATATTATCTTCCATAGATTCCTCAGCCGTCTGCTATTCGACGGCCATGATCTGCGTATTTACAAAATAGGGAAAGTCGAATGTTGTCGTCTCACCGACCTGCTTGCCTGGGACAGGCAGCAGACGAACAGAGAGCGGTTTCTGCAACTTCCAGCCTAAAGCCCCAACGTCCGAGAGGAGTCCCATGAGCTGCTGTTGAGAGATGTTGCCCGCAAGCGGTATGGTATCCAGCCCCGTGCCGCACACCGCGGAACAGGTCAGCAGTTGGGGCAGGCTGATTTTTCCTTGATTATTACGTTCGGCGAGACCAGCATCTTCGAGCACTGGCAACATGAGTCCACAGTAGCCGCAGTGATCGAGGGCTGTCTCTTTGAGCGCTGCGGTGACCACCGCGGCTGCCGCCAGCGTGCCCGAACTGCCAAAGGGAACGGCGCTGATCCGCTCAATTGCCCGGGCAATACTGCTCTCAGGACCCGGTGCCGGTGAAAGGTCAAAGCCCGCAAATCGAAAATGCTGCTGTCCAAAACGTTTCAGACGCTGCTCAAGGGGGCGAAGCTGGCGTTCAAAGGCCTGTTGTATCCGGGCGATAAGCCCGGCCGGACTGAGGTCAGGCTGGGCAACCGACGCTACCACATCGGCTGCTTCAAGGGCGAGGGAAACGGCCGGCGTTCCAGTGTGGAAGGCCACCGGGAAAAAAGGGGTGTGGGCACGGATGTGTATCCCTGCCGCAAACCGGAGATTGCCAAATCCGTCCGGCGTTACATCTGCGACCTTCCTCATAATACCGGCGATTGCCTGGGTCACGGGCCGAGTGGGAACCTGGGCAGCGTTGCCGAGACGCGCACTGACGAATACGGCTTCAGTCCCGGCGATCAGCTCTGGCAGCAGGTCAACAAACCGCCGCTCTTCGGGCACACTGGGGTCTACCGGGCCGAGCGCACAATAATCCAGCCCATTGGCGAGACAGCCGGCTTCCAGTTCCTGGGCAAAGCGCAGGACCGCAGCAGGAGAGCAGCCGGCCAGGTATTGAGGAAATGGGGGAGTGGCCAAACGCAGGGTTTGGACCGCCAACCCCTCCGCCTCGCAGATGGTCTTGACTTCTTGGGCAAAGCGTCCGCCGTGCGTGATCCGAGCGGTCTTCAACGGAAAGCCAGGGTCAAGTCCTATCGTAATGGACCGAATCTTCATCAGTTCCCCTCTCTATCAGTGGCGGGCGGAGCTATCTCCAGCATTATTATAGCCCCGTGCCGCCCATTGGCACCGTTTCCATTTATCAGTATTATACACAGGAAAAACAGAGCGACCCGACTATGGCGAAAAAAGAGGAGCCAACCACCCTACTGGACGAACAGGCCACGGGCGAGGGAGCTGATGTTCAGATTCGCCTGACGCGCCGCCCCCCATGGCAACCATCCCCGCGCCTCCCCGACTATCTGCTGGAAGACGAGCTCAACAGGCTCATGGACCCGCGCGAGTGGAAAACCTACCGGGCCCTGTGGCGGCACTCCATTGGTTTACGCCGGACTCCACTGATTACGGCTGGCTATGCCGAGATCTGCGAGATGACCGGGCTGTCCCGCGCCTCAGTCATCCGGGCATTGAAAGGACTCATGAAGAAACGCTATGTTATCCGCATTCTCGGGCCAGAGGCGAAAGGCGAGACCCGGGTCGAAAAGGCCCGGCTGCCAACCAAACCGCGCGACGGACATCGGTATCTGGTCTGTACGTATCGCGAAGTGATAGAAGGGCGGCTCAAGGACGGCACGCCCCTCAAGGATATTCCCGAAGGTGGCCTGTTCCCGGAAGAGGTCCAGGTCTTCCGGCGGGAAGAGCAAGACCCTTTATTCTCGACCTAGCGCCCTTGCATCCAGTCTGTGTGTGGGGCATCTTCAGTCAATTACGAGTAGCAAGCCTATGAGTGCGGGAACGATGAAACGGTATTGTGGGCAGAGAGCGGCTGTGGCGCTCGGCAGCATCGTGTTTCTGGCGTTCAGCCTGTTCGACTGGACCGCGCCCCGTGTCTCTGAGGCCCAATTCCTGGGCCAGGGCACGCGCTTGGGAAACCGCTTGACGCGCGAGAGTCGGGTGCGGCTCCGCCAGGAAAAGCAAAAAAGAGGGTCGGGACCGGAACTGGAAGAGATTGTCCGTCGTCTGGGGAATGACCGCCCGGAAACACGCATGGGCGCGGTGAAGTCGCTCGGAGAAATGAAAAACCCGAAGACGATTGACTATCTGCTCAATGCCACCGCGGATGCTGATATCCGGGTCAAAGTCAAAGCCATTGAATATCTGGGCAATATGCGGGCGACCGATGCCACCCCGGCCCTGGCCCAGCAGTTGTTTTTACGTGACGTGCATGCCGGGGTCAAAAAAAAGGTCCTGGTTGCATTAGGCAAAATTGGAGACCCACGCGGCGCCATGCCCATTATGGAGTTTCTTCGGCGTGACCTTGATGTGCCGACAAAGGGAACCGCTCTGTTTGCCCTGAAAGAGGTGGGGACGGAGGATGTCCTCACCTTTCTCGACGAATTCTCCCGTATCGAGGAGTCTGTCCCGCTGCGGAGGCTGGCTGCCGATGCGGCCATGGATATCCGTCACCGCCTCTCGCCGGAATTCGCTCCTGTGGTCCCATCGTTCGTGAAACAAGTTGAGCTGCGAGAAAAGCTCAATAAGGGAGCGCAACCGTAATCCTTGGGCGTGGCTGGAATGTTTGCCTCCGGATTGTTGCTGGAAAGGGAAGGAATGCATGCGTAAGAGCGGATCGGTACGACACGGCGTTTTCACCGCTGGCCTCCTCCTCCTGTCAGGATTGCTGCTGGTGGACCGCCCCCCCCTGCACGCCCTGGAATTATTCGGTTCAAAAAAAAAGGAGGAAAAGAGCGAGGCGGAAGCGCGGCAACCGGTAGTCACAGGGGTGAACCAGCTTCCCGATTTTGCCGATATAGCAAAAACGACCATGCCCGCGGTCGTGAATATCTCAACAACCCAGACAGCGACACGACGCCCCCAGCGTCGTCAGAGACCGCTGCCGGGTCCAAACCCATTTGGCGGGGAAGACCCCTTTGAAGAGTTCTTCCGTCGCTTTTTTGGCGACCGACCTCCCCCGCGCCAGCAGCGCAGTCTGGGCTCTGGCTTCATTATCAGCCCAGACGGCTATATTGTCACCAATGAGCATGTTGTAGGCGAGGCCGACAAAATTACGGTCCGTCTCTCAGACGAGGATGAGTTTGAGGCGACCATTATTGGGACCGACGATAAGACGGACCTGGCCCTGATCAAAATCGAGTCGGCAGAGCCCTTTCAGAGCGTGCCGCTCGGCAGCTCCTCGGATTTGCAGGTTGGCGATTGGGTCATGGCCATCGGCAATCCCTTCGGACTCGAACAAACAGTAACGGCTGGCATCGTCAGCGCCAAAGGGCGGGTTATCGGCGCCGGGCCGTATGACGATTTTATCCAGACGGACGCCTCGATTAACCCCGGCAACTCTGGCGGCCCACTCTTGAACCTCCGGGGCCAGGTCGTGGGCATTAATTCGGCCATCTTCAGTCAGGGCGGTGGCAATATCGGTATCGGCTTTGCCATTCCTATCGATATGGCCAAGTCGATCATTGACCAACTCAAAGACTCGGGGAAAGTAACCCGTGGCTGGTTGGGGGTCGCTATTCAAACGGTCACGGCAGAACTCGCAAAATCCTTTGATCTGGCAGAGCCCATCGGCGCCCTGGTCGCTGAGGTTACGGAGGGTGGACCGGCAGAAAAGGCGGGTATTGAACGGGGCGATATTATTACCCACTTCAAAGGGGAGCAAATTCTGAAATCTCACGACCTCCCGGCGATGGTGGCGCGCACCCCGGTTGGGGAAAAGGTCAACGTCACCATTCTCCGTGATGGGAAAGAACAAACCATCTCCGTCGCGCTTGGAGAATTAGCCGATCAGCTCGCCCAAGCCGGCGGCGGCGAAGAGAGTGAGGCAAGCTGGGGCCTGACCGTCGCCGACATCTCAGACGAACATCTCCAACGCTACCGCCTGCCAGACGACCAGAAAGGCGTCGTGGTCACAGCGGTTGAGCCTGGCAGCCCAGCCGAGCTGGCCGGCCTCCGTCCCGGAGATGTGATCGAAGAGGTGAACCGGCAGGCCGTCAAATCGGTACGCGATTTCACGGCGGCCGTCAAAGAAGTCAAAGACGCAGAGACCCTCCTGCTCCTGGCCCGTCGGGGAAATTTCACGTCATTCTTTGCCCTGCGCAAACAAGGCTAAAAGACGCCTGTGGGGCGACTGGCAACCCCACAGGCGTGTGCCCTGCCCGGCTTTTTCAGGCAAACACAGGCGCACTGACAACGACGCCATACCTCAGGCTATAGTCCCTGAGCCAGCTCAATCAAATAGCCGTCCGGATCACGCACGTAGGCCGTCCGCTGTCCCCACGGACGGGTTGTCGGCGGGGTGACTGGCGTTGCTCCACCCGCCACTATTTCCGCGTATGCCGCATCAACATCGGCGACTTTGAAGCCCAACTCGAAGCCCGGAGCAGTCTGTCGGGCCGGCTCCAGGGCGAAACCGACCACGGCTTCCATGGCCGGGCGGGTATAGAAGCCAATCCGGGTCACACCGGTGTCGAGTTGGGCGTAGTCTCCAGAACGATGGCCGAGTTTGAGCCCAAGAACCTGGGTATAAAAATCAAGGGCGCGGTCGAGGTCATCGACAATCACGATGATATAGTCTGCCGCTTCAAGGCGCATACGGGTATCCTGGCAGGACCGGCGTCAGACCGTTGCTGGCGTAGTGGAGGGATAGGGCTGCAAGACCTCCTCCATTGTCCGTGGCGACGCAAAGAAGGACAACACCCGCAGCAGAACCTCGTCCACAATGGCATCCGGACAGGACGCTCCGCAGGTGAGGGCTATATCAAGCGGTCGGTGTTCGGGCAGCCAGTCCTGCGTGGTCTCGACCTGTTGCCGGTGTAAAACAAAATGGTTGATGCAGGCAGGAGAGACGATGTCCTTGGCCCCTTGCAGGAAATACGTCGGCATAGCCGCCTGGCAGAGCTCGACAATATGCGAGGTGTTTGACGAATTATACCCGCCGACAACAAGGCTCAGATCAGCCCCATGCTCAATTAACGCATACGTGGCGTGCTGGTTCTCATTGGTCGCATAACACAGGGTGTCAGACGTGTCGGCAAAGGTCTCACTCAGCCGCTCCTCGCCGTAACGGTCGGCCAGAGCCTGACGCAGAATCTGGGCAACCTGGCGAGTTTCGGAAGCTAACATCGTGGTCTGATTGACGACACCCAGCCGTTGCAAATCCCGCTCAGGGTCGAAACCGCAAGAGCAGGTATGCCCAAACTGCGTAAAGAAAACGGCCGGCTCAAGTTGGCCACGAATAATATCACCTAGGATATGCGCTTCTTCGAGGTTGAGGACGACGACCGTCGGCGCATTTTGAATACTATGCGAGAAGGTCGCGCGGGTTTCCTCATGGGAAGCTTTTCCGTGTACGACAACGGTATAACCGTTACTCCCAAGCTGAGCGCTGCGTTTCCAGACGCGCTCTACGAACGGACAGGTGGTGTTATAGGTATATGGGTCTAAGCCGCGTTGGGCTAAGGCGTCCTGGACTTCCACACTCGCCCCAAAGGCTGGGACGACAACAATGTCCTCTGCGGTGAGCTCATCCCAGGCGATCAAGTGTTCGCCCGCGGAGGAGAAAATAAAACGTACCCCCCGCTCCTGGAGGTCCTGGTTCACCGCGGGATTGTGGATCATTTCGCTCAGGAAGAAAATGCGCTTATCGCTATTCTCCTGAAGCGTCCGATACGCGATCTCGACCGCATTCTCCACGCCAAAGCAGAAACCAAAATGACGGGCAAGGATAAAACGGACCGGACCAAAGTCGAGCACTGTGGGCAGTAAGTCCTGCTTGCGGGGGTCATGCAGCTGGCGGTATTTTTTCACCCGCGAAATAATCGGGCTTTTATAGAAGTCTGGAATATGAAACTGCCGAGCCATGCGACGTCCTCTCTGCCCTCCCCTGACTCAGGATGCTCTGGACGGGCGGAAAACCTTGAAAACCAGCGCACTTCCCCCTACCAGATTGCCTCGTCCTTCGCAATATTGTTGAGATTCTTCACACCTTTGGGGCGATATGGAGCCCGACGTCAAGGCTCCGCTTGTTCGTGCCTGAGGGCTGTGGTACGGGGGGCAGGTGGACACTCATACGGGGAGGCAATATGAAGACACGCGCAGCAGTAGCATGGGAAGCCGGCCAACCACTCGAACTGGAAGAAGTTGACATCCAAGGTCCGCAAAAAGGCGAAGTGCTGGTCCAGATTAAGGCGACCGGCGTGTGCCATACCGATGCCTTTACCCTGTCAGGAGATGACCCGGAAGGCGTGTTCCCCGCTATTCTCGGTCACGAAGGGGGGGGCATTGTGGTCGAGGTTGGCGCGGACGTCAGCAGCGTCAAAGAAGGCGATCATGTCATTCCCCTCTACACGCCGGAAGACCCGAATTGCCCGTTCATCAAATCGGGCAAGACCAACCTGTGCCAGACGATACGTGGAACACAAGGCCGTGGGCTCATGCCGGACGAGTCCAGCCGTTTTTCGCACAACGGCAAGACCATCTACCATTACATGGGAACGAGCACCTTCAGCGAATATACGGTGCTGCCTGAGATCAGTACTGCGGTGATCCAAAAAGACGCCCCGCTTGAAAAAGTCTGTTTACTCGGCTGCGGAGTCACTACCGGGGTCGGCGCGGTCAAAAACACGGCAAAAGTGGAGCCGGGCAGTACGGTTGCAGTGTTCGGGCTGGGCGGAATCGGTCTGGCCGTCATCGTCGGCGCCGGCATGGCCAAGGCGGAGCGCATCATTGCCATTGACGTGAATCCTGGCAAGTTCGACCTGGCCAGGAAGTTCGGAGCAACCGATGTCGTCAATCCACAGGACCACGACGCCCCTATCCAGGATGTCATTGTGGATATGACTGCCGGCGGTGTCGACTATTCGTTTGAGTGCATCGGTAACGTGCATACCATGCGGGCCGCGCTGGAATGCTGTCACAAAGGCTGGGGGGAGTCGACGATTATTGGGGTGGCCGGGGCGGGTCAGGAGATTGCGACCCGGCCCTTTATGCTGGTCACGGGCCGAGTCTGGCGCGGCACCGCGTTTGGCGGCGTGAAGGGCCGCTCGGAGCTCCCCTGGTTTGTGGAGCGGGCCATGACGGGCGAGATTCCGCTTGACGACTTCATTACGCACACCATGCCGCTCAATGAGATCAATACGGCGTTTGAGCTCATGCACGAGGGCAAAAGCATCCGGTCGGTGATTCATTATTAAGGGTCATTCTCTCCCTGAAGTTGGTGGCTGGAGGAGGCAGGGATAGACGAATAACCTCAGCATTTTAAGGAACGACTTTTTTGAGCAACTGGAGGCTGACCTGAGGGTCGTGGTAGGGGCCGCTGACCTGAAACGGCAGGGCCGTGAGTCGGTCGGTGCTCTGGGCGAGCAGCTTGCCCGCTAACGGGACCTTTTCAACCACACTCGTAATCCCGCGCAACGGAATCACATCAGTCGTGATATCAAGCGTTTTCTGCCGCAAGTTCACCTGGCCTCGCGCGTCCAGGCGAACGGCCTCTCCGATAAGAGAGAGATTCTCTGTGGTGAGTCCTCCGTGCTTCATCACCATATCTCCAGTCAGCGAAGAAAAGGGCAGTCCCTCGCGCGGCAACTGCGGCAACGAGAAACTGAGCAGGCTTTGCAGACTGATGGCGGTCCAGAGCCGCACGAGAATCGGGAGTTGCCGGGCAACCCCATCTTGAACTGAGAGCGTTAATTCTCCATCCCACTCCTCTGGGTTATCCCAGAACGCCCAATTGACAACCTTGATATTGCCGCTGGCGTCTAAGCTGCCTGAGAGAGTATCGGTTGGATGGCCCAGCGCGGCAAAAAAATCTGCCGCATCAACCTGACTCACCCGCGGGGCGAACGAGAGCGCGGACGAGTCAAGCCACAACGTCCCCGCGCCTTGGAGAGCGCCGGCTGAGACACCAGCTTCTTCGAGGCGAAAATCGACCTGACGCTCATGCCGGTAAACAGAAGCCCGGACCGGCGCCGCGCTAAACGTCTTATACCGCACGCGGTCGCAGTGGACAGCGACCCGCACTTTACTCTGTTCTGCTGTCTCTTTCTTCTCCGGTCGAGCCGCAGCAGAGACCAGGACCGAGTCGAAATCCAGCTCACCACACTCCACGGTGGCATCCAGCTCCAGGGGCTCAAGGCTGCGCACTGCACCCGAACCCGTTATACCAGCGCCGGACAGGCTGCCCTGCTCGATCACAAATCGACCCTGCTGTCCGCTCCAGGAGAATTGTCCGCGCATGATATCCAGCGGTTCAAAAAACGACAGCACGTCCACACGGGCCTGACTCAGCACAATACTCCCCTCAGTTTCCAGGCGGTGACTTTCCGGACCGAACCAAGCATCCACCCGCCCACTGATCTGTCCGTAGTGCGGTTGCACCACCGCCTCATCAAGCAGCGGCATAACGTCCTGTATGGCCGCCTGTGGAATGGAGAGAGTCACCCGTCCTTGCCGCGAGGCCGTGAAAGGACGCTCAATCGTCCCCTCAAGCATCCCAACAGAGGTCCCAATACGAAAACGGATATCCCGCAATGAGACCAGCTCCGGCGTGAGGTGAACGGCGCCATTCACCTCAGACACAGCCAGCCCCCATTCGGGGAGGACCCCTCCGGCTGAACGCCATTCCACCGTCGCTGAGTACGAGCTTTGGCTGTTCTTGTCGGGAGGAATCTGAGCACTCAGCCGAAGGTCAGCGTGGCCCGATGGCTGCTGCACTGCCTGCCGATATGCCTCTCGTTCTTCGCTTGGCACAAATGAGAGCAAAGAGTCCAGATCATCGGCGAGGTTCATCTGCGCGGCAAGGTTCACCGTGAGCGTTGGCGAATTTTTTGAGAAGAGAGGCGCCCAAGCAGCGCGCATATCCGTCAGCGCTGAGGACTTTCCGTACCAGCCCTTCAGTTTCGAGGCGTGCAGTTGACCAGCCTGCAAATGAAGCTGCCCTGAGGTCAAACGAACCGGGGCGTTCGTTTTTCCAAATCGACCCTGCATCTCCTCAATAGTAGCGTTGAAGGTGAGCGAGGCCGGACTTTCAGCCAGGTTTTCGAGCAGCCCGGCTAGCGGTGCAACCACCAACCATGAAGAAGCATACGCTGGATTATCCCAGCGTAAATTGGCCAGGCCGATTCTTCCCCGCTCAACCGTCAGTTGTGAAAAACGGGCCTCTCGGACGCTCACTATACCCGAGACGTTCGTACTCGTATTCGCTTCCCCGGTATACGTCCCGGAAAAGTCCACGCGCGCCGAAGGCCAATCCGCGCCGAACCATGCCCCCAACTCTTGGACGGCAATATTCTGGAGGCGAATGTCGCCTCGCCATACTGCTGGAAACGCGTTCGGGGTCGGTTCCTCGTGCGTAGCGCGAGAGCGGAGCGTCAACTGTCCTACCTCCCCGTTCTGCCCCAGGTTCGCACTCAACTGCGCCTCTACTCCGCCGTCCGGCTCCAGAGAAAGCCGCAGCCCCGCGCGAGTGAAGACCAGGGGAACTTCAGCAGACGCCGGCTGAAAGACACACGTCGCATCTTCCACGACAAGTTGGTGGACCAGCAGTTGAGGCGAAAACCACAGGTTGGCAGCGGACGGAGTTTCTTCAGCGTCTTGGGCGGACGGCTTCACCTGGCGAGAGAACAGGCCGGCAACCGGAGCGGTCGGTTCGGCATTCGAGGCCGGTTGCATGAGATGGACATTCGGCTTTAAGACAAATATCTGGCGAAAGAGGAGCTGGCCGCGCAAGAGCGCTTTGAGATCAAGCACGAGGTCAATGCGTTCGGCCGTCACAAAAGGGTCAGGACTGCCGTACTCTTGTACGCTGACCGTCCTGAACTGAACCCCCACCCCCTGCCGCAAGGAGAGCGTACTTGCGGCAATCTCCACCTCTGCGCCTAAGAGCCGTTCCAGTTCCTGTTCAAGGAAAGCGACATAGCGCTGCTCGGATAAAAACCAGCCAGCGAGGACAAGCCCCACCAGGACCCCACTCACCCCAAGGGCAATCAGGCCCAGCGTCAGTCGCCGTAGTCCCCGCAGATAGCGCACTATTCGGGGCCGCGCTGCTTCCGTCCCCGTCTCAGCTTGGGCCATGCTTACGTCTATTCGGTCGCACCAGGAGAAGGTTCATCAGCTACGAAGTTGTGAATAGTTTGGAAATAGCGTTGCCCAGCGACCCTGTACAGGCCGACATGCTCCCCATCTGGTATTGGATAGAACTGCTTAGGTGAAGGAGCAAGGTCATACAAGTCGCGGCCTTGCTGAAAGGGCACGAGCCGATCCTGGACGCCATGAATAACGAGCAGGGGAACCGTGAGCTGTGGAATAAGCCGGGCTGAGTTGAGATCGTCTTTCACTAAGAAAGCCAGGGGTGGCAGCACGCTTTGTCCCATCGCGTGCAGGGAGTAAAACGGGGCTTCCAGAATCAGGCGTTCCGGGCGCGCCTCCAGTGCGGGGTCAACCGCGAGAGCAATCGCGACCGCACAGCCCAGGGATTCACCAAAAAAGACGAGTCGCTTTCCTTTACTCCAGCCCCGTTCTTGAACGAGCCGGATAACGGCCCGACCATCGGACATAATGCCGGGAATCGACGGGCGGCCGTGACTCAGACCATAGCCCTGGTAGTCAAACAGGATGTGGCTGCCGCCAACGTGAGTATGCATCAAATGGACGTGCTCTAACCGATTCTGAATATTGCCGCCATTCCCGTGAAACCAGATAAAGATGACGTCTCCCGGACCGGGGATATACCAGCCGTGCAGGAGCAGCCCCTTCTCTCCTCCAAAGCGAACATCCTCGTAGACCAGCCCATAGACTGCCGGCGTGACGTTGACAATCGGGCTGGGATGGAAAAGGAGAGTGTTCTTCAGCCATTCAACCGGAGCGACGAAAGTCGAGACAAAAAAGGCGCTCCACCCGAGGACGGTCTGCGTCATGTCTGTCACTGATATCTGCCCCGCTCGCGCGGGCCGTAAGGATGGGGGGCGAGCTATTCCTGCGGTTTCACCTTCTGGGTTGCTTCTTTTGATATAAGCCACTCCGACCTTCTGACAAATCACGTTGAGCCAGATATTCTTCTGGACTGCCCTGACCACTCACAAAGCCATAGCTGGCCTGCACGAACTCGTCGACCTTGTCTTCGTCCGTCAGGGTCTCTGCACTGAGCGCCAGATATTCCCGCATCACAAACTCTCCACCACCAGGATGAAAAAGGGCTCCAGCCCGACTGGCACTCGCGGAAATCAGCTGCATGGCCGGGAGTTTCAGGGCCAAGTCTTCACCCAGGAGAAAAGAAAAGGGATTGCCATTGGCATAGTAGCACAAGCCGCCAAACATGCGGCGCTGCGTGACCCCGGTCAGTCCCAAACGGGCAATGGCTTCATCCAAAGTCAACTGATGCCGCGGCGGCGGACGTTTTGCCTTTTGCTTGGCTATCTTTTGTGTCATGGCGATCGAGACAGAGCGGATATCTGCGGTTGCTGTCTATAAGAGCCCCTGAGGGCCCTCTCCCTCGACCACGGTTCCGGGGGCGATGACCAGCCCCAATCCGACCAGTATCCAAAGCAGGACAATGCCGCATACAATCCCTATAGCAATGGCGCTCCAGTACGACGCAAGCGCACCCCCTTGTTGGAGGTGCAAGGCAAGAGCCCGCCCCTGCAGACGAGTCGCCAGGAAATACATGACAAAGACTTGGAGACCAACCAGGAGCGCCTCAATCATACGTTGCTCTTGCGGTATCAATCTGCTGAGGAGCAACGAGCCTATCGTCAGCAGCCCTGTCCAGATGAAAATATCTCGAACGGCACCGGGTTGAGACAGTCTCCGGCAATTCATTGACAGCAGGACACCCCCGGCAAGGGGAGAACCAAGGAAAGTGGCTAAGACAACTGCCCACACAGAATAGAGCGGCTCTTGCGGAGTATTCGTCCTGTGGCTGGGTAGATCAGTCGGCGGCATGGCACCTCTCCACACAAGATATCCATCGGTCACGGTCAACGCCTGAAGGCGCTCTGAGGCTACCCTTTGCCCCAGGACAATTCAACTGAGCACGACACCGGCGCTCGTGCGTTTATTTGCTTCCTCACCACGGGCTATGCCACACCCAGGGCAGGCCGTCCAGGAGGCCAGCGTATGGCAAGAGGCACAGCACACGTGGCACGGTTTTCAAAATCCGCGTGTTCCATTCTCTGCATCTGTCGCTCCACACGGCTGGGCTGGGAGATTTTCCGATTATCGACCGACTGTCTCCAGCGAGGTCTGGTCGAAGGCCGACAACAGCGCTAGTATTGGCCCGGACTCACTGCGATGTTCGTCAACAGGCAGCCTGCGGCCAAACGAAAAAGGGGGTGACGTGTGAGCGCGCTGGATCATATTCGAATACTCGATTTAACCCAATTTGAGGCCGGCCCTTCGTGTACTGAAATTCTGGCCTTTCTGGGCGCAGACGTGGTGAAGGTTGAGCCTCCCAAAGGCGGGGACCAGGGCCGGTATCTCATTACCGATAAGCCGGGACTCGATTCGCCCTATTTTCTCTTGTTGAACGCCAGCAAGAAAAGCATCAGCATCAACCTCAAAAGCGAAAAAGGGTTGGGGCTCTTTAAGCAGCTCGTGCCGCACTTTGACGTCCTGGTTGAGAATTACGGCCCGGGCGCAATCGCTGCTCTGGGTCTGGGGTATGACGTTGTCGCGGCGCTTAACCCGCGGATTGTCTACGCTCAGGTCAAAGGGTTTGGGACCTACGGCCCTTATGCTGGATTCAAGAGCTTTGACATGATTGCGCAGGCCACCGGCGGAGCCATGAGTGTGACGGGCACTCAGGACACGCCACCGCTGCGCCCTGGTCCGACCATAGGCGATACCGGAACGGGGATCCACTGTGCGGTTGGCATTCTCTCGGCCCTGCTCCAGCGTGAGAAAACCGGCACAGGTCAGCGGGTTGAGGTAGCCATGCAGGATGCGGTGGTGAATCTGACCCGCATTGGCATGATGAGTCATTATTACGGCGCTGTCCCGGCCCAACGCGCCGGCAATCGGCTGGCGGCCATGGCTCCAACCGACCTCTATCCCTGCGCGCCGGGCGGCCCCAACGACTACGCCTACATCATTAACACCACCCCGGCGATGTGGGAGAATACCCTGACAACAATCGGCCGGGCGGACCTCATCAACGATCCACGTTTTCACGACCAGAAGAGTCGCAATGAACACTTTGACGCAGTGTTTGCCATCATTGCGGACTGGACGAAACAGCGAGACAAATTTTCGGTGATGGAAGCCTTTGGCCAGGCCGGCGTGCCGTGTGGAGCCGTGCTCGACAGCGGCGATATCCTCGCCAACGAACATCTCAAAGAGCGCGGCATGATCACCCACGTCGAGCATCCAACCCGCGGGGGTTTTACCATGCCGGGCTGCGCGGTCCAGATGTCGGATTCTCCAGCCGAAGTGCAGCCCGCTCCGCTCCTGGGGCAGCACAATGCAGATATTTTCGGCTCCCTGCTGGGTCTGACGGAAGGAGATTTGGCGGGACTCAAGGACGACGGCATTATCTAGTCGGTGGTCCCTTCCTCAAGAGAGACACCCTTGCGGCTCTGCCTCAAAGCTGACACAAAAAAGAGCCGTACAGGAGGAAGGCATGGAAGAGGTCACCAGAGAAATTTTGTGGAACATCTCACTGGCCGGCAAGGTAGTGATGTATATCCTACTGTTCACTACCTTCTTTGGTGCGCCGCTCTATCTCGCCTACGAATGGTGGCAGCGGATTAAGCATGGGGCGGCGACCACCCGTATTGATAATATTCCAGAACGGACCAAACTGTTTCTCCTCGACGCCTTTGGGCAAGGCAACGTCGTGCAGGAAAAGCCGGGCGGTCTCTACCATCTGACACTCTTTGTCGCCTTCTTCGGTCTGTTCATTGGGACCGGGCTGGTCACGCTTGAGCATGACACGCCCATGCACTTCTATTTTGGAGCCTTTTACAAAGTCTATAAATTTGTCCTCGACACCTGCGGGGTGTTGCTCATTGCCGCCTGCGGACTGTTTCTGTATCGCCGCTACGTCCAGCGACCGGCGGCCCATGCCGGTCCGGCTGAAGAAAAAATGGTAGATAATTTCGAGAACCGCGTCGGCTATGGCCTGCCGCTGCTGCTCATCTTGCTCATTGGCGTGACCGGTCTCATGCTTGAAGGAGTTCGTATTCACACCAACCCCGCCAGTCACCCTGGCTGGGCCTATGCGGGGATGGCCTTCGCCGGTGTCTTTGCCCTGGCCGACGCCGGCGAAGGCACGCATCAAATCGTGTGGTGGGTGCACCTGCTCATTATCACCGCATTTTTCGGTCTGATTCCGTTTACCAAAATGCGGCATATATTCCTGGCCCCGGTCAATATCTTCTTCAGCAATCTGAAACCGCGCGGGCGTCTGGAGCCGATTACCGACTTTGAGACCGCGGAAACCTTTGGCGTCGCACAGGTTGAAGAGTATAGCTGGAAACAATTGCTCGACATGGCGTCCTGCCTCGAATGCGGGCGCTGTACGCTCAACTGTCCCACGGTCAATACGGAGAAGCCGCTGAACCCCAAGAAGCTGGTTATGGTGCAACGCGAGCATCTCATCCAAAAGACGCCCTTTCTCTTACAGCTTGCCGCGGTTAAAGCGCAGAACGCGCAAAACGGCACGCAGGTCGAGCTGCCGGTCTGGGATGGGGCGGACATGATTACCGAAGTGGCGACCGAGGACGTCATCTGGGGCTGTACGACGTGTGGCTGGTGTGAGGAAGGCTGCCCGGTCAATATCGAGCATATTCAACGTATTGTGGATATGCGGCGCTACGACGTCATGATGGAAGCGCGGTTTCCACAAGAAGTCGTCAACGTCTTCAAAGGCCTGGAAACCAATTCCAACCCGTGGAATCTGGGTTTTGACAAACGCGCGGACTGGGCGGCCGGACTGGGAGTAAAGACCCTGGCCGAAGACCCAGAAGCCGAGGTGCTCTACTGGGTCGGCTGTGCCGGTTCGTTTGATGAACGCAACCAAAAAGTCTCTACCGCCATGGTCAATATCTTACAGAAAGCCGGCGTGCGCTTCGCCATTCTGGGCAAAGAGGAAGGCTGTACGGGTGATCCGGCTCGGCGTTTGGGCAACGAGTATCTCTACAGCATGCTTGCTGAGCAAAACGTCCAGACCCTGAATGGCTATAACGTCAAGGAAGTGATTACCCAGTGTCCGCACTGCTTCCACACGATTGCCAACGAATATCCAGACCTGGGCGGGAACTACAAAGTCTACCACAGCTCGGAGTATATTGAGGAGCTGGTCAAGCGAGACAAGATCAGCCCGCGCGTCCTGAATGAGCAGAACACGACCTTCCACGATCCCTGCTATCTCAGTCGCCACAATGGTCGTTACGCGCCGCCTCGGGAGGCCTTGCGGGCCATTCCGGGCATCAAGCTCAATGACGTCGAGCAGTCGAAAAGCCGCACCTTCTGTTGCGGGGCTGGCGGTGGCTCAGTCTGGAAAGAAGAGACCCAGGGTTCACGTATTAACTACACCCGCGTGGACCAGCTCATGAAAGCCGAACCCGAGACCATTGCCGTCGGCTGCCCGTACTGCATGATCATGATGGACGATGCCGTCAAAGGGAAGGACCTTGACGAGAAAGTTCAGGTCAAAGACCTGGTTGAACTCGTCTCCGAATCACTCAATGACGAGGAAGAGACGGCGCGCCCGGAAGAGGCGGAAACGACCCATTAAGTTATCGAACGTTGCATACTCTTCCGTTTCACAAACACCACTCTCTCTCAAAGAGGGATAGGGCGAGGGGGAATGCCCTCCTCCTGCTCGTCTCCATTCTTCTTCTCGCCTGCCCTTCCTCTTCCTCCTCTTCTCCCCAGGTCATCATCCACCCCCAAGGCGGAGCCCCCGTCCACGTCACAGTCGAAGTTGCAGACACGCAGGAAAAACGTCAGCGCGGCCTCATGTATCGCAACGAACTGCCGGCGTTCAGCGGCATGCTCTTTATTTTCCCGCAGGAAACTCTGCTCAGCTTTTGGATGAAAAACACCCCGCTGCCGCTCGATATCATCTATATCAACGCGAGCTTTACCATCGTCCATATCGCCGAAAACACAACGCCCTACTCCACCGCCGGCATCCCCTCCAAACACCCAGCCAGATATGTGCTTGAAGTCAATGGCGGATTTTGCCAGCAACATGGCATTGTCGCCCAGGGTCGGGTTGAGTTCTCACAGGTTCCCTCAAAACTCCTGTAACGCTCGTCTTTTGGGTAAGCTGAGGCATAGGGAATCATTTGGACGCTCGGTCAGAAAGTGGTAAGGTTCCGCATTGTGCCGGTTGCATCCTACGTCTTCCTCTCTGTTTTAGCCGCGCTCACGCTCGGAGTGACGCCGCTCTCCGGGCATTCGTCGGCCCCTCTCGGATTTTTCCCCTTATCACCTCCTGCCGTCTCAGACGAAAGACTGGAGAAAGGGAAATTCCTCGTTGCAGCAAATCATCTTCATGACCCCAATTTCTCACAGACCGTCATCTATCTCGTTGCCTACAGCCAACGGGGTGCCATGGGCGTGGTGGTCAATCGTCCGACGGATGTTCAGCTGGCGCGCGCACTGCCACATTTGGCAGACCAGCCGCATGCGGAGGATGTGATCTATGTCGGAGGTCCGGTCGGACGAGCCCAGATGCTCTTGCTTGTTCGCTCACAGACATTTCCGCTTGGAGAAACGCTCCCTATCACACAAGAGGTTTCAGTCACGTCCAGCCTCGATAATTTAACCCGGCTGGCCGCGACAGCGACGGCACAGTTTCACGTGTACGCGGGCTATGCCGGCTGGTCACCCCGTCAACTTGACTCCGAAGTCGCACGAGGCGATTGGCACGTTATGCCCGGAGAGCCGACAACGCTTTTTGATACAGACCTGAAAAACATCTGGTCGGCCCTGAGAAACAAGGACACCCGCAACGCTGCGGAGTGGATCCACTACAGACCGCCCATATATCCGAAAAGACCGCGAGCCAGCTATTAACTAGCTACTAACCAGCTACTAATAAGGTTCAGGAGGAAACACCGTGGCAAGCGTAGAATGGACTACCCGCTTATTTAACTCCATTGATACCAACGATACCCATACTTTTGCGAGCTTCCTCACCCCCGACGCGCTTTTTCAGTTTGCCAACCAAGAGCCAGTCCTCGGGAAAGAGGCTGCGCGTCAAACAGTGACCGAATTTCTCTTGAGCATTAAAGCCATTCATCACGACGTCCTGGACGTCTGGGAGAAGGAAGGGGCGACGGCGTGCCACGGCATCGTTACCTATACGCGCCACGACTCCAGCCAACTCCGCGTCCCATTTGCCAATGTGTTCAAAATGCAGGGAAATTTGATTCAGGAATATCTGATCTACGTTGATGCGTCACAGCTCTATGCCCCAGACGCTCCCTCGTGTTCTTGAACGCAGATAAGGAAGAATGAGAACCATTGCAGGGAAGATTGACAAAAAAGACGTTCTTGGATGGGGGCCTTTAGATATAAACAGAATGTATGGTGGAGAGAGTATAGAGGAACCATTATTTTTCCTGGTCAGCATTCTTCAAACTGAGCCGCTGTCAATGATTTGACTTATTCGCCAGGATATATTAGCAACCTGTTTATTGATCCCATCCGGTCGGGGCAGAAGCGGTTCACGAAGGAGACATAGGAGAATTATGAAACACAAGACCTACCTCACATGGCTGCTCGTGTGGGCCTGTTTTAGTGGCTGGTCGGAACGCGTCAATGCCCAGCCGCTTGAACAATTGATAGAAACGCAAAATGCTGCGGTAACGGAGGCCATCCGCTCTCAAGACACCATCGACGCACTTGCGGACGAAACACAGCGCATGCTGAGCACCTATCGGAGCACCATCCGACAGACGGAAAGTCTGCAAGTCTATGTTGAGCAGCTCGACCGTCTCCTTGACTCCCAACAGAAAGAAGCCGCATCGCTCGAAACTCAACTCCAGGAAATTGAGGTCACCCAACGCGACATTGTGCCTTTGCTGGTCCGCATGCTGGATCATCTCGTCCAGTTTGTCGCCCTGGATATTCCTTTTTTACCCGAAGAACGTCAGGAGCGGCTGACTCGTCTCCGCAACACTTTCGATCAATCGGACCTGACGATTACCGAGAAATATCGCAGCATCATGGAGGCGTATCAGATTGAGACGGACTATGGCCGGACGATTGAGGGCTACCGTGGGGCCGTCACTATCGACGGACAGGAGCGCACGGTTGACTTTTTGCGGGTCGGACGGCTGGCGCTTCTGTATCAAGGTCTGGATGGCCAGGAGGTAGGACACTGGAATCGGCTCACCCAGGAGTGGGAACCCTTGCCGAGCAGTTATCGCCGAGCCATCAATCGGGGGTTACAGATAGCGGCAAAACAATCCGTGCCCAACCTCCTGCTGCTCCCCGTCCCAGCGCCAAGCGAGGTGAATCCGTGAACATATTACGATGGAGTGTTGTGTGGGTGCTCTTCCTGGTCGGGGGCCCTCGACTGGAGGTTTTTGCCCAAGAAGGTCCCCAATCTCTCCAGGAACTCCTTGGCCAAGTCCGCGCGGAGCGGCAAGCCGACTCCAAACTGCATGGCGAGCGCGAGTCTCGTTTTCTGGCAGAGCGTGACCAACGTCAAAGCATGCTTCAGCAGGCCGAGGGAGAACTCGCCAGTGTCAGGCAACAGAGTGAAGAGAAACAGGCGACCTTCAGGGAAAACGAAGATAATCTGGTACAACTCCGCAGCCAACTCAAGGAGCGGGCCGCCTCACTGGGCGAACTGTTTGGCGTCGTCCGACAGATTTCACGAGATACAGCAGGAATGATAGAGGGGTCATTCGTTTCCGTTCAGTCCGGCGAGCGGGTCGATTTTCTCAACACGATGGCCGAAAGCACGGAACTCGCTTCGCTGGAAGAGCTTGAGCGGTTATGGATAACCCTGCTGGAAGAAATGACACAGTCCGGCCAAGTGGTAAAATTTCCCACGACCGTAACCGAGGCAGATGGCACCCAATCAGAGAGAGAAATTGTCCGGGTCGGGACGTTCAACGCCGTCTCTGAAGGAAAGTATCTTCGCTACGTACCGGAGACACGCCAGGTCGCCGAGTTGGCACGCCAGCCCGAGGGGCGTTATATCAGCTCTGCGCAAGGACTTGAGCAGACCACGGAGGGGTATAACGCGTTCGGTGTTGACCCGTCTCGCGGAGCCATTCTGGCGGCTCTGGTACAACGGCCAAACGTGTGGGAACGGATTGAGCAAGGTGGTGTTATTGGCTTCGTTATCCTCGCCATCGGTTTGATCGCCGCCGTGTTGATTGTGGAGCGGACGGTCTATCTATGGCGGGAAGACCGGCGCATGCAGGCGCAACGCCAAGGGGATGAACTCAAAGCCGACAACGCTTTGGGACGCGTCATGCTCGTGTATCAGTATGACACAGATCAAAATGTGGAAACCCTGGAAGCGCGCCTGGAAGAAGCCATCCTGGAACAAGTTCCGATCCTGGAACGTGGCTTGGCGACGCTCGGAATTTTTGCCGCGGTTGCCCCGCTGCTCGGGCTGCTCGGTACGGTCGTCGGCATGATTGATACCTTTCAGTCCATCACGCTGTTTGGAGCAGGCGACCCCCGAGTCATGTCGGATGGCATTTCGCAAGCGCTGGTGACCACCCAGCTTGGGTTAAGCGTCGCGATTCCGATCGTCCTGCTCCATTCCCTGTTGTCCGGCAAGAGCGGCCGCCTTATTCATACCCTGGAAGAACAGAGTGCGGGGATGATCGCCCTGCTGGCCGGGCGCTCATCCTTACTCGCCGCGCATCCGGAGTGAGCCCGCCTGATGCTCTACAATCTTTTTGCTCCACTCCAGCAGTTTTTTGCAACCGGCGGGCCGGCGCTGTCGGCCATTTTTGTGGTCGCTATCGCCCTGTGGGCACTCATTATCGAACGCTTTATCTTCTTCTGGACGCGCTATCCATCTCTTGAGGGTGAGGTCGTCTCCCGCTGGCAGGCCCGCGGCGACCACCAGTCGTGGTATGCCCTCCAGATCCGCAAGATGGAGATCAGCCAAGTGGGCTATCAGCTCCGTAAGGGCTTGTCCCTGATTCGGACTTTGACCATTGTCCTGCCCATCCTGGGTCTCCTGGGAACAGTCAACGGCATGATTTTCACGTTTACTGTCATGCAATTGTTTGGAACCGGCAATGCCAACGGTCTGGCCGGTGGAATTTCTGAAGCGCTGGTGACGACTATGGCCGGATTGGTGTGTGCCGTCCCCGGCCTCTATTTCAGCTCCAGCTTAGACCGAAGGGCGGCAAAATCCGCTCAGAAGATAGCAAGTCTCTTACGTGTGGAGTAAGACCATAGAGTTATGGTGAAGGATGGTACCGAATGAGACGTCGCCGGGACAGACACGACAGCGCCCCTGAGATCAATCTGACTCCGATGATCGATATGGTGTTCATCCTCCTGATCTTCTTTCTGGTCGCGTCCTCATTCGTGAAGGAAGCCGGGATTGAGGTCAACCGACCCGTCGCCCAGACGGCTCAGACGCAAGGACGTGGTACGATTCGCATTGCGCTCTCAGAAACGGGCGAAATCTGGATGGAGCGGCGCTCGATAGATGTTCGGGCCGTCCGGGCAAATGTCGAGCGCATGCTCGCTGAGAGCCCTGAGGCCAGTGTCGTGGTGTTAGCTGATGAAACGGCCCACACCGGTCTGCTGGTACAGGTGATGGATCAAGTCCGCCTGGCCGGCGTGAATGATATCGCGGTTGCCGCCCGACAACAGGAGGGCTAAGAATGTTCGGACGAGCCGCCGTGTCAGGTCTCGCCGGTCTGACAATTGCCGTCCTGCTATTTGTGCTCATGCACGTGCTGATTGCACGTTCTCAGCGCGCGCGTTCCTACCCGGATGCCTTCCCTATCGTTGATTTTGTTCGTCTCGCACCTGAAGCGCAGCCCCCTCCGAGAGATGAGCGTGAGCCGCCCGATGAGCCCCCCCCGCCTGAAGTACCACCAACCCCGAGCCTCACATTACAGACGGCGAATCAGCCTCAACTCCCGGCACCACAGATTGAGATGACGGCCGCCATTTCTTCGGGTCCTCTGCTCGATATGACCCCCCTGGCCGCACCGGTCAGCACTAAGCAAACGGTCCTGTCAGGACATGAGTTGATGCCGTTGGTCCGGGTCCCGCCCCGTTATCCGGGACGCGCCGCGCGTCTTCAGATCGAAGGCTCTGTCACGGTTGAGTTCACCATTACGGCAGACGGCAGCGTAGCCGATCCCGCAGTTATCAAATCCGAGCCCCCACGAGTCTTTGATAAGGCGGCGCTACAAGCCATTGTCCAGTGGAAATTCAAACCACGCGTAGAGAATGGACAGGCGGTTGAGTCGCGGGCGTCGCAGCGGATTGAGTTTGCCCTGGGAGGAAGCTGATAGTGAGCAGGAAAGCGGACCGCATTGCAACTTGGCTACGCGCGCTGTGCAGCCTGGGGATGGTCTTTTTTTGTTTGGCCGCGCCCGGAATCGCTGCCGGCCAGGAGCCGAGTCTGTCTCAGGAGGTCCACGAGCAGTTGATAGCCGTGCAGGAGCTGATACAGAACGAACGCCATCAAGAAGCCCTGGCACAATTACAGACACTCGCGGCAGACACCTCGTTAAGTCCATATGAAGCCGCGCTTGCCCAGCAAACTCTGGGCTACGCTCATGCCGGCCTGGAGCAGTACGATCAAGCCATCCGCGCCTTTCAAACAAGCCTGGCCGATGGAGCCCTGCCACCGGCCAGCGCCCAAATCGTTCAGTACAATCTGGCCCAAATGCTGATAAGCGCCGAGCGTTACGAAGAGGGGGCTCGCACGCTGGAGAACTGGTTGGCCAATGAAGAGAAGCCTCGTCCGCAGGCTCGGGTTTTTCTTGCTCAGGCATATATGTATCTCAAACGTTATGCCCGCGCTGAGCAAAATATTCAGCAAGCAATCGACGCGGCAACGGAATTCCACGAGACATGGTACCAGATGTTAGTGGGCGTCCAGATTGAGCAGAAAAAATTCTCCCAGGCCACTTCCACCCTGCAGCAGCTGCTCGGTCAGTACCCACAGAAAAAAATCTATTGGCAGCAACTCTCACAGATCTACAGCCAGGAGGAAAAGCACCAACGAGCCGTTTCCACGCTTGCCATGGCCTACAAATTAGGCATTCTGAATGAACAGGAGGCCCTGCAGATCGTGCAGTACTATCTGCATCTCGGCTTGCCCTATAAGGCCGCAGACCTGTTAACGGATGGATTGAATAAAAATCTCGTGCAGGATGTGGACACCAATCACGAATTGCTCGTTACGTGTTGGCTCCACGCGAGAGAGAGTCAGCGCGCGTTGGATGTTCTTGAGCAACTCGCTGGCCGTACTCAAACGGGCAAGATTGATCTCCGGCGCGCCGAGATATTCGCCCAGTTGGAACGCTGGCCGGAAGTGGCCACCACTGTATCCGAGGGTTTGAGAAAAGGCGGGCTGACCAATACGGGCAAGGCATTCATGCTCCTTGGTATTGCCGAGTACCGGTCCGGCAAACTCGACGAGAGCAAAGCCGCCTTTACCAAAGCGACTGCCCACAAAACTGCGGCCAAGCAAGCGCGTCAATGGCTCAGGCTCATTGAACAGGAAACTACCCCACAATCATAATCCAGAGAGCGTACAGGTCTTGCGTCAACCTGCCCTGCGCGCCGCGTTCTCGTTTTCGGTGAGAGGCCACGCTCTGAGAAGCGCCGGCACCTGACCACCCTTCCTTGATCTTTTTTGTCTCGCATAATACAAGACCAAGGTCCCGCGACTTTGCAAACGGAAGAATAGGAAAGAGTATGGGTCTCAAGGAAACCATCAGCAGACTTGAAAACCTCAACCAGCAAGCGCTCCAGGGTGGTGGCGCAAAACGGATTGAACGCCAACACGAACTCGGCAAAAAAACAGCGCGGGAACGGATCGACGCCTTTCTTGATCCAGGCAGTTTTGTTGAATTGGACCGGCTGAAAACCCATCGCTGCACCGACTTTGAGATGGATCAGACCAAGATCCCGGGCGATGGCGTCGTCACCGGCTATGGGACGGTCGATGGTCGTCAGGTTTTTGTTTTTTCACAAGACTTTACAGTTTTTGGCGGCAGTCTCTCCAGCTCGTTCTCCGAAAAAGTATGTAAAATAATGGACCTGGCAGTGAAAACGGGTTGCCCGGTGGTTGGCATTAATGACTCGGGGGGCGCCCGGATTCAGGAAGGGGTCGAGAGTCTGGCCGGCTATGGAGAGATATTTCTCCGCAACGTCCTGAGCTCAGGCGTTGTGCCCCAAATATCCGCCATCATGGGCCCATGTGCCGGCGGAGCGGTCTATTCTCCAGCCATGACAGACTTTATCTTCATGGTTGAGAATTCCAGCTATATGTTTATCACCGGGCCGGATGTCATCAAGACGGTCACGCATGAAGAGGTGACCATGCAGGAACTGGGTGGGGCAGCCACGCATAATGCGACCAGCGGGGTCGCTCATTTTGCTTCCCCGGATGAAGATGAGTGCTTCCACTCGATGCGCGAGTTGCTGAGCTATCTCCCCAGCAATAATATGGAAGACCCACCGTTTCAGCCAACCACCGATGACCCGAATCGGCGCGATGAGGCGCTCAACCAGATTATTCCAGATAACCCCAACCGACCCTATGATGTTACAGAAATCATTCGGTCGGTGGCGGACGAGCATCACTTCTTCGAGGTCCAGAAAGACTATGCGCGCAACATCGTCGTTGGGTTTGCCCGACTTGGCGGGAAACCCGTCGGCGTAGTCGCCAATCAGCCCGCCTTTCTCGCTGGCGTGCTCGATATTGACGCCTCGGTCAAAGGGAGTCGGTTCGTCCGTTTCTGCGATTGTTTTAACATCCCCATTATCAGCTTTATCGATGTGCCAGGTTTTCTCCCAGGGACATCCCAGGAATACGGCGGCATTATTCGTCACGGCGCGAAACTACTCTACGCCTACTGCGAAGCCACCGTGCCAAAGATTTCGGTCATTACGCGCAAAGCGTACGGCGGGGCCTATGTCGTCATGTCGAGTAAGGCGATTCGGGGGGATATCAATCTCGCCTATCCGACCGGCGAAATCGCGGTCATGGGGCCGGACGGCGCAGTGAACATCATTTTCCGTAACGCAATCAAAGACGCGCCAGACCAGGACGCCGAGCGGACCAGATTAGTTGACGAATACCGCGAGACCTTTGCCAATCCATTCAAAGCGGCAGAGTTAGGCTATATCGACGAAATCATTCTGCCCGCGGATACCCGTCCCCGCCTCATCCAGTCACTCGCTATGCTGCAGAACAAACGGGAGAAAAATCCACCCAAGAAGCATGGCAATATCCCCTTGTAAGAGAGACAGACTACGGATGAGGGATGAGCAAACAATCACGCCCCCCCAGCGCCTAAGCCCGCCAAGGTAGAACCTATGTTCAAACGTGTACTGATCGCAAATCGGGGAGAAATTGCCGTTCGAGTCATTCGTGCCTGTCGTGAACTGGGCATCGAGACCGTTGCCGTCTATTCAGACGCGGACCGCTCTGCCCTGCATGTCCAATACGCCGACCATGCCTATCCGATTGGCCCGGCTCCGTCTTCAGAGAGCTATCTGGTGATTGAAAAAATCCTTGACGTAGCCCAGCAAAGTGGCGCGGACGCTATTCACCCAGGATACGGCTTTCTGTCTGAACGCGCGCCGTTTTCCAGAGCGTGTAGCGAGGCCGGCATTACTTTTATTGGTCCGCAACCTGAAGCGATTGAAAAGATGGGCGATAAGGTGACTGCGCGGGCTATTATGCAAGAAGCGAACGTCCCGGTTGTGCCGGGCACCGATGTGTTAGGCGATGAGAACGAAGTTATTGCCGCCGCGGAAAAAATAGGCTTTCCCGTCATGTTCAAGGCCTCGGCCGGCGGCGGCGGCAAAGGCATGCGGCTTGTCGAGAAAAAAGAAGACGCGCTGTCCGCCCTGCGTGGAGTGCGCTCCGAGGCGCAATCGTCGTTTGGCGATGACCGTATGTATATGGAGAAATTTGTTGAAAAGCCACGCCACGTTGAGGTCCAGGTGTTGGGCGATATGCACGGCAATATCATTCACCTGTACGAACGTGAATGTTCATTGCAACGTCGGCACCAAAAGGTCATCGAAGAGTCACCTTCAACAGCAATCAATCAAGACGTCCGCGAGCAAATGGGCAAGGTTGCGGTTGAGGCGGCTAAGGCCGTGAATTATGTCGGAGCCGGAACCGTGGAGTTTTTGGTTGATGCCCAGCAGAACTTCTACTTCCTGGAGATGAATACCCGCATCCAGGTCGAGCATCCTATTACCGAACTCGTCACTGGGGTGGACCTGGTGAAAGCCCAAATCGAGATCGCGACCGGAGAGCCCCTGGCCATACAGCAACCCGCGGTCCAACAGCGCGGCTGGGCGATCGAATGTCGGATTTATGCCGAGGACCCGGCGCGGGACTTCTTTCCGTCCCCTGGGAAGATACAAATCCTGCGCACTCCGGGCGGCTATGGGGTTCGTGATGACAGCGGCGTGTATGAAGGCTGGGAGGTCCCGATTCATTACGACCCCATGATCTCCAAGCTGTGCGCCTATGGTCGCACCCGGGACGAAGCCATTCAACGTATGCTGCGGGCGCTCCAGGAATACACCGTCGAAGGGATTATCACCAATATTCCTTTCCACCGCTGGGCGCTGACCCATCCGCGCTTTGTGTCAGGCGACCTGGACACCGGCTTTATCCCTCAGGAGTACCGGGGGTTACCGGAAGAAGAAGACCATCTCCGGCATGAAATCATTCTGGTGGCGGCAGCCCTCGCGGCCTATCATAAGGACAAAGAACTCGCCCAATCGGTCTCCAGCCCACAGGGCAGCCCTGGAAACGTCTCGGCCTGGCGCGCCACTGGCTGGCGCGAAGGCGTCCGGTAGCGAACAAAAGGCACCGCCCAAGCAAGGACTGCATCTTTATGGCCTATAAAGCAACGCTCGGCGACCAGACCTACACCATCAGCGTACACGAGCTGGACGAACACCAGTATAAGATCGTCATCGACGCGGAAGAGCATATCATCGATGGCAGACAACTGACCGGCCATATGTACTCGCTCATTGTTGAGAACAAATCGTTTACCGTCGATGTGGCGGAAAAAGACGATGAGTATACTGTCGCCTATGAAGGTAAAAGTTTTCAGGTCGGCGTGCTCGATGAACGCAAAGCCCGCCGGGGCGGGGCCGGGGCCGACCTTGGTGGAGCCGGCGAGAAAGAGGTCTGTTCGATGATGCCGGGGAAAGTGGTCGAACTCTTGGTGCAGGCAGGCGACGCAGTGGAAAAAGACCAGGGCGTCATCATTATCGAAGCAATGAAGATGGAAAATGAAATCCGCGCTGCCGTTGCTGGAACGGTCAAAGCCGTTCACGTCGAGGCCGGCCAGGCGGTTGAGTCCGGAGAGCTCCTCATCGAACTTGAATAAGAATCCCCTAGCTGGGTGGCCGCTTGCAGAGCCACACGATTCGCCAGTATGAGCGAAGCCTTTTCTCCCGCAGACACGCACAAGCTTGCCCCCTTCTTCACCAGTCTGACTGAGCCCATCTTTGGCCTGAAACTCCCCCAAGAAGTCGCCGGCGCCCTCTTCTCTCGCTACAGCCGGTCGTCAAAAAGCTTACGTCAAATTTTTCTGGACGAGTTCCTCGGTCAGGCCGACCTGCCGGGCAGCCAGTTTGGCGGCGGAGCCGCGCCCAGCGACGATAGCCAGGCGATCCAAAAGGCGCGGGCGTTCTATGACCGCGTCCTCGTCGGCTATGGAGACGACTCGGTGGCGCAACTTGGTGGCGCGCATATCGCATGTGAAGGAATCTCAAACGTTGCCGCCAAGATTCTTGAAGACGCCCGGATCGGCATTGCCCCGCTGGAGAAGTCGACCCGCTATGTCCGGTTTGATACCCCCGGTCCTGGCGGCGATTATCTCTTCTATAAGGAACCGACGCTTATGGGCTCGTCGCATCGGGCGGCGTATCTCACCTGCATGCGCCATCTGTTCGAGACTTATGCCGCTCAGATCGAGCCCATGATCGCCTTTGTGCGAGACAGTCTGCCCATCGCTACCATCGAGTGGAAGCATCCACAAACGGGCGACCCTCTCACCTATAAAGACGCCCAGAAGGATGAAGCCCTGAGGAGATGGGCCGAGGGAGCGTATCGCTCAACCGTCAGAGCGCAGGCGTGCGATATCCTTCGTTCGTATCTCCCGGCAGCGACGCTGACGAACGTGGGACTCTTCGGTGTCGGCCAGGCGTTTGAACATCTGCTCACCAAACTGTATTCGCTGCATATTGCCGAAGCTCGGGGCATTGCCGAGCCTATGCACTCGGCTCTCAACCTGTTGATCCCCTCTTTCGTCAAGCGCGCGCAGCGCAGCGCATACCTGGTCCAGACAGCGGCTGATAGCCGGGCGCTGGCGCAGACCCTCCTGGACGGATATGCTGTTCACTCGACTGGACCAGTCAGCCTTATCGACTACGACCGCCACGCAGAAGAGCAGGTTCTCGCGGCCATGCTCTACCCAAATGCCCGCCTGCCGCTCGGCCAGGTGCGCTCGCTGGTCAAAAAGCTTCCGGCAGCACAACGGGAACAGGTCTTCGACGCCTACATCGGGCAACGCCGGCATCGCCGCGACAAACCCGGTCGCGCGCTTGAGCACGCCTATTATACGTTTGACATCATCGGCAATCTGGGACTCTACCGCGACTTGCAACGGCATAGGGTCCTCACCCAGGAGCGCCAGGATTTCACCACTGCGCACGGCTATGACACGCCGCCTGAAATCGAGCCGGCCGGATTTCTGGCACCATTTACAGAGTGCATGGAACGGGCGGCCGCGGTGTATGAGCAAATCTCCGCTGATTTTCCGTCCGAGGCGCAATACGTCGTGCCGTTTGCCTATCGGGTTCGCTGGTATATGAAACTCAACCTGCGCGAGGCCATTCATCTGGGTGAACTCCGCACCCTGCCGCAAGGCCACCCGGACTATCGTTTTATTGTCCAGGAAATGTGGCGGCTCATCGGCGAGGTCCACCCGACCCTCGCCCGGAGCGCCACCTTCCTCGACTGGCAGACGTATCGCTTAGGTCGTCTACAGGCCGAAATGCGGACCGAGTATAAAAAGTCTCGACTTACCCCGGCCACTTGACCTGATGCTCGTGGGCCATGAAGTTGGTAATGAGTTCCTGATCCAGGAATTTCGCGCCATCCGGCCATGAGCCTTCAGTAAATTCTTTTGAATTGACCAGCCTGTCCCAGGCCGCCAGGTCTTCGACCCAGAGTTGGGCCACGCCGTCCCATTTCGGTTCGGCATAGCGATAGGCCGCATCAATGGTATGGCACTGCACATAGCGCTGGAGGCCCGGCAACTCACACACGATCGGGCCGTGGACCTCAATCCAGTATTTCCGAAAGTCTGCAAGGTTCGTACCTGGTTTTCGTTTGAGCTGAAAAATGCCCTTCACCTGCTGTGGGGTTTGCGGGCCGTCCTTGATGACGTGGTCCTGTGTCACCAACCATTCCACGCGATTCATATCGATGAAATTGGGTTCATCGACGAGCGCACCGTTCACATATTCGGCACTCGCGCGCAGGGCCTCCAGCGCCGCCTGGTCCTCAATCCAGGCTTCTGCCGCACCATCATAGGGAGAGTTCGTTCCCTCCACCGGCATACGGTGACTCTGCTCATACCGCCACGTCTGAGCGATGCGCGCGGCAATCGGTCCGTGGGTGTCCTTCCAATAGCGATGAAACTCCTCATCGCTCAAAGATGGCTTTCTGGTAATGAAATACAGCAAGTGCAACATGTCTTGTCCTCCTTTCTCTCTATGCCTACGCCCCGTCTTGTATCCTTTTGGAGCGACTTGAACAAACGCTTTGAAATCCGCGATTCGGGTGTCACCTCGACTCCGGCGTGGACAGCTTCTCTTCCTGCTCATTAAACCACCTGAAGGCGCGCGATAAATACTGTAATCCCGAAATCGTAACGGTGGCTCCGGCAAGCAGCTCGCTTGCGTCCCGGAGGAGTGGAATTTGCCAAGCGGCATTATGCAGGGCGACCAGGGCCATGATGACCGTCAACAACTGAAAAAAAGTACTCGCCTTGCCAATGAGCGTCGGGCGGACTTCGATGGCATGGCCCGTAACAAAAAACAGCACACTATAGCCGATCAGAATAATAACATCCCGCATGATCACCAGGACCGCAAGCCAGCGAGGAATATCACCTAAAAAGGCAAGAATGATAAAGGAGCTCACCAGGAGCAGTTTATCAGCCAGGGGATCAATGAAGGCGCCTAATGTCGTGCGCGCGTCCAGCCAGCGAGCGAGCAAGCCGTCCAGAGAGTCGGTAATGCCCGCCAGAATGAAGACGATCAGCGCTTCGGTGTAGCGTTCGTCCACCAGCAGGATCAAAAAGACCGGAATCGCCCCTATGCGTAATAGGGTAATGAAATTTGGAAGGTTAAGTACGGAGAACACCGGGAATCAGGAATCCCCTTCTTTCATATCTCGCCCCTGGCGCTCAGGTCGGCCCGGGCCAGACGTTTCTTGAGTTGGCCGGCTACTTTTGCCGAGACCCGCGTCGCCACCTGCACGCCGGTCTCCGTATACGTTTCTTCTATCACTGTTCCGCTGCGCCGCAACCAGGCCAGCAGCTCACCACTGCCGAGCGGCACCTCAACCTCAATCACCTCTTGATCGAGGCTACACAGCCGGGCGATTTCCTCTACCAGCGGGTCGAGGCCAATCCCCTGCTTTGCAGAGATGTGAAACACCCTGTCCCGGTCATGGTCGCGCCCGTTCAGCGTCGGCGCTGAGGGAGCGCCCCACCAGGCGTCCGTATCGCATTCGGCATCACATTGGGCCTTGCCATCTGCCGTCTGAGTCAGACCGTCAATTTTATTGAAAACGGTCAGGGTCGGTTTATTCCCCACCCCCATGTCTTCGAGCACCCCTTCGGCAATACGTTGATGCTCGAACCAGCGCGGATGGGTCGCATCAATCACGTGCAGCAGCGCATCCGCCGTCCGTATCTCTTCCAGCGTCGCCTTGAACGCGTCCACGAGCTGGTGCGGAAGTTTATTGATAAGCCCGACCGTATCAATCAGAAGAACAGCTTGGCCGTTCGGCAGGTCCAGCCGGCGGCTCGTTGGGTCAAGCGTGGCAAACAGCTTGTCTTCGACAAAGACCTCAGCTTGGGTCAGACGATTCATCACGGTCGATTTTCCTGCATTGGTATACCCGACGAGAGCAACACAGGGGAAGGGAACCCGGCTCCGTTCCTGCCGGTGCAGAGCGCGGGTGCGTTCGACCTCGCGCAGTTTGCGGCGGAGAGTCGCAATGCGCTCGCGAATGCGGCGTCGGTCCACCTCAAGCTGTGATTCGCCGGGGCCACGTGTCCCTACCCCGCCACCCAGGCGCGACAGATGCGTCCATTGGCGCGTGAGTCGGGGACGCAGGTATTCAAGCTGGGCAAGCTCAACTTGTAATTTACCCGCTTGACTGCGGGCGCGTTGGGCAAAAATATCGAGGATCAATTGGCTCCGGTCAATGACCTTGCAACACAGCCCCCGTTCTAAATTCCGCTGCTGAGCCGGAGACAAGCTCTCGTCAAAGATCACAACGCCGGCCTGAAGCTCCTCTCGGATGCGCTTCACTTCCTCAATTTTGCCGGTCCCGATAAACGAGGCAGGATGGACCCCTTGGCGCAGATGTTGAATAGCCTGACCTGAGACCGTCAGACCCGCGGTCTCGCTCAGGCGGGCGAGTTCTTCGATCGACTCTTGCGCTGAGAGGAGCCCAGGCCCGTCCGCCCCATTTGGCCCCCCATAGTCCACGCCGACAAGAAAAGCCTGCTCCGGCGGTGGCGTGCGTTCAGGTAGGTGGCGACGCCGGCGGCCAGCCACAGGCGGTTGTATCCTTTTCTTTTCTCTGGACATACTACTGAAACGCGGCAACGCCACGGTCAAACAACTGTTCGACGTCCGTCAGCATCTCCACAGTCGGCGCAACCTTCAGTTGTGCCGGCAATGAGATCACAGTCTCGGAATGGTCTGGATGGAGCACGTGTAAAAATGTTTGACACTGGCCCTGATGTTTCGCCAATACCGTCTTGAGCTCTACGATATCTTCCCTGGTCGTGCTGTCGGCCGGTACTTGGATATGGACCTGCTTGACCTCACCTTTCGCCACAGAGTCGAGCGGCACGATCTCATTGGCAATAATTTGACACCGATCTTCATCGACATCGAGTGATCCCTTCACCAGAACCGGCTGGTCGGAATGGACTTCGGCTTCATGCCGCCGATAGGCTTCCGGCCACACAATGACCTCAACACCTCCAGCCTTATCCTCCAGGGTATAGGTCGCGTACCGATCGCCTTTTTTATTATTCTTGAGCTTCAGAGACTGAATCACGCCAGCGAGACGGACTTTTTCCTGATGGCTGCGTCCTTTGAGTTCCGCCGTCGTCAGGGAGGTCACGCCGTGGAGCCGCCCGACATATTTATCAAGCGGATGACCGGTAATAAAAAAGCCGAGCGTCTCCCGTTCTTTATTCAGCTTCTCAATATCTGACCACTCTTCAATCTGGGGCAAATCAGGGTAAGCCGGGTCCGCTCCGCCGTTCGCAAATAAGCCCATCTGATTGGCATTGCTGTGACCACTCGCCTTTTGGGTGGCCCAGCGCATGACGTCTTCAATGCCGGCCAGGAGTTGGGCGCGGAGCGCATGAAACGAGTCAAACGCCCCGCATTTAATCAAACTCTCCATGACCCGTTTATTCGCCTGTGAACTCTGCACCCGGGTACAGAAGTCATGGATATCCATAAAGGGGCCAGCCTGACGGGCTTCCTGAATGACTTCAATCGCTTTGGACCCAACCCCCTTCACCGCGCCGAGTCCAAAGCGAATAGTCTGGCCACGAACGGTAAAATCCTCGCCGCTTTCATTCACATCGGGTGGAAGCACCGGGATATTATGCACCCGGCATTCCGCGATGTTTTTATACGTTTTATTGGTATCACCCATTTCCAGGCTGGTCAGCGCCGCCATGAATTCCTGCGGGAAGTGCGTTTTCAAATACGCGGTTTGATAGGAAATCAGGGCATAGGAGGCCGCGTGGGATTTATTGAATCCATACGCGGCAAAGGTTTCCATCGCGTCAAAAATCTCTCCGGCGAGTTTATCCTTAATTTTATTCTCCGACGCGCCTTTCAGGAATTTCGCCCGCTCCTCCTGCATGACTTCCTTTTTCTTTTTCCCCATAGCGCGCCGCAAATTATCCGCATCGCTCAAAGAGTACCCGGCCAGGGTCTGCGCGATCTGCATCACCTGCTCCTGGTAAATCGTGACCCCATAGGTTTCTTTGAGAACCGGTTCAAGCAAAGGATGAGGATAGGACACGGCCTCTTTGCCATGTTTGCGCTTAATAAATTGTTCGGCTGCACCGCTGTCGAGCGGTCCGGGTCGGAACAGCGCAATCACAGCAAAAATGTCTTCAAAGCAGCTCGGCTTGAGCTGCGTGATCAGCTTGCGAATGCCACTGCCCTCCATCTGGAAAACGCCGACCGTGTCCCCTCGGGTCAGCGCGCGATAGGTCTGCCGGTCGTCAATCGGAATCGTACTCAGATCAACGGCCATATCTCGACTCTCCTCAATCCGCCGCACCACGTCGTGAATCAGCGTCAAGGTTTTTAAGCCGAGAAAATCGAACTTGATTAACCCAATGGTATCGACATCCGGCCCGGCATATTGGGTCAGAACATTCTTTTCTTTGTCAACATAGAGCGGCAGGTGCTCAACCAGCGGGTTTGGCGCAATCACAATCCCGGCCGCATGTTTCGAGGCGTGGCGCAATAATCCCTCAAGTTTGAGTGAGTGCTCAAAGAGCTTGTGTTCGCGCCCCCCGCGTTCGCGCACCTCGCGCAGGCGCGGCTCCATATCGAGCGCGGTCTCCAGCGGATGATCTTTGCCTTGTTTGGGGGCGGGATAGAGTTTCGCAATGCGGTCGGTTTCACCGTACGAGAACTCTAAAGCGCGGCCCACGTCTTTAATCGCCTGTTTGCCTTTGAGAGTTCCGAAGGTAATGATCTGCGCGACCTTGTCTTCGCCATATTTATCTTTGATGTAGCGGATGACCTCGTCCCGCCGTTCGTAGCAGAAGTCCACATCGATATCGGGCATACTCTTCCGGCCCGGATTCAGAAACCGCTCAAACAGCAGCTGGTAGCGGATAGGGTCAATGTCCGTAATCTTGAGCGCATAGGCGACGAGACTGCCGGACGCTGACCCGCGGCCCGGACCAACCGGAATCCCCTGCGACCTGGCATAGCCAATGAAGTCGGCCACAATCAGGAAGTAACCCGGAAAGCCCATTTCCCCAATGACATTGAGTTCATAGTCCAGGCGCTCCCGATACGCCTCTTCTTCAGCGGGATTCCAGCCTTCCGTGGCGCGGAGGGGTTTGAGGCGTTCTTCCAGGCCGGCGCGAGCCGTCTGGGCTAAACAGTCTTCCAGCGTTCCACCCGGCTGCACATCGTAGTTCGGGAAATAGAAGCGACCAAAGGACAGTTCGAGGTTGCAGCGGTCTGCCACCTCAACCGTATTGGCAACCGCGTCGGGACAGTGGGAAAATTCTGCCGCCATTTCCTGCGGGGTTTTGACATAGAGCTGGTCGGTCCCGAACCGCCAGCGATTCTCGTCGGACATGACCTTGGCACTCTGGACGCACAGCAGGACTTCGTGGGCTTCAGCATCCTCGGCCTTCAAATAATGACAGTCATTGGTGGCAACCAGCGGGAGCGAGAGTTGTCGGGCCAGTTCGATCAGGGTCGGGTTGATCTTTTCCTGTTCCGGCAGATGATTGGCCTGAATCTCGACGTAAAAACGCTCATCAAAAATCGACGCGTATTCCTCGGCCGCGGCGCGGGCGCGTTTGCCATCGTCCCGCAGCATGGCTCTGGCCAATTCTCCACTCAGGCAGCCGGACAGCGCGATCAGGCCGGTATTGAGTTCGCGCAGCAGTTCGCGATCAACGCGGGGTTTGCGGTAGAAGCCTTCGGTAAATCCGGCCGTCACCAGGCGGCACAGATTCCGGTAGCCCTCCAGATTCATGGCCAGTAGAATCAGATGAAAATTCCCGCCATGCTCCAGGTCATCCGCGCCCAGAGGTTGCTTATCAAGGCGGCTCTTGGGCGCGACATACATCTCGCAGCCGATGATGGGTTTGATGCCGTGGCTGGCGGCGGTCCGATAAAAATCGATCGCGCCAAACATATTGCCGTGATCGGTCATGGCCACCGCGGACATGCCGTGCTCTGCCACCCGCGGCATGAGATTTGAGACCTTATTGGCCCCGTCAAGCAGGCTATACTGTGTGTGCAAATGGAGATGTACAAACTCCTTCACTGCGCCCCTCCCCTCATTCCCATTCAATGGTTGCCGGTGGTTTGGAAGAAATATCGTAGACGACCCGGTTGATGCCGCGGACTTCGTTAATAATGCGATTGGATATCGTCCCCAGCAGCTCACCAGGCAGACGCGCCCAGTCCGCGGTCATGCCGTCCACACTCTCAACGGCCCGGATGGCCACCACATACTCGTATGTCCGCGCGTCCCCCATGACGCCGACCGTCTTGACTGGTAATAACACGGCGAAGGCCTGCCAGACCCGGTCATAATAGCCCGCGGCTCGAATTTCCTCGTCGACAATGGCGTCCGAGGCGCGCAGCAGATCCAGGAACTCGGCCCGCACCGGACCCAATATACGAATCGCCAATCCGGGTCCGGGGAAAGGCTGGCGTCCGATGATTTCCTCAGAGAGACCAAGCAGCCGGCCCAGCCCACGCGCTTCGTCTTTGAATAATTCTCGCAACGGTTCCACCAGGCGGAGCCGCATCCGTTCCGGCAGACCGCCGACATTATGATGACTCTTGATAGTAGCCGCCGGCCCTCTAAAGGAAACGGATTCGATCACGTCAGGATACAGGGTTCCTTGAGCCAGGAACTCCACATCCGGCAGGGACGCCGCTTCGGCTTCAAATACCTCAATAAAGACATGACCGATAATGCGCCGTTTGTGTTCCGGGTCATCGACTCCGACGAGGCGTTCAAGAAAACGCTCAGCCGCGTTGACGGGCCGGATATCCAGGCCCAATTGGGAAAACACCCGCACGACGCTATCCGCCTCACCTTGGCGTAAGAGGCCGTTGTCAACAAAGATACAGGTCAGACGCTCGCCAATCGCCCGATGTATCAAGAGGGCGACCACCGCGGAATCAACACCGCCGCTCAGACCACACACGACCCGTTTCTCTCCAACCTGGTCACGAATGCGCTGGATTTCGCGTTCGATAAATCCTTCCATCGTCCAGTTCGCGGCACAGCCACAGATCCGAAAAAGAAAATTATGCAGGATGTCTTTCCCCCGCTCCGTATGCACAACTTCAGGGTGAAACTGGACCCCAAAGCGGCGGCCCGAATCATCGCGGCAGGCAGCTATGGGAGAATTGTCCGAATGGGCCAGAGCCTGCCAGCCTGTTGGCAGGGATTCCATTTTGTCACCATGACTCATCCAGACCTGGGTCGAGGCCGTAGACGAGAAACCGGCGAACAGGTCGGTTGTATCGTCGACCACGAGTTGGGCCGGACCAAACTCGCGCCGTTCCGCCTGAGCGACCCGCCCCCCAGCCAGCTGGTGCAGAACCCCCATCCCATAGCAGATGCCCAAAAACGGCACCGGCATACCAAGGATGGGAGCGGCTAACTCTGGGGCGTCGGCGTCATACACGCTGGCCGGCCCACCCGACAGGACAATACCCTCGGGATTCATGGCCTGAATACGGTCCACAGAAATATTGTACGGATGGATCTCGCAGTAGACGTGCGCCTCGCGAATACGTCGGGCGATCAGCTGCGTGTACTGACTACCGAAGTCAAGAACGAGAATCATAACTGCCCATCACAGATGTTCGGACGAGTTGGCCGGCCGTCCCCTCACCAGCGGCTATGGGCCTCTCCGTCCAGAGCCAGTCCAACCACTACTCCAACCGATAATTTGGCGCTTCTTTTGTGATAATCACGTCGTGGACGTGGTTTTCTCGCAACCCGGCCGGAGAAACACGGACAAATCGCACCTTGGTTCTGAGCTCCTCCAGATTGTGGCAGCCGGTATAGCCCATACCGGCTTTCAGGCCACCGACCAACTGATCGACAACGACCGATAAGGGCCCCTTGTACGGCACACGCCCTTCAATCCCCTCGGGCACCAGCTTGCCGGCGCTTTCTTCCGCGTCTTGAAAATACCGGTTCCGGCTGCCTTCCCGCTCGCGCATGGCCTCAAGCGAGCCCATGCCGCGGTATTGTTTATACGAACGGCCCTGATACAGAATGGTTTCCCCTGGGCTCTCTTCCGTACCGGCGAAGAGACTGCCGATCATCACCGCCTGCGCGCCGGCAGCCAACGCCTTCACAATATCGCCGGAAAATCGAATCCCGCCATCCGAAATCACTGGAACGCCGGCGCGTTCAGCCATACGGACCGTATCGACCACTGCCGTCAACTGCGGCACGCCAACACCCGAGACAACCCGTGTGGTACAGATAGACGCAGGCCCGATACCGACTTTAATCCCATCCGCGCCGGCCTCGACCAGCGCTTGCGCGCCCTCGGCAGTGGCGACATTGCCAGCGACAACCTCCACCCCTCTGAAATTCTGTTTCAGGGCCTTGACCGTCTCAACCACGCTGGTCGTATGCCCATGCGCCGTATCAAGGACGACCACATCGGCCCCCGCTTCAACCACGGCTTCCGTCCGGGCTTCCCGGTCATCCCCCGTGCCAATAGCGGCCGCGACCCGCAGACGCCCGTACTCATCCTTGCAGGCATATGGATGCTGGCTCGTTTTCTCAATGTCTTTCACGGTGATGAGCCCCTTGAGGCGCATGGCCTCATCAACAACCAGCAATTTTTCAATCCGATGCGTGTGGAGAATTTGTTCCGCTTCTTCGCGGCTGATCCCCGGCCAGGCGGTCACCAGATTCTCTTTGGTCATCACTTCTGAGACCAGGCGGTCGAGCCGTTTTTCAAACCGGAGGTCACGGTTGGTTAAAATACCGACCAGTTTGTCATCTTTGATAACGGGCAACCCGGATATATGGGAGCGGTCCATGATCTCTCGCGCCCGGGCGATAGTCGTATCAGGAGCGATGGTAATGGGATTGATAATAACTCCGCTTTCATGCTTTTTGACCTTGGCGATCTCTCCAGCCTGGGCTGCAATACCCAGATTGCGATGGATCACTCCGAGGCCACCCGCTTGCGCCATGGCGATTGCGGTCCGCGCCTCAGTCACCGTATCCATAGCCGCGCTCACCAAGGGCGTATTCAGGCGAATCGTCCGCGTCACATGGGTTGAGACGTCCGCATCTTTCGGCAAAAAGTCAGATTCACCAGGCAAGAGGAGGATGTCGTCAAATGTGAGACCTTCGGGGATTTCTACGGGCAGCATAGGCATATTCCTCGGCTCATAGTTACAAAAAAGCCCATCTCATCTGCGGATAAGATGGGCTCCATTTCTTGTCGTGTCAGACAGTCGTGGCTGCCATGCCTTTTCTTACCAAACCCCTATCCCTTTCGCAAGTCAGCGTCCGGGGCACAATATATGGGGGTGTCCGGGTATTTTCAAATCAGGCGACCTCTTTCATTTTCCGATAGGTCGCATGGTCCATCCAGCCGGATACCTTACGCGGATTCGTTTCTACCTCAACGTCCTCCAGGACTTGGGTCTGGCAGGCCAAACGGTACGCCTTCCCCTCCCAGGCAACGTGCTTCTCTTCCTTGACACTCAGCGGTGAGAGCGCTCTATAGTCGTTCACCTTCACCCGACACGTCCCACAAAACCCTTTGCCCCGACAATTGAGCAATTTTGCAGGAAACGGCATCCCGGTAAATGGATCAGAGCCGAAAAGCGGATAGAGGTCTATCTTGTTTTCCAGGGCGACCTCACGCAGGTTTGATCCTTTGGCAACCTCAATTGTCAATTCCTGCTTAATAAACGTTACTGACGGCATGCGCTTGCAGCCTCCTTCACCCTCGTGTTAGGCAGTTGTTTATCTGGTCTGACCACACAAATCCAGGGGTGGGTATGTACGTTGATGTGAGTTGTAAAAAATGTGGACAGCAAAAACGGATGGACATTGGCGCTCCCCGCAACGAGGCCCTTGAAGACCATTTGCACTACTTGAAAGAACGCCTCACCCACCAGCCCAGTTTTCAGTGTTTTGGCGGTCATTTTGAACTGTCCGCCCCGCTCCCCGACTTTTGGGACATCCAATGGGAGACGCTCGGAGACAGCTAGTCTCTTCCCTTCCTCTTCATGCAACTCCTCTTCATGCAACAGGCGCCCTGACTCAATACGACCGGCATTGGAGCACGTATGGCACAACAACCTGAACAAAGCGAAGGATTCTTCACTGAGACCACCACGCCGCAAGCCTCGCAAGACGTCGAACGGTGGCGTCAAGACCCTGACTATCCCTCTCCGTTCCGCGTTATCCGCTGGCGTGTGATTGACGAAGTATGGAACGGGCAAAGCGCCATCGACGCGGTTGTCCTGGTTGAAGTGGATGAACAACACGATTTTGGCGCAGCGCAAGGGGTGGGCGGCGTCCATGCGCTGGACCAGGCCCTGCGTCAGGTTCTGACAAAACACTTCCCCTTTCTTGAGGGTGTGGGCCTGGTTGAATTGTACACCCACCGAGGCGGTGCCGGGACGGCAGCAGAGGTTGTTTCCATCATGAAGTTCAGTGATGGCAGACGGCAGTGGAGCACCATGCGTCAATCACGCGACCTGCTCGAATCAGCCTGGCTCGCCCTTATTGACGGGTATGAGTGGATTATTGCCAAATCTCATCAGAAAAAAATGTCGCGATAAGAAAAGAGGAAGCCAGATGTCAAAAGGAAAAACGCGCCTGGACTGGCAGTATCATCGCCCGAGTTGAGTGACCTGTAAAAAAGCGCAAGAGTTTCTTGTGCAAAAAGAAGTGACCGCCGCCAGCGTTGTGAATGCGCGCAAAGAGCAATTTGATCGTGCCCGGACACTTGCATTGCTGCGACCGCTCAGCGAAGTCGTTGCCGTGAAGGGCAAAAAAATTCTTCGTTTTTCTCTGAAAAAAGGCCAGCCACCATCTGACGCCTTGCTTGCGGCCGTCATTGGCCCGTCGGGCAATCTACGCGCTCCGGCCATACGCGCAGGGAAAACACTTGTCGTTGGCTTTCATCCCGACGTGTATGCTGAGCTTTTTGGGTAGCAGGCACCCTCACCCCCAGCCCCTCTCCCAAGGGGCGAGGGGAGTAAGAACCCTCTCTTTTCTGACAAAAAAGGCATGTCCCGCCGCACCCCCCGCCAGACCGAACCCAGCGTCAACACGGCCCTGGCCGACCTGCTCAAAGGCATGCTGCCCGGCTGTACCGTGCGCTCTGAGCACACCCGGCTCATTGACCGACACCCCGGCCTCCAGCTGGACAATCTGATTACCGCCCCGGACCGGGCACCCGTGGCAGTCGAAGCCGAATACCTGCCAGCGCATAGCGTAGAACCCGAAGCGACCGCCCGGCTTGGTTTGCCGGTCGTGGGCGAACCCAATCCCATTGAGGCTGCTATCGCCCTGCGTTACCCGCAAGATGTCGGTTATGCAGACGATTTGCGTCCAGCCCTCACCGGGGCTGAGCTGTCCTACGCTCTGTTCACCAAACAAGGAGAGAACCTTGGGCGCTTTCCAACCACCGGCTGGCTAACCGGCTCAGTGGCCGACCTGGCCGACCTGATTCGTCTGGCGTCCATTCCCCAGCACGCAGTAGACGCCGCAGCTACTGCCCTGGAAGAGGGGATTGACCGGGCTGTAACCATTCTGCACGACATGGCGACCCGCCGCCCGGCGATTGCCGCGACCATTGCCCGGCTGCTGGGCATGGCTGATGTGTCTCAGACCCGCCGTATGGCCTGCGCCATTATCGCTAACGCCCTGGTGTTCCACGAGCGCTTGGCCGGGATGCACGCGGAGGTCAAACCGCTGCACTTGGTCTGCGGCCCGTCCGTAGCCAACCCCCAGGCAGAAATCCTGCTCGCCTGGTCTCGCATTCTGGACATCAACTACTGGGCTATTTTCGCCATTGCCCGTGATATTGCGGCGCAATTACCGCCCGATACTGCGGCCCCTATCCTGAGTGCGCTCCGCGAGACCGCGCAGGACATCACCACCGCGGGCGTGACCAACGCGCACGCCCTGACCGGGCGCATCTTCCAGCGTTTGATTGCCGACCGTAAATATCTGGCAACTTTCTACACCTTACCGGCCTCTGCGGCCTTACTGGCACGCTTAGCCGTCGCCAAGCTGAACGGCCTAGCCTGGGCCGATGCCGACGCGATCGCCAAGCTGCGCATTGGCGACTTTGCGTGTGGAACGGGCGCGCTCCTGTCCGCGGTGTATGAACAGGTCGCGACCCGTTTTGAGCGCGCCGGCGGCGACCCGGCGCAGTTGCACCCGGCCATGATGGAAGAGGTATTGTACGGCTGCGACGTGATGCCCTCGGCCATTCACATTACCGGCTCAACCCTGTCCGGGATGTGGCCGCAGGTGCAATTCGGCAAATCACGGCTGTACACCCTGGCCTATGGCCGACAGTCGGACGCCAGCGTGAAAATCGGTTCGCTGGAACTGCTCCACGCGACAAAACAATTAGTGCTCATCAACACCAGCGACCCGGCCCAGCGGACTGGTAGCGTAGGGGAGGAGACTGCGACCCATATTCTTACCGACATCCCCAATGAGGGGTTTGACCTGGTAATTATGAACCCGCCGTTTACCAGCAACACCAAGCATTACGATGCCGATGACGGGGTTCTGAACGCTGCCTTTGCTGCTTTCGATACATCCAAGACTGACCAGGATGCTATGGCGGTTCGCATGAATGAGCAGACTGTGGATACCTGCTATCACGGACACGCTGGCTTGGCTTCGGCCTTTGTGGCGCTGGCAGACCGCAAGGTACGCCCCGGTGGTATCGTTGCCTTCGTGCTGCCGTTCACCGCAATCAACGGCTCGTCCTGGGCCAAGTTCAGACAACTGATTGCCACGGACTACACTGACGTAACGATTGTTAGCCTCGCGGCCAATGGCAGTAATATGTCGTTTTCGTCCGATACCGGCATGGCCGAATGCCTGGTTGTTGCCCGCAAGGCAGAGGCGGATGCAGGGGCAAGCGATGTTTCGTCCTCACCCGAAAATCGGGGACGCTTCATATCACTGAAGCGTAGGCCACAGGACTTTGCCCACGCCGCAGCCCTAGCTGTTGGCCTCATGCACTCCGAACCCGTCAGGCAGCTTGAAGACGGGCCATATGGCGGTACGCCGGTGATGGTCGGAGACGAACGTGCCGGCGAGACCTTGGACGCGCCCATTGGCAGTTATGAAAGCGGTTGGAGCGCTGCGCGTATTCTCGATGCGGCTGTCGCCCAAACCGCTCATACGCTCTCCACCGGCAAACTGTGGCTGCCCGCAGAACCGGAAGCGCTTCCATTACCCATTGCTCAGTTGAAGCAAGTCGGGCGGCGTGGTTTAGACTCCCAATTGTTCATTAGTGCGGCCCACAAGGGACCGTTCATCAGGGCGGCTGCTAGTCCGACCGTTACGTATCCAGCTTTGTGGAATCACAATGCTAAAACTGAGATGCAACTAATCTGTGTCCCCGATTGTCAACTCCTGGTAAGGCCAGGCATGGAACGGAGAGCTTCTGAGGTGTGGGCAACCGCTAGCCGTGTCCATATCAACCGCGATTTTACTTTTGGTTCTCAGCCCCTTGCGGTTGCTTTCACCGAACAGGAGTCAGTCGGCGGCAGGGTGTGGCCCAATGTGATTTTTGACAACAAAAATTTTGACTATGCCTTCACGGTATGGGGCAATAGTACATTGGGATTGGTGTGTTACTGGTGGCATTCCAGCCGTCAACAATCAAGCAAGGCCAGCATGACGATACGCGCTGCGGAAGCGCTCCCCATTCTCGACCTCCGCACGCTGAGCGATGAGCAGTTGTTGACCGCTGAGGCTATTTTCAACGAGTTCCGGGATACGGAATTGCTGCCGGCCTACTTGGCCGATGCCGACCCTAACCGCGCCTTGCTTGACCGCTATGTCGTCTGCGACCTGCTGGGCTTTGACGAAGACACTTACCACGCCGTGCGCCGCCTGGCCGCCAAGTGGTGCGCCGAGCCGTCGGTGCATGGGGGGAAGGGGCGTCCGAAGAATGCTGGGACTGTTGCCTGACGGCTCGGTGTTGACAACGACCCCTTCCTTCCCTACATCTGGGGAGGAGAGTTATACTAGCATAATTGTCAAGCAAGAAAGGAGCTTCCTTCCCTACACCTGGGGAAGAGAGGTTACGCTAAAATGCCAGATCAACCGACGGTACAACCATGAAGCACATCACAACAAAGCCATATGCACCCCGCCTACAGACGTACCGCACGCCGCGCACCAGTGCGGGACGGCCAGCCCGGAACCGTTCGCTTAGCACGAGAGACGTCGGGGCTTTTGTCCGGGAAATGACTAAACTCCACGACACAGGGACCTTGTCCAAGGACGACTATCAGCAGCTCGTGTTGCTGGCGTGTAGCGCGTATGTTCAGCAAGAGGCAGAGAATTATTTAGGAAAATTTGAGGATCGTTTGGGGAAGTTTCTGGAAAAAACGTTTTCTCCAGAACGCTTGGCACGAGTGCTCTCGCCTTCGCGTTAAGGACGTGAATCGGTGACTGACAAGACCACAGACGGCACTGATATATCGCTCACAGAGTCAGGATCAGAGAGCGAAAGGCAAAAGCCGTCCGAACAGGAGATGCTAGAGGAACGCTCTGTTGTTTCTTCCCAAGTAAAGCAATTCTTCGCCGGCAGAATTGGTCCCGCCCCTGACCCGCTGATTGAAAAGTTCGACCCAAGCCACATCACTAAATTCCTTGATCTTGCTGGCAAGAACGATGAGCGAACGTTTGAGGACTCCAAGGCCGACCGGCGCTACAAGATGGCTTACATCCTGATTGGGCTTCTCTCGTTCGGTCTATTAACAGCCTATATGATGCCGATTGACAAGGAACTCTACAAGCAAGTCATTCAACTACTTATTGCGGTCGGTGGCGGCTTTGGAGCAGGCTATGGCTATCGGCGTTTGCAAGAATAGTCTCGCAGTTCGGATGAGTAGAGCGGAATCGGACAGTGCCGTAGGGCAATGCAGTATGGCGAACAACGCTACCGTTGCACAGAACCCCCGCACCCCAGCCCTCTCCCTCCAGGGGAGAGGGAGCATATAGGCGCGTCAGACCCGCACGCCAGACTGGCAGACCCTCCCTCCAGGGGAGAGGGAACACAATTGCCATCGTTCTATACAGGTCGTTTCAACGGCGTCTCCCACTGATCCACGCAGGTAATTTCTTCAACTGCCATACGGCGCACAGGGCCAAATTTTCCCATCGGGTAGCCGACCGGAAGGAGGGCATAGGTCGAGATATTATCCGGCAGATTGAGGACCGGCCTCAGTTCTTCCTCGTGCAGCGAACAGACCGTGGTGAGCGTAGCGCCGAGCCCCAGGGCACGACAGGCCAGCAGCATATTCTGCACCGCAGGATAAATGCTTGACCCTGACAGACGGGCCAGCTTCGCCGCTAATTGCGCGCCAGCCTCACCCGGCGGCATAGGCCGTTCTTTGAGACAGGCAAAAATAAGGACCGGCACTTCAGCCAGATTGTCGGCTAAATAGCTGGCGGCATCCAGTAATTTTCTGAATTTTCCTTCTTCCATATGGCTCGGTCCCGGCCGACCATCGTAAATGGTCCGCGCTTGTTCCCAGCCTTTTTGATAGATGTGTTGGACTTTTCGTTTGACTTCCGCATCTTTCACCACGAGAAAGCGCCAGTGCTGGGTATTGCCGCCACTCGGCGCCCGAATACCAGCGTCGAGGATTTGATAAATCATATCGTCCGAGACCGGGTCGGTTTTCAGCCGGCGCATACTCCGGGTAGAAAACATGATGTCAAACAATTCCGCTTGTGCCATGAAGCGCCTCCTTACCTGGTTCTGTGTCCCCTTGTCGGAATTCCTCAGCACGGCTAGAGTAACCGGCCAGTATTTCAGTATCCAACAAAAAGGGAGCAATGAATAATGCAGGCGCATTGTGCGTGCCTGCTCGCCGGGTGTCAAATGACACACCGCACTCTTCACAACACACGAAGGAGTACGCAGGGTATGGAGGGACTTTACAACGGGCAACGATCACATGCAGGCAGAGGCGTACTCCTGGCGGTCGCCCTTATCTTGACCGGCTGTGGAGGTTCAGCGCCGAGCCTGACGGGAGAGGAGATTCAAGCCAGGAATCCCAACCATACCTATGTGGAAATTGAGGGTGTTGCGCTCCATTACCAGCAAACCGGCCTGGGCCGTCCGCTTATTTTTATCCACGGCCTGCTTGAAGATTACCGTATCTGGCGGCATATCACCCCAGGGCTGACCTATGGCAATACGGTCTATGAGCTGGATTTGATGGGCTTCGGCCTGTCTGAGAAGCCGCAGGATAAAACCTATGACCTGGACACCTATCTGGCGCAACTCACCGCCTATATTGAGAACTTCCACTTAGAAAACATTATTCTTGCGGGCCATGACTTCGGAGCGGTCATCGCCGCAGCCTATACCATCCAGAACCCGGCCAACGTCCATAAGCTGATCCTGATGAGCGCCCCAATCTCGGCGCATGAAAGTCTGCCGCTCAATATACGCCTGCTCGGGGTTCCCCTGATTGGCAGCCTGCTGAGCGGAGACTGGTTTCTCAAGCGTATCCTTCAGGAGGGCGTGTTTGACAAGCAAGTCATGGGCGATGCTATGGTCAAACAATATCTTGAGCCATTCGAGGATGACCCTGGGGCTCGCGCGGCTCTGCGTAAATTTCTCCGCGAGTTTGATCTCGACCGGGTCGTTGAAGAGGAGATTCTTCCCAACCTGAGTGCGCTCAGCATGCCAATCCTGCTCCTCTGGGGCGGCCAGGATCAATTTCTCTCCATGGATGTCGCGCGCGAGCTTGATGTGGCCATTCCAGGCGCGGATTTACAAGTCGTCACTCGCAGCGGACACTACCTCCTTGAGGACCGGCCGGAAGATGTCCGACAGCAAATCAAAGAATGGATAGACAAACGTTGAAGAGAAGGCCCACAGACCAATTGACAACGTGGACCTTACCCGTCTAGCTTGGAAAACAGATTCAGTATCCGGTGAAGGAGTCAGACCATGAGCTACGAAGAAATTGAATTCAGCCGGCACTGTGATGCCATCCAGATCCCACAAGGCATCAAGGTGACTATCCCCAAAGGCACGCCCGGCGTCATCACCCAATCCTTGGGCGATACCTATACCCTCCAGCTGCCAACGCTGGGCGGCCTCTACCGCGTCTCCGATCAGGATGCGGACGCTATTGGAAAAGAAAGTAAAGGGCCTGCTCCAGAAGTTGCTCCGGGTGCGGGCGGCCTGGTCACTGAGGATCAAGTCTGGACGCAACTCAGGAATGTCTACGACCCGGAAATCCCGGTGAATATCGTTGATCTCGGTCTGGTGTACGATCTCAGCGTGCAAGACCGGCCGGAAGGCGGAACCGGCGTTGATGTCAAAATGACTCTGACCGCTCAGGGCTGCGGCATGGGACCGGCCATCGCTATGGACGCCCAGATGCGGATCGAGGGTATCCCGGGGGTTGAAGATGCCAACGTCGAAGTGGTGTGGGACCCACCCTGGACACCGGCCATGATTTCGCCTGAAGGCAAAGAAAAACTCGGTCTTGAGTAGACTGCGGGGGGTGGTGAGGAGACCGCCCCAGCCCGCGCCCCAATGCGGGCAATCAGCCCAGGTTGGAAACGATATAGACCAGGAAGGCCACAATAATAGAGGAGACCATGCCGAGGACGGTAAAAAACGTACCTTTGGTGAGCATGGCATCTTTGACAGCAGAGAGTTCACCACGCATTTCGGAGAGTTCACCACGCATTGCAGAGCGTTCATCACGCATTTCGGAGCGTAGCTCTGCCACGTCCGTTTCAACCCGAGTCAGGCGTTTTTCGATGTTCTCGGTCCGCTCGTCAATGCGGCCCAGGGTGTATTCCCAGGATTTCTCTTCGGCCACGGCCATAGCCGGCACTATACGCAAAGCAAGATAGGGTCGCAACCATCAGAACGAAGGAGAAACAATAACTGGAGCCGACCGGCCTTGAAACGGACGCAGTTGGGCCGCCGGGCTCACAGCCCCTACACTTCTCTTTTCAAGTATGACTCAATGACGACGGCGATTCATACCGAATGCACCACCTGATACGGCATGATTAAGAGCATCCTTCTTATAGGTGGAAGCCGACTTGTCTTTTTTTCTCTTTCCCTTTCTTCTTCTTTTGACCTCATTGTGATCAAGGATATCTTTAATTGGATTACCGACGATTATTCGGCGGGGGGGACGGCAGGCTTCTGAATGCTCAGGAGCGTCTTTCTTAATAGGTTGAACAGATGAAGGTTCGATTGGATTCCGCAGGTCTTTCTCCCCGCCTTTTACCAGATGCACTTTCAACCAGTGGACTCGACCAAATGAACAAACTTCTTCAAAAAGCCATTTTGGTATGAGTTTTTTTAAACTTCGTTCCTCCGAATTAAAAGCAATAATTGAGTGGTAGTGTTGACGTAGCCGTTTCTGCCAATATGCATTTTTTTTGATCCAGCCTTTGGTACCGCCTGCTTCACGAATTTCAATCTGGAGCCAAATTGGAAAATCACTTTTCGCCTCCGATGAGAGCTTTTTGATCTGGTAGAAAAACGGTGCACGTCGTTCGTTTGCCTTATGAGCGGCCCTAGCAGATCGACCGCCCGATCTCCCCTTATCACGCTGGAGAAACCTGCTGCGAGCTTTATACATGAACCTGCCCTCCAGTAAACTAATCCTGCTCTCTCCATTTAGGCTGAAAGTCTTCCCTGCCCATGAGCTTTCGGTATGCCTCGGGCGGCGGGCAGTCGGTGAGCGCCACCTGAAAGAAACTCCCGCCTCCGTCCGCTCGCAAGACATTCACAATGATCTCCTCACGCGGATTATAGCGCTGCAACAAGCGTATCGCGTCTTTTTTCTGTGGAGTTTGTGACAGCGCGGCAACCCGCCCCTCAGGCAAGTAGCCGAGTTGGGCTTCTCTGGACGCGGTCTCCTCGTTGATGTCCTGGCCATCTTCACTCGGCCAGTTCCGCGTGTCCATGAGAACGATGCCGCGGCCATAGCGTAACAGCCCGCTCCAGCTCAACGCGCCGAACTTCTGTCGGTTCTCCCAGATAAAGCGTTCATAGGGGTCCTTGAGGTCAGGAACGTTTCGGCCTGCCTCGTCGGAGGGAGCGGCGGTCAGTTTGTCGGCGTCAGCTTGAGAGGCGTCTTGTTCGCTCATACAGCGTCGGGGCCTGTAGCAGGGAACCGCTCAGTCTTCAATGATAGCGCTCAACGATGTTCGCCAGCCGGACATGGCAAAGCGTTGCTCCAGGCCGTACTGCTTGATTTCGTCGAGTCCGGGCATGCGCGTGACCTTCCAGCCCTCACAGTCCGCCGAGCCGCAGGTGCAGGGGTCCGTCATGGCGTCGAGCAGCGCGGGCGGCATATCCAGCCCTTTGGCCACACGGGAGACAAACTCTTCTTTTGGAATATGAGCCATACCGCTAGGCGTTTTTCCTTCCTTCTGAAACGGCAATCACAAGAACGGCGATGATTACGCCCAGAGCCGCACCAACAAGAATCGGACTGTCCGAAAAGAACTCATACAGCGCGCCCATAGTGCTCCGCCTAACCAGGATTTCCCTGCTGTAGTTCGGCCCGGACCAGCCAGGCACCATCGGCCAGAGCGTGCATCTTTCCCCGCGCCGCGGTGCGCGACCGCGGAATCATGCCGCAGTCCGTACAGGGGTAGAGATGCTCAGGCGCTACATACTGCAACGCCGTGCGAATACGCTCCGCGACCGTTTCCCGCGTTTCCACCTCTTCGGTGCCAACGTCGATGACACCGACCATTAAATCCTTTCCCCTGGCCTCAGCCAGCACTGCCGGATCAACACCAGAGGCGGCACACTCGACCGAGATCATATCAATCGCACTGGTCCGCAATAACGGCAGCGTGCGCGCATAATGGCCCCAGTCCGTATTCTTGCTCTTCCACTCGACTACAGCCGGGATACCGTATCCATAGCAGATATGGACCGCGGTTTTGGCTTGTACCCCTTGAGCGCACTGTTCAAGTGTCCGAACGCCCCACTCTTCCACCGCATCAAGATAAATATTGAAACACGGCTCGTCAAACTGCACGATATCACACCCGTTCTCTACCAGCTCGCACGCCTCTTCATTCACCAGCCGCGCCAGTTCGGCCGCCAGCTTTCGGCGGTCCCCATAGTACTCATCCGCAACCGTATCCGCGATGGTCATCGGACCGGGCAAGGTGACTTTGACCGGTTTTGTCGTACGCTGCTTCAGAAAACGGAGCGCCTCAACCAACACCGACCGTGGACGACGCACTGGCCCAACCACCCGGGCGGCCCGGACTTTGACGCCGTAGCGGTTCCCCCGCGTTTCAATCTCAACCAAACGGCTGAAATCCAAACCCGTCAGCCCCTCAACAAATCCCCAGATATAGTGCCGGCGGCGCTGTTCGCCGTCGGTCACGATATTGAGGCCCGCCTCTTCCTGGTCCGCCAGCGCGAGCAGAACGGCATCGTCCTGACCTTCACGCAGCGCGTCGTCCTGCAGTTTCCACGAGACGTACATGGCGTTCGGGGGAACGAGCCAGGTGGGACGGGGCAAGCTCCCGACCAGCATGGTTTGCAGCATCTATAGTTCCTGTTCTCTATACCAGCCGAGGGCCTGCATGACCGGGGCGTCCGAAAAAGAAAAGAGAATCGCGTCTTGGGACGCTGATGGATTCTGATGCGCGTGGCTGGTCCAGGTTGGGATGGCAAACACGTCACCCGGTCCCCATTCAAGGGTCCTGCCGTTGACGACCGTCTGTCCGGCTCCCTCGACCGCGAGATACACTTTGCTCACGCTTTGCCGGCGCGCCTGCGTTTTCTGTCCGGGGCGGAGGCGCTGCAGAAAGCTGGCCATAGTCGCGAGCGACGGACCGCCCGTCACCGGATTCACATATTCCAGCATGGCACCGTCAAACGGACTGTCCGCGTCCCGACCGAGGTCCATCAGGGCGGGGCGCGCCTCGCTCCAGGCATATTTGAGTAAGGGTGACTGTCCGCCGGCCGGCCGTTGCCAGGTGGGCAAGAGTCCGCCGCGCTGATAGCCGCGCGTTGAGTTCTCCACCGGCTTGGTCAAGTCCTGCGATTCGGTCCGGCCAGGTTCAAAAAACGTTCCGGCCAGCATCCCGGCCAAGGGCAGGTCCAGCCCGTCGAGCCAGACAACCGGCTGCGTGCCTTCACTGCCATGCTCATGCCACGTCCAGTTTGGCGTTAAGACAAAATCTCCTGGCTGCATGGGCAGTTTTTCACCATCGACGACCGTATAGGCTCCCTGGCCTTCCATAATGAAACGCAGCGCGTTGGGCGTGTGCCGATGGGTTCGGGCGACTTCACCGGGCAGGATCAGCTGAATCCCGGCATACAGCGTATGAGTGGTGGCAACTCGGCCCTCAAGCCCCGGGTTGAGCAGCATGAGGACCCGCCGTTCGGCTTCAGCCGCGGAGACGAGTTCCCCCGAGCGCAGGAGTTGGGGACGCAGGTCTTTCCAGCGCCACAGATGCGGTTTGACCGGTGTTTCCGGCGTGGGCGTCAGTTGTTTGCCGAGCACCTTCCATAACGGCCCGACGTCGTACTGGGCTAGGCCGGCCAGAAAGGTGTCCACTTCGTGCGATTGGGTTGGTTGCGCCACAGTGTTGTGTCCAGCTCTCAGCGGTGTCTTTTTAATCGGGCGCGGCGATCTCCTCACACAGCATAACCTGATAATTCAGACCGGCGTATTTTTCATCAGGACCGTGTACGGACCAGCGCTGTGTCCAGCCTTGGGCAAACTTCTGGAGTGCCTCATTACCCCAGACTTTCTCCCAGGCTTCCAGATCGTCGATCTCAAGCAGGTCATAGTGCGTAAACTGCACCGTCCCCAGTTTTTCATCCAGCACTTTCCAGTTCGCATAGCGCTTGACACCCGGCACGCTGTTGAAAAACGGATTGTCCACCTCACGCAGCCACTGCTCGTACTCCTCATGCTTGACGTGTTCCCCGAGGGTATAGGTCAGCAGCAGCATCGCTCGTCGTGTGGTCATTTCAAAAGCCTCGTCTCAGGCCAGACCATACCGCACCCGGAAGCGTAACGTCAACGAGGAAGGCAGAAGTTGTCGGGGCAGAGTATGCCATCGGGCGCGCTAGGCCGCGGGCGGCAGAAGAGCGCTCACACTGCTCTGGCGGAGTCGCTCAAAAATAAGCTGGGTCGCTCGGGAGCGATTCAGAGTGTAGAAGTGAATGCCTGGCGCGCCACCGGCGAGCAGGGCCTCACATTGCTGCCACGCCCAGTCCACCCCAATTTCAAACACCGCGGCGCTATCCTCAGCGACCGGCTCCAGGCGTTCTTGCAGCACGAGCGGAATGGACGCCCCGCACATCCGGGTGAAGCGGACGATCTGACGGTAGTTCAGAATGGGCATGATGCCAGGAATAATGCGCTGCCGAATCCCAAGCTGTCTCGCTCGTGCCACAAAATCAAAATAATCCTGGGCGTCGAAAAACAACTGGGTGGTCACAAAGTCAACCCCACAGTCCACCTTTGCCTTGAGATACTGCAAATCCTGAAGCGCGGCCACACTTTCCGGGTGCGCTTCGGGATAGCCGGCTACTCCAATACAAAAGTCCCCACTGCGTCGGGCCAGGGCAACCAACTCGGCGGCATGAGCAAAACCGTCTGGGGCCGGGGTAAACGCGGTTTCGCCGCGGGGCGGGTCCCCGCGCAGACACATAAGGTTCTCGACACCACGGTCTTGCAGCTCAACCAGAATGTCTCCGAGTTCCGTTTGGCTGTGCCCCACACAGGTCAGGTGGGCCATACCGATGAGCCCCAGTTCGGCTTGGAAGCGACACACCAGATCGATGGTATTCTTTCGTGTCGAACCCCCAGCACCGTAGGTCACAGAGCAAAAACTGACCCCCAGCTGCTGGAGTTCGCGGGCTCGATCAAAAAGCGCCTCGCTCTCTTCTGCTGTCTTCGGGGGGAAAAATTCAAACGAAAACGTCTGCGGGTGAGTATCAAAGAGGGTGCGGATTTTCATATTCGACAAGCTGTATTTTCCACCGGTGAGATAAAACTTTCAGTGAGTCATTCGCTATGCTACCAAGCAACCCGAAACGAGTCAAAACCGGTCTGGGCAGTGTCTCAGTTTGAATTTTCCCTCACCCGTTGCCGGTTCAGCGCCCCCCACCCTGGCCCTCCCCCTCAGAGGGGGGAGGGAAGAATGCCTCCCGCTCCCCTGGAGGGAGATGAGTAAACGCGCCCACAGCAGGCGGAGCGCGGCCATCTTGGCCGCGTTGCGGGCTGGAAGCCCGCACTCCTCAAGACGTGTGATGCAAAGTAAGTTGTTCAACGGCCCAGGGCGCTGTTTCGCCCTCACCCCAACCCCTCTCCCAGCGGGAGAGGGGCTCTTGTCTTTCCCTCTCCCCTGGAGGGAGAGGGTGGCCCTGAGCCTGTCGAAGGGCCGGGTGAGGGGGCGCACGGACCGCCGGGGGACGTGTGACACAATGTGCATCACACGTCATTAGGTTGAGCTTCCAGCAGAAAAGCGTCGGTGGATTTCAAACTGATACACCACCCCGGTCTGCGTCAGGCGTTCTGCCGTTTCACCTTTACAACCCGATCTTTCCCGGTATACGATTCAGCGCGCATACGGAAAGCAAAGGAGGACTTATGTACCCGCTGAAAGATCAAGCCTGTATCGTCGGCGTGGGCGAGACCGCTTATACCCGGGGGTCGGGGAAGACTGATCTGGCGCTGATGCTCGAAGCCTCAATGCACGCCCTGAGCGATGCCGGCCTGAGTCCGCATGATATCGACGGCATTATCCCTCCCCCGCTGCAGTCAACCTCTGAACATTTTGCCGCCAACCTTGGGGTCGAGGATCTGCGCTATGCGGTCACAGTGCATATGGGCGGGGCCAGTCCGGTCACCTCGCTCCAAAGCGCGGCCATGGCGGTTGCCTGCGGGGTGGCGAAAAATGTTCTCGTGCCGCTGGGCTGGAATGGCTACTCCACGATGCGCCTCCGCGACATGGGCAATAAGAGTAAAGGCAACGGCGGAGGGGGCGGCGGCGCGCCTGGTGCCCTGGCCAACACGATTGGCGAATACTATCTGCCCTATGGGGCCAATGTTCCGGTGCAGTGGTACGCCTGGCTCGCCACTCGCCATAAAGAACTGTATGACACCCCGGACGAGGCGATGGGCACCGTGGCAGTCACCTCACGCAAACATGCCCAACTGAACGATAAAGCCTATATGCAGGGTCGCCCGCTCAGCATGGAGGACTATCTGAACGCCCGTTGGGTGTCCAAACCCTTTCGGCTGTTTGACTGTTGTCTGGAAACGGATGGGGCTGCCGCAGTGGTCGTGACCTCGCCGGAACGGGCTCGCGATCTCAAACACGACCCGGTGTATATTTCGGGTATTGCCGAGGGCCACCCCTACCCTGCGGATGACATTCCAGCCCGGCCCGACCCGTTTACGATCGGCCTCAGCTTTGCCACGCCAAATGCGCTGCAAATGGCTGACGTCGATCTCAAAGACCTGGACTTTGCCGAAATATACGACTGCTTTACCTACGTCGTGCTGCTCCAGATGGAAGCGCTGGGCTTGTGCAAACGGGGTGAGGTTGGGGAGTACGCGCAGGGGAATCGGTTTGCGCTTGACGGCGAACTGCCCTTGAATACTCATGGCGGCCTGCATTCCGAGGCGCATGTGTGGGGCATGAACCATGTTGTAGAAGCCACCCATCAACTCCGCCATGAAGCCGGTGAGCGTCAGGTCCAGGACGCCCAGCTCGGCCTGGTCACGGGCTGGGGAGATTTTGGTGACGGCAGCCTGGCAATTATGCGCCGCTAACAGGAGAGACTGATAATGGCGGAAACACACGAATATAAGCGTCCGGTCCCGAAAATGCGGGGCTTTGCAGCCGAGTTCTATGCGTATTGCAAACAGCACGAGCTCCGCTTTCAGCGTTGCGCGGATTGTCGAACCTGGCGGCATGTGCCGCGCGATATGTGTGCCAAGTGCGGCTCGTTTGCGTGGGAGTGGGCGCAATCTTCGGGCAAAGGCACCCTCTTTTCCTGGACGACGGCCATGCAGCCCATGTTGCCCCAGTTTGCCGACCTCGTGCCCTACAGTCCGGTGGTGGTGGAACTGGAAGAGGGAGTCCGCATGCTCAGCTGGCTGACCGACGTGGAAGACGCTGATTTGCAGCTGGACCTGCCGCTTGAGGTCGTGTTTGACGATGTGACACCAGAGGTGACTTTACCCAAATTCAGACGGGCGGGTTGATCCTCCCCCCAACCGCGAGCATGTCTCATGAACGATTTCCAAGGCTATACGCTGCCCGAAGAACTCACCCTGCTGCAAGACCAGATTCGTCGTTTTATACGCGAGGAAGTTATCCCGGCTGAACACGCCATTGATCCCGATGCAGCCGACCTGCCCGACGACGTCTATGCGCGCCTGTCAGCAAAAACCAGGGCCGCCGGCTTGTGGTGTCCCGGCGCCCCCAAGGAGTACGGGGGCGGGGGTCTGAACACCTTTAGCATGTCCCTCGCCTTGGAAGAGATGGCCCAGCACCGCATGGGCTTATACAATCCCGGCTGTGGAACGTTCGGGCGCTATCCTCCGAACCCCATTTATGCCGGCACCCCGGAACAGATTCAAAAATATGCCGTGCCCACGCTGAAAAACGGTCGGTACACCTTCTTTGCGATTACCGAGCCCAGCGGCGGTTCAGACCCGGCTGGGGCCATTCAAACCCGGGCCGTACGTGATGGGGATTCATGGGTGATTAACGGCTCAAAAATTTTTATCTCGCACGCGCATGAGGCCGAATGGGGCGTGGTCTTTGTCCGGACCGATCCGGCCAAAGGTCGCAAGGGCATCAGCTGCTTTATTATTGACAAGGGAACCCCTGGCTTTACCGCTCGCCCGTTCAGGACGATCCGCACCGTCTCGCTGCCCAACGAGGTCTCATTTGAAGATTGCCGGGTGCCAGCCGAAAATATGATCGGTGCAGAAGGCCAGGGGCTCTACCTGTGCTTTGACCTGCTGACCAAAGCGCGCTTTCCCTACTCAGCCGCAAACCTTGGGGTTGCCGTGGCTGCCCATCGCATGGCGATCGAACACGCCAAGCAACGGGAAACGTTTGGCGAACTCTTGAGCCAGCGTCAGGCGATTCAGTGGATGCTGGCCGATGCGGAGGTTGAATTGCGCGCAACGCGCTTGCTCATCTGGGACGGCGCCTGGAAGGCCGACCGCGGCGACGATGCGCGCGTCGAAGCCTCAATAGCCAAACTGTATTCGAGCGAGGTCCTGGGCCGGGTGATCGATAACGCCGTACAAATTCATGGCGGCTATGGCGTGTCAAAAGAGTTTCCGTTGGAACGCTGGTATCGTGAGGCCCGAGTCCGGCGTATTGGAGAAGGGCCGTCCGAGGTTCACCGGATGGTGATTGCGCGGGCATTATTGCGTTAGCGCAGCGCCCTGTTCGCACAGAGAAGTTCCAGGGATATGCGCGCTACTCGGACGCGCCGCGCCACGGTCCCCGCAGACTTGTCCCCGTATCGGTGTCGCTCCTTGTTCAGACTCGTCTTCAGCCTGCTCGTCGTCGCCCTGGGGGTCGTGGTCTTCGCTTCCCCACCGGGTGTCTGGGCGCAAACTTCTCCGCAGACGCTCAAACGCCTGCTGCAAAAATATCAGCTCGCCCCCCAGGACCTGGGCTACCATCTGTTTCGGCTGACGGATGGTCGGGTTTTTGACACGTACGACGCGGATACGCCCCGTATCCCGGCTTCGACCACAAAGCTCATGACCGCCCGAGCCGCGTTTGAAATTCTCGGGGCTGATTATCGGTTTGAGACCCGCCTGCTCATAACGGGGAAAGTCCACAAGCCCACCCTGCACGGAGACCTGTATCTGGTCGGGGGTGGAGATCCAACGCTTTCGACGAATGACCTCCAAGGCTTTGTTGACGCTCTGAAAGCCATCGGCATGACCCGAGTGAAGGGTCGGTTTCTTTTTGATGAGGGCTTCCTTACAACGACGCAAGAGATTAATCCCAAGCAGCCAGTTGCGGCCGCGTACAACCCCAGCGTGAGCGCCCTCTCGCTCAATTACAACCGGGTGCATTTACGCTGGAGAGGCAAGCCCGGCGCTCAAAATTTTCAGACTTGGTTGCGGTCGCCGGCGGACGGTATTTTTCTGCCGGTTGCTGGTGTCAGTACTGGGCTGATTCCTAGAGGCAGGCAATCTGATGATCCCTTTATCCTTGACCGGGGGAGCAGGGACCACTGGCTGCTCTCGCGTCAGCTCCCGGCACGGGGCCTCAAAGAACTCCCGATCAGGCGCGCTCCAGGCAAGGTCGCGGCCGCTTTGTTTCGCACCTATTGTCTGCAACGCGGCATCGCCCTGCCCCAGCCCCAGGCCGCGCCAGCCCCGGTAAACGCGCGCCTCCTCTATGCTCATTACAGCAAGCCCCTGACGGAAATTCTCGGTGGGATGCTGCGCCACAGCAATAATCTGTCCGCAGAACTCATCGGTCTCGTCACCTCACGCGTATTGGGAGAGCGACCGTTATCCATTGCAGACTCAGCCGCGCTGTTGGCAGACTGGTATCAGCGCCGTCTTCCGCACACAGACTGGACTGGATTTGTGAGCGCGAACCATTCGGGCCTGAGCAGCAGGTCTCGCCACTCACCGCGCCATCTCGCCGCAATAATCCATACCGGAGCGACCGCCACCGGCCAGACCGGGCTCGACGGGTCAGAAGCGCTCCCTCCTTTGCTGACCCTCCTGCCGCATCCAGAGTGGAAGAAAAATTGGGCTGAACTCGGGGAAAAGGTGTGGGCCAAGTCAGGGACGATGAGCTATGCCGATGGTCTGACCGGTGTCCTGACAACACGCACAGGACACCAGTTAGGCTTCGCCCTGCTCCTGACGGACTTTGCCAGACGGGCGGCATTTGACACGGCCCGGAATGCCGAGAAAGTACAAACGCCCCCAGAAGCCCGGGCCTGGACTGCGCGGGCCAAAGCCTTTGAGCGGGCTCTGCTCTCGCATTGGAGACGCTCCTATTGACGATGACGCCGGTTGACGGGTTGACAATCCTGACGTTTATTCTCCCAGCCGGAGAGTCAGAGCCGCAACGGGATCAGGAACAATGCCACGAGATTGAACACGACCAGAAATCCGGCCAGGAGCAGGCAATAGCCCATAATGTCGCCAAAGCGCAGCCCGGCAACGGTGAGGATGGGAATTGCCCAAAATGGTTGCAACAAGTTGGTCGTCATATCTCCATACGCATAGCTCAGGGTGACGGTGGGGATAGAGAGCCCCAAGGTCTGGCCTGCCGGGATAAGATAGGAGGCTTCAACGATCCATTTCGATCCGCCCGATGGCACGAAATAGTTCAGCACCCCGGAATACAGATACACAATCGAGGGAAAGGTCCGCGGCGAACTGGCGTCAATGAAAAAGGCGGTCAGTACCTCACCCAGTGCGGTATATGACATCAGCCCAAAAATTCCTGCGTACAACGGATATTGAATGACGATCCCCCAGGTGTTGCGTATCCCTTGTTCACAGGCGTGCAAAAAGGACTTGGGATACCAGTGCAGGAGAAGACCCAAGGCCAGGAATAACAGGTTATAGTTGTCAATCGTCCAGGTCTGGCCAAAACCTTTTTCGAGCATCTGAAGCCCGAAGTAGAGCAGCATGGCGCCACTGGCAATCAGAGACCAGCCCGGCCACCACTCCATTTTCTCTGCCGGGCGCAGCGCAGTTGGTTTCTGTATGGACGTGTTCAAGGCTTCCAAACGGTCGGCCTGTTCGGCTGAGACCGTCACCGCGTCCGCCGGCGGCGGAACGAGAATGGCCGCAATGAGAATACCGACTAGCCCGGCCACAAGCGCATACCATAGATTAAATGCGGCAAACATGGTCTGCGTGGTCGGAATGGTTTCCGATAAGATGCCAGCCTTGATGAGAAAATTATCTGGCGTGGCAATAATGAGCGGAGCCGAGCCGGACAAGCCGGTATGCCACACGGTTCCGACACCGAGATAGGCACATGTGACGAGCAGGCGAAAGTCCACGCGCGGGTTAGAGCGCACGATAAAGGGGAGAAACGCCGCGGAAATGACCAGACACAAGGCCCAGTTGAGCCAGGCGGTGAGGGTCGAAAACGCAGCCATGAGGATGATTGCCTGACGCGGCTTGTCCGGGTCGGGACGCGAGGCCAGCCACACAAACATCCGTTTGAGCGGCGGGGATACGGCGCAGGCGTACGCCACGACCATCATGACAGTAAACTGCATGGTCAGGCTGAGCAGGGCCCACAAGCCATCCCCCCACGCAGTCAGTACCGTTGCCGGAGAAGCGCCCCCGACCGTGAGGGCGAGGAGGGCCACCACGAGCGTCAACATGACGGCAATGACCCACGAGTCTGGTATCCAGCGCTCCGTCCAGCGCGTCAGGGTCATTCCCCAGCCGGCCAACCGTCCCATTGTTATACTCCGTTATGCCCTCTCGTTCGGCCGGCTGTGAGCGCTCGTCAAAGTTTGAAATGCTGAGAGCCTTACTTCAACAATTCCAGTTCGCGCAACATCCCAAGACTATTCGTCCAGCCTTTTGAAACTTTTACAAAAAGCTCCAGATAGACGCGGCAGCCAAAAAAGGCCTCCATACGCAGACGTGCCGCCTGGCCGATTTTCTTGAGCCGTCCTCCCTTTTGACCAATCACGATCGCCTTCTGAGACGGCCGCTCAACGTGAATGGTTGCGTAAATGCGTAACACTGACTTCTCGGCAAGTTCTTGAAATTGCTCAACAATAACAGCCGTACGATACGGGATTTCCTGCTGCGTGTGGAAAAATAGCTGTTCCCGGACCATCTCCTGGGCGAGGACCCGCTCGCTCTGGTCCGTGATATTATCATCCGGGTAGAGCGCCGGACCGGGCGGGAGAACAGCCAGCAGGGTGGACATGAGTTCAGCCGTATTCTCCCCTTTGAGCGCGCTGATGGGAATTACGTCACGCTCAGGCAGCAGCCGCCCCAGCTGTTCAAGGAGCGGAATGAGCGCTCTTTTTTGGACAAGGTCAATTTTGTTCAGTCCGACCAGGACTTGGGTCTTGAGTTGGGTGAGGCGCTGGGCAATCCGGGCATCAGCCGGGGTCAGCCCATGCGCCGCATCGAGCAGGAAGAGCGTAACGTCGGTTTCTTGCAAAGCGCGCACGGCAGTATCAACCATGTGTCGGTTGAGCAGAGACTGCTGACCGCCATGAATCCCCGGCGTATCAACAAAAATGAGTTGGGCATGAGACTGGGTTTTGATCCCGGTTATGCGCGTTCGTGTGGTTTGGGGTTTGGGCGAGACAATGGCAATCGGCGCTCCTATCAGCGTATTGAGCAGCGTTGATTTCCCAACGTTGGGACGGCCGACGAGCGCGATAAAACCACAGCGATGGGTCAAGTCAGGCGAGGATGACATGGCACGTCAAGAAGGTGGCCTTGCCGCGGGTCCGAAGACGACCTTCAGGATGCGCCGTTTACCAACCTGGAGGACGACCTCGCCTTGGGCGAGGACCTGCAACTCCGCGTCACTGACCCGTTCACCGTCTATTCTCACCCCACCCTGTCCGATGAGCCGGCGGGCTTCGCTCGTAGATTTCACCAGGGCTGAGGTCTTCAGCAGATGACACACCCACACCTGGGGCTCTGGACCGGACCAGGCATACGACGGTATCTCTTCTGGAGGTTGCCCGTGCTGAAAACGTCGCGAGAACTCCTCGGCCGCTCGCGCGGCCGCCGTGCCATCATGAAAACGGGTCACCAGCTCGGCCGCTAACTGTTTCTTGGCTTCCATCGGATGGATGTGTCCCTCTGCCACCGCCTGAACATGGGCGGCATCAACGACGCTCAGCAGTTCGTAATAGCTCAGCATCAGTTCGTCGGAGATCGACATGATCTTGCCGTACATGTCGTCCGGCGGGTCGGTGATACCCACGGCATTGCCGAGCGATTTGCTCATTTTTTGCGTCCCATTAATGCCTTCGAGAATAGGCGTCGTCAGAATCACCTGCGGCTCCTGACCAAAGCCGCGCTGCATCTCACGTCCGACTAGGAGATTGAAGCGCTGGTCCGTGCCCCCGAGTTCGACGTCAGCCTCAAGGGCAACGGAATCATAGCCCTGGAGCAGCGGGTACAGAAACTCATGCACATGAATGGGCACCCCGGTTTTCAAACGTTTGGAAAAATCATCCCGCTCAAGCAGTCGGGCCACGGTGTAATGGCCGCACAGTTTGACCATATCGGAGGGCGAGAGGGCATCGATCCATTCTGAATTAAAACGGAGTTCGGTTCGGTCTGGATCAAGAACCTTGAAGACCTGCTGGGTGTAGGTCTCCGCGTTCGCCTTGACCTGCTCTCGCGTCAGGGCCTTGCGCGTTTCAGAACGACCGGTGGGGTCGCCGATCATAGCCGTAAAATCACCGATTAAGAAAATGACCGTATGCCCTAACTCCTGAAACTGGCGGAGTTTATTCAGCACGACGGTGTGACCGAGATGCAGGTCCGGGGCGGACGGGTCCGCGCCCCATTTCACGCGTAAGGGTTTTCCGCGTTCGAGCTTTTGCCCGAGTTCTTCCAGGGGAATAATGTCCACGGCTCCGCGTCCGATTTCCTTGAGTTGCGCTTCAACTGACAGGGTCATAGCGTCACGGACCTTTTAACGCGCATATTCGGTGGAGCGGGATTCACGGATGACGGTGACTTTAATCTGGCCAGGATACGTCATCTCAGTCTCAATTTGCTTGGCCACCTCTCTGGCGATACTTGAGGCGTCGCCGTCCGACACTGAGCCCGGGTTCACCATAATGCGCACTTCGCGTCCGGCTTGCACAGCAAACGACTTCTCTACGCCATTGAATGAACCACTGATACGCTCCAGGTCTTCGAGTCGTTTGACATAGCTCTCCAGGACCTCTCGTCGGGCGCCGGGCCGGGCGCCGGATAACGCATCCGCGGCATCAACAATGGGGGCAAGAACGGTTTCCGCCCGAACCTCTTCGTGGTGGGCCGCAATGGCGTTGACTATTTTTGCCGACTCACCATATTTCCGGGCCACTTCTCCGCCGATGATCGCGTGCGAGCCCTCAATCTCATGCGAGACGGCTTTCCCGATATCGTGGAGCAGGCCGGAACGTTTGGCCTGCTTCTCGTTGAGCCCTAATTCGGCGGCGATAATACCACAGATATAGGCCGTTTCTATTGAGTGCATGAGGACATTCTGGCCATAGCTATATCGATACTTCAACATCCCAATCAGTTTGACGATCTCGGGATGAACGCCATGAATCCCAAGTTCAAGCACGGCTCGTTGACCAGCCTCACGGACCGAGTCTTCAACTTCACTTTCAGCTTTTTTGACGACCTCCTCGATACGGCCCGGATTAATGCGTCCATCCGAAATCAGGCGCTCAAGCGCGACGCGCGTAATTTCTCGTCGAATGGGACTATGACTCGAAATCAACACCGTTTCCGGCGTATCATCAATAACCAGGTCGACCCCAGTCGCAGCCTCAAACGCCCGGATATTTCGTCCTTCACGGCCAATAATGCGCCCCTTCATATCGTCGCTGGGGAGATGAATGACTGACGCGGTGCGCTCGGAAACAAACTCGCCGGACAGGCGTTCAATCGCAATACTGATAATTTTTCGAGCCCGTCGGGTCGCTTCTTCTCGAGCTTCCTCTTCTACGGTCATAATCCGTCGTGAGGCGTCTTGGCGGGCCTCCTCGGTCATCTGGTCAACCAGGACCTGTTTCGCCTCATCCCGACTCAGACCGGCTATTTGTTCGAGTTTCTGACGCGTCTGGTCTACTAGCAGATCGTACTCTTGTTCTTTTTTCTGCTGACTGTCGGCTCTACTCTTGAGGCTCTGTTCGCGCCGATTCAAGCCGTCCTCCCGACCGGCCAGGGCCTCGGAACGCTTCTCCAACGCTTCATCCCGCCCTTGGATACGGCGCTCAACCTGTTGAATTTCTTTCCGCCTTTCGTTTATTTCCTGCTCTGCTTCGCTTTTCGCCTGCAAAACCGTGTCTTTAGCCTGAACCTGGGCCTCGCGTTTGATGACCGAGACTTCTTTTTTTGCCTCATCAAGAATCTGCTGCGCAGCCTCCTCTGCGCTGTGTATGGTTTCCTGATTCCATTTTTGCCGCAGGAAGACAAGTCCTGCGGCGCCAACTGCGCCTATCAGCAGTCCGAAAAAAAGTTCCATGATGACCCTCCTTACCACACACAGGTCGCATGACCTCGCTGTGGCAGCTACTACCCCCTATACGCATCCGCTTCGTCGATATCCTTTCTGATCAATAAGTATGGGCTCAGGAGACACGCTCAATAGAGAGCGGCTCCTGAAATAACAACCAACACAGACTATCGTCAGTCTTCACGATCTCCTTCCTTCTTCACCCAAGGGCGGAAGGAGCGCAAGAGGGGGGCGTGCAGTCGCAGCCACTCGCCTTCAGGATACGAGTGGTGTTACGTTTTCTTTTCTCGGTCGAGAGTTGCAGACAACTAGCCGGCAGAGTGTGAGTTCAACGTATTATCAGCCGTTGTCTCACTCGCGAGGCTTTCGGCTTTCTCCAAACGCTCAAGGAGTCGGCTTGAAATCAACTCCGCTTCCTGGATGAGCTGAGTTTCCTGCTGGCTCGATTCCTGCTGACCGGACTTGGCCAATTCGTCGGCAATACTCAACGCCGCCATAATCGCGACTCGAAAAGGGACCGTCACTCTTGCACTTTCCGCAATCTGGCGCATGCGCTGGTCAACAAAGGAAGCAATTTCTCGAACATATTGCTCATCATCTTCACTCGTCACAGTGAAGGTTTGTCCAAAAATATGCAATTCCATTAATCGCTTCATCGCCTAACCCTCATCCTCCAAGGCAATTCCCAAATGGCCGAATTGAGTCAGGATTTTATCCAAGCGGCTACGAATCTCGTTCCGCTCCGCTTCGTATTGCTGAATTCGCTTGAGCAAGAGCGCATATTCATGCTCTTGTTCATCAATCCGAACCAGCAGTGCGCTATTTGCACTCTGGACCTGCTCGTGGCGTTCCAAAAATCCACTCAGTTTCGCCTCAAGAAGTTTTAGGCTTTCCAGCGCCATTACCACCCTAGAATAAAGTAAAAGTTCACCCTATTGCCTCTTGGACGCAGCGTCAAGAGAAATATTTATCCGACAGGCTGGTCGAAAAGGGCTGTAAGAAAATCCTCCGGGGAGAAGACTTCCAAATCTTCAAGCTGTTCCCCAAGTCCAATATACTGAATCGGCACTCCAAGCTGGCTCCCAACGGCCAGGGCAACTCCGCCTTTTGCTGATCCATCCATTTTCGACAAGATCACACCGGTAAGCGGGCAAGCCGCCTGAAAAGTTCGTGCCTGGTTAAGGGCATTCTGTCCGGTTCCGGCGTCCAAGACCAGCAGGACCTCATGCGGTGCCCCAGGAATCTCCCGCCCAATGACTCGGTGTATTTTTTTGAGTTCCTCCATAAGCGGCGTTTTCGTATGGAGCCGGCCGGCCGTATCAATCAGGACGATATCGACCGCGCGCGCCAGCGCAGCCCGGACACCGTCAAAGACCACCGCTGAGGGCGCGGCACCGTCCTGATGCTTAATGATATCAAGGCCCAAGCGTTCGGCCCAGACTGAGAGCTGTTCAATGGCAGCCGCTCGAAAAGTATCTCCGGCGACCAGCAGGACCGTTTTTCCTTCTTTTTTCAGCCGTGCCGCCAACTTCGCGATGGAGGTCGTCTTCCCCGCCCCATTGACACCGACAACGAGAATGACTCTTGGAGGCGCTTCATCACTCCGTTCAACCGGCTGAGCCGGCCGCTCAAGAAGGGAGCGGAGCTCGACCTTGAGAGCGGAGCGGAGCGCTTCGGCCTGTTTGCCTGTCCGGGCCGTATTCGTCCGGGCGCGCAGACGATCTATAATCTGCAAGGAGGTCTCGACTCCAACATCGGCTTGGATAAGGACCTCCTCCAGGTCGGAGAAAAAGCGTTCTCCCGACTGCGTGCTCTGCTCTGACGAGGCATCAAAAGGACGCCGCAAAAGGTCCCGCAATCGGGTGAGTCCACGGCGCCAGCGCGCGTCTTTCGGAATCGGGGCAGGTGGCGTCTCTTGGGCGGGGGGGTCTGCGACTGAGGGAGCAGCAGAGGCCGTCCGCGCTTTCTTTTTTCGCTGCCAGAACCGGAGAGCCATCAGGACACGCGCACGGACACCATGGTCGACACGCCCGGCTCCTGCATGGTTACACCGTAAAGCGTATCTGCCACCTCCATAGTGCGCTTGTTATGCGTAATCAAAACAATCTGCGTCGTCTCACTCATTTCCCGCAATAACTGATTAAACCGCCCGACGTTGGCGTCGTCCAGCGGAGCATCGACCTCATCGAGAATGCAGAACGGACTCGGCCGTATCAAAAACAGGGCAAAGGTGAAACTCAGCGCCGCCAGGGCCTTTTCTCCGCCGGAAAGAAGCTGCATGGAGCGGAGGCGTTTGCCTGGGGGTTGAACCTCCAGTTCGACCCCACTCTCGGACAAATCCGCTTCATTGGTCAGCGTAATATGAGCCTGACCACCGTCAACCAAACGCGTGTACACCTCACCGAACTTCGCGTTCACGCGGTGGAAGGTTTCTCGAAAACGATCCTGGGACTCTCGGTTTAACTTATTGATTGTACTTTGCAAATCATCAATCGAGCGCAACAGGTCGGCCTTCTGGGATTCAACAAAAGTAAAGCGTTCCTGGACCTCCTCGAGCTCAACCGCAGCGTTCGGATTGACCTCACCAAGTCGTGCCAGCTTCTCACGTAGTTCCTGACGGCGCGCTTCTCCCTCAGCCTGGTCAAGTTCCTGGTGACAATAGGCTGCAAGGACCTCCGTCAGATTTACCTGATAGCGTTCCTGGACCGTCTCCTCAAGATGTTCTCGACTCGCCTGCTTTTTAGCCAGACTCACTTCAATCTGCGTTTTTTCCTCTTGCAGCCGAGTGGCGGCCTGTCGATGCTCTTCGACCAGCGTTTCACACTGCTGAACAGTCGCCCGGAGCTGAGCACACTCCGCGCCGCGCCGGGCGCGTTCCTCTTTCGCCGAACCAAGACAGGCTACCGTCTGTGTCACCTGCTCCTCTAGCGCAGCCTTTTCCAACAGGAGACGCTCTGCCTCGTGCTTTCCGGCCTGGATATCATCCTGACCGACCTGTATCCGTTCTTCCAATTCCTGAATCTGTCTTCCGAGTTGGTCCACCTGAGTCTGGAGGCCCTCGGCGCGTTCTCGATGTTTGGCAAGGCGGACACGCAGATCATCCATCTGCGTACGGTGCTGGTCACACTCAACCTTGGCTTCTTCCATCTCTGCTTGCTGAACGGCCAGCAGGTCTTCACGCTCTTGACGTTGCGTCGCAATAGCGCGTTCCTGCGTGTGGGCCTGCTGCATGTCCGCTTGTAAAGACTGATTTTCCTGCTCCAAGGCGTTCTGCTCGTAGCTCACCCCTTCTCTACGGTCAAGCAGGCGTCTCAATTCCCCTTCAAGCTGCCCCGCCTCGTGCTGAAGGGCTTCATTCTCTTGGCTCAGTCGCTGAGCTTGCGCGTCAAGATTCCGCACCTCGCCTTCGAGTGCCTGTTGGCGTTGCTTCAGGGTTTGTCGCCGCTCGCCCAAGTCGGTTACACGCTCAGCCTGCTGGGACAGTTCCTGTCGTAACCCGCGGATTTCACGCCGCCGCTCAAGGAAGACGGCTTCCGCCACGCCCCCACTTCCTCCGCTGACTCCGCCAAGAGCGGAAATCATCTCTCCCTGGGGCGTGACATAGGTCCGGGCGTCCTCGCTCTGGTTCCAGAGCTCCAACCCAACCCGGAGAGTGGGGACGAGCACGACATCACCAAGGAGGGCTTCGACCATCTGTCTATAGTCGGACTGAATATCAACGTGGCGGATGAGAGGTGAGACCCCCTCTCCAACAGTCGCCCACCTCGGCCCGCCAGCCTCAGCAGAACCTGGCACCTGTTTGTCACACTGGAGTTGGAGCGGAATAAAATGTCCGTGCCCAGACTGCATCTGGTTCAAATAGTCTACCGCAACGACACCGGCCTCGGTGTCTGTCACCACCATATACTCCAGCTTCTCCCGTAACACGGCAGCAACCGCGCGCTCATAGGCCTGCGGCACTTCTATCATTTGCGCCACGACCCCAAGAATGGCCGCGGGAAAGTCGCCGTCGGTCATGACCGACTGGACGCCTTGGTCATAGCGGTCGTACTCCTGTTCGAGCTCCTCCAATGTCGTCAGGCGCGCCCGCAATTCCGCCTGCCTGGCCCCCGCCTCAGAGAGCGCCGTATCAAGTTGTTCTCCCGCCTGAAGAGCCGCCCGCAGCTCTCTATTCTTTTCTTCGCGCTGCTGCTGTCCGTGTTGGACACACTGGTGAAGAGCCGCTGACTTCTCCTGGAGCGCGGCAAGAGACTGCTCCCGCTCTGAGCGGAGTTGGCCAACCTGCTTGGCCTCGTGAGCCAACACCCCTAACCGCTGAGTGACCTCCTCAGTCCGCTTACGGGCATACACCAGCGCGTTCTGGACTTGCGATTCCTGGGTGAGGAGATCAACAATTTCGGTTTTGCGTTCTTCAAGCTGAGACTCGTGCTGCAGGGCGGCGTCTTGCAGGTCAATGAGGGTATGCTCTTGTGTCTGCAAGGAGCCTTCATCGTGTCGTATCTGCTGCGCCACCTCTGCCGCACTCGCCGCGCGCTGAGCCAACTCTTGTTCCACCTGCACTTTTTTCTCTGACACCAGGCCATAGTCATGCTCCGCGTTGGCGAGACGTATGTGGACCTGTTCCTCCTGTTGTGCCCGGAAAGACTGTTTTTGCTCGGACCGCTGAAGCGTACTCTCCAGTTCGTGGATACGCTCCTCAAGCTCCCGGAGCGCGCCTTCCTCACGCGCAAGTCGCTCGGCTGTGGACATCCGCTCTGCCTGGAGGGTATGAACCTTTTGGGTGAGTTGCCCTTCTTCTCGTCCGACCGCGGCCTGCCGGCTATTCAGGCTGCGAACCTCTGCTGTCAATGCCTGGTAGGCGCGACTCTGGAGGGTCAGGTCTATGGTTTTCAACTCGTCTTGGAGCGCTTTATATTGTTCGGCTTTTTTTGCCTGGCGGCGGAGGGCGCCCAACTGACGGTCCATCTCATGCAGAAGATCAGACACCCGAGACAGATTCTCTCGGGTTCGTTGGAGTTTGCGCTCAGCGGCCAAACGGCGACTGCGATACAAACTTACTCCCGCGGCTTCTTCCACAAATGCCCGGATTTCCTGTGCTTTGGCATTAATCAGCGCCTCGACACGACCCTGCTCAATAATGGAGTAGGCTTTCGTGCCGGCTCCGGTCCCAAGGAAGAATTCAACGATATCGCGCAGACGACAGGGGACTTTATTGAATAAATACTCAGAGTCTCCAGACCGAAAATAGCGCCGCGAGACCATGACCTCGGCCCAGTCCGGCCCGGCACCATTCTCATGGGCACCGTTATGTTCAGGCTTCCCGTTGGCGAGCGGACCGGGGGAAGCCGGATTCTCCAGGAGGAGGGAAACGTCGGCCATGCCGAGCGGCGCACTCCCGTCATTCCCGGCAAAGACGATATCACTCATCTCTTGGCCGCGGAGATGTTTCGCGCTCTGCTCGCCTAAGACCCAACGCAAGGCGTCTACGATGTTCGATTTGCCGCAGCCGTTTGGACCAACGACGGCCGTGATGCCTTTTGGAAAGGTAAGCGTCGTCTTATGCTTAAAGGACTTAAATCCGAGGAGTTCAAGCTGTTTGATCCGCATTTGCCCCACAACGCCTCCAAATCCTCCCCCGCCTCTTTCCTCATGCCAAGGGCAGCACTAACGACTGGGCTACACACGCAAGAGAAAGGGTTCTGGGATCATGTTGCTACTATATCTTGTGGATACAAGAAAATCCAGCCGGAGGTAGGGTCTCAGTTTCACCTCTCCCTTCACTTCTACCAGCTCAGCGCCCCCTCCCTGGCTCTCCCCCTCATGGGGTGAGGGGGAAAATTAAAAGTGATACACTACCCATTCGGAATGAGAGAGCATCAGGTATGAAGACTACCGTTCCAGGAGCTCGGTATTCCAGTAGGCCGCATCGACTTCGTTGAGAAAAGGCAACCATTCCTGGTAGCGCTTGAAAGTAAAGGTCTCAAGCGTAAAAGGGGTCCACTCGGGCTGAACCGGCTTCTTGATTAATCTCATCCCCGCTTCTTCAGGCCGACGACCGCCTTTCACCCGGTTACACCGCAAACAGGAGCAGACGATATTTGCCCAGGTCGAGAGACCACCCTGAGAGCGAGGGATCACATGGTCGAGATTCAGCTCGCTCCGCGAGAAGCGCCGGCCACAGTACTGACACGTATTCTTATCCCGCGCAAAGACGTTGAACCGGCTGAAGCGGACCTGGCGTCGGGGGACCCGGTCGTACGAAACGAGCAGAATGACGCGCGGCACCCGGATTGCGCGACCAATAAGACCAATGGTCTCGTCATGAACCGTTGCTGACAGTGCGCTCCAACTCTCATAGTCAAACGTGCGATAATGTTGATCGACCGCTTTCGCAATACCCTGATAGAGCAGGGAGAATGCCCGCCGGACCGATGTGATATGCACCGGGAAATAGGACCGATTGAGAACGAGCACCTTGGTATTGAGAACGCTCATGTGCTCCTAACCCATCAAAAAAAACAGGGTTTTCCGTTGACTGAGAATATCGGACCCGTATACCCAGCCCTGTTCTATGTGTCAAGGTTTTCACCAGAATTTAGTGGCCTGGAGTGATGCGCCAGCTGGCGTGAAAGTCTTCTCCTTGCGGGGCCAGCGGGATTTCCGGTATAAAGAGACATGAAGAGAGGTATCTATTGAGTGCGGGGATGAGGAAGGAGACCGACCTCCGGCAGGCGTACGCCAGCATTCTTCCGTTGGTTGAACAGCCTTCTCGCTATACAGGCGGCGAACTCGGGACCATTATCAAAGACCCTGCGGATATACGCCTGCACTTCGCGCTGGCCTTCCCCGAGGTCTATGAGATCGCGCAGTCTCACTTCGGCTTGCAGGTTCTGTATAATTTGCTCAATAACCGTCCCGATATTCAGGCCGAACGCGCCTATGCGCCGTGGCTGGACCTGGAAGAGCAGCTGCGCCAGCAGCATTTGCCCCTCGTCTCTCTTGAAACCTACCGGCCATTATCTGCCTTTGAGATTATTGGCTTCAGCCTTCAGTACGAACTGACCTATACCAATGTCCTGGCCATGCTGGACCTTGGCGGGCTGCCCCTGCTCTCGCGTGACCGCGCCGCGTCTCATCCGCTGGTTATTGCCGGTGGACCCTGCGCATTTCATCCAGAGCCCATCGCTGACTTTATCGACGCCTTTCTCCTCGGCGATGGTGAGGAGGCGATTTTCGATATCTGTGACGCCTATTTAGCCTGGGATGGAAAGGACCGGGCATCTCTCCTGCGCGCGCTGTGCCATATCCCGGGTGTCTACGTCCCCGCCTTTTTTGAGCCGGGCTATACCCCGAGCGGTACGTTGAGCGACATCCGCCCCCGCTATGCCGACTACTCGGTTGTCAAAAAACGCATTGTTGAAGACCTCAATACTGTTCCCCAGCTCACCACCCAGGTCGTGCCGAATGTGAACATCGTGCACGACCGCGTTGCCGCGGAAGTCATGCGCGGCTGCGTCCGCGGCTGTCGCTTCTGCCAGGCCGGCTATATCTATCGCCCGTTGCGGGAGCGCGACCCACGCGCCCTTCAGGAACAGATCGACCAATTAGTCAAACAGAGCGGCTATGAAGAGGTTTCTCTGCTCAGTTTAAGCACCGGCGACTATAGCTGCGTGAACCCGCTCCTGCGGTCGATTATGAATCGCTTTTCAGACCTTAAAGTAGCGGTCTCTCTGCCCTCAACGCGTGTGGACGCTCTCTCCCCTCATATCCTGGAGGAAATCCGCCGGGTGCGAAAAACAGGCTTTACTCTTGCGCCCGAGGCCGGCTCACAGCGTCTGCGTGACGTGATCCAAAAAGAATATCAGGAAGAAGAGCTGATTGAGGCGGCGCGGCTGTTGTTTGGGCTCGGCTGGAAAAGCGTCAAGTTATACTTCATGCTCGGACAGCCGAGCGAGACAGAAGAGGATCTGCTGGACATCGTGGCCCTGTGCCGGAAGGTCTCCGCGGCCGGCAAGCATCAGCGCCAGGTCACGGCCAGTGTTTCGACCTTTATCCCCAAACCACATACACCGTTTCAGTGGGCCGCCCAGATAGACCTGGAGGAAACCGAAGCGCGGCAGCAGCTCTTACGGCGCGAACTGCGCCGCTACGGTATTCAATTCAAATGGCACGACGCGCGGTTGTCCTTCCTTGAGGGTGTTTTCGCTCGGGGCGATCGTCGCTTGGGAGCGCCGCTCCTGACCGCCTACCACCTCGGCTGTCGGTTTGACGGCTGGACAGAACAATTCCGGCTCGACCTGTGGCAGCAGGCCTTTCGCGCCCACCGTATAGAGCCCAATTTTCATCTCCGCCGACGCCTGCTTGATGAGCCGCTTCCCTGGGACCATCTGGATAGCGGTGTCACCAAGCAATGGCTCCAGCGTGATCTGGCCAAAGCCTTTGAAGGCACCCTCACCCCCGACTGTAGCGTCGAACGCTGCTCGTATTGTGGGGCGTGTGATTTTAAGAGTGTCCGCAATGTTACCTATCATCTGAACGGCGCCAAAGGCGCTGACCATAGAGGACCGGCAGTTGATCCCTGGGCGCAAGCGACCCTGCCCAGCCATGAGGTGTGGGGCACCCGGCAATGGCAGATGATGCAGCAGAAGAAAGCAGAACAGCAGCAGGCAAAAATAAAACGCGATAGCGGCGTGTTGGAAGAAGCGCAGCTGCAAGCGACCCCCCTTGGAGCACACAGCACTCAATCCGAGACGCCCCAGCCTGACGCTCCCTCTCCAACTTCGGGCAACGCGGATGAATGGCTTGCCGGCGACCCCAATACCATTGCGGTGAGCCAGGGCAATCAGCAACGGGCCGTCGCCCGTTTTCGACTGCGGTATAGCAAGCTCGGCATGGCCCGCTTTCTGGGCGCGAAAGAGGTTGCGACACTCTTTGCCCGCTCCTGTCGCCGGGCGCGCCTCCCCATTGCCTACAGCCAGGGCTTTCATCCCTTACCCCGGCTGAGTTTTGGTCCAGCTCTCCCAGTCGGCATGGAGAGCGAAGAGGAATTTCTTGATATCCTGCTATATGAAGAGATGCCGGCAAAAGAAGTGCAGCAGCGCCTGAATGCCGAACTGCCGAGCGGCTTTCAGATCCACCAGGTGCGGCAGATCGCCCTGGACAGACCAAGTATCGAGGTGAGCATTGCAACCCAGCGCTACCAGGTTGCCCTGGATACCCTTCCTCCGGAAAAACGCGCTCCGAGTTTCCTGGAGGATCGATTACTGCATTTTCATCAAGCGGCCATATTCCCCATACACAAACGGACCCGTCATCGGGAACGTACCCTTGATGCCAAGCAGATCATTTCAGCGCTCACGCTGGAAACACCGCTCACACTCTCCATTGCCATCGCTATGACAGAGGTAGGCACCCTCAAGCCCCACGAATTCATTGGCACCCTCCTCACCCTGTCTCCACAAGAGGTGAAACTCTTACGGGTGACAAAAACCGTGACACAATTTCGCCCGGAGGCCCTCCCTCAGAGAGGGGCCCAACACCATGAACAAGAACAGCGTCCGACAACAGGTTAATCTCGTGCGTCAAAGAATCATTATTAATTCCACCCACCAAGAGGCCAGGGTTGCCCTCCTCGAAAACGAAACGCTCGTAGAGATTCACATTGAGCGCGCTCAGCAGCGCAATGTTGCGGGCAACATTTATCTCGGGCGCGTGAATCGCGTTCTCCCAGGCATGCAGGCCGCGTTCATTGATATCGGACTTGAAAAAGCCGGCTTCATCCATGCTTCGGATGTGTTTGGCGGCCCATTGCCCCCCGGTATGCTCGATGCCGTTGACGATCAGGCCCCGGACACAGACGATCTGCTGAGCGCCTTTGACTTGACCGACCCTGAGAGCGAGCCTGACGAAGAAGAGGATCTGCCCTCGAATGTCGAGCCCAAACCCGCCCGTGGGCGTCGCCGTGCCCGTTCCGAGCCGCGGATTCCACTCGAACAAAAGCTGAAAGAGAATCAGGAAATTCTTGTCCAGGTCGCCAAAGACCCGATCGGGACAAAAGGTCCCCGACTCACCGCGCATCTCTCTCTGCCCGGACGGCAGCTCGTATACACACCGACCATAGCCCATATTGGGGTATCCCGGCGCATTGCGGACAGTAAGGAGCGGAGCCGGCTCAGGGAAGCGGTCGCCAGCCTGCGGCCGGCTGAGGGCGGCTTTATTGTCCGAACCGCCTGTGAGGGGCTGACCAAAAAAGAAATTCACGACGATATGAAATTCCTGCTCAAACTCTGGGGCAGGATCACCAAAAAACGTGAGCAGCACGCCGCCCCGACCCTTGTGCACGACGATATGGACGTCGTCCTGCGTATCATCCGCGATGTCTTCACGCCGGACATTAATGAGATCATTATCGATAATGCGAATGATTACGAGCGCATTAACGAATTCATCGCGACCTTCATGCCGCGTTTAACCGGTCGCGTGAAGCTCCACGACAAACAGACCCCGCTCTTTGAGCATTACAAAATAGAGCAGCAGATTACCAAAGCGCTCGACAGGCGCGTCCCCCTCAAATCTGGCGGCCATATCGTTATTGATCACACCGAAGCGCTCACTGCGATTGACGTGAACACAGGTCGCTTTGTTGGGAAACGGAACCAAGAAGAGACCATGCTCCAGACCAACCTTGAAGCCGCCCAAGTCGTGGTCGAACAGCTCCGCCTGCGCAATATCGGCGGTCTCATTATCGTAGACTTTATCGATATGGAGCGCGCGGCCAACCGCACCAAAGTCACAGAAACGCTCCGCACGGCCCTGAAGAAAGATAAAACCCGCAGCAATATGCGGAAGATCAGCGAACTCGGGCTGGTGCAGATGACGCGCAAACGGACGCGGGAGAGCCTCCAGCAGCAACTCTGCGCTCCCTGCGACTATTGTGACGGTCGGGGTCATAGACGGTCGACTCCCACTATTACCTACAATCTCATCCGCCAGTTACAGAAAGAAGTGGCGGTTCAGCCGCACACCCAAGCCGTCACTGTCTATGCCCATCCAGATGTCCTCGCTTTTTTATATAAGGAGGAGGAAGAATGGCTGGATGCCCTTGAGACCCAACTCAATACCCGCTTCTTTTTTCGTACCGCCTCCGACTTTCATATTGAACAGTATGAAATCGAGATCACCGAAAAACGTCCAATACCCAAGGCAAAACCGAAAAAAGCCCGCCCGAAGAAGAGCGCTGCACCCAGAAAGCGAAGCACAACAAAACGGGCGACCCGAGCAACCAAACAGAAGACTGACGCAGACGCAGTATTGCTCTGACCGCAGCGGGCGGGAGCCCTATGTCAATGTCACCCCACCATCAACAATAATGTTCTGACCCGTTACAAAGTCCGAAGCCGGGGAGGCCAGGAACAGGGCGGCCCCGACCAGGTCACACGGCTCACCCAAACGGCGCAACGGGGTCTGACGCAACATTTCTTTTTCGACCTCAGGCCGGGTGAGATGTGGAGCCGTCATTCCGGTGCGAATATAGCCAGGGCTGAAACAATTCACATACACGCCGTGCCGCGCCCACCGCATGGCCAGCACCCGGGTGAGCTGAATAACACCAGCTTTGGCAGTCGAATAGGTCAGCCCCGAGTTGACAACCAGGCCCGAGATAGAGGCCGTATTCACAATTTTTCCGCCGCCGTGGGCGATCATATAGCGGCCGGCGGCCTGGCAACACAGAAACACACTGGTCAAGTCAACATTGAGTTCCTCTTGCCAATCGGCTTGGCTGAGGTCTTCCGGCTTCCCAAGTTTGAGGATACCGGCATTATTAAAGGCAAAGTCCAGTCCGCCCAGCTCTTCCGTGGTGGTCTGGAGCAGCTTTTCGACCTGGTCTTTTTGCGACACGTCTATAGCCAGGGAGCGCGCCTCTCCACGCTGGGCGCGGATCTCTTCCGCCACTTTCCGGGCCGCCTCCTGATTGATATCGCTCACCACAACCGCTGCGCCGGCCTCGGCCATACCCAGGGCAATGGCGCGCCCCAGCCCCGAGCCGCCCCCGGTGATATACCCTCTCTTGCCGCTGACATCGAAGAGACTCTGTCCGCTCATGGCCCGTCCTTTTTCTGTCTTTTTTCGGAGTCTGTTTGTAGCGAGCTTCTGCAGCCGGAACAAGGCAAGTCTCCGGCCCGGTCGCCCCTCGCCGTTGAAGAAGTCTCTTGGGTGTGACATATCTAGCGCGGAATAGATTCGCAGAAAGCGCGACCGATCGGACTGCATAATGGACACAAAGTATGACACCGGCATCATAACGCAGACCCAAAAGTTGCGAGGCCCAGACCGCGGTGTTTGGCTGTCTCTGCTGCTTGTCTTCCCACTTGTCTTCGCTCAACCTCTCCCGGTGGAGCCCCAAGCCATCCCGGACATAGACTGGCCGGCCGTTGAAAAAGAAGCCGGCGAACTCCTCAGTCAGGTCGTACGCATTGACACGTCCAACCCACCGGGGAACGAGACGGCCGCGGCGCAGTTCTGGCAGAACATCCTCACCCAGGAAGGTATTGAGGCCCAGGTCTACGAGTCGGAGCCGGGCCGGGGCATTGTCTATGGCCGGCTCCGAGGAAACGGGCAGAAAAAAGCCCTGATCCTCCTGCATCATCTCGATGTCGTCCCTGCCGACCCCGCGGAATGGGCGTTCGACCCGTTTGGTGGGGCTATCAAAGACGGCTACGTCCACGGCCGGGGCGCGATCGACTGTAAAGGTGTAAGCGTTGTCCAATTTCTTGCAATGGCTCTCCTCAAACGGAGTGGCCTGAGGTTTGAACGCGACATTATTTTTCTCGGCACAGGGGATGAAGAAGTCGGCGGCAGAAAAGGCGCTGGCTGGTTTGTTGATAAGCATTTCGACGTCATTGCCGACGCCGAGTTTCTCCTGACCGAAGGGGGCGGGATTCGACAGCGCGAGGGCAAACGCTCGTATCGTGTCTCAGTTGCAGAAAAAGCGCCCTGTTGGATAGAGCTCAAAGCGACTGGCCCGGCAGGGCATGGGTCGAGTCCGGTTCCTGAGACCGCGGTGACTCGCCTGGTGCGGGCTTTGGAGAAAATTCGGCGCTATGAGACCCCTTTCAAGGTCGTGCCGGCGGTACAGGCGTATTTTAATGCCTTAGCGCAACACCAGGATGAGGAAACGGCGCAGCGCTACCGGGCGCTTGAGCAGGCGCTCAAGGACGAGGCTTTTCGCAAGAAGTTTACGGCAACGCCCAGCCATAACGCGCTGGTTCGGAATACCATCTCACTCACCGTTCTGAACGGCAGCCCCAAAACCAATGTCGTGCCAGCCTCCGCATCCGCGCAACTCGATTGCCGCCTCTTGCCAGGGGAAGACCCACAAACATTCCTCGCACAGCTCAAACAGTTGGTGGATGATCCCCATATCGAGTTCTCAACCCTGTTGAACTTTCCTGCCGTTGCCTCGGACCCGGACACGCCCCTCTTCGCCGCGATCCGTTCCGTTGCCGCACACCGAGACCCACACGCGCCGGTCATACCCAGCGTCCTGGGTGGCTTCACCGACACCCACTATTTCAGGGAAAAAGGTATTATCAGTTATGGCTTTTCAGGCTTAGCGCTCACCGCGGAGGACGCCCGCGGCGTGCACGGTCTGAACGAGCGCATACCCCTTGCTGCGTTACGCGATGCCGTGCAAGTACTGTTTGAGGTCATTCTGTCCATTGACGCTATTCCTGAAGGAGCGAACGCGCATGGCCATTAGTCAAGAATTGCTGGCTATCCTGGTGTGTCCGGAAACCAAGCAGCCCGTGGTATTGGCGGCGACCGCTCTGGTAGAAACCCTCAATGCCCACATTCAAAACGGCAGCCTCAAAAACCGGGCTGGCGAGACCATCTCCGGAGCAATGGACGCTGCCCTGGTCCGCGAAGACCGACAATATTGCTACCCCATTCGAGACGATATCCCAGTCATGTTGATTGACGAAGCCATCCCGCTGCCCCTACCTGGAGAATCGGACTAGATTTGCCAGGACGTAGGGGTATTGAATCAGAACGTTGTCCGCAGGCCGACCGTCACGACCCGTCCGGGCTCAAAGACTTCCCGCCCGGTAAACGGATTCTCCCGGGTCAGATGCTCATTATAGTTCTTGTCAAACAGATTCTCGACATGCAGCGTGAATTCGTGACGACCAAGCAAGCGCCAGCCGGCTCCGATATCAACTGTCACATGCCCCTGCGTCGCCTCTTCGCCAAACGCGGTATCAATGCGGCGCTGGCTTTGCACAAAACGGATCATCGGGTTGAACCAGAGTCCCCAGCGCGGGTGGTTGTACCGGAGTCCGAGTCTGCCCTCCAAAGGAGGCATCTCGGCTAACGCCCGGTCGTCCTGCTCGTTTTCTCCGCGCACATACGCGAAGGAACCGAGCAGCGACAGGTTTTCGCGCACGCTGTAGTTCAGGCTCAGGTCTCCTCCCAACAATGAAGCGTGATCGATATTGCGGAAACCGCGCAAGTTACACGGCCCGTGGGGACACTGAAATGCACGCTCTATGATGTATTGCAGAATGTAATCATCAATACGATTGTAGAAAAGGGCTCCATCCACGACCAACCGGCCCCACCGGGCGTTTGCGCCGATATCGACCTCAAAACTCTCTTCGGGGTCAAGGCCGGGGTTGCCGACATAAAAACCGCCCGGTCCAGGCCCCAAGGCCAGATACCGCTCAGTCGCATCCGCGGTGCGTACCCCGCGTCCGACCCCGATGAACAGGTCAACCGAAGACAGGGGCGCGTAGACGAGTCGCGCGTTGGCGCTCACATTCGTCTCAAAGGCGTCTACATCCTGACCATCGGCAGCGTAATAGGTGTGGTACTGCATGCGCTCGGTCGGGCCCGGCTGCGCGCCAGCATCGACAAAATCGACTCGCGCGCCAACGATCAGACGCCACTTGAGAGCCGGCCGATAGACGTACTCTCCAAAGATGCCGCCGTCCATAATGCGCGTGTCCGGCCAGGAATGGAAATAGCGGGTGGTGCCGGCCATGTTTCCGCTCAAGAATGAGAGATGGTTCGTGCCCTCGCGTTCGAGCCTGTACACGTCTCCGCCAAGAGACAAGCGGCCGCCAAAGCCCGGCAGGATGTCCGCTTGCAGCCGCCCGCCGAACGTTCGGGCATCCAGTGGAAAGACAATGCGTCTGACCGGGTGCGCGTGTCCGGTATGGCCGCCATGTCCGTTATTCGTCATGCCGCCGTGACCGTTGTCGGTCATGTCAGCACTATGGCCATGCTCTCCATTCTCATGCCCATGCCCGGCAGGGTGGCCGGAGCCGTCCTGCATACCGGGGCCGGAGCCGTCCCGCCCGCCCCCGCCAGCGCCGCTCCCGGCCCGATGGGGCTTATGCTCATTGTTCATGCGATGATGCACGTAATTGTAGTACCCGCCGAATTGCAGGCTCTCCACCAATGGGAACGGGTTGCTGAGGGTGTATGACATGGAGCCGAGATAGGCGTCGTCTTCTTCCATATGCAGCGGCAGCGTGGCGAAGCGGGCATCCCGGTCGGATTCTCGGCTCAGGGAGAGCAGAAAACGATGCTTGGCATGCGGTTGCCAGAGAAGGGCGCCGGACACCGATTGGCTCTGAAACCCTGACTGAGTACGTTCTCCGTCACCCGAATCATAGTCCTGATAATCGCGATAGCTGCCAGCCAGACGAAACGCCACGCTTGGCCCGCCGGCGCTGACCAACGCCTTGGTGGTGAAGCCGTTGTAGTTGCTCGCGTACGCCGCTCCGACCGAACCACGCGCGTACCAGTCGGGCAAGAGTTCCGGTTTCTTAGTCACCAGATTAATCGTTCCACCAATGCCACTTGGCCCACGCGTGACCGAGTATGGACCTTTAATGACTTCGATGGCCTCAAGCTCGTCAACTTCTAACAGCGAGGTCGGCGGGTCCATGCGAAACGGTCCGCCGCCCCAGATTTTTGTGCCGTTTGTCATGACACTCAAGCGGTCCTCGCGCAGGCCGCGAATAACCGGGTCAAGGTGCATCCCACCGACCCGTTTTCCCGTCACACCAGGGACAATGGCCTTCAAGACCTCAGCCACATCTTTCGCTTGGTATTCCCGTACCTCCTCAGCCGTCACCACCGCGCTGGCCGCTCCTTCCACGGGCGTAATGCGTTCGGCTGCGACGATCATTTCTTCCAGTTCAACGATTTCCTGTTTCGTAGGTTCTGCTTGTTCTGCTTGTTGGCCTTGGGTCTCTCCTGCGGATTGAGCAAAGCTCGGCCGCTCTTCGATACCCCTCACACACAGACTGAGAAACACCAGACTCCACAGAAACATGCTCAGGCCGCGGCCCATGCAAGAATACAGTGCTGACATTCGATTGTTCTCCCTCTTCCCGGACTGGACGCGCGGCGCATCCACCACGGCCTGCGCCGGCCCCTGCCGGCACCGCGGCACGCTAGCCGCGTAGGACCGGCAGTCCTGTGAAGCTCACTGCCTGATAGGACAGCGCGATTGATAAGGAAACGAAATGACTAAACACGCCGTGGAGAACGTGGCGGGGGAGTGGAGGGGATCAGAGCTAACTCAGCCTGGCGCGCCGGCTGTGAAAAATGGAAACGTCGCTCACGCTGAGGGGCGGGCAGTCTGGCGCGCCGCGTCAACACAAAGAGAAAAGACTGAGCCGATACCTGTCCATATGGCCCTGACGGAGGACAGGTTTGCAGAGCGCACCGGAAGCTGGCCTGGGTCTGCTTATGGGCATGAGGACAATCTGGGGTATGGGAGGAATGCGCCGGCGTCTTCTTTCCATATGAGATGGGACAGTGCTGTTGCGACTGACAGCAGACGGGTTGGTCCGCAGAGAGTAGCAGCTGTAGCCCGCTCCCTACTCGTCCCTGTCCCATAAAGGCAAGGACAAGAAGCAGGGCGAGACAACTGACAGTACAGGGCCGCTTCAACGCTACGCTCCCTTTGCCTTTCTTCCTGAGACGGACGCGAGCAGCCTGACGCTATGCGCCCTTCCCGCTCTTCCGGGCGCTCGTCTTTTTTGTACCGGTCCTTTTGGCCGCTCGTTTCTTCGCGCCCGAACCGTCAAACGCATAGTCATAATCGATACTCAGCGGCGCGTGGTCTGAAAAACGCGTGTCCTTGTAGATCGCGGTCTGCGTGGCCAGTTTGGCGAAACCCGGTGTTGCCACTTGATAATCGATCCGCCAGCCAACATTTTTCGTCCAGGCCTGGCCGCGAAATGACCACCAGGTATATTGTTCCTCTTCCTGATTGACGCACCGAAACGCATCCACAAGACCGGCCTCAGCAAACACCCGCGTCATCCAGGTACGTTCTTCTGGGAGAAAGCCGGAGTTCTTCTGATTGCCCCGCCAATTTTTGAGGTCCTTCCTGGTATGGGCGATATTCCAGTCCCCACACAGCACCACGTGGCGGCGACTGGCGCGCAGGGCTTTCAGTTCCGGTAAGAGCTTGTCCATAAACTGATATTTTACGCGCTGACGCTCTTCGGAACTTGAACCGGACGGCAGGTAGAGCGAAATCACCGCAAGCCGGCCAAAGTCGGCCCGCAGATAGCGTCCTTCACTATCTGCGTCAGGCCAGCCCCAGCCAATACGGACCCTGTCCGGTTGCCGCCGGGCATAGATACCAACCCCGGAATAGCCCGGCTTTTCTGCGTAGTGAAAAGTTCCTGTCAGGACGCCGGCTTCCTGATAGGTTGGGATGACATCTTTTTCCTGAGCCTTGAGTTCCTGGACACACACCACATCGGCGTTTTGTTTCTCCAGCCAGGTAAAAAACCCTTTGCGCGCCGCAGACCGAATGCCGTTTACATTACACGTAATAATCCGCATCTGTGTCCCACTCCCAACGCGGCAACCCCTTTGAGCGCTACCTTGCCCCACAGTCGGGAGAGGGTCAACAGCCGGCTTGCCCGAACGGCGCTCTCCCTTGACTCCCTCATGAACAGGCCGAATACTGCCCGTATCCTTTACCGATGAGGAGAATGAGCCATGACGCAATTACATATTGAAGGAGAAGTCCAGTCGCCAAAAGCCTTTGGTTTTACCGAGCTGCGTTTGCTAGCGGACCAGATTGAGGATGTGAGTCAGCTTATTCCGGGCCGAGAAGGCAGCGCCGTCCGACTCCAAGCGTTATTGGAGCAAGTCAGACCAATGCAAACCGCCACATACATCACCCTGGAATCCACTGACGGAAAATTTTCTGCCAGCGTGCCGCTGGAAGCCGTGCAAGAGGGAATTATTGCCTACCGCTTCAATGACGTAGCCCTGCCGGAGAAAAAAGGCGGGCCGTACCGTTTTTTTATTCCAAACGTTTCGGAGTGTCAGGTCGGCGAGGTTGACGCTTGCGCCAATGTCAAATTTCTGGGCCGCATCTGCCTGAGCCACGAGAAAGGCAGAGACGTGCGCCCGACCAGTCCGCAGTCTCATGAGGAGCACCATCAAAAGCCTGGCCACGAGCATCTGGGGTAAGCGCAGCGTCCCAGCCGGCACGCACTCCCCTCCCAAAAGAGGAGGGGATGAGAGGCTGCGGCCAAGCTGGCCGCACTCTCAGTAGCGAAAAGATACGCCTAGCGCGTAAAGTTCAACTTCAGGCCCGGACGCGGCCAGTCCATAGCCACCAGCTTGCCCGTTCCCGACAGCGTAATATACGCGGTTTTCAGGTCCGGCCCTCCAAAACAGATATTCGTCACCACCGGGTCGCCGGGCACGGGCACATGCTCAACGGATGAGCCGTCCGGCGCAAACACGGTAATGCCGCCATTCAGGATGGTCGCCACACACACGTTGCCGTTAGCCTCAACCGCTAACGAATCCAGCAACTGATAGCCCGGTAAGCCAGCCACCAGAACCCCGCCACCGGGGCCGGCCAAGAGCGGACCCCCCGCCCCTTCCACACGTTCCAACTCGCCCGGACCAGTAACGTTCCAGCCCCACACCCGCGCTTCAAAGGTCTGGGCCGCATACAGGGTGGCATCGCCAGGGGCCAAGCCAATGCCGTTCGGTCCCTGGATCGGATAGACAACTTCCTTGATGAGCGAGCCGTCTGTCTTGGCGTAATAGAGGCCACACACGTCGCGGTCGCGGTCGCGGATCTTGCCAAAGTCGCTGAACCACATGCCACCTTGGGCATCGAACACAATATCGTTCGGGCCGCACAACTTATTGCCGTCACACTCGGTATAAATCGTTTCCACCGCCCCGGTGTCGATATCGGCGCGTTGGATATAGCCATTGGTATAGCTCTCGGGAATGCCGTGCGGCACGGTCAGCCCGCCGGCTTCTATCCATTCAAAGCCGCCGTTATTACACACATAGATTTTGCCGTCCGGTCCAATTGCCGCGCCGTTCGGGCCACCACCCGTTTCCGCCACAACTTCCTTGGTCCCATCAGGCTTGACCCGCGTCAGCGTGCCGCGCTTGATCTCGGTCAGGATGACGCTGCCGTCATCCATAGCAATCGGGCCTTCGGGGAATTCCAGGCCGGAGGTTATTTCACGTATTTCTGCCATGTGTCCTCTCCTTTCGTTTTTCCTGTGGCTGTATGTGTATCATGCTCCGGCATGGAGTGTCAGGTAGCGTCGTCTCCGGGTCGTGTCTCAGTTTCACATTTCCCTCCCTCGCTGCCGGCTCAGCGCCCCCCTCCCTGACAGACGTGTGATGCGCATTGTGTCGCCGGCCCCCCGACGGTCCGTCCGCCCCCTCACCCGGCCCTTCGACAGGCTCAGGGCCACCCTCTCCCTCCAGGGGAGAGGGAAAAACAGGAGCCCCTCTCCCGCTGGGAGAGGGGTTGGGGTGAGGGGGAAAAGGCAACCCGAGGCACTATCCGTCTCCGGGTTGTGGGTCAGTTGAAAGTTTTTCTTGTACGGCTCACAAAAAAGGGGCATAGCCTAATCTTTATCCGATACGGGCAGCCCTGCTCCTGTCCATCCGAGCATACCGCCAGACAGAACCAGGAGAGAAGAGAAGCCGTTTTGCCCTAACAACTCCGCCGCTCTGACTGAGCGACGTTCCGTCTTTCACACCAGGACGACCGGTCGGGAGCGACCGAGAGCCAACTCGTTCAGGCGTTTGTCCAAATCGGAAACCGGCAGCAAGTGGGCCCCTGCGATATGACCAAGCTCGCCTGTAAATTCGCCCAGGTCTCGCACGTCGAGTACATAGGGTGGATTTTCTTCTGCGAGCATTTCGCGCAGCTGCAGGGGAGAGACTTCTTTCCACGTTTTTTCCAGGGGAGGACTGGTCTGAAAGGGGAGGAGTAATACCTGCCCGAGGGGAAGCGAAGCTCGATACCATGACAGTCCAATCTCAAGTCCCAGTTGTCCTAACGCCGGCTCAGCCCGATAGGTTCTGCACAGCCGATCCCACCAGGGGACAGAAAAGCCGAAGTTTGCATGGGTTTCCACCGCTCGTGTGGAGTGATGAATCCGGTGCATGTCTGGCGTCACCAGGAACCAGCGCAGACCCTGGTCAAGCCTTTCAGGCAGACTGACATTACTGTGGTTAAAAACAGAAGTGGCGTTCAGGAGGATTTCAAAGGCGACGGCGGCCCAAGCAGGCGCTCCCAGCGCAATAATGACAACCGCTTTGTAGGCGAGAGAGAGGAATATCTCAATAGGATGAAAACGGAGGCCAGTCGTGGCATCGACTCCAAGGTCAGCATGATGGACCTGATGCACCCGCCACAGCAGGGGGAAGCTATGGAAGAGACGGTGTTGGACATAGAGGGCGAAGTCGAGGACAAGGATGCTGGCAGGGACGGCGAACCAGAAAGGCGCTGACACCCAATGCAGCAGGCCAATCTGTTGTTCTGCCGCAAAAGTGGCGGCCATATATGCCAAGCCACCGACTACCGCCCAGACCAAAACCATATTGAGCAGCGTCAGCCCCAAGTTCGTGGGCCAGCGTTCTGCTCTTCTTTGGGAAAGAATGCGGCGCGGGGAGAGGCATTCCCACGTGACCATTATGGAAAAGACCGCGAAAAAGGGCCAGAAGCGAATCCACATTTCCATAGCGAATACTCCTCGAAAAACGGTCGGATTCGCCCTATCTTTTCAGCCACGCGTTGACTTCGTATCCGGTTATGCAGTTGAGAGTTTTCTTGTGAAAGCCATAAATTCATGGCATAGCCTATGTCATGTCAACAGCGTTCCACAATATGCACGTTCCCCTTTCGACCGACATCCATACTCGTCTCAAAGCAGAAGCAAAACGCTCTGGGCAGCCCGCAACCGTCCTGGTCCGGGAAGCTATTGAAACATGGCTTGTGGAACGGGAAAAAGCGGCGCTGCATCACGCCATCGCCCACTACGCCCAGGCGGTTGCCGGCACTTCCGACGACCTGGATGCGGATGTGGAAAAAGCAGGGGTGGAACGTCTTCTTGACAGCGAACGAGGCAAGACGTGAGACGTGGTGAGGTCTACTGGGCGCACTTAACGCCTCGCTCCGGCTCGGAGCAGAGGGGACGCCGGCCCGTGATCGTCGTTTCTCATAGATGTGTGATGACAGTTTCCTAGTCCTGCCCGTCTCCGTCCGCTCTTGGCTTGGCCGCACGATAAAATGCGAGGCTGCCATGCACTGTCGCCAGTGATCCCTGAACGGCCACCTCGGCAAACCCGCCCTGTCGAAAGAGTTAAAGCAATGTCCACTCCTGCCCTCTCCGCCTTCCCCTTTGCCCGCGCCAGCATGGCCGGGTCAGCGTCAATGCCGGTCAGGGCAATCTCCGGGCGAGCCTGCTTCATCCATATCGCCAGTGTCCCCGTGCCACAGCCGACATCGAGCACAGCATGACCCGGTCCCGTGTCCGCCTGGCGTCACAGTTCGTGCTTGAATGTCTGCTCCCGCGTGGTCAGGGCAACAAAGGGGATCGTAGAACGCCGCCAGCGCGGAGAAGCGCAGGACCGGCAGATAATCGCCGGACGCTTTGCGCATCATGTCTTTTATGTGAAGTAAGACTCTTTCACACGACAAGGCTTATGGGACAACCTCGAAAGGCTGCGTGCCGTTAATCCGATACGCCCGAAAGTGCCTGTCCAGAGTGAATATCCGCCGAAGATTCCGCTGCTCCGCACTCCTCGGATAGCCGCTCCTTGCCACTGCCCCGAATACGTCCGACCCGGCCTGCAAAAAGGTCTGCCAACGTTTGAGAACCGCGCTCTTGGTCTAAACCCTCGTCCAATGGCACTTGAGGGGTGGAGAGATGGGCGGCAATCCAGGCCAGCGGGCTGAGGCCGCTGGCAGCGGCAGCTTTCTGTAAAGCGGTATACAGCGCATCCGGGATTTCAAGTGTCTGGCTCATACGGTTTCTCCTCTGGCTGTATGTACCATACTCCGGCCTACTATGACACTTTGATACTCTCTTGTTCAGGGAGAGCGTGGAGTGGTGAGAAACAAACTCTACTATGGCGACAACCTGGATGTTAGCGGTGCGTAATCCGCCAGCCCTCTCTGGTAGATTCGCCGGATGCTTTGCGCATTATGCCCTCTCCAGCCACGCCTGAGCCGCGGCCGCTATCAACCGTAGGGCGTCGCGGCTTCCGGCCCCTTCCCCTTTTTCAAAGTCGCCCTCAATCTGTCCCATCTGATTGGTGACATGGGCAAAGCACACCACCGCCTTGTCTCGTGCCTGGGCAAAAGCGTATAGGGCGGCAGCTTCCATTTCGACGGCCAGAATCCCGCGCTGTTCCGCGTGCTGAATCGCTTCCTGTGTTTCTCGAAACGGGGCATCGGTTGTCCAGGTTGCTCCACGATACACCGGTGGGTCTCCAGCTGAGAGGGCACGGGTAAACAGCTCCAACAGGTCCGGCTTCAAAAACGAGAAATCAGACGGCGGCAGGTAATGATAGCTCGTGCCTTCGTCGCGCAGAGCCTTTTCGACCAGGATGAAAAACCGCGGCTCTTCTTTCTGGACAATCTGACCGGAGGAGGTGAGGTGAATGAGTAACTGACAGCCGGAAGCAAATAATTCTTCCGCTACCAGCACAGCAAACGGCGCGCCGACCACATGGCGGATAATACCGAGCTCGATCCCGTTGAGCGTAAAGCTGTGTAAGGTCGTGTGGTAACAGGCCCAGGTGTCATGTTCGTGCGCTTCGCCTTGGTCCAGCAGACTGGCGACAATATCCCCGTCCGGGTCCAGCACGCAGATGCCGGGGACTGGACCTGCTGGCAAGCCCATTTGCCGCCGCGCTTCGCGCAACAGATTTTCCGGGACAAATTGCGAGGGCCGGTCGTAGGCTTTGTGTTGGAGAACAGGCGGAGATGAGCGAGTGTCGGCCATAAGTGCGCAGGAGAACGGCGCCCAGCGCCCTAAAGGCGCTGCAACGCGAAGACCGCGGTGGTGGCGCGTAAGTTTTTGTAGCGCAGACTGCTCAGACGCCGGCTGCGGGATAAATGGATCTCTTCCAGGATGCCGAAGCCCAAATGGTGACAGAAGTCGCAGAAGTCAGCCACGGTAAACGCCTGCCAGCGCGGCGCTTCGTGCCAGCGTTCGGCCAGATCAAAGACCTGTGGAATGCGACCGGCAACCAGCATTTCGAGCCGACAGCGCCAAAAGCCCCAGTTCGGAAAGCTGACAATGGCACGGCTGCCAACCCGGAGCATCTCGCTCAGGATCATGGCCGGATCGTTCAGAAAGGGCAACGTCTGACTCAAAATCACCGAGTCAAAACTCGCATCCGGGTAATCGGCCAAGCCCTCTTCCAGATTTCCCTGGCGTACGCTCAGCCCGCGCCGGACACAGGCCAGCATGCCCTCTTCGCTGCGCTCCACGCCCCGTCCCGTCACCTGCTTGCTGCGCACCAGATATTCGAGCAGGGCCCCGTCCCCGCACCCCAGGTCCAACACCCGCGAGCCGGCCGGGACCATGTCGGCAATGGCGAGCAGGTCTGAGCGCAACAGGACCGGACTCCCGCTCGATAGGCCCGGACGCGGCGGCGCAGACGGTTCAGTCTCATCACTCATGCCGCGGCCTCGGTCTTTGACTGCTCCTTTGGTGAGGCGGCTGGCGAGAACCCGGCCGGGAGGGCCACCTGCTCCGATTGGACCAAACGCTCCAGAAAGCCACTGAGCAGCTTGGTCATGGTTTCGACCTCAAGCAGAAACGCATCATGTCCCCATGAGCTCTGGACATCCAAATAGGTCACATCCGCCCCGGCCGCGGTGAGCGCGCTGACCAGCTCTTTACTGTGGTAGCTCGGGTAGAGCCAGTCGCTGGTAAAGCTCAGCACCAGGTAACGCAGGTCGGCCGAGTTGGCAAAGGCGGCCGCCACCGAGCCAGTCTCGGCGCTCATATCAAAATAGTCCATCGCCTTGGTCACATACAGATAGCTGTTGGCGTCAAACCGACGGGTAAAATTATGCCCCTTGTATTTGAGGTAGCTCTCGACCTGAAACTCGGAACGAAACTCATAGCCATACCGTACCTGGTCTTGGAGCCGGCGCCCGAACTTCTGCTGCATGGACTCTTCGCTCAGATAGGTAATATGGCCAACCATGCGGGCGACCGCCAAGCCGGCATCGGGTTTGAGGCCGGCGTCGTAATAGTCCCCATTATTCCAGGCCGGGTCGGCATAAATTGCCTGCCGCCCTACCTCGCTCAGGGCAATCAGCATGGGGCTGTGATGGGCGGTGGTCGCAATGGGAATGGCGGCTTTCAACCGGTACGGATAATGCGCTGCCCACTCAAGCGCCTGCATCCCGCCCATGGAGCCGCCGGCCACACACAGCAGGCTGTCTATGCCCAGATGATCGATCAGCCGGACCTGGGCGCGCACCATGTCCCCAATGGTCACGACCGGAAAGTGCATGCCGTACGGTTTGCCGGTTGCCGGGTCGGGGTCTGACGGTCCGGTCGAGCCGTAGCAGCCGGCCAGGACATTGCTGCAAATAATAAAGAATTTATTGGTATCAAAGGCTTTACCCGGTCCAATGCAGTCATCCCACCAGCCGGCTTTGGCTTCGTCCGGCTGATGGTAGCCGGCCGCATGCGCGCTGCCACTCAGGGCGTGCGTAATAAGAATCGCATTGGTCCGGTCGGCGTTGAGTTGACCGTAGGTTTCATACGCCACAGTCACCGGCCCCAGGCTGGCCCCACTGTCCAGCTGAAAGGGCTCGTTCTCAGCAAAAGTCAACCGCTGGGGCTGAACGAGCCCGACTGAGCCATTCGCGCTCATGCTCTATCCCGTCACTCCATTAAAACGTATGCGCCGCGCGGCCCGGCCTACCTGTTGGCGGCATCCAGGGCTTGTTCCAGGTCCCAGATGATATCGTCAATATCTTCCAAGCCCACGCTCAGCCGGACAAAATCCACTGTTGCGCCGGCGCTGATCAACTCGTCTTCATTGAGCTGACTGTGCGTCGTACTGGCCGGGTGAATCGCCAGACTCTTGGCATCTCCGACATTGGCGACATGACTGTGCAGCTTGAGGCTGTTGATGAATTTCTCACCCGCGGCTCTGCCGCCCTTGATCTGAAAGCCCATGATGGAGCCGGGTCCGAGCGGCAGATATTTCTTGGCCTTTTCATGGTCCGGGCTGTTGGCCAGTCCGGGGAAAGCGACCGCGTTTACGCCGGCATGACCCTCCAGAAACTCGGCGACCTGCTGGGCGTTTGCGACGTGACGTTCCATACGCAGGCTCAGCGTCTCGATCCCGAGCAAGGTCGTAAAACTGTCAAACGGGGCCTGGCAGCCGCCCACGTCGCGCAGGATTTGCACCCGCGATTTGAGTATCATGGCCGGCGCCCCGAGGTCGGCGTACACCAGGCCGTGATATGACGGGTCCGGCTGGGTAAAATTCGGAAAGCGTCCGCTGGTCCAGTCGAAATTACCGCCATCGACGATCATGCCGCCGATAGCTGTGCCGTGGCCGCTCAGAAACTTGGTCGTGCTGTGGGTGACAATATGCGCGCCCCATTCAAACGGCCGACACAGGTACGGCGTGGCAAACGTGTTGTCGATCATCACCGGGATATGATGCGCCTCGGAAATGGCCGACACTTCCTCAAAGGGGAAAACCGTAATGTCCGGGTTGCCCAGGGTCTCGCCATAGATAATTTTGGTATTGGGCTGAATGGCCTTTTCAAATTCGTCCGGCCTGGTCGGGTCTACAAAGGTTGAGCTAATGCCCATACGCGGGAAGGTATGCGCGAACTGATTAAACGTGCCGCCATACAGCCGACTGCTGGTTACAATATGGTCGCCCTGGCCGCACAGCGCCATAATGGCCATCATCTGCGCGGCGTGGCCACTGCTGGCCGCCAGCGCTCCTACCCCACCCTCAAGGGCGGCGACCCGCTGCTCCAGCACATCATTGGTCGGGTTCATAATGCGCGTGTAGATATTGCCGGGTTCGCTCAGCGCGAACAGATTGGCCGCGTGCTCGGTATTCTTAAACTGGTAACTCGTAGTGTGGTAAATCGGAACGGCTCGGCTGCCCGTGGTTGGGTCGGGGCTTTGGCCGGCGTGCAACTGACGCGTATTAAAGCCGTATTTGCGTTCGGTGGTATCGTCTGCGCCCATGCGATTCTCCTCTTCCTTTCGTGGCTCCCACAGTCTTAGCCGATTCCAGCGCATAGGGCTATAACACGCCCCGCTCGATAGTGTCTCAGTTTGAAACTTCCCCCTCCCCCCAACACCTCTCCCAGCGGGAGTGGGCCTCTTGTCTTTCCCTTGTCTTCCCCTTGTCTTTCCCTCTCCCCTGGAGGGAGAGGGTGGCCCTGAGCCTGTCGAAGGGCCGGGTGAGGGGGCCGACGGACCGCCCGGGGGGCCGGCGACACAATGCGCATCACACGTCTCTGAGTGGGGCGCTGAGCCGGCAGCGGGGGCGGGAGATGTGAAACTGAGACACGACCCGAGCGTTGTTGTCTTGGTCAGCGTGGCTGGGCTATGATACCCGCATTTGACAAAGCATGACCGCAAAGGAGGACACAATGGCAGGACAATTCTGCGTCTCACTGACCCACGCACAGGATAATACCGACAAGGCAACTGTTGCCTTTGTGATTGCCAACGCCGCGCTGGGCTCGGACCAGGACACCCTGGTCTTCTTGAGCACCGAAGGCGTGCGTCTGGCCGTCAACGGCTATGCCGACGATATACATGAGGACGGCTTTGCTCCGCTCAAGGAGCTGATGACCAATTTTGCCGAAGCCGGCGGCACGATATACGTATGCTCGCCCTGCTTTAAGAAACGCGGCCTGGATGAAAACAATCTGGTGCCGGGGGCCAGGATTGTCGGCGGTGCCAAGCTGGTCGAATTCCTGGCCGGTGGGACGCCGAGCGTGTCGTATTAGAGAGAACCCTCCAGGAAGGACCCTCACCCTGCCCCTCTCCCAGAGGGAGAGGGAATCGGCAAGAGGACATGGGGCAAAGTATCATGGATTCTGGTACTCGGACGCATCCCTACACACCAGCAGACAGTTTTGACGGTGGGGACCTCGACTGTGGCAATGGCCTGTTGTTGCTAATCCGCAAGCATATTGATCCCCTCACCCCAGGCCAACTGCTCGAAATCCTGTCCACCGAAACCTCGGTGGTCGAAGACCTGCCGGCCTGGTGCCGTCTGACCGGAAACGATTTGGTCTCCCACATCAGCCGGGGCAAACAGAACAGCTTCCTGGTTTCAAAAGGCCCGGCTGCGGCCCTGCGTGCTGCGGAACCCGAGCCAGCGCCTCCAAAAAAGAAAAAAAAGGCGAAACATCGTTCAGCGAGCGAAAAAGAATACGCGCCGATTACCCAGCCCATCGCCGAGGTCGTGATTCCCGACCGCCTTCCGCGGTCAGCCCCAGCCCCGAGCATTGCTCCCCTGGCGGTCATGGGCGTCGGGAGTTGGCCACGGCCTCCCTGGCTGTTGCGCGCCCTCAACGATCATCTCGAAGGCCGCCTGTCATCTGAAGAATTTGGCCAAACCGCGGATGACGCCGTGCGGCTGGCGGTGGCCGCCCAGCAGCGTGCCGGCGTTGATGTGCTTACCGACGGCGAGCAGCGCCGGGACAACTATGCCAGCTTTGTCGGCGGGCTGCTCGACAACTGCCAGTTGATTCCAATTACTGACCTGCTGCCGTATGTCGATGACCCCGAAGAGTTTGAGCGCGAGTTGCGCGCCCTGGACGTTCCGGCCGGCAAGGTGCGTCATCCGGCCGTTTTCGGGCCGCTGGGCCGCAGCCGCTCGCTGACCGTTCACGAGGCAACTTTTCTTACCAGCCTGACCGCCCGACCACTCAAGGTCGCCCTGCCCGGCCCTTATCTGCTGACCCGCACAATGTGGATGGAATGTATCTCCGACCGGGCCTATGACACGCGGGAAGAACTCGCCACAGATGTCGTTCGGGTCTTACGCGAGGAAATCCACTTCCTGCTCGCCGCTGGGGTCTCGCTGGTTCAGTTGGACGAGCCGGTTCTGACCGAGGTTGTCTTTAGCGGCAGCTCAAACAATCGCACGTTTATGTGTGGCGCGCTGGGAGAGAAACGTGCGGCTGCGGAGGAATTGGCCCTGGCTGAATCGCTCATTAACCAGGTGGTCGCCGACCTGCCCCACGAGCGCCTGGCGCTGCACATCTGTCGCGGCAACTGGACACCGGATGAAAGCGTGGCCCTGGCCGGCGACTATGAGCCCCTCCTGCCTCTCCTGAAAAACATCAAGGTTGGCACGCTCATGCTTGAGCTCTGCACGCCTCGGGCTGGGGATGAGGCCGTGCTGCGCGGCCTGCCGGACGACCGGCGCATCGGCATTGGAGTGGTGAATCAAAAGACGCAAAGCCTTGAAACGGTAGACCAGATTGTCGCAAAGGCGGAAAAGGCCATTCGTCTTTTTGGGGCCGAGCGGCTCCTGCTGACCCCCGACTGCGGCTTTGCCACCTTTGCCGATAATCCCATCGCGTCAGCCACGCTGGCCGAACACAAACTGACAGCCATCACACAGGCCGCCACCATCCTTCGCGACCGGCACGGCTTATAGATCATTATTACCGGTCCGCTCCGCCCGGAAGAACACCGGACAGTCCTACACATACCAGCTTGAGCCATCCCGTAATCCTGGCTCCTTGCCCGTCCGGATTGATGGACGACGATATTTTTACAACCCAGTTGCAAATACATTAAACCCTTGATATTAGACTCTCGTTCATCAAGAGAGAAAAGCTTCCTTATGAGAAAAGGACAGGAAAATCATGCACTATAGGAGTATATCCCTACGAGGCTTCACTATCTGGAGTATCGCTTTCCTCTTGCTGTTCGTCTGGGCGCTCCCCGCTCTTGCCCAAAATGATGGACAGCTCATCGTCGCTGACCCGGCAGCGGAGAAGCTCTACGTCTATGAACTCCCATCACTCACCTTACAGGCGGAGTTCGATAACGTGCGGATGGCTCCACAGGCGGGCTTTCTTCCCCTCAAAGGAGAACGGCTCATTTTTATCAATGAAGAGGCCGCCCCGCCCGACGAGCACGAGGGTGAGGACGAGCACGGCCACGCTGACACCCACAGCGAGGCCAGTCCGAGCGGCGAGATGATTATGCTCAAGATGAATCTCAGAGGGGAACCAGCCATCATCGGCCGCGCAGTCGTGAACTGGACGGGCGGAGTCGGCCAGATTGCAGTGCATCCAAAGATGGAATTTGCCGCGGTTGCTTCGGGCGCAGTGCATGCCGAGGACGGCGACCACGACGAGGAGGAGCATGGCCATGAGGACGACCACGACGAGGAGGAGCATGGCCATGAGGACGACCACGACGAGGAGCATGGTCATGAGGACGGCCACGGCACAGGTGGAGGGTCGGTCTCTGTGGTTGATTTACGCTGGTGGACTTCTTCGTCCTATAGCACCATTGCAACCAACCCTATTGAGAGTGAAGCGCCTGGTATAGCAATCGCCCGAAGCCCCGACATGCTTTTACAGCGCCTCGGAAGCGCGGACGACCATGAGGACGAGCACGCGCATGGGGACAGGCAGCTAATCGGCCGTCTGCTCATCGGCGACGCAGATACGGGCGCCCTTTCGGTCATTGACCTGGGGCACGGCGATGTAGAGCAGGACGCCTTCGACCTGGGATCGCGCGCCGGACGCATATACGCCACCAAGAACGGGCGTTTCGCCGTCGCCGTGGCCACCGATGCCAACAACGTCCACGTCTTCGACGGCGGCATATACATGGAGGAGCACGGCGACCATTTCGACTTGATAAATAATCCGGTGCAGAGGCTGGACCTCGATTTATCCGGCGACCGTCCGGTGCATCTGTACGTGGGCGGCGAGTGGGCCACTATCTTTTATGACGGCTCCGGCGACGTCGTGCTGCTCAACGAACGTGAGATGGAAGAGGAAGGCGCAGATTACTCGCCGCCAGTCTTCAATGTCGGCCCTCACCACGGGGCGGCGGTTCCGCTGTATGACGGACTGATAGCCACCACTACCCAGCACCCGGATTACGATTCATCCCCCGCTGATTACCGCCTCCCTGTCGGCGCCGACATCCGCGACATCGCCGGTAACGTGCTGTACAGCGCCGCTGGTTGCGACGGCCTGCACGGCGACGCTGGCAACGGCCATGTCGCCGTCTTTGGATGCATCGGCGGGGCATTGGCAATCGAGGCACACGACGGCCAGTATGAACACGTTTTCATACCTCCCCCAGCCGGCGAACCTGACGATTTCCGTCTGACTTCCGTATGGGGATACGCCGGCTTGGACCACTTCTTTGCCCTCGGCTCTGCAGTGGGGCTGTATGTGGTGGAGCCGGAAGAAGGAAGCATGACGCAGTTCATCCCGGCCAGCGAAGAACTCCGGCCGATAAGCGTCGCCATCAGCCACGACGGCCAGGCCCTGCTGGTGATAATGAGCGACGGCGAACTGCGGATGTACGACGCCAAAGACCTCGATCTGCTGGCATCGACGACCGGCTTCCTGGCAACTCCTGTGGAGACCGGCTTCTGGGGCCGTCCGCATATCGCCACCGCTCCCGGCGCAGTCTTCGTCACCGACTCGGTGGGCGACAAGGTGCTGCAACTCGATCCCCACAACCTCGACTTAGTGCAGCATTGGGACGTCGCCGGCAACCCCGCCAAGATCGCCTTCATCGGCATCAAGGGAGAACCCGAAACTCACGACGAACATGACCACGAGGGCGAGGACGACCATGAGGGCGAGCATGAGGACGAACACGACGAGGAACATCATGAAGAAGGCATTCACGAAGCCTTTCGTCTCAGTCGCCTCATCAGAAACGAAGAGGCATTCCTCAGCGATGTTGAATTAGGCTCCCGGCCTCAGGGTGATGTGATCAGCCATAAGCTGAAGGTATATTGCTCAGCGACTGACATGGGCATTGAGTGTTCAGATATCGATGGCGGTGATCTGACACCTGGTATTACCCTGCCCTATGACACTGCTGAGCGCAGTGGAGGGCGTGCGTTGTATGTACGCCTTGCCGATGACCAACGGACGGTTTTTTCCTTTATTCGAGATGATTCTGCGGATCCGACCGATTGGACCCAATGGTCAAACGACGCGTATATCGGCAACCTCGAAACTGGGGCAGTCACCCGAGTCGCCTTTGGTCCGGGATTGTTGCACCGCTTTGCCCTCTCCAAAACCGTGGCGCTCTACATTCTGCAAGGCCCGCAGAGCGATCGCGCATTCCTGCTTGATGCCGACCCCCAGTCTCCGACATTCACGCAGATCATGACCACGATTGCGCTTCCTGCCTTACAGGAGCCGCTTGATCCAGACCTGCCGCCACTTGCGGAGGGACAGCAGTTGCGACTCCCGGCACTGACTCCAGACGGGAGCTGGGGATTTGTCACGCACGGTGGAGACGGCCTGATCTCGGTCATCAACACGGCTCAGGCAGAAGTCGTCCGGCAGCTTGGGGTTCCCACACCGCTGGGCGGTGGTGGCTATCTTACTGCCGTCCAGAAAAAGATGAAGCTGTCAGATACGATTGGACGCTAGGGTTGCGGGTGACCGCTGAGCGCGGCCCCGGCCCTCGCTCAGCGGCGAGGGCCGGGGCTACCGTCCGAGTCTAGGCGGCGCAACGGTCGCACAGGCCGGTGATCTGCACCTCAAAATGGTGCCTTTTGATCGCACGGGGCGACTGGTGCGGCGCGGATACCTCGATGCTCGTATCGGGCAGGCACTCGACCTCGCCACAATCGATACAGGTAAAATGAGGATGTTGTTCGGTCTGGCCATGCGCCTGGTCACGCAATTCAAAACGCCAGACATGATCGCCGTGATCCGTTCGCGACAAGAGACCCACGTCAGTGAGGTCAATGAGATTCCGATAGAGTGTCGCCCGGTCCAGGCCCGCCGGCTCCAGAGCTTCGGCGATCTCCGCATGGCTCATAGGAGTAATTGCCTGCTGAAGCCGCTGCAAAACAGCAACACGGGGACCTGTGCTACGCAGCCCAGTGGATCGAATCAGGGCGCGGAGTTCTGCGATTGATCGAACGATCCTTTCCTTTTTCATAGTGCCGCCTATCTTACCGGTTTCTGTGGCCTCCGGCAAGAAAAAAGTGCCTCAGGTCCATCCCTTCCAACAGACAACGGAAGGGTAAGCGCACCCTTCTCCACGCCTCTCCTTTTATACGAAGTGTTCACTACAATAATCTTTTTACAATATAGTTGCAAATACATAAAATACTTGATATAGGGTATCCACGATGGGTCGTATTTTGTTCTCAAAGAGTTCGACGTCTCTCAATCCCTCTCCGGGTAGAGAGGAGGCGGTATGACCGCGCACTCCCTACCCGGCCCCCGGACAGGGTTTCCCTCCTGTTACCTTGTCCGGGGTACCTTTTTGTCTCACTCGGCTGGTTCTTGCGTTATGCTGTCTGTAAAAACGCTATTCGAGCACGCTCCCAGCATCCCCATCTACGTCATTTCCGGCTTCTTGGGGAGTGGCACGGCGTTTGACCGCTCGGCGCTTCTTGCTGCACTCGATTCGTGTCTCGTCCCTCACTAGAACCGTGACGGTCCGGGGTCGGCTTGACAATCCCTGGTCGTTCTTTAATGATGTTTCTATTACAACTATTATGCAACAAGGAACCCTCATGCGCACAACACTCATGATCGCTCTCGTCTCGGCCACCTCCATCCTTTTGTCCCCGCCAGGCGCCAGCGCCCAGGCCGGCGACCCAGCCGAGGTCCAAGCCCTCCGCAGTCAGGTTGACCGTCTTCAGCAAACTGTCGAGCAACTCCAGCACACCATCTTACAGATGCAGAAGGACTCGACCTCACGAGATCAGGCACTCAAGCAAAAAGTCGAGGCACAAGAGGCGCAAGTCCAGGCAATACAGCGACAGCAAGTTGACCGTATGGCCGCTCGGGTCGACTCTCCGCTGGACCAGGCGCTTGACGAACTCGGCGTCCCGGATTTTGAGCCGGAGCCGGACCGACGGGCGCTCTGGTCACAGCCGCTGGGCGGAAATACGCAGTTGCGCCTGATTGATATTTCGGCCGATGTGCTGTTCTTCGCCGGCGGCTCCAGCGAGCGGGACGCGGCAATTTCGACGCTACAGGGCGGTGGCCACGACCCGAAACAACGAGGCTTCACTTTGGGTCAGGCCGAGTTTTCCCTGTCCGGCGCGGTTGACCCCTACTTTACCGGCGAGGCGCATATCCTCACCTCGGTCAACCCAAGCACCGGCGAGACTGCGCTTGAGCTTGAAGAGGCATTTCTCACCTCGTCGGCCCTGCCCTACAGTCTTCAGCTTGAGGTCGGCCATTTTCTGACCGAGTTCGGACTGATCAACCCACAACACCCCCACTTCTGGGATTGGATCGATCAGCCGGTGGTCAACTCCCGCATGTTCGGCGGAGACGGCATGCGACAAGCCGGTTTTCGGGCCTCGTGGCTTCCCCCCACGCCGTGGTTCTCCGAGTTCCACTTCGGCATGCAGAACGCGGGCGGTGTGACCATGGCCAGCTTCCTGGGCGGAGAACTGGCCCATGCCCACGGAGGCGGCGACGAGCATGGCCACGCCGGTGAAGACGAACAGGCTGACGAACAGGCTGATGAACACGACCACGGGGGTGAAGACGAGCACGCTGATGAACAGGCCGGAGGCATTCAAGGCGACGGCATCGCCGGCCGGCCGATTGTCGCTCAAGACGTGCGCGGCTTTGGAGATTTCCTCTATCTGACCCGTTGGGAAAACTCGTTCAACTTCACCGACGACGTGACCGCGGTGTTCGGCCTGTCCGGCCTGTACGGGCCGAACTCGACCGGGAGGGATGCCGACACCTGGCTGTACGGGCTGGACATGAAATGGCGCTGGCAGCCGGCCGGCAATTTCGGCTATCCGTTCCTGACCTGGCAGACCGAGATCATGAAGCGCGACTATCACGCGGCCCGCTACACCCAGGAAGCCGAGGACGGCGATTTCGCCAGCCTGCCGGGCCGCACGCTCAAGGACTGGGGCCTGTACTCCCAGCTTTTGTACGGTTTTCAGACCAGATGGGCTGCCGGCCTGCGCTATGAATACGCCGGCGGCAGTGGACACAGCATCGGCGGACGTAAGAACGACCCGTTCCGGGATGACCGCCACCGCCTCTCTCCGTTGCTGGTCTGGCGACCGTCCGAGTTTTCGCGCATCCGGCTCCAGTACAACTACGATATGGCCAGCCACCTCAAGGACGACGCGCATACCATCTGGCTCGGCTTCGAGTGGATGTATGGGGCACACGCCGCGCACAACTTCTAAGCGAACAGCAGGAGAATAGGCCCATGTTGATGATCCGTTTTCTTATCTCTGTAATAACGCTCGTGAGTCTGGTTAGCGGCTTGTGGTTCACCCCGTTCGCTCAGGCACAGCCGCTCAAAGTCTGTGCCACGGTGCCCGACCTCGGCAGCCTGGTCCAGGAGATTGGTGGCGAGCAGACGACACTGACGGTCTTTGCCAAAGGCACGGAAAACCCCCACTTCGTGGTGCCCAAGCCGAGCTTTATCAAGGCCCTGAGTACTTGCGATGCGTATATCCAGATCGGTCTGGACCTGGAAATTGGCTGGGCGCCGCCCCTACTGCAAAATGCCCGGAACGGCGCTATTCTCCCTGGCGGCCAGGGCTATATCGATGCGTCCACGGCCATCGCTCCGCTTCAGGTTCCCAGCACTCCGGTCGACCGCTCCATGGGAGATATTCATCCATCCGGTAACCCCCACTATCTGCTCGACCCTATGAACGGCCTGCGTGTCGCACGGCTGCTGCGGGACCGGCTGAGTGCCCTCCGACCGACCAATGCCCCGTATTTCGCTGAGCGCTATGCCGACTTCCGGCGACGTTTGGGCGTGGCTCTGGTCGGCGAAGCTCTGGCGGACGCCTACGACTTTGAGAAGCTGCTAGTGTTGGCCCGGCACGGACGGCTGGAAACCTTTCTCAAGAGTCAGGGACAGGAGGCTCTGCTGGGCGGCTGGTTCGGCAGCCTGCGGCCCTATGCCGGCAGCAAGCTCGTCGGCGACCATAATGCCTGGGTGTACTTTGCCGAACTCTTCAGGTTCGACATCGTCGCCTATCTCGAACCCCTGCCGGGCCTGCTCCCAACCACGAAACATATGGGCGTGGTGATCGAGTTGATGAAGACGAACAGGGTGAAAGTCCTTCTGCAAGCGGCCTATTACGATCCCCGCTATGCCCAATTCGTCTCTGAGAACTCTGGTGCGACCATCGTCCCTATGGCCGAACAAGCCGACTCTCACCCTGGCACGGCACACTACCTCGATATGCTGGATTACAACGTGAAGCAACTCGCAGCAGCGTTAGCGGGAACGACCAAGTAGGGCATCGGGTCGAGACGCATGCTTTCCCATTCGGCCCTCTCCCTTTCCCCTAAGCCAAGCGCGGCCGCTCTGTGGGTGGACCAATTCGGGGCGGGGCTGTCGCTGGCCTGCGCTGCTCATTGCATGGCGACTCCCCTGCTCCTCTCTCTGCTACCGTTCGTAGGGCTCGGCTTTCTTGCTGACGAATCGGTGGAAACCCTGCTTCTGGGTACCTCACTCGTACTGGCCGTGGGGAGCCTGTGTTGGGGATTTGGCATTCACCACCAACGCCGTACTCTGCTGCTGCTCGGGGCGGCGACCCTGCTCATTGTCGCTGGGCGCCTTTCTCCCGAAGAGGCGGCCGAGGTCGTGTGTGTCGTGCTCGGAGCCGTGCTGCTGGCGGGCGGGCATCTGCTGAACCGGCATCTCTGTAAGACCTGTTTGCAGTGCCAGGCTGCCGACTAGTACAATACGGACTCATGGACAGCGAGATTGTTCTGCAAACGACCAACCTGTCGGTTGGCTACGGCAACTTTGTTGTGCTCGGGCGCGTCAATCTGACGATCCGGGCCGGCGAATTGTGGTTCGTGCTGGGCCGGAACGGCAGCGGCAAGACCACCCTGCTCCAGGCCTTGCTGGGACTGCTCAAGCCGCAGACGGGCCACCTCTACCGGCAGGTAGCTAATGGGGCCGGGTTTGTACCGCAGCGCTGTGATATCAATCCCACGCTGCCGATTACGGTCCGTGAGTTCGTCGGTCTGGGGCTTGTTGGCACCGACCTGAACCGGACCACACGACGGGAGTATCTGGACCGGGCACTGGGCACATTTGATCTGGCCCAACTGAAGCATAAGAACTACTGGACGCTGTCAGGCGGCCAGCGCCAGCGCGCACTGGTTGCCCGAGCCCTGGTGAGACGCCCGGCCCTGTTGATTCTGGACGAGCCCACAAACAACCTTGACCTCACCGCGGAAAACGACTTCCTGCAAACCTTGACCGATATTCACAAGCGGGAGAACAACACCTGTCTGTTCGTCACCCATAATCTTGGCATTGCCGAACGCTACGCCACCCATATCGGCCTGGTTGCGCAGGGGACCGTTATTGCCGGCCCCAAAGCCCAGGTGCTGAACGAGTCCAACCTGGATCGTGTCTATGGCCGCGGCCAGCGTATTCATCTGCACGTCGCGCCAGAGGGTTCGCCTGACCTGCATTCCCAGGCTCCGTAATGATCGACAGTTTCGTGAGTTCGTGGCCGCTCTTCCAGAACGCCTATTTGTCCGGCTGGCTGATTGGCATTCTGCTCTCGCTGATTGGGGTACTGGTAGTCGCCCGCGATCAGATCTTCATTGGCGCGGCGGTCTCACAGGCGTCGTTGTTGGGTATTGCCATAGGAATCTGGTCTGGCAGCCTGCTCAGTCCGGATTCCTGGTGGAACTCCGAATTGGTCCACTCCATCATGGGCGGGCTGTTTGCCGTGCTGGCCGCCTTTCTCACCACGGGCGGCGGGCGGCGGGCCGGTCAGGAAACGCATGAGGCTATCACTGGCTGGGTCTTTCTGTTCTCGGTGAGCGCCTCCATTCTGCTGCTGTCCCACAGCCCGCACGGTATGGAAGAAGTCAACCGCCTGTTGTCCAGCACGATCATTGGGGCGCGGGCCGAGGATGTCTGGATTTTTGCCAGCATGACGCTGCTGACCGGCGTGGTCCTGCTTGTGTATTACCACTCCATTTTGCTGGTCACCCTCGACCCGGTCATGGCCCGCGCGGCCGGTCTGAGAACCGGGCTATGGAACGGCCTGCTCTCGACCTGGCTCGGTCTGGCCGTCGGCTTTTCCATCCATGTTTCCGGCGTTGTGTTTGCTTTTGCAAGTCTGGTGCTGCCGGCCCTGATTGCCAAGAGCCTGGGCCGAACGGCCAGGAGCCTGTTCATCCTGGCTCCGCTGGTCTCTCTCGGTATGAGTGTCTTCGCCTTTATTGTGGCGAATGCGTACGATTACCCTCCCGGTCAGATGGCCGCCGCCTGTCTCGCCCTGCTGTTGGCCGCGGCCTGGCTCTTTCGAGCAATGCGACCGCGTTAGATGCCCTTCCTTTTCGTCGAGTTTTTCTTTCTTCTCCGTCCATGAAAAGATATGAGGACAGAGGCAGCGGGAGGGCGACGGATGGAGAAAGCACAGGGCTCCCCCTACTGGCTACGAGTAGGGATCATCCTGGTTGTCACTACCATGCTCTATAACGTGGTGGAGGCCGGTATTGCGCTGTGGGCTGGCGTTGAAGCGGCGAGTATTGCCCTGATTGAATTTGGCTCCAACAGCGTCATTGAGCTCGGAGCCGCCAGCGTCCTTATCTGGCGGCTCCGTTTGGAGACGCGCGGGGCGGATTCTGACCGGGTCGCCCGCGCGGACCTGGTGGTCCATCGCTTTGTGGGCCTGTCTTTTATGGCTCTCGCCCTGTACGTCCTGGTCCAGTCCATTTGGATGCTGTGGCATCAAGAGGTTCCGAACGTGAGTTATATCGGCCTGCTGCTGGCCGCAGCCTCTCTCATCATTATGCCGCTGGTCTCATTCGGAAAGTTGCGAGCGGCAACAGAGGTCGGCAGTCGGGCACTACGGGCTGAGGCCAAAGAGACGCTGGCCTGCTCCTATCTGTCGTTTACTCTCTTGCTTGGACTTGGGGCAAATGCAACTCTTGGCTGGTGGTGGGCGGACCCAGTCGCCGCTCTCCTCATGGTTCCCTGGCTGGTGAAAGAAGGGCTGGAGGGCCTCTCAGGCAAGGAGCATGAAGCCGAGGCACGAGTCGCCCAGGCGTCCGTCAGCTCTTCATGACCTGTACCTGCGCGGGGGAACTGCTGCATCTTTACAACAGGACAACCACTACATCTGGCTTGTATTGGCAACTATAAGGGGATAGCGCCGTGTACTCCAAATTGGTAGGCTGACCCATTCCGCTCCGAGTATTCTCCAGGCACGATTTTTTGTGGAACGCGATCATGACAGCATTCTGGGTAGCTGGCGCAACTTTTGTTCTGACCCTCGGTGGCGGGCTGCTCGTTTTGCGCCTCCAGGTCTACCAGGGCGTGGTTTTTGCTTTTTGCGCGGGCGCGCTGATTGCCGGGGCGCTGATGGAAGTGATTCCAGAGTCGCTGGAATTGCTCTCGACCACCGGCTCAACCTTCCACCATCATCATATCTTATTGTCCTGCGCCTTGGGGTTTCTGTGTTTCTATCTCGTCGAGCATCTCACCCATCAGCGGGAGACACCCGCTGAGCAGGCCGCGCACCATGCTCATGCCCCGCACGCTGGCCTCTGGGGCGCAACGGGCATTCTGGTCCATAGTCTTTTTGATGGGTTTGCCATAGGTCAGGGCTTTCACGCCGGCGAGCAGGTGGGCTGGGCGATTGCCCTGGGTATCACGCTGCACAAGGTAGCGGACGGCGCGAGCATTGCCGGCGTTATGCTCGGGACGCAGCAGACCGTTCGGGCCACCAGAATCATGCTCGTTCTCACCGCCCTGGCCCCCCTTGCCGGCGTCTATGCCCAGTCGTTTGTGCCCTTTCGCACAGCGCTCCTCGCCCTGTTGCTGGCGTGGTTTGGCGGGGTCTTTCTCTATCTGGGAGCCGGGAGTCTCCTTCCCGCAGCGCATGACGCCAGTCACTCACGCCAGCTTCCAGTGGCAACCCTTGCGGGCGTACTGTTTGTCTATGGGGCGCAGCTCCTGACGCATCATTGAGCCGAGTCCGCCCGCGTCGCAATGACCCCAGCCTTTTCCAACTCCTGAATCTCCTCCCGCGTACAGCCAATCTCGGCCAAGACCTCCGCGGTATGCTCACCGTACAACGGAGAACGACGCGCCAGCCGGGCCGGCGTCCGGGACAGCTTCGCTGCCGGACCCAGCACCTGCACGCTCCCCCCAATCGGATGTTTCATCTCCTGCACCATACCCCGCGCCTGAATATGCGGATCAGCAAACACCTCAGCGTAATTTGAGATCGGTCCACACGGGACGCCTGTTTCTTCAAGCACGGAGAGCCAATACGCGCGTGGCTGCTGCGTTGTGACGGCTTCTATCTCTCGTGTCAGTTGATGACGGTTTTGGACGCGGAGACCGTCTTCTGCGTATTCGGGCCGGTCCAGCAGTTCGGGGCGCCCGATGGCGTGGGCAAACTTCTCCCAGGTCCGGGTATTGGCCGCGCCCAGATTGATATAGCCGTCTGCGCAGCGGATGGCTTGATACGGAGCCGACATCCGATGGGCCGAGCCCATAGGCTCGGGGATGCCCCCGGTCGAGAAATATTGGGTCGATTCCCAGACTGACAGGGCGACCCCGGCTTCCAGCAGCGACGTATCTATATATTGACCCTCGCCAGTTTTGAGGCGATGAATATACGCGGCAAGAATGGCTTGTTCGGCAAAGAGCCCGGCCCCAAGGTCGGTCACGGGAATCCCGCATTTGACTGGGGGCCGGCCGTCCTCGCCCGTCACGGACATAATACCTGACATGCCCTGGGCCACGAGGTCAAAGCCGCCTTTGCGCGCGTACGGGCCGGTTGAGCCAAAGCCGGATACCGAGGCATAGATGAGGCTGGGCCGCTCCTGCTTCAGCCGGTCATAGTCCAATCCGAATCCGGCCATCACACCCGGACGGTAATTCTCCACAACAACGTCAGCCTGTCGCCCAAGTGTCCGGGCAATATCCTGGGCGCGACGGTCTTTGAGATTGAGCACAATACCGCGCTTGTTCCGGTTGACCGCCCAATAGCCGGCGCTCTCCATCCCCTGTCGTTGCCCCATGCGCCGGGTGGTATCTCCGCCGGGCGGCTCGACCTTAATGACATCGGCCCCCAAGTCTCCGAGAAGCATGGCGCAGAACGGCCCGGCCATAACCTGGGTAAATTCAAGGACGCGGACTCCCGCAAGTGCTTGTTTCATATCTTCCCCTCATTGCTCATGTTCTCATACCAAGGATGAACGGAGCAAAACAAGCGAAGACCGGGGCGGAGGAGCGCTCACTTGGGAGCGGTATGAACTGTAGAAAATGGGCAGAAAAACGGGCTGGAAAAAGAGTGGACCAACTGGAAGTTAGCCTTACGAGCGACGATGCTCGTGGTGGCGTCTTGGTTCGCCCTCGCGGAGGCCGTAGCGAACAACCCCTTTGTCAATCCGAATGGTAAAGCAACAGGTCGGATTCGTACACGCCCAAACTTTGAAGTCGAGATCCGATCCTCGCGGACCGTAATCGGACAAGGGAACAAGCACTCCTTTTGGGCACCTTCGACATCGAGGGATATCCACGCCAGCCACCTCCGGGGGCAACCCATTAAACCTATACCTTATAGTATGCCAGAGAAAGGGTTTGGGAGACAAGAAATTTCTTAAAAACGCTAGACCCGCTGAGAAGGGGCACGCTTCTTGTCGGGTATATGGATCAGGGCTTTTGGCCCTACAATAAAGGTGGTATGCATCCCTGGGATGCACGGACTAACATTACCCGGAATCAGCCGTCCGGCAAAAAGAGATGAGCAAGGTGGATGACAATGGATGTTTTTAAGCAGGTTGCCGACCAGATTGCCTTTGCGTCCGAGAAGATGAAAAAAGTCAATCTGTTTACGACCGATCGCCTGTTCTGTGATGTGTACTGCTTTGAGCCTGGACAAGCACAGACGCCCCACACGCATACCGGCTCCGACAAAATCTATTACGTGCTTGACGGACGGGCCACAGTCCAGATTGGACAGGAAAGCAGGCAGCTGGGAGCTGGCGAAATTGCGCTGGCTCCGTCCGGGGCCGAGCACGGCGTCAGCAATACCAGCGCCAACCAACTGACCATCCTGGTTTTCATGGCCCCAAAACCGTCATAGAGAAGGCATATGGAAGAACGCGACGCTGTCACTGCGGCAAACCAGGCATTTTACCGCGCCTTTGAAACGCTGAACATCACAGAGATGGAAAAGGTCTGGCTGCAAGCCAGCCACATCAAATGTATCCATCCGGGCTGGCCGCTCCTGGCAGGCTGGGGACCGGTTATGGCGAGTTGGGAGCGGATTTTTGCCAATACGCAATCCATGCGGTTTGATTTGACGGATGTCCGCGTTGAAGTGGCAGGGAACCTGGGCTGGACGGTCCTCATCGAAAATCTCGAATCGCGCGGGCCGGACGGAACCTCCCGGTCGCAGATTCTGACGACAAATCTGTTTGAAAAGCAGGACGGCCAGTGGTTCATTGTGCATCATCATGGCTCGCCGATTTTCGCGCCGCCAACTCCGGCTGAAGACCAGCTCCACTAGCGTGCCTCACCTTGCCTGCTTTGCCAGGCCAATGGTAGAGTAATACGGCTGAACACAGCCACGAACAGGAGGATTGAGTACGGATGCTCATACCAGCGACGCAGCTGCGCGTGGGGGCGCTTGTCATCTATCAAAACGATCTCCATCGCATCATGGACCTGATACACGTGACCCCCGGCAATAAACGCGGCTTTGTACAAACCAAACTCCGCAATCTGCGGAGTGGCTTACAAACCGAACATAAATTCAGCTCGAACGACAAGGTCGACCGGGTCACGCTCGAACAGCGGGAAATGGAATATCTGTACGAATCCAGCGATGAATACTGTTTTATGAACTCCGAGGATTACGAGCAGATTACCTTGTCGAAAGACCTGCTTGGCGACTCCGTGCACTACCTCGTCCCCAATATGAAGATCACCCTCGATCTGTACGAAGGCGACCCTGTTGGCGTCAGTCTGCCCAAGACAGTTGACCTCACTGTGACCGACACTCCACCCGCCATGAAGGGGGCAACGGTCACGAATGAGTTAAAGCCAGCCACCATGGAAACCGGCCTGGTCGTCCGCGTTCCGGGCTTTATCGACATTGGCGAGTCCGTTCGGGTAGACACCGAAACCGGAGCATATGTCTCTCGGGCCAAATAAGCCGAACCAGCCACACAAGAAAGCGCCGGACATGAAACGTTTCTTCCTGGGTCTGGGTGTCGGCCTGGCGCTGGCGCTGGGCGGCCTCGGAGCGGGCCTTGCGGTTCTGGTTTACACGCCAGTGAGCGCCGCCGGCACTACGGTCAAACCGATCCTGCTTATTGACCACGAGCGCATCGCCGTCTGGAAACTCGTACTGGAGCCGGGCCAATCCACCAGGCAGCATACGCATCAGTTTGACGAAGTGGTGATTTGCCTTGAGGGTTCAAAGCTCAGGGCAACAAAAGCCGGCCCGGAGCCTGAACGTCAGACGCATTACCCGGAGGCCGGCCAAGTCATCATGCCCCCGGTCAAAGGTGTGACCCACACGCTGACCAACGTCGGCGACACGCGCTACAGTCAGATTTCCATCGAGTTGAAAGAGTAGTCTCGTAATTAAGGAGGGTCGTATGGCTTCACGCTTCGTACCCCTGGTTCGTCTCTGTACCGTCTCTCTTCTCCTGGTTCCGTCGCTGGCTCACACCCAACTCACCAGTTCCCTTGAGATTCCCGGCAACGGGGTCACCTTGTCGGGCATCGGGGTTATCTCGGGCTGGAAGTGTGAGGCCGAGGGAGACATCACCATCAGACTCAACGCTGGAGAGTCTATTCCCGCAACGTATGGGTTGCCCCGTTCAGATACCAGAGGGGTCTGTGGCAATGATGGGAACAACGGCTTTTTTAGCTACACGAACTGGGGGAACCTCGGCGACGGAGAACACACCGCCGTCGTGTACGATAATGGCGTGGAGTTTGACCGTAGCACGTTTAGGGTCGTCACCACCGGAAAGCCGTTTCTGGAAGGAGCCAGCGCTCGGGTCAGTGTCCCGGATTTCCCTGCGCCGGGGAAGACCACGCTATTTGAATGGAATCAGGCTACCCAACACCTGGAGATGGTTTCCGTGCGTGCAAGCGACCGGTCGATTGTCAAGTTCCTGACCGGTCCAGTGGCGGAGGGGAAATCACCGGGGTTGATTGCAGCCATCATCGGCGAAGCGGGGGTCCGGGCCATTGGGTCCACCGGGGTGCGCAAGCAGGGATCGCCCGAGAAGTTGACCATCAACGATCTGTTACGTATCGGCTCTACTACCAAGGCGATGACCTCTACCATGCTGGCAACCCTGATAGAGGATGGGACGTTTGCCAACGGCTGGGAGACGACGATCTCCGAGGTGTTTCCTGAGTTAGTTGGTGAGATTCATTCCAGCTACTCTCGCGTTACCCTGTGGCAGTTGGTCAGTCACACCAGCGGTATAGCGCGCGAAGCTCAGAACTGGTTGGCCTACGCGGGGCTGGAGATCAAGGAAATGCGCTATGAGATCATGCGGGAGGCTCTTGCGAATCCACCGGCAGGGCCTATCGGCGAGTATCTGTATTCCAATCTTGGCTATATGGTCGCTGGGGCTATGGGGGAAGAACTGACGGGGAAGAGTTGGGAGACATTGATGGAGGAACGCCTGTTCACTCCGTTGGGGATGTATAGCGCGGGCTTTGGAGCGCCGAACACCCCGAATGAGGTGGATCAGCCCTGGGGGCATGAGCGGGGCACGGGGAATTCTTGGATGCCCTCCCAACGGGAGAGTACGGCTTTTAGGGGGCCGTCTGGAACCGTGCATGTCTCAATCGCGGATTGGGCCAAGTTCATTCAACTGTGGTTCCCCAACTCGGTTCCGAAGATTCTTGACCGGGAGACACTGAATGAGTTGATAACCCCCAGGTCAGGATTTTACGCGGCGGGGTGGGGTGTGGCCTACCGCTCCTGGGCTGGCGGCACAGCGCTCTTCCACGGCGGATTACATGGGCATTTTCGCTCGCTCCTTTGGGTTGCGCCGAATCGAGAGCGCGCTTACGTTGCCGTAGCGAATTCCAACGATGACGCTACTCGCGACATGCTCGACGATATAATCGGCAGCCTAATAAACCACAGCCCATGACTGAGCGGTATAGGGGCCGACCTTCACCGTTGACGCCTTGGGCCGCGTGCAGTAACAAGAAGTCCATGACCGCCCTCGCCTTTGACACATACAAGGCCGTTAAAGCGCTTCGGGAAGCGGGGGCCGACGAAGCCTTGGCCGAGGCCGTCGTTGCCACGGTCGGTGACGCCATAGGCGGCAATGTTGTGACCCACACGTTGACCAACGTCGGCGACACGCGCTACAGTCAGATTTCCATTGAGTTGAAGGAGTAGTCTCGTAATTAAGGAGGGTCGTATGGCTTCACGCTTCGTATCCCTGGTTCGTCTCAGCATTGTTCTCGGTCTCCTGGTTCCGTCGCTGGCTCACGCCCAACTCACCAGTTCCCTTGAGATTCCCGGCAACGGGGTCACCTTGTCGGGCATCGGGGTTATCTCGGGCTGGAAGTGTGAGGCCGAGGGAGACATCACCATCAGACTCAACGCTGGAGAGTCTATTCCCGCAACGTATGGGTTGCCCCGTTCAGATACCAGAGGGGTCTGTGGCAATGATGGGAACAACGGCTTTTTTAGCTACACGAACTGGGGGAACCTCGGCGACGGAGAACACACCGCCGTCGTGTACGATAATGGCGTGGAGTTTGACCGTAGCACATTCACGGTAGCGACCCTGGGGGAGGCGTTCGTGCAGGGGGCGAGCGGGGAGTGTACCATACCGAATTTCCCGTCACCGGGGGAGAGTGCGACATTTGCCTGGAATCAGAGTACCCAACATCTGGAGTTAGTGCCGGAGGAGACCCCATCCGGATTCGCTCCAGCAGACCAGGCGGCGTTTGATCGTCTTGTCGTCGGCAAGCGGGTAGTGAGCGTAGACGACTCCCGATATTATACCGATTTTCCCTCTGCCGGGCGTTTCATTGAGTATGAACCGGGCGAGCGGTGGCCAGGAAGATATAGCTATAGAAGGACGGGATCAAACACGTGTACGGTGACGCAGAACTATGGTGGTGGTGATGTTTGCACCACTCAATTCACCTTCACTTCACCTACCACAGGTACCTCACGATACACATGTAACGACGGAGAGCGGGGTGGGGGGAATTGGCGGCTTATCGACATCCCATAAAGCGCTTCGGGAAGCCGGGGCCGACGAAGCCTTGGCCGAGGCCGTCGTTGCCACGGTCGGTGACGCTATAGGCGGCAATGTTGCCACCAAGGCCGACTTGGCCGAAGTCAAGGCCGAGCTCAAGAGTGATATTGCCGTCGTCAAAGCCGACCTCGCTGAAGCCAAAGCCGACCTCAGGAGCGATATCGCCGAATTAGAAGCCCGGCTCTATCGCCACCTGTGGGCGATGGCCGCCGGTATTGTCGGTCTGACTGTCAGCCTCACCGTCGCATTAGTCAAGCTGACCTCCTGACCAGCTTGGCGGCTGGATATCCTTAGGGCTGGCGGCAAAGCCGGCGCTCTCAACTGTTCGTACAGCCAATCGTTGTGTTTGACCTTTTTCATGCGTGCCCCCGCGACAGCCGGTCCAGGCCCAGCACGTCGGCAACCGCCAAAGTTTCAACGCCGGGAATCTTTTGGTCGTGCAGGCTGACCAGACGGGGTTCAAAATCCGGGTGGAGTTTACAGAATTCAAACACGCCACTGAGCCCCTTGAGGTCGGTTGGCCCGGTTTTCACCTCTACTGCATAGCGTTGATTGAGGGGACCGATCACCACAAAATCAACCTCGTGGTGTCTGTGCCGCCAATAGAAGGTTTCCCAGCCGGCTTCGATAAAGCGTGCGCCAATGGCGTTCTCAAAATACCGGCCAAAACGTTCGGCCGTGAGCGGGGCGGTAATCGGGCGTTCAAAAGCTCGTAGCAGGGCATTATCGTGCATGATGAGTTTGGGGCTGCTCTTTCGGCTGCGAAACAGTGAGGCGCTATATTTTTCCACGCCTGTCACCAGAAAGGCTTGGGCTAGGAGACGCAGATAATGTTGAAGGGTCGGCAGGCTGCCCCGCTCTTGCAGATTGCCCTGGAGTTTTGGCAAGCTCAGGATTTGGGCCGGTACGGCAACTGCTGCGCCAAAGACTTGGCGCAGCAAGGCAGGAGACGCAACCGGGTGCAACTGCAACAGGTCTCTGCCCAAAGCCGGTTCAACAATCGCGTCCCTCACATAGGCTCCCCAGCGTGGAATATCGGCCAGGAGAGGAGCGCCGCCGGGGTAACAGCCAAATTCGATAAACGCTTCGACCGACTGCCCAAAAACACGCTTGGCTTCCCGGTAATTCCAGTGCTCGGCGCGTATCAGCTCAAAACGCCCGGCCAATGTTTCGGTTAAACCTTTTTCAACAAGCAAGGCCGAAGAGCCAGCCACAACGACTTTTATGCCCGTTCCCCGGTCCCAGGCCGCTTTGAGCGCTGGGGCCCAATTAGTAATTTTTTGGACTTCATCAATGGCTAAAATCCGCTCTGGGGCGTGTTCGGCCTCGGTCCACCATTCCGCTATGACTTCCGCCGGCAGAGGGGTCGGATAATCCGCGGAGTGATAGACACCGCGGAGACCGAGCGCAGCCCGGAGAGCAGTTGTCTTTCCGACCTGACGCGGCCCCACAACGACTTGGAGATGGGGCTGTTTTTCAGCCAGACGGTCTTGAATGGTTTTTACAAGAAGACGATTTTTCCCCACTATGCAGGAGCTTAGCCCAGGTGTAACAATTTGTAAAATATATTTTACAAATTGTTACAGGCTGTTTGCCAGGATTCAGTAATGCCCGGCGGGTGAGCGGCGCCCGCGTTCCCAAGACTCTCCGTGTCAAAAAGAGATGGTCCTTAGTCGGCCTTTCGCATCGCGTGGCGATCGCGCAGGAGTTCCTGAATTCCGGCTCCAATATCGGCTTGGCCCTCCCGTTGAAAGGAAGGACCGGATTCGGTAGCGCGCTCCTATCCTCCAAAATAATTTTTGGGATTTTCAACCGTCATGGTATGGATGGCGCCCTCGCTCACCCCGGCCTTGCTCAACTGTGGGATGATATTTTTCAGGATGTGGGAATAGTTCCAGTTCGGACAGGCTTCAATGAACTGTTCCCACGCCTGGCTCTGGCGGCCCATCATGCAGTGCACGGCATCGTGTGACAGCATAATCCGGTCATACCCGACGGCCAGTAAGCCGATGAGGGAGGCCAGGCGCATTTTATCGGAAGCAATGGTTTCGACTCCAAAGCGGTCAAAGCCGATCCAGGCCCCCCGCTCAAGCACATCAAAGTAGTAGCGCATATCACCCACGCCACACGCGTGGCCGATCATCACCCGGTTAAAATCGACCCCTTCGTCTTCAAAGACGTCCAGAGTCTCACGCCCGAACGGCCCCAGCTCATCGTTGTGGCACAGAATGGGCAGACCCGTGGCCTTATGCGTCCGGGCCGCGGCTCGCAAACATGTCTCTTCGTGCCGGCCGATACTCGTCGCCGTCTCGGTCATGCCCGGAATGCCGCCGGTTGCGGTTTTAATGATGCCGGCCTTAATGCCGGTGTTCCCGATCCCTTCGGTGCTCTCACGCACATAGACCTCGGCGATATCGTCCGCCCCAAGGCTCCGGAAATGCGGCGGGATGCCCAAGGCTTCGTTGTACAGGCCGGTGGCAATGATGACATTCAGCCCGGACCGCTCGGCGCATTCCGCGGCGAATTCCGGGTCGCGGCCTAATTCCATCGGGCAGGGATCAACAAACGAGGTCACTCCCAGCTCTTTAATCTCTTTGAGCTTTCCAACTGCGCCATCAAGCTCTTTCTTACGATCAAAACTGGTATTGTCCCATTCATAACCGGGGAAGCCAACCGTCAGATGCTCGTGTACGAGCGTGAATCCCAGCTTATCCGAGGTTGTATCCCCAAGAACGGTTTGTACTTTTGCCATAGTTCCCTCCTCTATGGTGTTGATCGTCTCTCCCTATCCCAGCCGGGAGAGGATGTATAGGCACAGCGATTCGCTCAGGCCGCGGCCGGCTGCCAGGTCTGGCGTATGATCTGCAACGCCTCATCTATGTCCGCTTGTGATATGCCGTAATGCGTCACGGCGCGGAAGCGTGCGCCGCCGATATCGCCGATCTTGACCCCGGCCTGCCCCAGCACTTCAGCAAAAGAACCGCCGTTAGCGTGGGGAGTCGGTACGGAAAAGATCACAAGATTGGTCTGGACCGTCTCAAGATCGATGTCCACGCCTGGCAGCTCAGCCAGGCCCTCAGCCAGCCGCCGCGCGGTCTGGTGGTCCTCGGCCAGCCGCTCGACCATTTCATTCAGAGCCACGATTCCGGCCGCGGCAATAATGCCAGCCTGACGCATCCCGCCGCCGACCATTTTCCGATAACGCCGAGCCCGCTGGATAAACTCCCGACTCCCGCACACAAGGGAACCGACTGGAGCCGACAGCCCTTTGGACAAACAAAATTGGACCGTATCAACGGCTTGGGTCAGCGTCCCCACGTCACAGCCCAGGGCCACCGCAGCGTTAAAGATGCGCGAACCGTCCAGATGCACCGGCACACCGGCCGTATCGGCCAGAATACGCACAGAATGAAGATACTCGACCGGCAGGACCGTCCCGCCGCAACGATTATGCGTGTTCTCCAAACAGATCAGACCCGGCGGGGCGTAGTGCACATCAGCGGGATATATGGCCCGTTCCATATCCGGCAGGGCGAGCGCTCCGAAACGGCCCGTGGGCACAGTGTGAAAGGCCAGCCCACCCAGGGCTGACGCCCCCCCGGCTTCGTATTTGAAAATATGGCACTGGTCGCCAAGAATGACGTCCTGCCCCCGGGCGCAGTGGCTGAGTAAGGCAACCAGATTGCCCATAGTGCCACTGCTCACCAGCAGCGCGGCCGCTTTGCCCATCTTTTGCGCGGCAAGTTCTTCCAGCCGATTGACAGTTGGATCTTCTCCCATGACATCGTCACCCAGCTCGGCCCGCGCAATGGCGTCGCGCATGGCCTGGCTCGGCAAAGTGACGGTATCGCTCCGCAGATCAATCATCATATTTTCCTCACGTCCTCAGTCTCCATCTCGTCCGCGCAACCATTCGGTCTCGCGGCGCTCGCGCTTGGTCGGACGCCCGCTCCCCCGGGACCGGGAAAACGGCTGGGCAAAAAAATCGACGGACGCGTCGGGTGGCGGCGAATGGTCTTCATACAGCAAGCGGGCTTCAGTTGCCGGCCCGCGTTTCTCAGAGACCGCCCGGACCTTGAGCTTCTTGAGTCCGTGCGGATGCGTCACGGCAAGCGTGTCATCCGCCCGCACCAGCTTATGCGGTTTTGCCGTATGCCCGTTGACCTCGACCTTCCCGCCCTCACAGGCTTCAGCCGCCAGCGAGCGGCTCTTATACAACCGCGCAGCCCATAACCAGCGGTCGGCCCGCACCGCCGCCGCGCGCATATCGAGGGTCGAGTCCGGCGCTTTTTTCGTTCTGCGACTCATGCGGGAAGATACCTCATGCAGAGCGTCGCCCTACCCGCCAAACGCATCCAGAACCGCGTTGACACCGCGCTCATAATCACCCTCAATCGCGGTCGGATACAGGATGACATACGACGCCCCAGCCTGCTCAAACTCTTCAACCTTTTGCTGGCACGCCTGCGGGCTACCCAAGGCGGCAACCTGCTCGGCCATTTCTTCGGACACCGCCGCGGCGGCCGCGGCCATGTCGTTCTTTTCGGCCGCCGCCATAATGCCGGCCGCTTCTTTCTCAAAGCCCTGTCGAACAAATAAACGGTTGTAATACGGCATGCGTCCATAAAAAGACAAGGTTTGCCGCACGGAGCGCAGCGCAACCGCTTTATCCTCGCACACACAACAGTGCATGATGAGCCCAATGGAGACATCCGCAGGCGAACGCCCGGCCTCTTGGGCGCCGGTCGCAATCCCCTCGACTACTTCGCGCAGTCCGTGGGGCGCGTAATTCAGCGGCAGGCTGCCATCGGCCAGTTCGCCGGTCAGGTGAATACTCTTAGGCGAAATACCGGCCAGATAAACGGGAATCTTGTTATCCGCCTTCATCCGCGGCAGCCCAAGTGCCGCCGCGGCCTCATCTTTCCCATCAAAAATATTCCGCACGGCCTGCACATATTCCCGCAGGGCGGTCAGCGGTTTTGCCATATCTATCCCGAACATGCTGTTTAAGGGGACATGACTGGTCCCTAAACCGAGCAAGAGCCGTCCTGGCGCAAGCCGATCTATGGTCATGGCGTGCAGGGCCGCAATGAGCGGGTTGCGCAGATAGAGGTTGGTAATGCCCGTACCGACCTGGATTTTCGAGGTCACGGACGCCAGGTGCTGGGCGAGCGCCAAAGAGTCGGTAAACGATTCCGTTACCAGGAAATTGCGCAGACCGCGCTCCTCTGCCTTTTTGACATAGGTGGTGTACTGCTCCAAGGAGCCTGGAGCCATATTGCTCATTATCAACATACCGGGCGTTGCCATACAAAGCGTCCTCCTGAGGTGAGATCAGCTCTTCAAATCACAAGCTGACGGAAGCCGCAACGGAAGACCGTTACTCGTCGGAAAGGAGTGGCTGCGCGTTTTGCGTCAGCCGACCGCCCTCTTCTTTGACGGCAACCCCGCTCAGCTGGGCCCGTCGCATGAGTTCAGCCAGACAGAGGATACGGTCGGCGGCTTCCTCTATATCTACGCCGTGAGCATGAATGTTGGAGATCAGATTGCGCTCGGCGTCGGTATGGCCGCTATGGGGGCGATAGGCCATGTAGGCCGAGAGGCTCTCTGCGGTCAACAGGCCGGGCCGCTCTCCAATAAGGAGCACCAGGACGGTCGGAGCAAGCGCCTCGCCAATATCGTTCAGCACGCCGACGCGGCAATAGCGGACGGCAAAAGGCCGGCCAAAGCGCCAGCCTCGTTTTTCCGCGCCGGCATGCAGCAACGGCAACAGCTGGGGCGCCTGTCTGATGACAGCAGCAACCGAGAGCCCGTCGCCGATAACAATCTGGAGATCGGCGCCAACAGGGCAACGGCTCGCGATCTCCGCCCGGGCGCGCGCATTGAGTCGGCGTCCCAGGTCGGGTCGCATCAGATATTCGGCTTTGCTCTGCGCCTGGCTGGAGACGGCAAACATGTCCCACGCCCGCAGAAAGTCCGGCCCAAGGTCTCCTGCCCAATCGATGTCTGTCTGCACCGCGTCCCTGGCCGCGGCATGATCCGAACGCAGGCTGAGCTGCGTCCGGGTCCGATAAGCCGACCCGGACCGACCGGTAAATATCCGGGCTGGGGTCCGCGTGCGGATGGCGGCCAATGGGTCGCGAGCGTTCGATACAGCCGGCGTCTTCATCTTCCCTCAAATGGCATTCAGGCAATGCGCTTGACAGCCCCTTCCAGGCGTTGCCGGGCGGGGCTGTCCGCTGCCATCAGCTCTCCGTTCCGCACGATATCCATCTGCTCCAACCAGGCCAGGAACTCCGGAGCCGGCCGTAAGCCGAAGAGCTGACGGGCGCTGAGGGCGTCGTGAAAGCTGGTTGACTGGTAGCTCAGCATCACATCATCGGCGCACGGGACCCCCATAAAATAATTGCAGCCGGCCGCGGTCAGCAGAAGCAGGAGATTATCTGCCGAGTTCTGGTCAGCCTGGGCGTGGTTGGTGTAGCACACGTCACACCCCATGGGCAGCCCGAGCAGCTTGCCCATAAAATGATCTTCCAGACCGGCGCGAACGATCTGGCGTTCGTCATATAAGTATTCAGGCCCGATAAAGCCTACGACCGTATTGACGAGAAAGGGCGCAAAGGCACGGGCCACGCCGTAGGTTCGGGCTTCGAGCGTGAGTTGATCCACGTCGTGATGGGCGTTGGCCGACAGCGCGCTCCCCTGCCCGGTTTCAAAATACATGACCGCGTCGCCCACCCAGGCGACCTCACGATTCCGATGATGTTCGAGAACACGCTCGCGGCCCTCACCCAGCATGTCCAGATTGATGCCGAAACTCGCATTGGCCGCTTCCGTCCCGGCAAGAGACTGAAACAGCAGGTCCACCGGCGCGCCCCGCTCCAGGCTGTCGAGCTGTGTGCTGATATGCGCCAGGCAGCAGGACTGGGTGGGGATGTCATAGGCGGCAATCAAACGCTGGAGTCCGTGCAGAATCCGGCTGACCGTCTCCACCGACTCGGTCGCCGGGTTCACGCCAATGACGGCGTCCCCGCACCCGAACAGCAAGCCATCAACCGCGGACAGCAGAATCCCGCCAAGATCGTCAGCCGGATGATTGGGCTGCACCCGAATGCCCAGGACGCCGGGCTGGCCCATGGTATTCCGACAGCGCGTGATATTACGGATTTTGCTGGCGGCCATAACCAGGTCTTTATTGCTCATCAGCTTGGTGACCGCGGCGGCGACCTCCGGGATAATGGCCCAATGGAGCGCGCCCAAACGCGCGCTGTCCTGGCCCTCGTCAAGCACATACTCGCGCAACTCGCCAACCGTCAGATGGGCAAGCGGACGGAACGCCGCCTGGTCGTGGGTTGCAAGAATAAGCCGGCTTACCTCGTCTTGGGTGGGGTCTATGAGCGGATTCGCCACAATGTCCGCCAACGGAATATCAGCCAGGACCAGCTTGGCCGCAACCCGTTCCTGCTCAGAGCCGGCGGCAATCCCGGCCAAGCGGTCGCCCGACTTGTCTTCATTGGCCTTGGCGAACACTTCGCGCAGGTCGGCGAAGGAAAAACGCTCGCTACGAACGGTTATGGAGTAGCTCATACGACACATCCTGTCGGCTGCGCCCGACGCATCAAGGGGCAGACTCTCCTAAGCGCATCGTCCGCAATCGCAAGGAATTCGTCAACACCGAAACCGAACTCAAGGCCATGGCGGACGCGGCAATCATGGGATCGAGCAGAATCCCAAAGAAGGGATAGAGCAGGCCGGCGGCCAGGGGAATCCCGGCGGTGTTATAGGCAAAGGCCCAGAATAAATTCTGCCGGATGATCTGGACCGTTCGCCGCGACAGGGCAATGGCTGTCGCCACGCCGCGCAATTCACCGCGCAGCAGCGTAATATCCGCGGCCTCAAGAGCAATATCCGTCCCGGCGCCCACGGCAATGCCGACCGTCGCCTGGGCCAGGGCCGGAGCGTCATTGATCCCGTCGCCGACCATAGCAACGGCAGCGCCATTGGCCTGGAGGCGCGCAATCTCGGCAGCCTTCTCCTCGGGGAGGACTTCGGCCACTACTCGCGCAATGCCGGCCTGACGGGCAATCGCGTGGGCGGTGTGTCGATTGTCTCCGGTCAACATGACCGTTTCGAGCCCCATGCGCTGAAGCCGCCGGACGTCTTCGGCAGCGTGAGGCTTGAGCGTATCGGCGACCGCAATCAGCCCGACGACCCGCCGGTTGACCACAACATAGAGCGGCGTCTTGCCCTCACGCGAAAGGCGCTCAGCCTGTTCCGGCAGGTCGCCGGACTGGATGCCGCGCTGGGCGAGGAGCCGCCGGCTGCCAACCAGAACCAGCTTTCCCTCCAGCCGGGCTTCGACACCGTGTCCGGCCAGAGCCACAAACGACTCGACCGGCCCGAGCGTCATACCCTGAGTCTGGGCGTGTTGCACAACGGCCTGTCCCAGCGGATGCTCGCTGTGCCATTCCGCGCCCGCGGCCACCCGCAGGACTTCTGCCCGGCTCAGCGTTGCCGGCTCGGGCAGCGTCTCGGACGGAATAATCTCCGTCACCGCCGGCTTTCCAGTTGTCAGAGTTCCGGTTTTGTCAAAGACCACGGTGGTCAGAGTATGCGCCCGCTCCAATATCTCTCCGCCTTTGATGAGCACCCCGGCCTCGGCCCCACGCCCGGTCCCAACCATGATGGCGGTCGGGGTTGCCAGGCCCAGCGAACACGGACAGGCAATAATCAGCACAGCCACAAAGGTCATCAGGGCAAAGCTGAGAGCCGGGTCCGGTCCGAGGAAAAGCCAGAGGCAAAAGGTGACAACCGCAGTCGCAATAACCACCGGTACAAAATAGGCCGCAATCGTGTCGGCCAGCCGTTGAATCGGCGCTTTTGAGCCCTGGGCCTGGCGGACGAGATCAAGGATGCGCGCCAGGGCCGTCTCTGTGCCAACCTTGGTCGCCAGCACGGTCAGCGCGCCCGTGGTGTTGAGCGTCGCGCCGGTCACGCTGTCCCCGGGCCGCTTTTCAACCGGCAGGCTCTCACCCGTCAGCATGGATTCGTCAACCGCGGCTGAGCCGGCCTGGACGATCCCGTCTACAGGAATGGACTCACCGGGCCGGACGAGGACCCGATCGCCAGGCTGGACCTGCTCAATGGGAACAACCACGGCTTCCTGTTCTGCCTCGCCGCGTAGCAGTGTCGCTGTTTGAGGTTGCAACTGGGCAAGCCGCCGAATGGCCGCGGTCGTGCTCCTCTTCGCTCGCGCTTCCAGCAAACGGCCCAGCAAGACCAGGGTCATAATCACCGCGGCAGTATCAAAATACATCTGAGGCTGCTGGCCGGCTGTCACAAAAAAACCAGGCGCAAACACCGCCACCGTACTGTAGAGATAGGCCGCCGAGGTCCCGACCGCGATCAGGGTATTCATATCGCTGGAGCCGTGCCGCGCCCTGGACCAGGCGCTCCGGTAAAACTGTCCGCCGACCCAGAACTGGACAGGAGTGGTGAGGACGAATAACCACACAGGAGCGCTGAGCGGCAGGAAGGTCAGCAGCGGGGTCATGCTCCCCATCAGAATCGCCAGCGTCAACAGAGCGCTGACGACCAGTTTCCTTTTCAGCAGGAGGTAATCGGCCCGCTGTTGGCGTTCGACTTCCCCTTCGTCGGTCTCGCCACGTTCGACCATTTCAAAGCCGGTTGAGGCAACCGCGGCGCCAAGGCCGGGCAAGCTGACCTGACCGGGCAGATATTCCACCAGGGCTTCTTCACTCGCCAGATTGACACTCGCCCGTACGACCCCCGGCGTTTGGGACAGGACCTGTTCGACCTTGGCAACGCACGCGGCGCAGTGCATGCCGCGAATGCCCATACGGATCGAAACAGGGTTTTGCGGGGTTTCGGCAACAGTCTCCACTCATGCGCCTTTCATGCTAGCGTGGCAGCCCTCAGCCTGGCCCTTTCCCTCAGGACGTGTGATGCGCGTTGTGTAGCAGGTCCCCAGACGGTCCGTCCGCCCCCTCACCCGGCCCTTCGACAAGCTCAGGGCCACCCTCTCCCTCCAGGGGAGAGGGCAAGACAAGAGCCCCTCTCCCGTTGGGAGCGGGGGTGGGGTGAGGGCGAAACAGCGCTCTGGGCCGCTGAACAACTTAATTTGCATCACCACACGTTCAAGAGGAGAGGGAACTGACCAGTCTGTATATATCATACACCCCGGACCTGGGTACGGAGTCAAGAGGGACAGGCCGCGCTCGCTGGACGCAAGGCCTCCCTCCGTGGTAGGCAGCAGAAAGAGACCACCGAGCACAAGGAGAACAGCATGGATGCGAAGGCCGGCGCGCAGGAACGATTCACCCAATCTCAACATGACCTGATTGCGCTGAGTCATCGGATTCACGCCCATCCCGAGCTTGGTTTTGAGGAAGAGCAAGCCTGCGCCTGGATTGCAGAAACGCTCAGCGACGCCGGCTTTACCGTAGAAACCGGGATTTGCGATATGCCAACCGCTTTTGTGGCGCGCGCCGGCAGCGGCCCCCTGCATATTGCCATCTGCGCCGAATACGACTGCTTGCCCGGCATCGGTCATGCCTGCGGTCATAATATCATCGCCGCGTCTGCGGTGGGCGCGGGTATTGCGGCAGCCCAGGTCGCGGACGAGGTGGGCCTGAGTGTGAGTGTGCTCGGTACACCCGCCGAAGAAGCCGGGAACGCCGGGGGCAAGATTCTCCTCTTGGAACGGGGCGCATTCACAGCTGCCCATGCCGCCATGATGGTCCACCCGGCCCCTATGGATGTGGTTGACCCGGCCATTATCGCCTGCTCCATGTTTCACGTGCGCTATACGGGCAAGGCCGCCCACGCCTCGGCTTTTCCCGAACGCGGCGTGAATGCGGCTGACGCCTTGACACTGGCCCAAACGGCCATCGGTCTCCTGCGCCAGCATATTCGCTCAACGGACCGCATTCACGGCATTATCACGCATGGGGGGGACGCGCCGAACATCATCCCCGCTCAGACCGAGGCCAAGTATATTGTCCGCGCCAAAACTCTGGACGAGTTGGATAGCATCAAAGAAAAAGTCCGGCGCTGCTTTGAAGCCGGCGGTCTGGCAACCGGGGCAAAGCTTGAAATCGTTGGCGGAGACAAGCCCTACGCTGAGCACCGCTCCGATATGGAGATCGCACGGCGCTACCAACGCAACGCGGAAGCGCTCGGACGCCGTTTCCCGGAGCGTGGCCCGGCCATTGAGCGGGCCGCCGGCTCAACGGACATGGGCAATGTGTCTTTGGCCCTGCCCTCGATCCACCCGTTTATCGGCATTGACTCGTTGCCGGCCGTGAATCACCAACCCGAATTCACTGCGCACTGCGTGACGCCGGCCGCGGACAAAGCCCTGATCGACGGCGCTCTGTGCATGGCCTGGACAGCCATTGATATGGCGACCGATGAGCAGATACGTGACCGGCTGATACAGCGGAAAGCCTCTGGGGTGTCCGCTTAGGGCATTATCCGCCCAGGATGGCAAAGCCCAGCAGCGCCACGGCAAAATAGGCGGCGATCACTGCCGCGCCGGCGTAATCCTGGGCCAGGCGTTGGCCGAAGAACAGGCACAGCAGCGAGACGGTTGAGAACACCAGCCCCCACACGGCCATACCCGTTCCCATGCCGAGCAGGATCATCAACGCGCCCAGGCCGCTCAACACGCCGGCCAGCGATTCGAGGACGGTAATGGTCCAGAACATCGCCGGAACCATGCCGGCCAGCGGACTATTGGAAAAATGTCCGCCGAAAAACTCGATATTCCCCGCGCTGTCAACCCACTTGTCTGCGGCTGATTGTAAAAAAGCGATGGCAAAAAAGACCGAAACAGCGAGTTGTCCACACCAGACGGTATCCATACGCAATCCTCCTTCTTCTTTCTCGCCCTCACAGACGCCTGGTCTTCATGTACCACGTTCTTTCGTCGATTTGGAAGGACATTTTCTCCTGGACGCCAAAGAAGGACGTGTGGTAAGGCAGACAGAGAAAAAGGAGCATATATGGATGCCAAGGCTGGAGCCCAGGAACGATTTGACCGGGCGCGAGACGATCTCATTGCCCTGAGTCACCGGATTCACGCCCATCCGGAAACTGGTTTTGAAGAAGAACAAGCCGCCGGCTGGCTGTCGGAAACGCTGGCCGACGCGGGTTTCTCGGTTGAAACCGGCATCTGCGATCTGCCGACCGCGTTCATCGCCCGGGCCGGAAGCGGACCGCTGCATATCGGACTCTGTGCCGAATATGACAGCCTGCCGGGAATCGGCCATGCCTGTGGTCATAATATTATTGCCGCGGCCTCGGTTGGGGCCGGGATTGCCGCGGCAAAAATTGCGGATGAGGTGGGCCTGAGCGTCAGCGTGATTGGCACCCCGGCAGAAGAAGTGTGTGACGCCGGGGGAAAAATTCTCTTGCTCGAACGCGGCGCGTTTGCAGGCCTGCACGCGGCGATGATGGTCCATCCCGCCCCGCTGGACGTGGTTGAATTCCCCATTATTGCCGCCTCCATGTTTGAGGTCTGCTATCACGGCAAAGAGGCGCACGCCTCAGCCTTTCCCGAGCGTGGCATTAATGCCGCGGATGCCCTGACCGTCGCCCAAACCGCCATTGGCCTGCTCCGCCAACACATCCGGTCCACCGATCGGATTCACGGCATGATTACCAAAGGGGGTGACGCGCCCAATATTATCCCGGCCCACACCGCGGCGAAGTATATTGTCCGGGCGAACACCCTGGCGGACCTTGATGAGATCAAACAGAAAGTCGTCAGGTGCTTTGAAGCGGGGGCACTGGCAACCGGTTCCAGGCTCGCAATACACGGTGGAGAAAAACCGTATGCGGAGATGCTGCACGACCCGGATATGGCCGCCGCCTATCGTCAGAATGCCGAAGCGCTGGGACGAGTTTTTCCACCAGTTGATGTATCTCTCAAACGGGCGGCAGGCTCAACGGATATGGGCAATGTCTCCCTGGCGATGCCGGCCATTCACCCCGCCATTGGTATTGATTCGCTGCCCGCGGTCAACCACCAGCCCGAGTTTACCGCGCACTGCGTGACCGAAGCCGCGGATAAAGCCATTGTTGACGGAGCGCTGTCACTGGCCTGGACCGCGGTTGACTTGGCGACCAACGCGCCGGTCCGAGAGCGGCTCTTGGACCGCGTTATGAAGGTCGAGTGAAGTCGGTTGCCGGAGGTCCCCACCCGCCGCGCTAAATGCTGGCCGGCGTCACCGCCAGACCAGGGGTATCCACCTGGGTACGGAAAATCGTTCCCTTACGGTCCGGATCTTCGGTATTATCGGCCGTCACAATATACAGGTCGCGCCGGTCCGCGCCGCCGAAACATAAACTTGTGACGGCCTTGGCCGGTATCTCAACCTTTTGGTCTTCTTTGCCTTCCGGGGTGTAACGTAGTGCGCAGCCACCACCATAGACCGCCACCCACACGCAGCCGTCCTCATCAACCGCCAGACCATCGGGCACCCAATCCGCGGGGAGACTGGCCAGAACGCGGCGATTCGTCATCGACCCGTCAGCCGCCACGTCGTGCAGGATGATGTGACGCGGCGCGCTGTCCGAATGGTAGAGCTTGCTCCCGTCCGGTGAAAAGCCAATGCCGTTGGTGATACCGACATCGCCGTATAGTTCGACCGCCGAGTCCTCACCCGCCAGCCGCCACAGCTCACCTGGGACCTGGGCCCTGAGTTTGAAAGGGTCGGAGCGCAGCGAGCCGACCAGAATCCGTCCTTGGGAATCCGTAAAGAGATCGTTAAAGCCAGGAATATCGTCGCGCTGGAACAGGATACGCGTTGTGCCGTCTTTGACGTGACACACGTTCTTGCCGGAGATGACCAGGCCGCCAGCCGCATGCAGGGCAATACCGCCAACCCCGCGCCGGCGCGGTACAACAGTTGAGATCTCTCCGCCTGGCGCGCGGCAGTACACCCCGCCGTTGGTCACATCGCTGAAATATAAATTGTCCGCGCCATCCACCCGCGGGCCTTCAAGCAGTCCGTAGCCGGAAGCAATGGTTTCAAGCATACTCTCCCCTTTTCTTTGACGCTGATAGCGCCCACAAGCTACAAGATGACTCCCGACTGTCAAGGGTGACGGCCGGGCAATAGTGGTTCCGTTTGCGTATTCTCCCTCACCCCAGCCCCCGCTCCCGCTGGGAGCGGGGCTCTTGTCTTTCCCTCTCCCCTGGAGGGAGAGGGTGGCCCTGAGCCTGTCGAAGGGCCGGGTGAGGGGGCCGACGGACCGCTTGGGGGCCGGCGACACAATGGGCAGCACACGTAAGGGAGGGCCAGGGAGGGGAGCACTCCTCCGGCAGAGGTCAAGCGCGATGTGAAACTGAACCAGTGACGGGCTACAGGCTTGCGCTGAGTCGTCCGACAAGACTATAGAGCAGGAAGAGCATATTATTCTTCGCCACTTATTTTTTGTCACTATCGCTTTACCACCAAGGAGGGGACTATGGCGTTCAATCCCAAACACTCCAGTCACATCATTACCGAGGGCCGCGACCGCGCCGGGGCGCGCTCCATGTTCAAGGCTATCGGCTTTACGGATGACGATCTGGCCAAACCGCTGGTCGGCGTGGCGCATACCTGGATTGAGACCATGCCATGCAACTTCAATCAGCGCCGGCTGGCCGACAAGGTCAAGCAGGGGGTGCGAGAGGCCGGGGGCACACCCATGGAAATCAACACCATCTCCATCAGCGATGCCGTCACTATGGGCACGGTGGGCATGAAGGCCTCCCTCGTCAGCCGCGAAGTCATTGCCGACTCGATTGAACTGGTCGGTCGGGGCTATTTGTTTGACGCTATGGTCATTATCGTGGGATGCGACAAGACCATTCCCGCCGGGGCGCTCGCCCTGACCCGCCTCAATATCCCAGGGCTGCTGTTGTATGGCGGCTCGATCGCGCCGGGCCGCTTTCAGGACAGAGACGTGACCATTCAGGACGTGTTCGAGGCCATTGGAGCCAATGCCGCCGGACGCATGAGTGACACCGACCTCAAACATATCGAAGACTTCGCCTGTCCGGGGGCCGGGGCCTGCGGGGGACAGTATACCGCCAACACTATGGCCACCGTCATGGAATTCATCGGCCTGTCGCCCATGGGCACGGGCAGCGTTCCGGCGACCGCTACGCGCAAAGACGCGGTCGCAGTCCAGTGCGGGCAGCGCGTGATGGACCTGCTCAACAAGAATATCCGCCCGCTGGACATCTTGACCCGTCAGGCGTTTGAGAACGCCATTGCCTGTGTGGCCGCAACCGGCGGATCAACCAACGCGGTATTGCATTTGCTGGCAATGGCGCGGGAAGCCGGTATTCCGCTCGCTATTGACGATTTTGATACGGTCAGTCGCCGCACCCCGCTTATAGCCGACCTCAAGCCCGGCGGGAAATATGTGGCCACCGATGTGGATAAAGCCGGCGGTATCCAACTGATTGCCCAGCGCCTGGTTGACGGTGGTCTGGTTGACGGCGGACAACTGACCGCCAGCGGGGAAACCCTGGCGGTTGAGGCGGCAAAAGCCGTTGAAACCCCGGACCAGGATGTCATTCTGCCGCTGGCCCAGCCGCTCAAAGACACCGGCGGTCTGGTCATTCTGCGGGGGAATCTTGCGCCGGACGGCTGTGTTATCAAAGTCGCCGGGCATGAGCGCCCGTATCACCGCGGGCCGGCGCGTCTCTTCGAGTGCGAGGAAGACGCTATGGCTGCGGTCACGCAACGTCGCATCAAAGCCGGCGATGTCGTGGTCATTCGTTATGAAGGTCCGAGGGGCGGGCCGGGCATGCGAGAGATGTTAGGCGTGACCGCGGCCATCGTGGGTGAAGGACTTGGCGACTCTGTGTCCTTAATCACGGACGGGCGTTTCAGCGGAGCGACGCGCGGCCTCATGGCCGGTCATATTGCGCCGGAAGCCGCGGTTGGTGGGCCGATTGCCATTCTCCGAGAAGGCGACATCGTGGTGATCGATATTGAAAATCGCCAGCTCACCGTTGAGTTAAGCGATACCGAGATTCAAACCCGGCTGGCCGACTGGCAACCACCGGCCCCGCGTTACACCTCCGGCGTGTTCGCCAAGTACGCGGCCCAGGTCACCTCCGCCTCTGAGGGCGCGGTTACTCAGCCGGGCAATAGTTGATGGCAAGCGTGAACCAAGGGGGCAATATGTCGCATACTTACACCGCCGCCTACACCAGGATTGAGGCCGGCTATATGGGCCAGGTCGTCGAATGGCCGGAGGTCGTGACCGAAGGCAAAGACCTGGAAGAATGCCGGCGCATGCTCAAAGACGCCCTGCATGGAATGGTCCTGGCCTATCAACAGCAGAACCGGGAACTCCCGCCGGGGAGCGGCTTAATCGAGCACATCCCGGTCGAGCTTGGCGATGTCAGTTAGGCGTCGCGACCTGATAAAGATTCATTCTAGGTGTCCTGGCACTGAGCGGGGGATTGGCCGGTCTGTTATTAAAGCTGGATAGTCGTCCAAAGATCATCCTTTTTGCCGTTGGCCTTATGCTGGATTTTGCACTTGGTATTTTCGTCGTGCTTCTTCATCAACGGATCGAACTGCTTATGAAAGAGATCGGGAGGCCTGAAGAATGAGCGCTTACGAACTTATGGGATTTGCTGGACTCCTCATGGTTGCAGGAATGATTATTTACGTCGTCTGGCAGGTCGTCCGAGATGCCGGGCGACCTTCGTTGTAGAGATTGAGAGCAACCAATTAAGACGGTCCGACCTGGCAGGCCCCCTCACCCTAGCCCTCTCCCTCCAGGGGCGAGGGAAACAGGACGCGCACCAGGTGGGCGACCAGTGACGGCACCCGCTCCCTCCAGGGGCGAGGGAAGCAGTCTCCCCCCCTACCCCTCCTTTTCCTTCGTTTCTGTGACATAGATGGGGCCCTGCGCCGGTTCGCTTGCGCGGCCTCATGCAGGTGGGCTATAAGGGGATATCTTACCCTGATCGGCATCGATATGACGGTGCGCAGCAAAGGAGGCTCCATATGAGCGATGCGAATAAAGGTGTTGTCTTAGGTTTCTTTGAGAATTTTTCAGCCGGGAAATTTGAGGATGCGCTGGGCATGATGGCTGACGGTGCCACGTGGTGGGTGGCCGGCAAGTTCGAGTTGTCCGGCACCAAGACCAAAGCGGAGTTCGGTGAACTGGTCAAAGGCATTGGCGCGGCAATGCCAAATGGCCTGAAAATCACGCCCAAAGGCGTCACTGCCGAAGGGGACCGGGTGGCGGTTGAAGCCGAGTCGTATGGCGAGTTGGCCAACGGCAAGGTCTATAACAACCAGTATCACTTTCTGATTGAATTATCGGACGGCAAAATCACAGCCGTGCGGGAATACCTGGATACGATCCACGCCAAAGAAATTCTGGTTGGCTGACATTCCGCAAGGGCGGCGTACGCGTCGCCCTTATTCCGGCAACACAAATCCCCTCGGCAACCTGCCATTGTCGCCTGCTCGGCTTGACCCATTCTGAAACACCACACTTGTCCACTGCCGATACGGCGCATCCTCCACCTTCTCAACCGCATCGGCCTTAATCCCACTGATTTCTGACTCGCCGCCTTGTGTTCTTTTAATGAGGAACACGCCCGTGACTTTACAAATCTGGCCCTGCTCACACGAGGAAATGCCCGGAATGAAAATCGGGATCGTACCGCTGCCGTCTGTGAGCTTGAACTTCTGGTACGTCCGCGCCCCATAGCGGGTGGTCAAGCTTGTCACTTGTCCGGTCACACTCACGAAGCGTCGATCAAACTGCGCCCGATCGGCGAGGAGCGAGCGCACCGCATGGACTGGAGCCGTGTAGACGGGGGGTTCCGCCTGCTCGCCGGTCGGAGCCTCGGCCACTGGCGCGGGCGCGGTTTCTGCCCCGACCGGTTCAACCGTCCCGGCCACAATCCCACTCACCTCGCCTGTTCCGTCATTTGTCGGTTTGACCAGAAACACACCATCGACCTCATACGCTTCACCTTCAGTCAGCAACCCGACGCCACGCATAAAAACCGGGAGTTCGCCGCTGCCATCGTGCAGCTTGAACCGCGTGGATGGGTTGTCTCCCTCGGTGACTCTCAGGGTCGTGACTTCGCCCGCAAGGCTGACCGCCAGTCGATCAAACGCAGCCGGGTCCTCTAACAGGTCAGCCACCAGGAGACCTGGAGGGCTCTCCACGTCTGTCTCTTCGGATGCCGACAACTCGTCCTCCAGTTCTTGCAGCGCGAACTCCTCAGCCGTTTCATCTTCCGCCAACTCCAGAGGCTCTTCTGCCAGGGGCTCCCCCGCTGAAGGAAGAACGGTCTGCCCCACAATCCCGCTGACCCGCGGCGCTCCAGCTCTGGCCGGTTTGACCAGAAACACCCCGCCAACCGCATACGTCTCGCCCTCGGTCAGCGCCTGAGCGCCACGCATAAAGACCGGGATCGTCCCGTCCGCATCGCCCAGCTTGAACTTGGTGTACGGTTTTTCGCCGGCCTCAATGATGAGGCGTGTGACCTGGCCGGTCACGCTGACTTCTTGCCTGTCAAAAGCTGCCGGGTCAGAGAGCAGTTCGTCAACGCTTTGGGGCCAGGTCGGCACAGGCAGGAGCAGGCCGAGCAGCGCCGCCAGCCCCGCGGCGCTCCGACGAAAAAGGCAGCCCCCTGGGGCTGCCCCTACGCCTGTATGTGAAAGGGTTCGGAACCAACGCACTCGCAATGTTTCTCCTTGGGGTTGCTGTTTGACCTAGGGCCAGAACATTTTCTTTGCCGCGTGTTGCAACTCAGGCTGAAAGTCGGGATGTGCAATGCTTATCAGGGCCTCGGCGCGCTGGCGCTGCGTTTTCCCCTGAAGATTCACTATGCCAAACTCTGTCACTACATAGTCCGTGTACTGACGTGGCGTGGTCAGCGTACTCCCCGGCTCCAGCATGGGAACAATGCGGGACAGCGAGCCTCGGCGCGCCGTGGACGGCAACACCATGATGGAGCGCCCCCCCTCCGAGTACATGGAACCCATCATAAACGTCATCTGTCCGCCAATACCGGAGTACATTTGCGGTCCGAGCGACTCGGCCGCGGCCTGCCCGGTCAGGTCAATTGACAGGGTGCTGTTTACCGCGACCTGACTCTTCTGGGCGGCAATGGTCAGCAGGGAGTTTGTATACAGCACGCTGTACAGCTCAAAGGCCGGGTTGTCATTTACGAATGCCAAATCTGCGCCGCCAACGACCATAGCCGCGACCGCCTTGCCTGTATGTATCGATTTGTATTTGCCGGTCGCCACGCCGCGTTTGACCAGTTCAACGTGGCTGGCGGTCATAATTTCGCTATGAATCCCCAGATCGTTCCGATCCATCAAAAACAGGCCAATGGCTTCGGAGATCGCGCCGATGCCCATTTGGACGGTGTCGCCGTCCTTAATCAGGGTTGAGGCAAATTCCCCAATGACCTCCAAGGCGCCCTGCTCCTCGTCCGGCGGCGGCGGGGTCCCGACCAGAAACGGCTTGGTCTCTTCGACCAGATAATCGATCTCAGACACGTGAATCCAGTTGTCGCCGTGGGTACGAATACAGGCCGGATCAACCTCCGCGACAAAACACTTGGCCGCCCTGGCCACGTCCTTGTTATACCAGAGGGCATTGCCAAAGCTGCAATAGCCTTTTTCATCCGGTGGCGAGACCACGCCAAAGAAAACATCGGCGTTCCAGGTATTTGTCCGCCCCTGTTCGGCCTGCTTGGCATACTGGGGATAATCAAGCGGCATGAAATCCACATAGCGCTTTTTCATGCCCACCCGGCAGCCAGCCCCTACATAGTCAACGATCCGGTCGAACGAGGCGTCGTAGGCGGCCTCGTTCCAGATGGGATGTTCGTACAAGGGATAACATTGGATAAGGCTCACCTGTTCCAACTCGCCATTCCGCGCGGCCAGGGCGTCCAGAATGGGAATAGGCGGTTTTCCGATATGCAGCCGAATCAAACTGTCCGATGTGACGAGGTGGGCGGCCTGTTCGGCTGAGATGAGCTTGTCCTTATATGTATGCTGCCAGGGTTCCATGCGTTCCCTCCCGGTTCCTGTCTCAGCTTACCCAACTAAACTATGTCCGCCGTCAACGAAGAGCGTCGTGCCGGTCATGAAGGTATTCGCGTCTGATGACAGAAAGATAATCGCCGGTTTGAGTTCTTTCGGATCACCGACCCGCTGCATCGGGATTTTGCCGATAATCCCCTTGCCGCCCTTGGTCTCCCAGAACTCGTGGTTCATCGGCGTATCAAAATAGCCCGGACACAGGGCGTTTACCCGGATATTATCCCGAGCCCATTCGAGCGCCAGGGTACGGGTAAAGGATACCAGGGCCGCCTTGGTCGCCCCATAGGCGGCCATATAGCGCGCAACAATTTTTGAAAACAGGGAAGACACGTTGATAATATTGCCCTTTTTGCGTTTGGCCATCTCTACCCCGACATGCTTGGCGCACAGCACCGGACCCTTGAGGTTGAGGTTCATAAAACGATCCCACTCTTCTTCGCTCAGATTGTGCACCGGAGTCGTCCCGCCGATACCGGCGTTGTTAATCAAAATGTCGATCTGGCCGAATGCGGCCATGACCGTTTGCACCATAGCCTGAATCTCGGCGTCTTTGGTCACATCCGCGGCAACGCCGATCACCCTGCGGCCGGTGGCGGCATGGATGGCGGCCGATACCGCATCAAGGTCGGCCTGCGTCCGGCTGACGAGCGCCACATCGGCCCCGGCCTCAGCCAGGGCGTAGGCCATCTGTTCGCCCAGCCCCTTACTGCCACCGGTGATAATGGCCGTTTTTCCAGAAAGATCAAAATATGGAAGAGTCAGGGCAGTCCTTTAGGGGTTGGGGATTGGAGGTTGGGGAGCCACGCCCGAAGCTCCACTTAACAGCCCAACTGGCGGGCAATCACCATCCGCTGCACTTCGCTGGTTCCCTCACCGATGGTGAGAATCTTTGAGTCCAGATAGAAGCGAGAGACGGGCGATTCGCGCATATAGCCATACCCGCCGTGAATCTGGACGGCTTCTTCTGCCGTCTTCACCGCGATTTCAGACGAGGCCAGCTTGGCCATAGCCGCCTCTTTGGCGTAGGGTTTGCCCTCGTCGCGGAGCGTGGCGGCGCGGTAGATCATCAGCCGCGCCATCTCAGCCTGGGTCGCCATATCGGCCAGTTTGAACTGAATAGCCTGATGTGAAGCCAGGGGCTGACCAAAGGTTTGACGCTCCAGGGCATACCTGAGCGATAAATCCAGGCAGGCTTCGGCCAGCGACAGGCCAAGCGTAGCGACTGAAATGCGCCCGCATTCGAGCGTCTTCAAAAACGCCCGAAAGCCCGAGCCTTGCTCGCCCAGGAGATTTTCACGCGGCACCCGGACGTCCTCAAAAATCTGCTCCCGCGTATCAACGGTATGCCAGCCTATTTTTTTATAGCGCTGGCCGACGGTATAACCGGGCGTACCCTTGGGAATAATCAGCGCGCTGTATTGTTTTTTACCCTTGTCGCTACTGCCATTCGTGGTGAGCGCCACCAGGCCGTAACTCAGCGGCGTGCCGGCGTTGGAGATAAAGCTCTTGGTGCCATTCACCACCCAGTCATCGCCCTCAAGACGGGATGTGGTCATAATGTTGGCGGCGTCCGAGCCGGCCTGGGGCTCGGACAGGCCGAGTGCTCCCAGGTGTTCCCCCTGGGCCAAGGGGGTCAGCCATTTTTTCTTTTGTTCGTCCGTGCCAAAGTACAGATAGGGCAGCGAGCCGACGGTCAGATGGGCCTGAAGGGTGGTAGCAATCGACTGATCGACCTTGCCCAACTCCTCAATCGCCATGACCATGCCCAGGGTGCCGGCGTTGGAGCCGCCATACTCCTCGGGGATGAGCAGCCCCATCAACTGCAACTCGGCCAGTTTGTGAAAAATTTCCGTCGGGAAATGCTCCGCGGCGGACCACTCGTCCGCGTATGGGGCGATTTCTTTTTTGGCGAAATCACGACACAGGTCGCGGATCATTAGCTGTTCTTGCGTCAGTTCAAAATCCATAGCCGTCTTACTCCAGCAGCGTCGGACAAGATGGGGGTCTTCTCTACCCGTGGCGTCTCGGATATTTTCGGCACTTTATCTGCGGTCCTCATGCCTGTCAAGGTAAAACCCCTCGTTGCCGCGGCAATAGACGCCGCGCGGTCAAGACGATAATAAGCCTGTTAGAAGTACCGAGCAGACGGCACGCCCTGACGCACGAGAGGAGAATCGCTATGGACCGCCCTATTCAGTTTGGTCTTTTTCAGCCCCAAATCGGCCTGCCGTTTCCGCTGCTCAAAGAACGCGCCCTGGCCTGCGAGGAGTACGGTTTTCACTCCATCTGGTTTACCGACCACATGTGGCCGCGCGGCATGACCCAGGTCGATTTCCTGGAGGGCTGGACAGTCATGTCGTCCATGGCCATGGTCACCAAAACGCTCCGTATTGGCGGCCTAGTGCTGTGCAACTCCTATCGCAACCCTGCCTTTCTGGCCAAAATGGCGGCCAGCCTGGACAATATCAGCGAGGGCCGGGTTGAAATCGGCCTGGGAGCCGGCTGGATGAACGAGGAGTATGCGGCCTACGGCTACCCCTTCCCGTCCGGTGGCACCCGAGCCGACCAGATGAAAGAGGGCGTCGAAATCATGAAAAAGATGTTCACCGAAGACGCGGCCTCGTATGCCGGCGCGCACTACACCATCGCGGAGGCGCACTGTCACCCCAAACCGGTTCAGCAGCCCTACCCGCCCATCACGATCGGGGCGATGGCCGAGCGCAAGGGGCTCAAGATTGTGGCCGAACACGCCGACCGCTGGAACTGTCCGGCGGCCGCGGCGCATAAAATCGAGCAGAAGTGGGCGGTCATTACCGACCATTGCAAAACCATCGGCCGCAACCCGGAAGAAATTGAGATATCTGAACAGACCCTGGTGGCCCTGGGGAAAGACAAACAGGATTTTGACAGCAAATATCCTCGGGCCAAAAAGACCCTGGGCCGGCTGGCCAACCTCGACAAATGCGGCGTGTGCGGCGACCCGGACGGAGTCATTCAGGCCTTGCAGGAAAAGAACAGGAAAGGCGTGACGCTCTTCACCATGATGTTCAGCGACCTGGCACAGGACGATTTTCTGGCCACGCTCAAAATTTTTGCCAACGAAGTCATGCCCGCCTTCCGGTAAGCAGCCATGCAGCAGCCACTCTCCTTTGACGCCATAGAGATCGGCGACGAGATCGGGCCGGTCTGGAAAACCCCGACAAAAGAGACGGTGCTCCGCTATGCGGAGGCGGTCCGCATCACCGGCCTCAAATTCTTCTTTCACCAGAAGGACGCCGAGCAGGCCGGGCTGACCCGACCCATTGTGCCCGGCCCGTTGAACACCACGTATTTATGTCAGATGCTTAAAGATTTTTTTGTGGGCTGGCGGCTGCGCAGCCTGAACACCACCTTTCGCACCCCCGTGCGCCACGGCGATACAATTGCGCTGTGGGGCATGATTACCGAGAAAAACGAGGAGGACGGCGTGCCGACCGTGTACTGCGACTTAGTCGTTGAAAACGAGCACGGCGAGCGCGCCATTACCGGCACCGCGGTGCTCGTTCCGTACGCTTCGCAGCCATAGGCCCGGTTTTCCTCCCCGGCGGCTATTTCATCTTGCGAATCACGGCGCGGGCGAAAGCATCAATGGTTTCGCCGGCATCCGTCACCGGCTGAACCGCGACCTGATTGATGCCGGCTTTCTTCATGGCCTTGACCGATTCCAGCACCTCTTCCTTGGTGCCGGTCAGCGTGGTGGCCCGAATTATCTTCTCCGTGACCAGCGGCTCGTGCTCCTTCTTAAAGCCTTGCAGATAATCGGCGTAGAGCTTGAGATGACGGGTTTCGATCGACCCCTCGGGGGCCCGATAGGCGTTCTTGAAGGCCATCAGGTCATCCCGTATATCAGCCGGCAGGTCCTTCGGGTTGGGGCAGGAAAAAGCAAAAATATTACTGGAGGACGAGACAAACGGCCCGACGGCCCGACGGACTTTCGAGGTTTCCAGCTGCTCGCCCTTATTGGTGAGATGGAACGCGGTCATGCACAGGGTATAAATCCGCTTCGGGTTCCGTCCCGCGCGCTCGGCTCCGACTCGAATATGCTGCATGGCAAATTCAATCAGGCTGGGGCTCACCGTACCAAACAGAATAATGCCATCGGCAATTTCACCCGCCAGCTCCAAAGTCTTCGGACCGCTTGCCGCAACATAAATCGGCACTTTTTTCTTGATATTGATCCAGCCGCCTTTGGGATTGAGAAACTTTACCATGCGCCGCCGGGGGCCTTCCTGATAGGGCGTGGTCTTGCCTGACAACAGGTCGCGGCAGGTCTCGACGTGCTCGCGCATATCCATCAGCCGGGCCGCGGGCATACCCAGGGTCCGCCGAGCGGTATTCCCCGTTCCGATCCCGAGTATGGTCCGGCCAGGCGCCAGTTCGTTTATAGAAGCTATCGAGCAGGCCGTGACCGGGGCAATACGCGAGGCCGGATTGGTCACCCCAGGCCCTAGCTTGATCTTTTTGGTATGCACCGCGCACAGGGCCAGGGAGGCATAGACATCGCTGAACAGCATTTGGGAATCATACAGCCAGGCGTGCGTATAGCCGCGCTTTTCCGCCAGCATGACGTCTTTATAGACATGCACTCCGCCGGGAAACACATAACCATAATCCATTCTTCATTCCTCCCGCCGAGCGTCCGGTCTGACGCTCGCTTTCAATTACCACTGTTGGGTCACATTGCGCAGATCGGATTCGTCTTCCAGCCCTCGGACCGCCTCGCATACCTGGCTGGCGCGCGCGTCCGTCCAGACCGCGCTCACGAGGTCGGCGTATTTCGTTGTCAGTTCATCCCACGACAACGGGTTCTCCGGGTCGCCTTTTGGGAAACGCACCTGAGCAGAAACGTCACGGCCGGTGTGCAGACGGACACGCGCCCAGGCCGGCCATTCCTGGGGATAGTTTTTTTCCAGTTGCGGGTCATGTTCATACCCGACCTTGGCCATGAGCGCGCCGACCGCGGCATCCTCCAGCATGGTTTCGGAAAATTCATCCAGTCCGGCCCGGCGTTTGAGCAGCGCCACCGCAACGCCAAAGGGCAGGCTGAACTGCGCCTCCACTACATTCGTGGGACGATATTTGCGCTCGGCTGGCTCGCAGATCACCGGGATGCCGGTTTTGAGCATACCGATAGTCACCCGCTCGACCTGTTCCGGTTGCAGGTCGTGTTCCTGCGCGAGGCTGAGCACGGCGTCAATCGGAGCCTGGGTATAGCGGCAGCAGGCGTGCGGTTTGACCGCGGTTTGCAGAATCTGAAAATCCTCGCCCAAACCCTGGCTGATTTTGCTCGGCTCGGGCCGCACCCCATACGCCTTGAGGAAGCCGTCCCGCCCCTCAAGAATCGTGCGCGGACCAATAAACCCTTCTTTGGCCAACAGGGCGGCATGAACGCCGCTGAACGCGGCCCAGCCCGGATGGAGGCGTTTTGTCCAGGCCCCCTCGGCCAGGAACTCCATTGACCCGGCAGACTGACTGCCGGCAATGCCGAGGGCGGACAGCAGTTGCGCCTCACTCAACCCCAGCAGCCTGGCCGCGCTGGCCGCGGCACCAAAGGCGCCGCAGGTCGCCGTGGGATGAAACCCGCGGGCGTAGTGCTCGGTCGGTTTAAGCGCCATGGCCAGCCGGGCCGCGACCTCAAAGCCGACCACACTGGCGGTGAGAAAATCCTTGCCGCTCGCCCCTACCTGCTCTGCCACGGCCAAGGCCGCGGAAAAGACCGACACACCGAGATGAATCGAGCCGGCCTGATGGGTGTCGTCCAGTTCCAGGCTGTGGGCGGAGGTGCCGTTGGCCAGGGCCGCATACGGGAAGGTCGCCTTCTCCGCACGGCCCAAGACAGTTCCCTGCCCGGTCGAGGCCAGGCTGCCCGCCATACGGTAGAGCGGCTGACTCGAATCGGACAACGAGCCACGCACCGCAACGCCCAGATAGTCGAGAAAGAAATATTTGGCCCGATCAACCACCTCGGCCGGCAGGCGGTCGTAATCGAGCCGGGTACAGAATGCGGCCAGATGTTGGGTGAGCGGAATTTCCATCATCTTGTCCTCTCCCTCTGGGTGAGGGTGGCTGAAAACTCCTTACAACTTCGGAATCACTTTTTCGCCAAAGGTGCGGATGGCTTGCAGCGTACTCTCGTGCGACGGGCCGCCCGGCTGTCGAAAGCGCATAATCAAATAATCCGGCTGAATCGCCTCTTTCCACATCTGGAGCTGCTCCAGACAGTCCTCGGGCGAGCCCACAATCAGCCGCTCCTTGGAGGCTATGTCAAAGCTCAGCTCTTCGGGCGTCTTAACGTCCTTGATGTGTTCATCCTGGACATAGGCGTCATACTGAAAGTAGAACCGGTGGGTATACATGGTCGGCTCGCTGGCGGCTTCGGCCTCGGCCATGCTATCGGCCAGCACGGCATCGCGCATCAAACAGATATACGGCTTGCGACCGGCCTTTTCCGCGGCCTCCCGGTAGCGGCTGGCATAGTCTTTAATGACCCCGAGGCTCTGCACCGGGTCGGCGATCCAGCCATCCGCCAGCCGGCCGGCCCGGCGCAGCCCAACCGGCGTCCAGGACGCCATCCAGAGCGGCGGCCCGGCCTGTTGACTCGGACCGGGCGTAATCAGGGTGTCCTCATAGTGAAAATGCTTGCCCTCAAAAGAGAAGCGCTCCCCCGTCCAACTCTTGCGGATGATCTCTATGGCTTCTTCAGTCCGGGTGGCCCGCTCGGTGATCGGAATTTCAAACGCGGCGAAATCGTGCGGCTGATACCCCACACCCACGCTTAAAACGAGACGCCCCCTGGTCGCCTGGTCAATCACGGCGCAGTCTTCCGCAACATGGACAGGATGGTGGAGCGGCATCAACAACACGCACGTGCCCACCTTCAGGCGCTCGGTCTTCATCCCAACCAGGCCAGCCAGCAGCAATGGGTTGGGCAGATAGCCGTCTTCCTGCTGGTGGTGTTCGGTCAGAAAGCAGCCGTCCCAGCCACTGGCCTCCGCGGCCTGGGCCTCGGCAATAATTTCATCAATCACCCGTCCCATATTTGTCCCGGACGGGGGGTCTTGAGTACAGGGGAGATAACCAACTGGCAGCATACGCATTCTCCTTTTGGGTTCGTAGTAGAGGTTGCCTAGAAAAACAAAAACTCCCGCGCTTGTCTATTGCCGGGACTCGTAGCCGTAAAATTGAGAATTCGCTAAGGTGGGTCTTTGAGCCCCTGACCGATGTGAACGAACAGCCCCGCCGGCGGCCAACAGGAGTCTGGCATGAGTATTCCAGAGTCGTTTTCTTTTAGCGAGCCCATTACCGAGCCCGACATCCTGGAGAGCATCCGCGCTTTACCCACCGAAGACGACTTGCCGTGCGACGACGGAGAGCCTATGGAGACCGCTCGCCATCGGGACCAGATGTGGACGTTAATCTATTCACTCCAAGCCCACTGGGCCGACCGGACCGACTATTATGCCAACGGCAATATGTTTATCCATTACGACCCGCAGAACAAGCGCCGCTTTCGCGGGCCGGATTTCTTTCTGGTGCTGGATGTGGAAAACCGGGAGCGCAAGAGCTGGGTCGTGTGGCACGAGGGGATGCGTTTTCCCGATGTTATTATCGAGTTGCTCTCAGACAGCACCCGCGCGGTCGATAAGGGCGAAAAGAAAGCCCTGTATGAGCGGGTCTTTCACACCGGCGAGTATTATCTGTACGACCCCTTCTCCCAGGAATTCACCGCCTATCATCTACACGGGACCCGGTATCAAGAGATCACCCCGGATGAGCAGGGCCGGGTATATTCGCTGGCAGCCGGACTCTATCTGGCCGTCCACAACGGCTGGCTGAGGTGGATGACACCAGAGGGCGGACTCATCCCCACACCCCAGGAGTTGGCCGACCAGGAACGCCAGCGGGCCGACCAGGCACAGCAGCGGGCCGACCAGGAGAGCCAACGGGCTGAACAAGAGCATCAGCGGGCGGAGCAAGAACAGCAACGCGCCGACCAGGCAGAACACCTCCTTGAAGCCTATCGGCGGCGCTTTGGGGAGATCGACTGAGTATCATATTGAAGACGGCGCAGCCGCTTCTATCCCCTCGCCCTCTGGGAGAAGGGAGCCCTAAACTTGTCGAGGGACCGGGTGAGGGCTTTCCAGTCGAGGGCGTCGGATTAGCGAAGCGTAACCCGACCGACCAGACTTACATAACCAATTGTTGGAGTTCGCCCGGTTGTTCGGGCCAACAGCCGTCCTGAGCAACCAGATACCGCCAGGTGGGAATAGGCACCTCGTTCTGCTCAGTCTGACCGACCAAGAAGAGATATTCTGCTTTTGATACTCCTGGCCGTTGTACATCGATCTCTCTGCCCATCTGAAACATTGTGGTCAGCTCCTGAGCGAGCCACTGCTGATGATTGGGATTGTGGTCGTATGCGGGCCAATCATAGAAAATCAGCACTTTTAACGACGCAGGCCACATGAGTAGTTTGTACATTTCTTCTTCGGGATTATTCTCGTTTTCGTGTTCGATATACACCTCAAGACGGGCTGGATGGCCAAACTCTTCCCCGAGACCAGGAACGGGGTTATTGGTCGGATCGAAATAAATGGCATCTAGAAGATACCACTCTATTCTTACGTCCCGTTGCAGGCGCGTTGCTAAACGTCTCAGGAACGCATCGTCCTCTTTCAGCATCCACTCTGTCCACAGTCGGTCGTTGGGATAGGCATTCACGATTTCCAGTTGTCTGTCGTTCAAGTCCTCATTCCACTGGCCAAGAAAGGCTTCACGAAAACGGCGTGCAGAAACCATATAATTCCCTTCTTTCCTTTTATAATCAAATACTGGTTATAGGCAGCGTTTTGGGATTAAGCGGTTAGCGGCAGCAGGCCCACAGCACAGACGAGTCCGACTGTCAGCACCCCACTCGTCCTCCAACTGCCCGCCGTTTTTTTCCGCTTCTTCATACGTTCTCCTTGTCATGAGCCGAGAACCAGCTACCCCTCCGCATTCTCAACAAGAATGCCCTGGTCCTTTAATTCCCGTATCCGCTCGTCCGTATAGCCGCACAAACCGCCCAGCAACTCGTTCGTATGTTGACCGAGGCGTGACGCCGGTCCGGGGATGCGCGGCGGGGTTTTGGAGAATTTGTGGGGGGATTGGAGCAGCTTCAACTCGCCATAGTCGGGGTTGGGCATGGTTTCGACCATGCGTTTGCTTAAATGTGGGTCTTCCGCGAATTGGCCGATGGACAGAATCGGAGCAACCGGCAGGCGGAGTTCATCGGCCATAATCCGAATCGCCTCTTCGTCACTCGGCAGCGATTGCAGCCACTCTTCGATAATGACGCGCAGGGCGTCCGCATTCTGAATACGCCAGCGGTTGGTCTTGAATTCGGGCGAGGTCAGTAACTCTTCGTGCCCCATGCGTTTGACCAAGGTCACCCAATGGGCCTCGGTAATCAGCCCGATGGCGATATAGCCGTCCCTGGATTTGAACGCGCCGTACGGAAACGCCCCAGCCCGCTGCGAGCCACCGCGCTGCGGATCGACCGCGCCGTCGGTCACACTGTAGGCCGCCAGCGCCCAGTCGTGCGAGTTATAGGTGCAGTCCACCAGGGCCAAGTCGATATGCTGGCCCTCGCCCGTGCGCTGGCGATGGAACAGGGCCGCCATGATCGCGCCAAAGGCGTTGAGCGCGGTCATGTGATCGCCAATGGCCGAGGCTGGATAGGCCGGATAGCCGTCCGGCTCGCCAACCAGATGCAGCAATCCACCGGCCGCCAGGGCAACCAGATCGTTGCCGATGCGACGGGAGTACGGTCCGGTCTGCCCGTAGGTCGAAACCGAGCACATAACGAGGCTTGGGTTGATGGCGGACAGGCTGTGGTAGGTCAGGCCGTAGCGCTCCATGATGCCGGGCGTGAAGTTCTCGAACAGCACATCGCAATGTTTGACCAAATCCTTGATGACGGCCTGGCCGGCCGGCGTTTTGATATCCACGCACAGGCTCTTCTTGCCCCGGTTGTGCATGATGAAATAGCTCGGCGTGGCGCCATCCTTGCCGTCCTTGGGCACGATGCGGATATGTCGGCTGTGTTCGCCTTTGGGTGGGAGTTCAACCTTGATGACTTCGGCCCCAAGGTCCACCATCAGCCGCGTGGCCTGCGGTCCGGCCAGCCATTGGGTCAGGTCAAGAATACGCACCCCTTCAAGAATCTGTTTCTGTTCGGTCATGTCACACTCCCTTAGATAGCCTTTCCGGCCACAAACCCCCCGTCAATGGGAATCGTCGCGCCCGTCATGAAGTCTGCGTCCTCAGACGCCAGGAACAGCATCAGCCGGGCAATTTCTTCGGGCTGCGCCCAGCGTCCGGCCGGATGCGCTTTTTTGAGCGACGCCACAATAGCCGGATTATCAAAATACCCCGCGGTCATGGCGGTCTCGACCACGCCTGGGGCAATGGCATTGACCTGAATATGCTTATCGGCCAGTTCCATCCCCATTTCCTTGGTCAGACCGACCACCCCATGTTTGGAGGCGACATAGGCCGCCCGATTCGGTACGCCCACGAGACCGGCGACCGACGCCAGGTTAATGATTTTTCCGCTTTTATGCTGGGCAATCAGATGCCGGGCAACGGCTTGACTGCACAAAAACGTCCCGGTCAGGTTCGTACCAATGACCTTCAGCCACTCTGCGGCGGGCAATTCCAGGAACGGTACGATCTCACGCACCCCCGCGCTGTTGATCAGCACATCGAGTGAGCCGAGTCCGGCCACAGCCCGCTCGACCAGCGCCCGCGCCGAATCCGGTTGCGTGACATCGACCTGGAGGCCGACGGCCTTCCCCCCTGAGGCCTCAACCGCGCTGGCGGTTGCCTGGGCCGATTCAAGCTGGAGGGCCGCTGCGGCAACAGCCGCGCCTTCTTCGGCAAAGGCCAGGCTTGCCGCCCGACCGATCCCGCTTCCCGCGCCAGTAATCAGGACACCCGTGTTTTCAAATCGCATGCCTGCCTCCTGTTGGCCTTCCTATATCCTAAATGCGCTTGCTTTTTTAGCCTGTCGGGTTCCGCTGGCATGAAATTGTACGAGGCCGTCATACACGCTACTCTCGTGTGTATGTCCCACGAGAGGATGTCATATGCGAGTCAGTGCGAGATTGGATGACGAGCGGTCGGAGAAGCTGCGGCAACTCCAAGCGCTGACACGGCTCAGCACAAGTGAGATCGTCAAACGCGCAATCGACCTCTTGCACCGCCAACAAGCCGGGCGGTCCCGCGACAAGCTCGACGCCTTGTTGAGCAGCGACTTCATGGGCTGCGCCAAAGGCCCGGCAGACCTGGCGGGCCAATACAAGCGTTACCTCATACGTGGCCTGGAGGAAAAGCATGGTATTGGCTGACACTGGATATTGGCTTGCGTTGGCTAATAGCCGGAACCGCTGGCACGAAGCCCCGATTGAGGCCAGTCGCGGCCTTGACGAAACGTTCGTCGTCACCTGGCCGGTGGTGACGGAAACCTGCCATCTCATGCTCTCGCGATTGGGAGTGCGCGCGGAATTACGCTTTGTCGAGCAGGTATGGAAAAACGTGGACATCCACGCGATCGGACAGGGACATCTCGGCGCTATCCACGAGTTGATGGAGCGCTACGCAAATCTGCCTATGGACTTGGCGGACGCCTCTCTTGTGGTGGCGGCGACCGAACTCGGAGAAGGCCGGATTCTTTCCACAGATCAGCGCGATTTCGAGACGTATCGATGGAAGGATACGCAACCGTTTCACAACCTGCTGCGCCCCTTTGCGGCAGATGCCCTGTGAGCCTGCCACGCTGCCGGCTGGGAAAGAATTACGGCTCTATTTTGAGGCAACTCACCCCCGAAACCCCGGCATGACCTCCTTGGCAAACAGCTCCAGCGAGCGGGTCGATTTCCTGGGGTCCATGCCGGCCAGCTGCGTGCTCATGATAAAGTGGGTGCATTGAAATTCGTCTGTGAAGCGTTCCATTTTGCGGGCGACCTGGTCCGGCGTGCCGATCATCACGGCTTCACCAAAGGCCGAGTGGCGGAGTTCGCTCGGCTTGGTGAACCGCCATACATCTTTATCCCCAGGGGCGTCATTCGCCTCAGCCAGAATATGGCCGTAGAACTCCATCATGCTGAACAAATGCTCCTGGCAGTCTTCCCAGGCCTGGTCTGCGGTGTCGGCCAGATACACCAGGCGCAATTGCGCGATATTGAAATCGTCCGGGTTGCGCCCGCATTTCTTGAGTTCGTCAATATACCACGGCGCCGGGTCGGGCCCGATGGTTGCCATGAGATGACAGCCCAGCCGGGCCGCGTTGCGGGTCGCCTTCTCGGCCCGCGCGCCGATCCACAGCGGCATGGGCTGCTGCACCGGCTTGGGGCTCAGGGTCAGGTCTTTCACCTGAGTAAAACGCCCGTCAAACGTGACCGCGTCTTCAGTCCAGACTTTTTGAATCAGCTCGACGCCCTCGCGTAAACGCGCCGAACGTTCCTTGCGCGGCATGCACAAGGCGTCAAATTCCATATACGAATAGCCCTGCCCGACACCTAAGTCGAACCGGCCGTTTGACCAGATATCGACACAGGTGGCATCTTCCGCCACCCGAATCGGATGCTGAAACGGCAGCAGCAGAATAAACGTCCCAATCCGAATGACGCTGGTTCGGGTAGCAATCGCCGTTGCCGTCGGCAGCAACGACGGATTATAGCCGTCCGCGGTAAAGTGGTGCTCGGTCAGCCAGACGTTGTCATAGCCCAGCTCTTCTGCCCGAATGGTTTGATCTAACAGCGCGTTATAGAGCTCGGGAAATGGCCGCGCCCAGGGCTCAGGGTTCCGAAAATCCTCCATAAAACCAAACTGCATAGGATAGTCCTCCTCTCTAATTTACGAATTGACATACTCAGAACGCTGTCAGGCTCCACTCCGCTCATCCTTAAACTTCCCCTCACCCTCTCCCCCAAGGGGCGAGGGGATAAGACAAGACTCCCCCAATCCCTAATCCCCAATCTCCGGGCGACGCTCGCCCACCCGCGTGGCCTGCTCAAACGCATAGGCTAACTGAAGCACCCCCAATTCGTTCTGGTGCCGACCAACGATCTGCACCCCAACGGGCAGGCCCTCTGGTGTAAAGCCGCACGGCACTGAAATGGCCGGCAGGCCGGTGACGCTGATATAGTAACACGAGCGCATCCAGTCCAAATATGTCTCCATCTGTACGCCGTTAATCTCCCGCACGTAGCGCTGTTTGACATCAAACGGCGGCACCTGAGAGACGGGCGCAATGAGAAACTCGTACTGTTCCATGAACGCATGCACCCGATGATAGAGCAGCGTCCGCTTTTTCTCGGCCTGCCCGATTTGCGGGCCGGTGAGTTTTGTCCCTTCTTCAATATTCCAGATAACCGTGTCCTTCATTTTGTCCCGATGTTCGGGCAGCAGCTCGCCCAAAGACAGCTCAAAATACCACGCCCGCCACACGCGAAAGACTTCGTCAGCGTCTTTGAAATCGGGCGTCGCTTCCTCGATGACGCAACCCAGGTCAGCAAACACGGCCCGCTGGCTTTCGAGCGCCGCGGTCACGCGGGCGTCCACCGGCAGGCCACCCAGCGTCGGACTCCAGGCAATCCGTGTATCCGCAAAAGAACGTTCAAGGGGCTGAAGAAACTGCGCGCCCGATTGGGGATTAGCAATCGGCGCCCGAGGGTCAGGCCCGGCCATAACGCTCAGCAACAGCGCCACATCCTGCACGGTGCGCGCCAGCGGCCCTTCGACGGCAAACGGAAACCAGCCGACCCGGTGCGGCCAGGTGGGCACCCGACCGGGCGAGGGGCGAAACCCGACGACATTGCAAAAACTGGCCGGGTTGCGCAGCGAGCCGCCCAGGTCGCTGCCGTCGGCAATCGGCAGCATCCCGATCGCCAGCGCCACCGCGGCTCCACCGCTGCTGCCCCCACAGGTTGTGGAGAGATCGTATGGGTTGAGTGTTTCACCAAACACTTCGTTATACGTTTGCGAGCCGGCCCCGAACTCGGGCGTATTCGTCTTGCCAATGGCAATCGCGCCGGCGGCGCGCAGGCGTTCGACAATAATCTCGTCCTGGTCGGGAACAAAGTCGGCAAAGATCGGCGAGCCGAGCGTGGTGCGTATGCCTTTGGTCAAGACCAAATCCTTGTGCGCAATGGGCAAGCCGTGCAGCGGGCCAACCGCCTGGCCTCGCCCGAGCGTTTCATCGGCTTCGGTCGCCCGCTCCAGGCCCCGCTCGGCCAACAGGGTCACAATCGCGTTCACCCGCGGATTGATGCGGTCGATCCGGGCCAGGTGGGCTTCCAGGACTTCCCGACATGACACTTCGCGGGCGCGAATGCGCGCGGCCAGTTCGGTTGCGCTGAGAAAACAGAGTTCGGCAGCAGACATACTCCCTCCCTTGGACGAGCCCGTCCCTCCTGTTTATCCGAGCAGCCTAGCCTTAGCATAGTCAAAGGACAACGGCGCTTGAAAGGGACGCCAGTACTGATATGCAGTCCGGCATGAGACTCTCTCGACCGCGAACCAGGATGAGGAGGACATAATGAGCCGACCTTTTCCGCCTGATCCATTTCTACAGGGGAATTATGCGCCCTGGCCTCTGGAGGGCGAGATTCACGACCTGGTCGTCAGGGGCGACATTCCACCTGAGCTGAACGGCACCCTGTATCGCAATGGCTCCAACCCGCAGTTTGCGCCACGTGGGCGGTATCACTGGTTTGATGGCGACGGCATGATCCACGCGTTTACCCTGAGCGCGGGCAAAGCGCATTACCGCAATCGCTGGGTCCGCACAGAACGGTTCAGGCTTGAGCGCCAGCACGGGGAAGCGCTCTTTGCCGGTCTCAGCGACCTGAGCAATACGGATGAACGAGCCCAGGGCGTTTTTCCGAACGCGGCCAATACGAATATCATCTTCCATGCCGGGCGGCTGCTCGCCCTGTGGGAAGGCGGCCCACCCTACGAACTTGACCCCTCAACCCTCGAAACCATTGGTGGGTATGATTTTAACGGGACACTCCAGGGGGCCATGACCGCCCATCCCAAGGTCGACCCGGAAACGGGCGAACTCCTCTTTTTTGGCTACGGGCCGTTCCCGCCCTATCTGCGCTACACAGTCGTCTCCGCGGACGGCGTTATTACGCGGCACGAAGAGATTCCCCTTCCAGTACCGACCATGATGCACGATTTCATTGTCACCCGAGAGCACGTCATCTTCATGGTTTTTCCGGCCACGCTCCGCCCGGAAAATCTGACTTCCGGCTCTCCTGTACGCTGGGAGCCGGAACTCGGAACGCGCATCGGGGTCATGCCACGCAACGGGGGGAACGCGGATATCGTCTGGTTTGAAACCGAGCCCTGCTTTGTGTTTCATGCCATGAATGCCTACACCCAGGGCCATACAGTCATTGCCGACGTGTGTCAGTTTCACCGGCTGCCACTGTTTCAGGTTGCCGAAGGAGACCTGGAGACCAATATCCCGGTCTTCACTCGCTGGTCGCTTGACCTGACGGACCGCTCAATCACCCAGGCACAACAGGACGACCGCTTCAGCGAGTTTCCCCGCCTGGACGAACGCTATGCCGGCCGGCCCTATCGGAAGGGGTATGCCGCCGGCCAAGAGGGCAGCGTGCCTCCCTCGGAAGGTCTTTTTAACACGGTCATTGGGTATGACCATGCAAACGGCCACTCCCATACCCACGCGTTCGGCCCGGACAGCTATTCCTCGGAGCCGATTTTTGTCCCACGCTCTGCGCGGTCAGCCGAAGGCGGGGGATTTCTGCTCGTGGGAGTGTACCGCAAAGAGGAAAACCGGAGCGACCTGGTCATTCTCGACGCCACAAACATGACACACGAGCCACTGGCCACCGTCCACCTCCCCCACCGGGTGCCGTACGGCTTTCATGGCAACTGGGTTGAGGGCTTGTCGGTGGAGTAGCGCTTTCGGCCCACCAACGCTCCTGCTCGGTCAGGCCGGAGTACGGAAATCTCCCAAGCGCGCAATGCAACCGACCGAGCGCGCCTTTCGATAGTAACGCTCGTCCGCGGTCACGAGCGTCGTATCAAAAGCGCACAGGGCAACGGCATGGTACAGGGTGTCAAACAGATGGTGCTTAAATTGAATAGCCAGTTTGCAGGCATGCTTGTACACTTCGAGCGTTTCCAGGACAGGAATTTCCATAGCGGACAGTAACCCGACCTCTTCGTGTACCGCCTCTGGGGCCAGACGGGAGACGACTGCAGCTACTTCGGCCAACCAATGAGATGGCTGTACGACCTGCACGCTTCCCGATTGCATTGCCCGGAGCAGAGCCACCGCGGCTTGCGCGTCAGCCTCGTTTTCAGGGTCGGGAAAAATCCACTTGACGACAACACTCGCATCCACAACCGCCCGAACCACTGGCATCAAGGGCGGCCTTTCTCTCGGGCCGTACGCAGCGTTGCCGTGCGCACGGATGGCATCTTTTGTCGTGCGGTGAGCAAGGCCTCAATCGCGTGAGAACGCCGCTCAAGACGCTGGTGTTCCTCAATGGCGTCCCGCATGAGTTGCGTCATAATGGCGCTCTTGTTCTTTTTCGCAAAGACCTTATTGAATTCCGCCTTGACCTCTTCGGGAACGCTGAAATTGACGGTTGCCATACCCACTCCATTTTGTTGAAATTTTCAACAACCAATACATCCCGCAGACCCTTGGGTCAAGGCGATTGAAGTCTCACGCTTCGGCTGAAAAGGATTCGCCCTCGCCCTGCGGTCGCAGGGCGTGTGGAGAGGGCAATGCGGATCAACCTTTCTCGTCAAGCAGTTTCCGTAGCGCGTCCGTGTGCGCATTGAGGGTAGCTGTCTGCGCATTAAGAGCAGCTGCATTGGCGTTGAGAGTGGCAGCGTTGGCCTTGAGGTCCTCGGCTATACCATACAGGACCGCAGTATTGGCTTTGCGTTCTTCGTTGCTCAGTTTCATCAGGCTGATGCCCCAGGCGATCAGACCTGTTTGCAAGAGGCTCACAACGACTTGAGCAATTGATGTCATCTCTACTATCTGCATAGGGCCTCAGTAAGGAATTTATTCATCCGGGCGAGCCTAGCGCAACGCCGGGCGCTTGACAAATCAAGTCCGGCGCAGACAGGTGGAGTCATTGACGGCGTAGAGGTACAGACATAAGGCTGAGTCATGAATCGGCGTGTCATCGGCCTCGGTCTGGGCTGCCTCGTCTGCGTAGCTGCGGTCGGCACCAACGCGGCCCCGGACAGCGATATCGAGCGCAGCGGCAGCATAAGCGGACAGGTCGTCTTTGCCGGCAGCGCTCCGCGGCAAGGCAGCCTGCCCGTCCACAAAAACAAAGCAGTCTGCGGAGCAAGCACTCCTGACGAGAGTCTTCTTATCGATACTCACGGCGGACTCAAGAATGTCGCTGTCATCCTTGACGGCATTGACGCCGGCAAAGGCCGCCCGGCCCCGCCCGCGCAACTGGACAACAAAGACTGCGCCTTTGTCCCCCGCGTCCAAACCATGACCGTCGGGCAAACCCTCATCCTTCGGAACAGCGACTTCATCCTGCATAATGTCCATGCTCGCCGCAATGGCTACAAGACCGTGTTCAACCTGGGCCTGCCGCACTGGTCCGAGAAAACCTATCGCTTTGAGCAGCCGGGCCGTATTCGAGTTGACTGTGATGTGCTGCATACCTGGATGCGAGCGCATATTATTGTTACCGACCATCCTTATACCGCGGTAACGGATGCGGCGGGACAGTTCAGCATCACCCGGATTCCCCAGGGAAAATATGCCCTGCGCTTGTGGCACGAGCAGCTTGGAGAACAAGCCCAGCCAGTGTCAGTCCGCACGGCCCAGGAGACCCGTGTCCGGCTGACCTATCCAGCCCAGGCGCAAAAGGGACACTGAATCAGTCGATTGCCAGGAAGCGGGACAGCGCATCTTTCACCGCTCTGCCGTCTCGGTGCGACAACGTGCCAACCTTACGCACAATCAGGGCGTCATCGAGGGTGAAGAGCTTGAAGCGGACCTTACACGGGGCGTTGAGGCCGGCTTCCCGCCAGCCCTGGATCGCCACGTCGCTCGGCCAACTACCTCCAGTCGAGGTAATCATGGCCAGGATCGTCTGTTCGTGAGCCTCATTAAAGCTGGCCGATGAGACGATCAGAGCCGGACGGCGCTTGGTGGCTCGTCGGTCTGTGAAAGGAAAGGGAACGACGACGACATCAAGCGGCTCACAGGTCACGCCACGCTTCCTCGTCCTCGGGCGAGGCCCATTCGCTGAGAACCTCGGAGAGGCCTTGCAGGTAGTCGTCCCGCCCTGGTGTCACCTTGTGCACCACCAGATGATTGCCCTCAATCTCGAAGGCAATCACGTCGCCCGCGTGCAGGTTCGCCGCCTCGCGGATGCTCTTGGGGATCGTCGTCTGCCCACGTGCTGTAATCTTGGCGAGTTCCATTTACGTACTTTATTGATATGCTTATCAGGCAGAAAGTAGGAGAAAATAGCACTGAAGGCAACGCCTGGTACTGGTCCAGTTTCACATCTCCCGCCCCCGCTGCCGGCTCAGAGCCCCCCCTCCCTGACCCTCCCCCTCCAGGGGGGAGGGAATATCTGCTCCCTCTCCCCTGGAGGGAGAGGGCTGGGGTGAGGGGGAATAAGCAAACTGAACCACTACCCAACGCCTCCCCATGAACTCGACAAATTTGCAGAGGAGAAAGCCCATGTCAAACAATCCTGTACATTATGAACTGAACGACGGTATTGCCGTGCTGCGTCTTGACGACGGAAAGGCCAACGCAGTCAACCATGCGCTGATCCAGGGCGTGAATGATGCTTTGGACAAGGCTGCGCAGGAAGCCAAGGCCGTGGTCTTGACGGGCCGGCCCGGTCGCTTTTCCGCGGGATTTGATCTTGCGGTCCTCCAGTCCGGTCCAGAGGCCGGCCACACCCTCGTGACTGCCGGCGCGCGGATGCTGCTCAAATTATTTACCCATCCGCAACCGGTTGTCGCTGCCAGCACAGGTCACGCTATTGCCGCCGGCGGCTTTATGCTGCTCGCCAGCGATACCCGTTTGGGCGTACAGGGCGATTTCAAAATCGGACTCAATGAGGTCGCTATTGGGATGACGCTGCCGGAATTTGGCCTGATGTTCGCGCGTGAGCGGCTGTCCAAGCGTCACTTTACCAACGCAGTGATCCAAGCCCGCTTGTACACGCCAGCCGAGGCAGTTGATGTCGGTTTCCTGGATCGGGTGTGTACGGCTGAAACCCTGTTAGACGAAGCGCTCAGCGAAGCCCGTCGCCTTACCTCGCTCGACCTGCCATCCTATGGCCGCACGAAGTTACGCTCGCGGAGTGCGCTTGCAGAGCAGATACGCAGCGGTTTGGATGAAGATATCGCCCGGTTAATGGCCTAGGGGAGTCGAATTGCCGAGGCAGAATTCCCCTGCCCTCTTAAGGCGTGTGCTGCCCATTGTGTCGCCGGCCCCCCAAGCGGTCCGTCGGCCCCCTCACCCGGCCCTTCGACAGGCTCAGGGCCACCCTCTCCCTCCAGGGGAGAGGGAAAGGCAGGAGGCCCGCTCCCGCGACCTGCTCAAAGGACTACTTCGCCAACTGACCCGTGGCGTGACCGTTCGGCCTCGTTTCGACTGTCCTCTCCGACAGAATCGCTGCCGCGGCCTCTTCGACCGCCGTGCCTTTGAAAAAGTCGGGGTTGGCCTCGCCCCAGAAGCGGACTGGATTGGTACACATAAAGTCACGGAACCCAATGTCGCTGACCAGGCCTTTTTCAACCAATTCGTACGCTTCGGGCACCACCTGGTTCATGTTTGCTACGTCAAAGTGGCCGATGTCCGAGCCGAAGAGCGCGTTGAGCTGCGCCCCAAACGGATTGCAGTGACGATTGAAGGCCCAGGCGTTCATCTTGTCGTCCGACTCACAGCCGAAGTAGAAATTCTTGACAAACAAGTCGTGGATGTCCGCCGCCTGGGTGATCGCGCAGGCCGAAAAATCGTCCAGGTTGTCAATGCCGCCGACGGCTGTTGAGCCTTGTGCACTCAGCACTGTGTCCAAGGCCGCCTCGCGCTGCTTGAACGCCTCAGCCATGTCTGCGCTGCCATATTTCAGCGCCAGTTCGCTCAGCAGTCGCTGGTCGAGATTGGCGGGATCAACCTCCGCCAACGCCGCGCGATTCCGCTTCTCCCAATGTTCAATCAAGTCGGCGTACAACTGACACGCCCAGCCGACTCCCCCCTCCAGAAAGGCGAATTTGAGCGTGGGGAAACGCCGCGTCACGCCACCAAGAAAGAGGGCTTTACACACGGCTTCGTTTGCCGCGGCAAAATGGCCAACGTGGTTGTACACAAAATTGGAGGGCGAAATCCGTAGCGCATAGCCACGCGAGCCGGTATGAAACGTCGGCGACAGGCCACGCTCAACGCACATTTCCCAGACCGGGTCGTAGTCGTATGCGCTGTCCAGACCCAGCACGTCGCGCCACGTCAGCAGTTCTTCCGTACCGGGGTATTGCTCGACCGCGGCGGGAATGGGCCGTTTAATCATGCTGCCCAGCATGATGACCTTCATCCCGAGCTGCGCAGTCACATAGTCGATTTCTTCCAGGGCCTCTTCGGGCGTGTGCATCGGAATAACCGCGGTCGGGGTCATGCGGTCGGCATAGGCCCGAAAATAGTCTGCGCTAAAGATATTAAACGCCCGGCAGGCGGCTTTCCGCAGTTCGGTATCACTGCCGCGGGTCAACCCCAGACCCGCGGTGGGATAGAGGATGGTAAAATCTATGCCGAACTCGTCCAGGCGTTCATACAGCAACCTGGGCAGCATGGCCGTTGCCCGGTCGCGCGTATTCTTGGTGGGAATCCCCCAAAAGGCTTGCTGCGCGGTCCGCTGGCGGCGGCGTTCCGCCACTGACAGGCTTAAGTGCTCTTGGACAAGTTTGGTGAACACCGAGAAACCTTCGACTGCCTTGTCGCCGCCAATTTTTCTCAACTGTTCGCGCACCAGCGGCCCAAACTCCAGCCAGTGTCCGTCCGCGTCTATAATCGGATGCTGCAATCGGGCGCGTATACCCGCTCCGTTCGTCTGACCAGTGCTGCTCATAGAAAACCTCCCCGAGATCGATCGAGATAGACCGAGATGGATACATACCGCCCCTCCGGCGGTTCTGCCAAAGCAGGCAGAGTATAGGAATTCAGACGGATATTTACAATGCTTGTTATGAGGTAGTGGTTCAGTTTCAAAGTGCTCCCCTCCCTGGCCCTCCCCCTCTCGGGGGGAGGGAATGTTTGTCCCCTCTCCCCTGGAGGGAGAGGGCTGGGGTGAGGGGGAATAAGCAAACTGAATCACTATCTATTACGCTGGCTATTACGCTGGCTACTACGCTGGAACGGGCGCGAGTTCATCCAGCAATGCCTTTGCCGCCCGCAGGTCCGGCGTTTCCAATCCCTCGGTAAACCACCCGTAGATATTCGAGAGGAGCTGGTAGGCGTCGTCCGGCTGGCCGCTCTCTTGCCATACTGCAGCCAGACGAAGCGCGCTGCGGAGTTCCAGGGATTTTGCCTGCTGAGTCTGGGCGGTCTGGATGGCGCGCTGAAAACAGGCCGCGGCTTCCGGGCGGTTTTGATCCGGGCCGTTTGTGGCCGTGAGGAATAATTCCCCCCGAGTGCGCAGCAGTTCAGCCTGCCACCATTTTTCGTTGCTCTTGTCCATCTCGGCTTCCGCTTCGATCAACACGGCGAGGCCGTCCTGGACTCGATCGACCTTGCCATAGGCTTCCGCCAAAAGCAGAGACAGTTGGCCAAGCTGCCGAATGCCGGACTCCTGCCAGATGCGCTGGCCCTCCAGCATGTCGGCGATGCCCTCTTCGACATGGCCCTGTTCGGCTAAGGCCCAACCGCGCAAATAGGTCCCGGCGGCCTGAAAGTACGGAAATCCCTGCTCACTCGCCAGGGCGACCACGCCCTCTGCCTGGGTCTGGGCCAGCGCCCCTTCTCGTCGAAAGCGATAGACCGCAGTTCCAAAATGCAGGGCAAAGACCAGACTGTACGGATGGGACATCTCTCGGGCGCGCGTGATGGCTTCCTGGCTGCGCTGGAGGGCCTGGTCGGGATAACCAAGATGCCACAGCATCCAGGCCAGAAAGGCCAGACTCGAAACACCAGGGTCCTGGCCTATCACTCCCTGCGCGTTCTCCGGGCCGTGGACGCTCGGATCATACATGTCCACGGAACGTTCCAGATGCGCTCTGGCGTCAGCAAACTCGCCCAACCGAAAGGCCGTCAAGCCCAGCGCCTGCTGGGCCGGCAAGAATTGCTGGGAGCCGGGCATACACTCGGACAGGCAGCGGAGCTTTTCAATCACCTCTCCCGCGGCGGCATACTCGCCGCGCACGAGATGAAACCGCCATAAGCCAAACAGGACGGGGAACTTCTGCGGCAGGTCCCCAATCGTGTGCGACAGTTCGCGGGCGCGCGAGTACACGCGCTCTACTTCCGGCGCGGCGTACCCTTTGGTTGCCATCAGGCACGAGCCGAGTGAGATCAGCAGGGTCAGCTCTTGCTGCGGGCGGTCTGGGGCGGGAGGCAACGCCGGCAGCAGGTCCAGCGCATGGTTCAGATCACGAATCGCCTCAGTATAGGCAGACTGCTTGAGCGCCATCTCTCCGGCGCGTTGATAGTACTCGACGGCTTTTTTCGTATTGCCGCTGTGGGCGGAATGATAGGCGAGTTCTCTGAGGCGGCGGTCATTCAGCTGCGCGTGAAACAGGGATTCAATGGCCTGGGCCGTCCGGGCGTGCACGTCCTGGCGGCGCTCGGATACAAGCGAGTTATAGGAAACATCCTGGGTAAGCGCGTGCTTAAAGGTATATTCGACTTCGGGAAAGGCGGGCTGCTCATAGATAAACTCCGCGGTTTGCAAACGGGATAGCACGGGAACGAGGGTTTCCTCAGCCTCCTGGGTCACTTGGGTCAGGAGGCTGAGCGAGAACTCCCGGCCAATCACCGCCGCGGTCTGGAGCAGGGCTTTTTCTGCTGCGCCTAATTGGTCGATACGCCCGGCCAGCACCCCCTGGACGGTCGCTGGGATATGGACCTCAGCAAGCGGCCTGGTAAGGGAAATGCCACCCATCCCACGGACCAGGACACCTTGGTCAAACAGCGTTCGGACCATTTCCTCCATAAAAAAGGGCGTCCCCTCTGTTTTCTCCAGTATGAGCTGTTTGAGCGGTTCGAGCGAAGCGGCTGTGACCGGCCAGTTTGCTTCGTCGAGGAGCGCGGCCAGGAGTTCCTTGGCATCTTCCATACCCAGCGCATCGAGGCGGAGCTGGCTGTAATAGGTCTTGCTGCCCCACTCATGCCGGTACTCCGGGCGATAGTTCGTCAACAGGAGCATGGGCGCGGTGGCCAGGCTCTCACTCAGGGCATCCAGAAAAGCCTGCGTCCCATCGTCCAGCCATTGCAAGTCCTCAAAAATCAGCACGACCGGCTGGGTGAGACTTTCACGCAGCAGGAGGCGTTTGATGGTGTCAAAGGAGCGTTGTTGGCGGATGTGGGGGTCCATCTGTTGCAACGCCGCGGTGAACTCCGAATGGCCTAAGAGGCTGAGCAGATAGGGCAACCCGTCTTCGAGCGCACGCTCAAGCGCGACCACGCGACCGGCGACTTTTTCATGCAGCGCGCGCTCATCATCCTGGGGGCGAATCTGGAAATAATTCTTCAGCAACTCAATCAGGGGCAGATACGCATGGCCTCTACCATGTGCGACACAAAATGTTTCCAGGACAAGACAGTGTTGCTCGGACAGCGCTTTGAATTCGTGAAACAGCCGGGACTTGCCAACTCCCGGCTCGCCCATCACGCCGACGATCTGGCCCTGTCCGTTGGTGGCTTGTTCGCGGACCTGTTTGAGATGTTCGATTTCTTTTTTTCGCCCGACAAAACGAGACAGGCCGCGCGTGGCTGACACCTGGAGACGGGTCCGTAACGCGCCAACCCCGAGGAGTTCGTAAATCCGTAAGGGCTCGCTGACGCCTTTGATCTTCGCCGCGCCCAAATCCTTGAACTCGAAATAGCCCTCAGCAAGCTGGTGGGTGTACTCACTCACGACCGTAGAGCCCGGCGTGGCCAGTCCTTCCATGCGGGCCGCCAAGCTGGTCGAATGACCAACCGGCACATAGTCAGTATGCAGATCGTTTTTGCGAATGGAGCGTACCACCACCTCGCCGGTGTTGACGCCCACCCGCATCTGAAGATTGACCCCTTTGTCAAGCCGGAGCTGTTCGGCGTAGGCTTTCCCCTCTGCCTGCATGCGTAAGGCGGCAAACAAGGCCCGCTGGGCATGGTCTTCATGGGCGATAGGCGCGCCAAAGAGGGCAAAAATGCCATCGCCCATAGACTGGGCCACATAGCCTTCATAGCGATGCACGGCAGCCATCATGAGTTGCAGGGCCGGGTCAATAATGGAGCGGGCTTCTTCCGGGTCAAGGTCCTCAATAAGTTCCATCGAGCCCTTGATATCGGCAAACAGCGCGGTAATGGTTTTCCGCTCTCCATCAACCGCCCCACGCGCTTCGAGCGCGGCCTGCTCAGCGCGGATGCGCTCGGCCAGATGGGGCGGGGGATTGGGGGTGGGGGATTGGGGATTGGGCAGCCTGGCGAGTGACGTCCCGCATTCCATACAGAATTTGGCTCTGGGGACGTTCTCACCGCCGCAGTTCGGACAGCGGTTCTGGAGCGCGGCTCCGCATTCGATACAAAACCTTGCGCCGTCGGGATTGTCGGTATCACACTGGAGACATCGCATGGGCAGTGCCTAAGAGTCTTGCGAGGCGAGTGCGGACGTGTTCTATCGTCTCAATCCGGTGGACAATCATTTGGGCGCAGAATTCAACGATGAGGCCCTCGTTTGCGTCAAAACGAGTACTCACAACACCACGGCCGTATTCTTGGGCAGGCTCCCAACAAAAAGTAAGGCACAGTGTTTCGGTTTGAACAGGCGTGCCTGACGGTAGACCTCATCTCGGTTCTTACTGTGCCATAAGACCCGTCCTCGCTGAACACTCAGAGAAGCATCTACCTCCGGGTCATTAATGAGGACCCATTCTCCATCATACTGGGTTCGGATTTCTTGGACCGAAAGGATATTTGTATCCATAAGTTTCTCGCAAATATGCCGGGCCACAGAGACGCTACTCCGGCGTCCGCAGCTTATAGCGCTGAATTTTCCCGGTCGCGGTCTTGGGCAGCTCGGATACGAATTCGACCCAGCGGGGGTATTTGTGCGGCAGCGTGCGGTCTTTGACAAACAGGCGCAGCTCCTGGGCCAGCTCTGCTGAGGCGGTCTGGCCTGCTTTGAGCACCACAAATGCCTTGGGTTTGAGCAGACGATTGGCGTCTTCCCAGCCGACAACCGCGGCCTCCAGCACGGCCGGATGTTCAAACAGAATGCCCTCGACCTCGGCCGGCGAGACCCACTGACCCGAGACCTTGAGCATATCATCCGCACGGCCACAGTAGGTAAAATACCCCGCTTCGTCCTGGACATAGGTATCTCCGGTGTTGATCCAGTCTCCGCGCATGGTTTGCGCGGTCTTCTCGGGGTTGTTCCAGTAATAGACGGCCCCGGACTGGCCCCGAATCAGGAGGCGACCCATCTCGCCGGCAGTGACCGGATTCCCGCTTTCATCCACAATCCTGGCCTCATAGCCGGGAACCGGGCGTCCGCTGGCGCCTGGCTGATAATCGTCCAGGCGGTTGGAGATGAAAATATGCAGCAGTTCGGTCGAGCCGATGCCATCCAGAATCGTCAGGCCGGTGCGCTCCTTCCAGCCGCGGAAGACCTCGGCCGGCAGCGCTTCGCCGGCCGAGACACAGGCGCGTAAGGACGGGAACGCGCGTGCGTGCTCTTTTTCCTGCTCCAGGGCGAGCAGTTGGGCCGCGTACAAAGTCGGCACCCCGAAATAGAGCGTGGGCCGGAAACGGTCAATCAGGGCAAACGTCATATCCGGTGAGGGACGCTGGTCGCTTAAAATTGCGGTTGCTCCGCACCAGAGCGGAAACGTCATGGCGTTGCCCAGACCGTAGGCAAAAAACAGCTTGGCCGCGGAAAAACACACGTCCTGTTCCGTCATGCCCAGCACGCCCTGGGCGTACCGGACACAAGTGACAACCATGTCGCGCTGGCGATGGACCGCGCCTTTGGGCCGACCGGTCGAACCTGAGGAATACAGCCAGAAGCAGGCGTCTTCGGCCGAAGCCGGCGCGGGTTCCAGCGCGGCAGATGCGGACCGCATCAACGCGGCGAAGGGGGTGTCCTCCCCGGCCACGCATACGGACTGCGGGGTGCGTTCGGCCCCGGCCAGGGCCGCTTCCACGGTTGGCGCGTACTCTGCGGAATAGGCCACCAGCGCACACTCGGAGTCGTCTATCATATATTGATAATCGGTCGCCCGGAGCAGCGTATTGACCGGCACGGGGACGATCCCGGCCTTGATGGCTCCCCAAAAGAGCGAGAAAAATTCGGGGCAGTCCTTCACGATCATCAGCATCCGGTGGCCAGTCCCAACGCCCATTGAGCGCAACGCATTGCCACACCGATTGACCTGTTCGGCAAGCTGCCCATAGGTCACATCGCCGTGAACCGTGCGGATGGCAATATTGCGTGCCCGTCCCTCTTCCAGATGCCGGTCGATAAACGACACGGCCACGTTGAAACGTGGCGCAAACCGGATGGACGCTGGAGAGCCGGTTGGATCAATGCTGACGGTATTGGCCTGCATGGCTGCTGTCCTCTTGCGCTAGGCGTTTTCTGCCCATTGCACATACGGAAAGTCGAGGGGCTGATTGTTGATTCCGCGGGCCGGCGGGGCAATCCAGCTTGCCATTGCGCCAGGTTCGGTGACTGGCTGCATGAGCGCAGCCACAAAGGCGTGATCGTCCTCGGTCGGCAACCACGCGGCAAGCTGGCGCTGCCACTCTTCGGCTGTCACCACATCGCCCTGTGGAGAGATATGGACATCGGAAAAAGCCCCAATCCTGCGGTGAAAGCCTCGATGGGGCAAGACCAGCCGGCGCTCAATGCCCTGCCGTTCAATAACATTGTTCCAGCGGTTCAGCCCCCGCTGCGAGTCGGCAATATAATCGTCGCGTAACCGTTCGTTAATGGCGAGTAAAGCCGGCGCGTCCTCACGCACGATGCTGCCGTCTGCCGGGCGCTGGATCGGCCAGGTCAGCGCCGAGAGACGATGGTCATCGTTGATGCGGGTTTCGCGATAGCGGCCTTTGAGGCCGGTCGTAAAGTAGTCGGCGGCGTTGGTCGAACGTTCCTGGCCGAACAGGTCGAGCGAGACGCTGTAATGAAAATTGATGAAGCGCTGCAAGGTCGGCAGGTCGATGGCCCCTGCCGCCCGGATACGCGCCGGGTCATCCGTCTTCAGTTCATTCATGACTGCGCAGGTGCGCTGGATAATCCGCATGACACCTGTCTCACCCACAAACATATGATGCGCCTCCTCCGTCAGCATGAACTGGCAGGTTCGGGCCAGGGGATCGAAGCTGGATTCGGCCAGCGCGGCGAGCTGATATTTCCCATCCCGGTCGGTGAAAAAGGTAAACATGAAATAGGCCAGCCAGTGGGGCGTCTCCTCGTTAAACGCGCCCAGGATACGCGGTTTATCCACATCGCCGGAATGGCGCTCCAGCATCATCTCGGCTTCTTCCCGACCATCCCGACCAAAATAGGCGTGCAGGATATAGACCATGGCCCACAGATGACGCCCCTCTTCAACATTGATCTGAAACAGATTGCGCAGGTCGTACAGCGAGGGGCAGGTCTGGCCCAGACGGCGCTGCTGTTCGACGGAGGCCGGCTCAGTATCCCCTTGGGTCACGACCAGGCGGCGTAACAGGCTGCGATATTCGCCTGGGATTTCCTGCCAGACCGGCTCTCCAAGGTGGTCCCCAAAGGCGACCCGCCGCCCCTCCTGCGGCTTGGCCAGGAAAATGCCCCACCGATAGTCGGGCATTTTCACATAGTCAAAATGGGCCCAGCCGTCGGCCTCAACGCTCATAGCCGTCCGCAGATAGACGTCATGCGCCTGCGTTCCTTCAGGACCACAGGTATCCCACCAGCGTAAATAGTTCGGCTGCCACGATTCCAGTGCGCGTTGGAGTCGGCGGTTGTCGGCTAAGGCAACATTGTTCGGAATACGCTCAGTATAATCAATCGCCACGGCTACACCCTCTGTTTCCGAAAACGGCTCTGTTTCCCCGTGCCATACAGCGTCAACGCCCCGTCTTCGCCAACGGCGTTCGGTCGCTGAAAGATCCAGTTCTGCCACGCGCTCAGACGCCCGAATATCTTAGTCTGGAGGGTTTCCTGACCGGCAAAGCGCAGGCTGGCCTCCATGCCGGTGAGAGCGTCGGGCGAGAAACTGGCGCGCTCTTCCAGGGCGAGTCTGACTTCGTCTTCCCAGTCGATATCATCTGGAGTGAAAGTGACCAGCCCCAGCGCGTCAGCCGTCTCGGCGTCGATATCCCGCCCCATATACGACTGCAATTCCGCCATATGCTCCGCTTGCGCGGGGAAACGGCTGGTCAGGCGCGTGCCGGCATTATTCATGGGGAGCGGCCCAAAGTTCAGCGGCGTCAAACGGAGCGTGGCCGGAGGCAAATCGCTCTCCGCAAACCGGCCGGCCAGCATATACGACCGGTCAGCGGCCAGTACGAGTTCGAGCAGGGTACCAGTGAAACAACTGCCCGGCTCGATCAGGGCGATCAAGCTCCGCGCGCTCACGTCCAGGCGCTGCAAGGTGCGTTTGAGATAGAGGATAATCTCGCGGATCAGCCAGTCATCGGCATGCTCGACCAGGAGGCGGTCCGCGGCTTCGACCAGCGCGGCCTCACCTCTGGTACGAAAAACCCACGTCCCAATCTCTTCTTCATTCAGCCGCAGGTGCAGAATGGCGTCGTCAAACTCACGCGCGAGCGCCAGGGGCCAGAAGCGCGCCCCAGCAGTATGGACGGCTTCCAGTGTGGGCGGCAGGTCGCCGCTCGGCGCGTGGAGCGTGAACGCCGCGGTTCGCAGCGCGCGGTCCAGCTCGACCGTGAGGTGATCGTAGGTCAGAGTTGTTTCCTCAATGGATCGAGCCAGCGGAGTCAGGGCGACGCCGCCCGCAGCCGCCGGCCGGTCCGATTGGGCGGCAAAAGTCAAGGCGCGGGCGTGAACCGTTTCCTCAAAACGCGAGCGCGGAGCGATTTCGTCAACCAGCCGCCACTCCTGGGCCCGTTTTCCCCGCAGCCCCTCGGACGTGGTACACAGGAAATCGGCCCGGTCACGCCGCACATGCCGTTTATCAACCAGCCGCGTCAGGCCGCCGGTGCCAGGCAAGACCGCCAGCAACGGCAGCTCGGGCAGGGCTACCGCACTTGAGCCGTCGTCAACGAGAATAATATGTTCACACGCCAGGGCCAGTTCATAGCCACCGCCTGAGGCGGCCCCATTCACGGCGCACACATAGGTTTGCCCGGAGTAGGCGCTGGCATCCTCAATGCTATTGCGCGTCTCGTTCGTAAACTTGCAGAAGTTGACTTTATGCGCGTGTGAAGACTGGGCCAGCATGCGAATGTTGGCCCCAGCACAAAAGACCTGGGGCTTGGCCGAACAGAGCACCACCGCAGCGACTTCGGGGTGCTCAAAGCGGAGGCGCTGGACTGCATCGTAGAGTTCTATGTCTACGCCCAGGTCGTACGAATTGAGTTTGAGGTCATAGCCCGGAACCAGGGGCGCGTCTTCCTGTACATCCATCGCCAGCGTGGCAATCCGGCCGTCAATCGACAGGGTCCAGTGCCGATAGCGCTCGGGCTGGGTCGAAAATTCGATTCTGCGCGCAGGGGATGGGGCTGACGCAGTTCGCGCCTCAGATTGCCGCGCCTGTTCATCAACCCGTATGGCCGTACTCATGGGACGCCTCGTCTCTGCTCTGTGTGTTTCACTGTATCGTCATTGAAAAGTCTATGCCAGCTACCGACGACACTCCCAGGATTTTCCTTTTGTGCTACAGTCTTCAGCATGAAAATTGGTCCCAGTCCGCAAGAGCTCCAACAGGCCCTCTCTGAAGCCGCGGCATGGGTCGCCTCCTATTTGCAGCAGGTCGGCGACCGGCCGGTTCTGGCGCGTGTCTCACCGGGCGACATCGCAGCAAGTCTGCCCGAGAGCCCACCCGAACACGGCGAGGCGCTGGAGGCCATTCTCACCGACATCGACCGTCTCATTCTGCCCGGCATTACCCACTGGAATCATCCGGCTTTCTTTGCCTATTTTGGGATTAGCGGGTCGGGCCCCGGCATTGTGGGCGAACTGATTTCCGCGGCGCTCAACGTCAATGCCATGCTGTGGCGCACCTCGCCCGCGGCAACCGAGCTGGAACAGCGCACGCTGCAATGGGTGGCCGAGATGCTCGGTTTACCCACGGACTGGTTCGGAGAAATCACAGATACGGCCTCAGCCTCCTCTTTATACGCGCTGGCCGCGGCGCGTGAAGCGGCCGGCCTGGACATTCGTGAGCGCGGCATGGCCGGTCGGGACGATCTGCCACCGCTGGCGCTGTATACGTCAACCCATGCGCATAGTTCGATTGATAAAGCGGCCATTGCGCTGGGAATCGGGCGGCGTTGGACCAGGCATATTAAAACGGACGACAGGTTTCGGATGCGACCGGACCGTTTGGAGCAGGCCATTGCGAGCGACGTGGCGGCCGGGGTCAAACCCGTTGCCGTTGTGGCAACGGTCGGCACGACCTCGTCGACCAGCATTGACCCGATTCCGGCTATTGTGGATATTTGCGAACGATATCAGGTATGGCTGCACGTTGACGCCGCCTATGGTGGAGCCGCAGCCCTGGTTCCGTCGCATCGCGGCGTACTGGCGGGGTGTGAGCGGGCCGACTCGTTTGTCACCAACCCCCACAAGTGGCTGCTGACCCCCATAGATTGCAGCCTGCTGTATACCCGCCGGCCCGACGACCTCAAACGCGCCTTTTCGCTGATGGCCGAATATCTCAGAACCGACGAGCAGGATGTCGTCAACCTTATGGACTACGGCCTGTCTCTGGGCCGGCGCTTTCGGGCACTCAAACTGTGGATGGTCATCCGTGCCTATGGTCGGGCTGGGCTGGCCGCCATCATTGGCGGCCATATGCGGGAAGCGCACTGGCTGGCCGAGCAAATCGACGCCGCCTCAGGCTGGGAACGGCTGGCGCCGGTCCCGTTCTCCACCGTCTGTTTCCGACACGTCCCGGCCGGCGACCGCGACCCGGATGCGCACAATGCCGCCCTTATTGACGCGGTGAACGCCAGCGGGCAAGCGTTCTTGTCGCACACCCGGCTGAACGACCGGTATGCCATCCGCGTTGCTATCGGCAACCAGGCCACCAGGCATGAACATGTAACGCGGGTATGGGCGTTATTGCAGGCCGCGGCGGAGCAGTCGGACTGAGAGACGGCCTTACGATGTCTGGCGCGCAGGGCCGTTTTGGTCTGATTGTTGCGGAGGAGACGGACGTTCCTTGAGACGCACGCTCACGCTCGCCGGGTCCATACCGGCGACCTGGAGGCCGAGGGGGACATTAATATCGCGCTCGGTCAGGGGAAGGCGGCTCCGCCCGGCCCGAGCGCTTGAAAGATCGACCTGCGCCCGCAGGCCACGCGGGTCAAGCAAGGCCAGCAGCTCACGCGATCCCCGCACCCGCAGATAGACCTCTTGGGTGTTCTTGCCGGCCATGTCCAAATGCCTGGGGATATTGTAGTAGACCACAGGAACCGCAAACCCGACCTCAGTGTTTTGCGGGCCAACCAGGATCAGCCAGAGGACGCAGACTGCCGCCAGGGCGCCCAGCTTGGGGCGGATATTGGTCTTCAGCATGTCACGCCAGCGCCAGTGGGTACGCCTTTTCCTGGTCCCGGAAAGACGCAGATTCAGCCAGGTCAACAGGCCGGCCGATTCCGGCAGCGTCACCATACCGCCCCGGTCGACAACGGAGACCTCGCCCCGCTCTTCCGAAACAACGACAGACAGCGCGTCGGAACGCTCCGTAATTCCCAGCGCGGCCCGATGACGAGTCCCATACGTATAGGGCAGCGAACGTGACTCTGAAAGCGGCAAAATACAGCCCGCCCGGCAGACCCGCCCGGCCCGAAAATAAACGGCGCCGTCGTGCAGCGGGCTGGAGGGCGTAAACAGATTATCAAGCAGCAAATCGCTGACCGCGGCATCAATCAGGACGCCCTGGCTGCGCAAGAGAGGTTCGACCGGATCGTTCCGTTCAAAAACGAGGATGGCGCCGCGGCGCTTTTTCGCCAGGCTGAAACACGTCTCCGCTATTGTGACCAGGAAATCGGCAACCCAAGTCTCAGCAGAGGTTCGACGAAACATCTTTGGAGTGGACAGGACAGGGTTGACCTGCTCAAGAATCTGACGAATTTCAGCCTGGAACACGACAACGACCAGAATAAAGGCCGCGGCCCAAATACCACCCAGCACCCAGGTGGTTAAAAAAAGCCCCGCTTGGCTGGCCAGGAAATAGAACAGACCGAGTACGGCCAGCCCCACGCCTATCCGTGCGGCCTGCGTACCACGAAAGCGGATGTAGGCCTGGTATACGACAAACGCCATACAGGCGATGTCGATCATATCTCGCCAGCGAAATTCCCAGCCGAGACGCCAATCGGGCGGTAGGAAATCCAAAAATTCTGTCACGCTTTGTTACTCGGTGTAGTTCTCGTAAAAAACATAACTGGTTGAATAATCACTGAATTCAAAATAGACCTTCTTCTCGCCTTCATCGACCCGGAAATTCAAATTCTGGTCGGCATAGCCATAGCCAAAACGGTAGGGTCTCGCCGTACTTCCGTCGCCGGTTGCCGCCGCGGTGCTGAGCTTATCGATCTCAATAAAGCGCAGCACAAGCTTTTCTCCGGCATAAATATCCAACACGCCGTTGGTGCCCGTCCAGTTTTGAATGGAACGGCTCAGCATATTCTGCGATTCCTGCGTACAACCAGCGAATCCTCCCGCCAGCCCACCCAGGAGAAGTCCGGCGACAATGCTGCTTCGAGAATACTTCCACAAGCCCTGCATAAATAATTCCTTACACGCGAACGTCTCTCATGGTTCAGATTATCATTCCTCCTTGCCACACGCAAAATACGGCGTAGTTTTTCCACTCCCCTACACGTCTCAACAGTGCACTCTTGACCCTCCCCCAGGGAACCCATACTGAGCAGAGAGAAACTTCTACCTGGCTGTCCATTCCCCACTACCCACTACCCACTACCCATTCCCCACTATCCACTAATCACTACCCACTATCCACTATCCACATGGCCATTCCCTTGCTCGACCTCACAGCTCAATACGCCACCCTCCGGCAGGAAATCCAGGCTGCGGTTGCGCGCGTTCTGGAGTCTCAGCAATTCATTCTGGGACCAGAGGTGGAAGCCTTGGAGCAGGAGGTCGCCGCCTACTCTGGGTGTCGGTACGGGATCGGGGTATCATCCGGCACGGATGCCCTGCTGGTCGCCCTGATGGCGATCGACATTCAGCCGGACGATGAAGTCATCACTTCGCCGTATACCTTTTTCGCCTCAGTCGGGAGCATTGCCCGCCTCGGAGCGCGGCCGGTTTTTGTTGATATTGACCCGCTGACGTATAATCTGGACCCGGCCCGGATTGAAGCCGTCATCACCCCGCGGACTCGGGCCATTATCCCGGTTCATCTGTTTGGCCAGATGGCGGACATGGACCCGATGCTTGAGATTGCCGCTCGCCGGAATCTTTTTCTGATCGAAGACGCGGCTCAGGCAGTTGGCGCAGAATACAAAGATAAGCGCGCCGGCTCGCTTGGGCATTTGGGGTGTTTGAGTTTTTTCCCTTCTAAAAATCTGGGTGGCTATGGTGACGGTGGGATGGTGATTACCAATGACGCGCAGCTGACCCAACGGGTCAGACAGCTACGGAGTCATGGGGAGCAGGCCAGGTATGAGCATACGCGGGTGGGCGGAAATTTTCGTCTGGACGCCCTCCAGGCCGCAGTGCTGCGCGTCAAACTGCGGCATTTAGATGCCTGGACGGCTGCCCGGCAGCGCAATGCCGACACCTATCGCCGGCTGTTTGCTGCCCACGGACTCGGAGAGATGAGTCTGCCGGTCGAGGCCCCGCAGCGGCGCCATGTCTATAATCAGTTTGTGGTCCAGAGCGCCCACCGGGACGTTCTGTTGGCACGGCTTCAGCGCGAGGGGATCGGTACGGCCATTTACTATCCGACACCGCTCCATCTCCAGCCCTGTTTTGCCGCTTTGGGCTATGAGCGTGGAGCCTTCTCCCACAGCGAATACGCAGCAATGCACAGCCTGGCCCTGCCCATCTATCCAGAGCTTACCCCGGCCATGCAGGAAGAGGTGGTGCGGGCTATTGCGGCATTTCATCGACACTAGAGCAAATTACGGTTCTGTGTAGCCACTTGTCATTCCTGCGGAGGCAGGAATCCAGGCCCCCAGCCCCCGCCGCCGGCTGGATGCCGGATCACGTCCGGCATGACGGGAGCCCCCAGCACGGCTACAGACGAGCGTAAAACACTCTAGGCGGGCGCCCGCTCCGTCCAAACATTGACAGTTCATCTGCGGAGAGCGATAATTCCTCACACTTTCATTCCCTGCAAGAGGAGCAGCTACCATGCGATTTGGTCTTGGCCCATTCTCGATGCAGTCGCCGCCAGGCTCCGGCAAGACCCACGCCGAGCTCTACCGGGAAATGCTTGAGCAGATTGTCATTGCCGAGGACATTGGTTTTGAATCCGCCTGGCTGGTCGAGCACCATTTTATGGAAGACGGCATGTGCCCTTCCCTGCTCGTCACCGCCGCGGCCATGGCGGCCCGGACATCCACGCTCACCATCGGGACGAGTATGTACCTCCTGCCGCTGCATCGCCCTGTTCAGACCGCGGAAGATGTTGCTGTGCTCGACGCGATTGCAGAGGGTCGTTTGATCTTCGGCGTGGCCACTGGCTATCGTCCAGAGGAGTACGCCGGCTATGAGGAGCAGCGCAGCGGACGTGAAAAACGCATGGAGGAGGAACTTGAAATCATCATCAAGAGCTGGACAACCGAGAGCTTCTCGTTCTCGGGTCGCTATTACGATGTGAAGGACCTGCGTGTGACACCCAAACCCCACCAGCGCCCCCATCCCCCTATCTGGATTGGGGCCTCAACTCCCGGCGGTGTACGCCGAGCGGCCCAGTGGGGCTCTGCGCTAGTGGCGTCTCCGCGCCATCATATCAACGAGTTGAAAGAGCACTACCGGCTCTATCGCCAGCAGTTGGAGCGTTTTCATAAAACGGCCAGCGCAACCCCGGTTATTCGTGAAGTCTATGTGGCAGAAACCACAGCCCAGGCGGAAGAAGAAGCGCGTGCCGGCATTATGTATATCCACGGCGGCATGTACGGAAAATGGGCCAATGTTCGGCCGCTGAGAGATGACGCCGGCCAAGTTGTGGAAAATCCCGCCAGCGTCACATTTGATACCCATCGTGAGCGGTTCATTATTGGCGACCCGGATCATTGCATTCGAGAAATTGAAAAATATCAGCGAGAGCTTGGCATGGATTATCTGATCTGCTGGATGCACTACCCAGGGGCAGAGCACGCCAAGACGGTCCGAGCCATGCGCTTATTTGCCAAAGAAGTGATGCCCCATTTTCAAGACTGAAGAACGGAGGACACAATGGGCAGAAACTGGATCGATCTCAATAGTGATATGGGCGAGTCGTTTGGCAACTTCGTGCTGGGCCGACCGGAAGAGGTCATGCAGCGCATCTCCCACGCCAATATTGCCTGCGGTTTTCATGCCGGTGACCCGAGCTGGATGAGCCGCACGGTGGAATGGGCCAAAACGTACGGGGTCACGGTGGGGGCCCACCCTGGCTTTCCCGATTTGCTGGGCTTTGGCCGACGGCTGATGAATATCACCCATCAGGAGGCGACCGATTATGTCGTCTATCAGGCCGGCGCCCTCAAGGCATTCTGTGCAATGCACGGCCTCACGCTTCAGGCCGCCAAGCCGCATGGGGCGTTCTTTTCGTGGGGGATACAGTCCGAAGACAACGCCCGCGCCATTCTGGAGGGTTTTCAGGCGGTTGATCCCCACCTCACCGTCTATCTGCCCGCCCTGCCCTCTTTTCCGCTGGTCTCTACCGCAGAAAAGATGGGGTTTCGGGTTGTCAAGGAATTCTATCCGGGTCTCAACTACGATGAGACTGGCGCGATTACCGTTAAGCGCTCGTATGGCACCGAAGATGTGGAAGAGATCGTTGAGCTCGTGCTGCGATTTGCTGTTGACGGACAGACAACGGCAGACACGGGAGCGGTGATCGACGTTGAGGGAGAAAGCGTGTGCGTCCACGGGGATGTGGTCAACGCCCCGGAGGTCCTTGACGGGCTGCACGCCGCCCTGCAACGGGAAGGCATCGCCATTCGGAGCGCGATTCATACCGAGAATGCGGACATTCTGCCTTTGCGGCAGCGGGTGAGCGCCTAGCCTCTGAGGCGTGGCTCTCCTCGGCAATTCTGATCTGGAGCAGCGGTTCGTGGAACAGGGTGGAGCGATGTCAGAGACGCGCTATGACTATGGTGGCGATGAATATCTGCTGGTGGTCTTCAGCGAGGCAATGGACCTCGCCATTAACTTCAAACTACAGTCGATCTGTCGCGAGATTGAGCGCCGGCGTCTCCCCGGCGTCATTGAGGTCTGCCCGGCCAACGCCTCCTATATGGTCCATTTCCGGCCCGAAGAGACCCATCCCGACGCCCTGATCCGAACCCTCAAGGACCTCGAACGCGAGATTCAGTCCGCGGAAACACTGACCTCCCGGCTGGTCGATATCCCGGTGCTGTTCGATGATCCCTGGACCCAGGAGTGCGCCAAACGCTTTGCCGACCGGCACCAGGACCCGTCGGTGTCCAACCTCGAATACCTGATGCGGGAGAACGGCTATTCCTCGAAGGAGGAATTCATTACCGCCTACTGCGACCGGCCGTACTGGATATCCATGGTCGGTTTCGTGCCCGGTACGGCCTGGTGCTATCGCATGTGCCCGCCCGAGCAGGCCATTCAGGCTCCCAAATACATCCGCCCACGCACGGACACCCCTGAGCGCGCCGTCGCTCATGCCGGCGTGTTTCTCTGTATTTACCCCGTGCAGGGGCCGGGCGGGTATCAGATGGTCGGCATGTCTGCGGTGCCCGTGTATGACCCGGAGGAGCGTATGCCAGACCTCCAGGGCCGCTATATTCTGGCCCAGGCCGGGGATCGCTGGCAATTCCGGCCCATTGATATGGATGAGTATAATGACATCCGCGCCCAGGTCGAAGCCGGCAGCTATCGCTATCGGATCGTCGAACAGGACTTTCAGCCGAGCCGCTACCTGGACGACCCCGCGGCCTACCTGAAGCGGCTGAAAGAAGAAGCCGGGACATGCTGAACGTCATCGAGCCCGGCCTGTCGACCACCGTCCAGGACCTCGGGCGGCTGCACTGGTACCACATCGGCATGCCGCCGGCACAAACAGCGGGGGGCGAATCACAACCACTGGGGAGCAGACAGGAGCAAGGCTGTGAGTTGGAGGCGCACAGAGAGAGTAACCACAACTCCCAGCCGGATTGAGGTGAACATCCGGGCCATTCCACGCCTTTCCCCTGACGGCTGGAAGCTTCACTCGCTTACAGAGAAGATCCCAATCTCACTCGTTGGCGCCGTTCCGAAAAACTATTTGTCCTATGGCGACCCCCGCTCTCCTGCAGTCGTTGGCTACATTGCAAAAAAGGGCCGACAGCAAGCCGCCGCGCGCGAATGTGTGACCGAGGAGATCATTAAAATCATTTTGAGTTGATCGCCTGGATCATGGAGAACCATCCGAATACGCTTGGGAAACCAATTCGTAAGCTCTTTAGAGCGATTCACCTTCCATCCATTGAGCGCATGCTCCAGCAGCGGTTTCGTAGGGTTGTCACACCGCTCCGAATTCGGTGTATTATGGAACTCCTGACCTTTCGGATTAAACATCTTCAACGAGAGGTTCTGCTATGATGGAAAAGATGGAAAAACTTGCTGAGCTGCTACGGAATCAGAGGCGATCTTGGGGCATCCACATTTTCCGGGCCGGTCGGGAAACTTCTCCTGAGCAGTACCTGGAGATATATAGAGAGACGCCGGGTGGACGCTCTCTGGTAGGCAGCCTTTCCCAGGAGGAGGAGAAATTTGTGTTTCGTTATGATCCAGACTACCGAGCGGAGCCTATCTCCGCCTTTCCTGATCTCGCCAAGGAGTACCGCTCCGAGGAATTGTGGCCTTTCTTCTCGGTCCGAATTCCGCCGATTGAGCGGGAAGATATGCGCGAGGCAATAGCAGCCCGCAACATCAAATCCGACCAACCCATTGAGCTATTGGGGAAGGTAGCAAAATTTTCCGTCACCAACCCGTACGAATTTCAACTCAACAACGACAACGACGCCTGAGCATGTTACGTATGCTGAACGTCATCGAGCCCGGCCTGTCGACCACCGTCCAGGACCTCGGGCGGCTGCACTGGTACCACATCGGCATGCCGCCTTCAGGCGCGCTGGACAATTTCGCGTTCCGGGTCGGCAACCTGCTGGTCGGCAACGACGAGGCCGCGGCCGGTCTCGAAGTCACCTATGCCGGACCTCGGCTGGAGGCGACCGCGGACACCCTGATTGCGGTCACCGGGGCGGACATTGACTTTCGCATCAACGACCGACCGGCCGGCCAATGGCAGGCGCAGGCGGTCAAGCCTGGGGATAGTATCAGCCTGGGCGGAGTCCGGCGCGGCGCGCGAGCCTATGTGTGCGTGGCCGGCGGGATCGCTGTGCCGGAGCGGCTGGACAGCCGCTCCACCTATACGCTGGGCCGCTTCGGCGGTCTGGACGGCAGGAAACTGCTCGGCGGCGATCAACTCCCACTGGGGCAGCCGCGGGTCTCACCCGCAACAATGCTGGGCCGGATGTTCGACCCGGCCCTGGTTCCGACAGTCGGGAAAACGCTTGACGTGCGAGTCGTCATGGGCATGTGCAGCCACCGCGTGACCCCGGCCAGCCTGGCCGAGTTCCTGGCCGCGGACTGGGAGGTCACCACCGAAGCGGACCGGATCGGCTATCGTCTGAAAGGCCCCAGGTTCGAGTTCAATGCCGGCGAGCGACCCTTTGGCGCCGGCGCCGACCCCTCGAACGTCGTCGATCTGGGCTACCCGATCGGCTCGATTCAGATTCCGGGCGGACTGGAGGCCATCGTGCTGCTGAACGACGCGGTGACTGGCGGCGGCTACACGACCATCGGCACCGTCATCACAGCCGACCTCGATCTGGTTGCCCAGGCTTCTCCCGGCTGTCACATCCGCTTTCACGCGGTCGGTATTAACGAGGCATTACAGGCCCGCCGCGCGCGCGCGGCGCGCATCGAACAGGTCCGTCTGGAGTTGGGGATTTTCGATCAGGCCGGGGCGTTGGGCCAGTGAGGGCGCGGCAATGGTCGTCCTGGCTCTGCTGTGTGGTCTTTTTTTCCTCGCCGGCTGTCCAGGTCAAAACAACGCCGGCCGGTATGACTTGACCAGACACAATCTGGCACGGTTGCTGCAAAATCCCCTGGCCGCAAAAAGTACGCTCGTCCCGGGGTCTTACACAGGCTGTGAGCACATCCCCACCCCCGACCCAACCTCCTCCTATTCCGGGGTTGAGGTCACGGGAGCGCCCTGCGAAGTCAGCGTCAAGGAGGACGGCCGGGTGTCCGTCAGCTTTCTTCCCGAGGAGGTGCTGGTGGTCGTCTTAGCGGGTTCGGACACCCACCTTGGGGAGTTTCAAAATGATGGGGTTCTGGTCGTGCAGCACGACAGAAACGACACACCCATGAACGTCACGCACACCAGGTATGATTCCAGTGGAGCAATCATTTACGGCCAGTCCGGCCAGGGAGACTTCATCAGGGCCTGCGCCGATCTGAGGGATGTCCCTCAGACCTGCCAGAAAGCAAAATTCTACCCGTAGAATACCGAAACGAGTTTGTCATAAGGTGCGCTTCAAGCTGTCCGCGCGCCTGGTTTCAGACAGCCATTCGCCCCATGTCTTCGATCACGCAGCGTCATAAGCTGAAATCGAACTTCTGCACCCCCCGCGACTGGACTGCATGTCCATCTTCCAAGCGTGGCTGGAATTTCCACTGGACAATGGCATCCAGGGCCGCTCTGTCGAATACGCCGGGCGGGTCGGATGTGACCACCTCGGGACTGGTCACGCTCCCCTCCTGCGTGACGATGAACCTGACCGTGACTGAGCCTTCGAGCTTACGACGCAGGGCCAGCCCGGGATACTGGGGCGGAACCCGTACCAGGGGTTGCAAATCGGCTACGCTGACGGTTCTGACGGCCTGCACAGCGTAAGGCAGTGTCCGGGCAATACGCAGCCCGACATAATCGTACCGATAGGCAGCGTCATAGCCGTTGCGGCTGGCGGACCGGACGACTTTCGGCGAGAATATCCAGGACCCCCCGCGCGACACACGCCGCCGGCAATCCTCTGGAGTCCACGCCTGCCCGTCCAACGGTGTCGCAGCGTAATTCTCAGCCCAGCAGTCCTGCACCCATTCCCCGACATTGCCGTGCATATCGTACAAGCCGAACGCGTTCGGCCTGAAACTCCCCACCGGTATCGTTCGCCGGCGGTCCGTCCCGGTCGGCTCCTCGCCGTAACTGTATGTTGCGTCGAAGTTCGCCTCCGCATCGCTGATTGTTTCTCCCAAGTGAAACGGCGTCCGCGTATGTGCCCGCGCCGCATACTCCCACTCTGTCTCGCTCAGTAACCGGTACGACCGGCCCGACACGTTCGTTAACCAGCGTACATACGCCTGTGCGTCCGCCCAAGTCACGTTGATGACCGGCTGCCGCCCGCGCCCCCAGCCGGCATCGTCGGGACGATATCCATTGCACCCCCCCGCACTCACACACGCATCCCATTCCGCAAAGGTCACTTCGTACACCCCGACCGCTAACGCCCGGGGAATCTCCACCATACTCAGCGGTCCTTCGTCCTCACTCCGCCCTGCCTCAACGGACGTCGAGCCCCGCAGAAAGGAACTCGACGGGACGACCACGACCTCTGGACAGGCCGAACAGTCCCGGAAACGTTCGCCCGCCGGCCGCTCCCGCTCCGCCCGGACCAGGGCTATCCGCTGTTCCGTCGCCGCCCACCCGTGCTGGATGGTCGCCCGCGAGGTCTCGTACCCCGCCGCGCTCACTTCCACTTCGTATGCCCCGGCTGCTAACGCCATCCCCGCTTCATAGGGCTCCTCCAGGTTCGCGATCTGTACCTGCGCCCCCGCCGGCTCCGTGACCACCGTAAAAGGTTGCGGACCAATCTCCACCAGGGCTATCCGCTGCTCGGTTGCCGTCCACCCGTGCTGGATAGTTGCCCGCGAGGTCTCATACCCCGCCGCGCTCACTTCCACTTCGTATGCCCCGGCTGCTAACGCCATCCCCGCTTCATAGGGCTCCTCCAGGTTCGCGATCCGCACCTGCGCGCCCGCCGGCTCCGTGACCACCGTAAAAGGTTGCGGACCGATCTCCACCAGGGCTATCCGCCGTTCCGTCGCCTCCCGCCCGTGCTGGATGGTCTCTCTGACCGTCGCATACCCCGCCGCGCTCACTTCTACTTCGTACTCGCCCGGCCCTAATGCCATCCCCGCTTGATACCGCTCCTCTATATTCACAATCCGTACCCGCGCCCCCGTCGGCTCCGTGACCACCGTAAAAGGTTGCGGACCGATCTCCACCAGGGCTATCCGCCGTTCCGTCGCCTCCCGCCCGTGCTGGATGGTCTCTCTGACCGTCGCATACCCCGCCGCGCTCACTTCTACTTCGTACTCGCCCGGCCCTAATGCCATCCCCGCTTGATACCGCTCCTCTATATTCACAATTCGCACCCGCGCGCCCGCCGGCTCCGTAACCACCGTAAAGGGCTGCGGGCCGATCTCCACCAGGGCTATCCGTCGTTCCGTCGCCGCCGCCCCATGCTGGATGGTCTCTCTGACCGTCGCATACCCCGCCGCACTCACTTCTACTTCGTACTCGCCCGGCCCTAACGCCATCCCCGCTTCATAGGGCTCTTCAATGTTCACAATCCGTACCCGCGCCCCTGCCGGCTCCGCCCTGACGGTGAACGGCTGCCGCTCTGGCTCTACCCGGGACAGGGCTATCCGCCGCTCGGTTGCCGCCGCCCCGTGCTGGATGGTCTCCCGCACCGTCGCATACCCCGCCGCGCTCACTTCCACTTCGTACTCACCCGGCTCTAACGCCATCCCCGCTTCATAGGGCTCCTCCAGGTTCACAATCCGTACCTGCGCCCCCGCCGGCTCCGCCCTGACGGTGAACGGCTGCCGCTCTGGCTCCACCCGGGACAGGACTATCCGCCGCTCGGTTGCCTCCCGCCCATGCTGGATGGTCTCTCTGACCGTCGCATACCCCGCCGCGCTCACTTCCACTTCGTACTCGCCCGGCCCTAACGCCATTCCCGCTTCATAGGGCTCCTCAATGTTCACAATCCGTACCTGCGCCCCCGCCGGCTCCGCCATAACGGTGAACGGCTGCCACTCTGGCTCTACCCGGGCAGTCAGCGACCGGGCAACGCGGAAACCGATGTCGTAGGCCCGCCTGTCAGTGAGGTATACGTCGCGGTTGGCAGAGCGCAGTGTCCCCGGCGCATAGTACCACGAGCCGCCACGCACGAACCGCTGACCGCAATCTCCGGTTGTCCGCGCCTGCCCGTCGCTCGGCGCGCCAATATAGGTATCGTTCCGGCAGTCCTGCACCCATTCGCCTACGTTGCCGTGCACGTCATACAGCCCGAACGCATTTGACTCAAAACTCCCCACAGGGATGGTTTGCCCGCGGTAGGGCCCTACTCTGCCGCGACCGTAGATGTATTTCCCATCATAGTTCGCTTGCGTGGTCGATATCGTAGCCCCGGTGTGAAAGGGGGTGCGCGTCCCGGCCCGGGCCACATACTCCCACTCTGCTTCGCTCAATAACCGGTACGACCAGCCGGTCTCCTCCGTCAACCAATCCACATACGCCTGCGCGTCCTCCCAACTCACGTTTATCACTGGCCGCCGGCCCCGATTCCAGCCCTCATCCCTCGGCTGGTATCCCTGACAACCCCCACCGGCCACACAGGCGTCCCATTCGGCAAAAGTCACTTCGTACACGCCCACGGCAAACGGCTCCGCTATTGTTACTTCGCGCTGCGGCCCTTCCGCGTCGCTCCGGCCCTCTTCGGTGACCGGCGCCCCCATCAGAAACGACCCGGCCGGCACCTCTATTATCTCCGGGCACGCTGAACAGTCCCGGAATGGCGTGTTCCCCGTCCGTTGGACAGCGACGGGTTCGCTCACCATGACCGGTTCGTTCCCCATCCGTTGAGCAGCACTGCGCAGGAGGGGCAGGGCGTCCGTCAATGGGATGGACGAGGATAGGCCGGTGTCGCGCAAAAAATCCTGTAAGGCTTGCCCGGTACGCTCGCCCCACATACCGTCTGCCGGGCCGGGCCGGTAGCCCAATGCGGCCAGCAAGCTCTGGGCCTCGCGGATCGCCTCGGACGGCATCCCGGTCTGGTCAGCAGGAATCAGTACAGAGCCGGCCCCGCTCGGTTGCCACTCCAGGGCCAGCCTCTGGGCCTCGGCGCGCTCTTGCGGACTCAACCGGGCGGCCAGCGCATCACGCTCGGCAACGGCTGCAAACTCGCCCCGGCTGGCGGCCAGATTGAACCACTTATGCGCCTCGACATAATTCTGCGGCACGCCCAAGCCCTGGAGATACACCCGCCCCAGGGCCAGCATGGACCTGGCCTCGCCAGCCTCCGCGCTCGTCTGCCACTCGGCTATGGCCACATTGCGCAGGCCGGCATCCCAAGCGCGTTGCCCAGCCTCGTAATCCGCCCCCGCCGGTGCAGCGATCATCAGCGTCAGTGCCAGCGCCCCTATCTTGAATTTGCTCTTCCATGCCACGACGATTTCCCTCCTGAATCAGATTTGTACATTTGCATACGTAAACAAGATAGCCCCATCAGTTCATCCATCTTAGCGACGATCTTGAATCAGATTTGTACATTTGCATACGGAAGCAAGCCTTTCACCCCGCGTCGCCTTGACCCCGGATTTTTGCCCTTCAGATACTCGCTCATTCCTCTCCCTGCTCATCCACCGTCATCACGTATACGCCCGGATCATACAGCCGCGCCTGCCAGCCGGGAAAGACCACGATCGAGGTCGTGACTTCCTCAATAATTGCCGGACCAACAACCACGTTATCCACGAGCAACCTGGCCCCATCATAGACCGGCGTTATCACAAAGGCATTATCTTCTTCAAAAAAGGCCGGGCGTTCACCGCTCTGGGCATGGGCGGGGTCAGGGGTTCCCCTGGCGAGCGGCGGTAATTGAGGCTGGGCCACTTTGCCCACAACCGTGGACTCCAGGTTCATGATCTCGACCGCATTATCCCGCTCGCAATAGGTGAACAGTTCTTCGTGGCGCGTGTGAAACGCCTCGGCAATCGCGTCGATATTGCTGGCCGAGAGGTCTTCCCGCGGAATATCGACCTGGCACTCATGGACCTGATCCACGTAACGCATGTCCAGCGAGCGGGAGATTGCTATTGCGTCCGCGGTGACTCCAGCGCTGCCCAGGTCGTGCCGGCCCTGTGTTTCCATGGCCGCAAAGGTGGCGTTGAGGTGGGCGTAGTCCATAGCGTCCAGGCGGACTGCGCTGGACGACAGATAGCTGTGTTTCATGTCGGCCAGGATTTCACCGAACGCGCACAAGGCGGAGGCCACCTTGGGAATAAGAATGGTCGGAATGCCGAGTTCGCCGGCCAGCCGACCGGCATGGGCGGGGCCGGCCCCGCCACCAACGACCAGCATGAAGTCGCGCGGGTCATAGCCGCGTTCGATTGACACGCGTCGAATGCCGCTGACCATATTGGAGTTCACCAGCGTAAAAATCCCCTGGGCGGCGCGTTCGACATCCAGCTTGAGCGGCCCGGCAACCTCAGCCGCAATGACGCGCCGGGCCGCCGCGGCGTCGATCCGCAGCCGGCCACCGAGCAGCGACTTCTGGTTGAGATAGCCCAGCACGACCAGGGCGTCGGTTACGGTCGGACGCTGGCCGCCCCGGCCATAGGCGGCCGGGCCCGGCTGCGCGCCGGCGCTCTCCGGCCCGACCTGCAACAGCCCCATGCGATTCACAAAGGCGATGCTGCCGCCGCCCGCTCCGAGGGTCTCGACCTGAAGCATGGGGATGCCGATCCGGTAACGCAGAAAATCGAAGTCCTTGACGATATTCGTCTTGCCGTCCTTGCTCAGGCTGATGTCAAAGCTGGTGCCGCCCATATCCACGGTAATGATGTCACGCGGCCGGTCGCCGGCGCGCTCTTTGCCGTCATGAAAGAACAGGCCGGCGTTCGGCCCCGCGGCCGGCCCCGAGTTCAAAGCGTAGATGCCCTTGTCGGCCAGGAATCGACCCGAGGTCAGGCCGCCGTTGCTCTGCATATAGCGTACCGGATTGGCATAGCCCAGGTCGCGCAGCAAGGTCTCCATGCGCTCCACGTAACGTTGGATGAGCGGCCCGATATAGGCGTTCATCACGGTTGTGCTGGTCCGGGTGTATTCACGGATCTGAGGCAGCAGATCGACTGACAGGGTTATATAGGTCCCGGGCATTTCTGCCCGAACCAGCTCGGCGATACGCCGCTCGTGTTCGGGGTGCAGGAACGACCAGACCAGAGAGATGGCCACGGCCTCAACGCCCTCTTCCCGAAAGCGACGGATGCCGCGCCGGACATCGGCTTCGTTGAGCGGGACCCGCACTTCACCTGTGCTCAGCACGCGCTCTTCGACCGGAAACCGCAGGGCGCGCGGGACCAGCATGGTCGCCTGGGGAAAGTCTGCGTCGTAGCGGTGCCCGTCTTCCTTGTGGCCAAGACGGATTTCGAGCGAGTCTTCGTGGCCGGCGGTGCAGAACAGACCGGTCCGCGCGCCCTTATGCTCGATCAGGGCATTAACGCCAACGGTCGTGCCAAGAATAACGAGGTCACAGTCGCGCAGAAAGTCCGCCACGCTACAGCCGAGGTCGGCTCCGATTTGCTCAAGTCCTTCGCGCACGGCGCTGGGCGGGTCGTGCGGGGTGGACGGCGTCTTGTAGAGACGGATGCCTTCGCCGGCCGAGGCCAGAATGAAGTCGGTAAATGTTCCGCCGGTATCGATGCCGAGACGGTAAGCGTGCTGTGACATAGGTCCTTTACTTTGCCTTGTATTTGTAGGCAAGGCGTAAGAGTTCTTTGAGGATTTCGGCGCTGGAATGGATGTCGTCCTCCTTCAATTGAAGACGATAGCGGCGGCCCTTGTACTTAAGCGTAGTAAACCCAGCGTTCTCTATTTTCTCGTCAAGTTCGTCGGTACGTGGCAATTTAATCCTGACGGTGATCTTATCTTTCAGCGGCTTGAACCACACAAAATTGTAAGGTCGGCCGTCCTTCTCGATGCCGATGTACTGTTTGTTGTATTTCAGGCTCAGGCTTGAGTCGATTTCACGCATGATATCTAGCATTTGGTCGGCCAAGGCGACGGTCTTCGTCGCGCGCTTCTCCCAATAAGCCCGGTCGGTCGGCGCGGCCTGGGCAGCCTCATCGTCGTCATCGACGAGGCCACGTTCCAACTCATCCATCACCTTGGTGAACACGACAGTCATATTTTCGCCGACCTGAACCGCCTGCATCTGGATGGCGATCAGCGGAAGTGCGCCGTTGAAAAGCGATATGACGTTAAAAAAGCGGCTCGTAATATCTTCCGCAACGATCACTGCGCAGTGGTCGTACTGCGGGTAATGCCTTTTCTCGATGTCCCAGTACTCAATTGTCCTGATGATGTGCGACTCGTCTGTTGCCCCGAGCTGAATTTCAACCTCGTATCGCCGCGCCGTCTCGGTGTCCTCAAGTAGTAGGTCAAGCCTTCCTGCGTGAGGCTGTCTCCGTTCCCTGTCCCGCAGGAACAGATCGCCTAATCCGAGAACTGATGGATCGTCCTCGATGAGATTCTGGATCCATCTCTCTTTCAAGGTCGGATGCTTTTTAAGAGAGAAGGGTTCCGGTTTCAGATAGTTGTTATTCATTACACCAGCCCTACTTCCCAGCTGCGAGTTTGCACAGGGCAAGGTTGGCGGTTTCGTATTCAGACATGCTGCGTTTCCTTCTGGCGTCTTGCCGGCTTCTTTCACCGCTGACTGCGCCGTTCATTTTCCGACCGCGAGTTTGCGCGGCTCGTCCGCTTCGACCCGGACGCCGTACTCTTCCCAGGCGGCCTGGACGGACACGAAGCCGTTGCGTACGTCTTCGAGCACCTTGGCCCGGTCGCGTTCACGCGGGTCGCCCACGCCGCCGCCGCCGGGGTTCTGGTTGGCGAAACGCTCGCCCGGCTCGATTTCGGCGATCCGGTTGGTCTTGATCTCCTCGATATTGCCGTCTTTCTTGTAATACAGCGCCCGTCCCACCTTGGGTTCGCACAGCGTCGAGGCCGCGCCGAGCGCGCCCTGGGCCGGGTAGCGCCGTCCTTCGCCAAACATGACAACCGTCATGGGGTCGTGGAGCGGTTCGACTTCCCAGTGCGTGCCCGAGCCGCCGCGCAGTTTCCCGGCCCCGCCCGAGTCCGTCATCAGGCCGTAGCGGTGAATGATAATCGGATATTGGTATTCAAGAATTTCAATATCGCCGCTTGTTAAGGCGCCAAAACAGCACTGCGGACCCACGGCCGGCCAGCCGTCCGTCTTATGCGAGGCGCCGCCACCGCTGATAATCGTCGCCAGGATCATGGACACGTATTCTTCGCCCGAGCGGTAATCCTGCCCGGCAATATTCAGTCCGTTTGAATGTCCCCAGGAAGCCACCGCCTTTTCGGGCAGGGCTTGTTCGAGCGCCATACGCACAGCATCCGTAATCGACTCTGACGGGGTGGTTGTACAGTTGGCGTGCGGCGCCGGTTCCTGGGCGTTGGTAAGGGTGCCTTCCGGGCCGACATCAACACTAATAGGCCGATACAGCCCCTCGTTATACGGCGGGGGCAGTTGGGCGAACATCATCACCCCGAGATACACCCCGGACAGCGAGTTGGCCGCATAGGAATTGATGAAATACGGAATCTGGGGCGGGCTCGCCAGCGCAACGGCCATAGTGTCGCCAGCGACCTCAACGGTCGCCGCAATCTCGATATCACCATAGCCATGCCCAGCGTCTTCGAGCACGGATTTCCCGTGATAGGTTCCGTCAGGAATAGCGCGGATAAATGCCCGCATCTGGTGTTCGGCCAATTCGAGCAATTCCGCCATACAGGCCATGACCATATCTTTGCCGTATTTCTCCAGCAGACCGAGCAGGTTGCGTTCGCCAATTGTGACCGCGGCAAGCTGGGCGCGCATATCGCCGGCCTGGAGTCGGCGGGAGCGGACATTGGTCAGAATAAAATTCACCACATCGCGTCGCTCTGTTCCGCGGTCCCGTATTTTCAGCGGCGGAATACGCAGGCCCTCGGCATAAATCTCTTTGGCCTCGGGGTTATAGCCGGCGGGCACCGGGCCGCCGATGTCGGTGACATGGCCTTTGCTGACCGTCCAGAACACGAGTTCGTCCTGGTAGAAGACCGGCTTGTACATGCAGCAGTCAACAATATGGGAGCCGCTCCAGGCCGGATCGTTATGATAGAACACATCACCGGGATGGATATCGTCACCGAAATAGCCGGCAACAGTCCGCAGGGCCGGCATGAGGGAGCCTAGATGAATAGGGATATCCTGGCCTTGCAGAATCATCTCGCCGGAGCCGAGAAACAGGGCGTTGGAGTAATCGCGCGCAATATTAAAAACGGACGAGCGCGATGTTTTCTCAATGGTCAGCGTCATCTCACGCTGGGTTGATTCAAGCATGCCCTGGACAACGGCCAGGGTAATGGGGTCGGTCTTTGCCATACTATCCTCTCGTGTCGCGCGTGTTCTTTTGCCGATGAAGAACGGTCTCTCCGCGTCGTGAGCAACATAGCCAGCCAGCCCCTCCTCAGCAAGCCGTATTTGGCACGCTGGGCGAGTTTCTGCTATCTCCTCAGAAGGAAAACAACCCCTTAGAAAGAAAACAACAAGGAGGACGACATGGGCCGTTTAGACGGAAAAGTCGCTATCATTACCGGCGCCGCGCGCGGCCAAGGCGCGGTGGCCGCCCAGACCTTTGCCCAAGAAGGCGCTTCGCTGGTAATCAGCGATATCCTGCCAGAGATCGAACACACCGCCACGCATATTCCCTCGGCAGGAGCCCGAGTCGCATGGGTCCGGGCTGACACCGCGGACGCGGACGGGATCAAGGCGGTGGTCGAAAAAGCCATTTCAGCCTTTGGTCGCATCGATATTTTATATAACAATGCCGGGGTCATCCTGGGCAAACCGTTTCAGGAAACGACTCTGGAAGAGTGGGAACGCATCATTCGGATCGATCTGACCGGACCGTTCTTGATGAGCCAGGCAGTGGTCGCGCATATGGAGAAACAACACCGCGGCTCGATTATTAATATTTCATCAGCCGGTGGCATTCTGGGCTATCCGCAGATGTCGGCCTATGGGGCGGCCAAAGGCGGGCTGGTGAATCTGACGCGCTGTATGGCGGTGGACCTGGCTGCGTATAATATTCGGGTCAATGCCATTTGTCCGGGCGCGATCGACACCCCCATGCCGCGCGAATACATCAAGGACATGGAGAATAAAGAGGCCGTGTGGCAACAAATTGCAGACGCGCATCTGCTCAAGCGCTTTGGGAACTCGCACGAAGTGGTCTCCTTAGCCCTCTATCTGGCCTCGGATGAGGCCAGCTTCATGACAGGCGCGGTCATTCCGGTTGATGGCGGCCACAGTGCGCATTAGGCCCTTCGACTTCGCTCCGCTACGCTCAGGGTGAACGGGCTTGTAGGGGCAGCCCCCTGTGGCTGCCCTTCTCTTCTCGGGCCGAGGGCAGGCAGAGGGAGTTGATTCGACACAGCCCGGCAGGATACTGTCTGCCTCTACTCGAAATGAGCGCGCCAGCATGATCGAAGCCTCAGGTCTGACCAAACTCTACGGCACGTTTCGCGCCGTCTCAGCGGTGAGTTTTTCCGTTGAGCACGGAGAGATCGTCGGTCTGCTCGGCCCAAACGGAGCCGGCAAGTCTACGACCATCCGCATGCTGGCCTGTATTCTGTCGCCGACCACGGGCACGGCCAGCGTTGCCGGCCATAGCGTGCTGAGCGAATCGCTGGCCGTCAGACGCCAGCTCGGCTATATGCCGGAACACATCTCGCTCTACCCGGAGATGGAGGTCGCCACCTATCTCGATTTTGTGGGCAAGCTCAAAGGGTTAGGCGGTACGGCGCGGCGGGTCCGCGTGTCCCAGGTCATTGAAGAGTTGGACCTCGGCTCTGTCATCCGCGTCTACATCGGCACGCTCTCAAAAGGCTACCGTCAACGTGTCGGCTTGGCCCAGGCCATGCTGCACGACCCCAGCGTGCTCATTCTCGATGAGCCGACTATCGGCCTCGACCCCGAGCAGGCGGCCGAGTTTCGCCAGCTCATACGCGGCATGCGGGGGAATCGGACGGTCTTGCTGTCCACGCATATTTTGCCTGAAGTGCGGATGACGTGTGATCGGGTGATGATCCTGGCCAGAGGCCAGTTGCTGGCCCTGGATACCCCAGACAACCTGACCCTGCGGCTGCGCGATGCGAGTGAGATTGTCGCCCATATTGACGGCCCGCAAGCCGAAGTGGCAGCGCTCCTGCATCGCCTGCCGGGTGTCCACGGGGTCCAGGTGACCTCTCAGGAGAGGGGTGGTCCGACCGCCTATACGGTGCGCGCCGCTCAGCACGAGGACGTCCGGCCCAGCATTGTGGAAGCCGTGTCCGGGCGCGGCTGGCGCTTATTTGAACTCCGCGCTCGGGAGATGGACCTTGAGGAGATCTTCCACCGGGTGGTCGATCAGCCGCAGCCATAGAGAACAGCATCAATGAGCCCAAGGTATGGTTCTCCGCGCGATTTTTATTAAAGAATTACGGGCGTATTTTGGCCTGTTTCTGGCATATGCCATTGTGGCGGTTGCCCTGGCCTTGTCCGGCTTCTTCTTTTACACCGACATCAGCTTCTTTATGATGTGGGGCGGCCAGAACCTGGAGCGGGGTCTGTGGGAATTCTTTTTCCACGACCTCCGCTATGTCCTGCTGCTGCTCGTCCCGGCCATCACCGCGCGCTCGTTTGCGGAAGAAAAAAAACTCGGCACCCTCGACCTGTTATGGACTTACCCGATCCCGGAGAGCAGCGTTTTACTGGGTAAATTCTTGGCTGCCGCCACGCTGCTGCTGGTCGTTCTGGGGCTGACCCTGCTGTATCCTCTCGTCCTCTCGTGGTGGCATCCTGCTGTGTATTGGCCAGCCTTGCTGCCGGGCTATGTCGGCCTGCTGCTTATTGGCCTGGTGTTTATCAGTGTCGGCCTGCTCTTATCGGCCCTCACCGACAGCCAGGCGATTGCGGCCATGGCAACCCTCGGCGTCCTGGTCCTGTTCTGGTCGCTGACGTGGAACGAGCAGGCCGTGAGTGAAGCCTGGCTTCAGTTCCTGCTGCAAATTTCACTCTTTGATCGCTTTTACAATTTCGCCCGAGGCGCGATTGATAGCCAGGAAATCACCTTTTTTCTCTTCTTCTTCTCCTTTTTTTTATTACTGACCTGGCAGGCCCTGCGCGCGCGGCGGTGGCATGGCAAGGGTGAATTCTCCTCGGTGCGGACGTTTCTGGCCACGCCGAGCCGAAAGCAGTGGGTCACGGTGGCTGTGCTTGATCTGCTGATTCTGCTCGGTCTGGTCGGTCTCCAAACGCTCTCCATTCGGAATAATCTGCGCTGGGACTTCACCCCCACACAGACCTTATCCCTCTCAAAGCAGACCAGAAGCCTGCTGGCCGACCTGGACAAAGACGCGCTGCTGACCTTGTTTTTTGGTGGCTCTCCAGATGCGTATCAACGCTATGAGGATGTGCTCAAGCGCTTTACCGCGGAAAATTCCTACTTCCAGTATCGCATCCTGCACCGGGACCGGAACGTGGGGCTGGCCCGGCAGTACGGAGCGACCCATTACGGCACCGCGGTGCTCGAATACGACGGGCAGCAGAAATTGTTGCCGGGCGCGGGCGAGCCGACCATTACCGAGGCCCTGTTTCAGTTTCTCCGAAAAGAGCAAAAGACCGTTTATTTTGTTGGCGGCCACGGCGAAAAAGACCCGCGCAGCGGTCAACCGCAGTTGGGCTATAGCGAGGCCGCTTCCGCTTTACGCAACGAAAACTTTATTGTCCGTCCCGTCTTCCTGGCGCGGACCGAGCGCGTCCCCGAGGACGCCGCCCTCGTCGTGGTCAGCGGCCCGCAGACTGACCTCTTGCCGGACGAGCTTGAGCGTCTTGGCCGCTATCTCTCGGCAGGCGGGAGTCTGCTCTTCATGCTCGACCCCCTGTCGGCGCCGAACCTGACCGCTTTCCTCGCCCAATACGGGGTACGGCTCGCTCAGGATGTTGTCTATGATCCGCAGAACAGACTCTTTGGCGGCGACGCGCTGAGCCCGCTGGTGTCGCTGTATAATACCGAGGTCGAGATTGTAAAAGACTTCCAGGTCGGCACCATTTTTCCTCTCTCCCGTTCGGTTGAGCCGGCCGACCCGCTGCCGAGCGGCGTGCTCTCAGCCCAGCCGTTCTGCCGCACCGGACCGGGAGCCTGGGCTCGCTTTCGCGTTGGAGCCGCATCACCCGAAGGCGCGGTGGACTTTGAAGGCACAAAAGCCCGACCGGGGCCGATCTCCCTGGCAGTGGCGGCCACGATTCGCCGAGACCAGCCGGGCAGTCTGAATCCGTCGGACCAGCCCACCAACGGGACTGCGCCACCCGCCGGCAAAGACCAGGCCGCGGCGCCCGCGGCCCGGCTGGTTGTGTATGGAGACAGCGATTTTGCCAGCAATGCCCGGCTGTCTTTGCTGGGGAATAGAGACCTCTTCCTCAACACGGTGCAATGGCTGGCGCAGGACGAGAAGTTTATTACCGAACGCCCTCGGGACGCCTCCATTCAGCGGAAAATTTCTACCCTGGTGCTTACCACGGAACAGACGCGGCAGCTCTTCCTTATCACCATTGTTGCCGAGCCCGGCGTGATTCTTCTGCTTGGCGGGCTGGTCTCCCTGTATCGACGCAGACACCGGCGCTAGACAGGAAAGCCGCCATAAGACGGACCTCGTGAATCCGCTCGACAGGGATTATTCGTCGGCTGTGGCTGGTCTGACGCGCCATTCGGTCAGCCATAAACTGACCCGGCCCTGGCGCGGGCCAGCCTCGCCGCCCAACCCGCCCAGAAGGGTAAACGACTCATCCCGCTGCACCATACCCACCCCAGGGGCGTACAGCGTCACGGCCTTGGCTTGGCCATTGCGGCTCCAAAAGGTGATCTCGATACAGTCTTCAAATACGCCCGCCGGCACCGCGGCAAGCGCCTGCGTCGCAGTAATTTCGTAGCGTCCGGCAGACGTTTGCCAGGTCGCCCCCAGTATGAGCGGCGGTTTGAGGATGAACTGCGGCTGCCCGTCTTCGGACGCGGTGTCGCTCGGCTGCATCACCACCCCGGCAGACGAGGCGGAGACAAACTCCGCAGGAGCGTCCCTGGCCAGGAGACTCTGCTGAATACGCAGCACATAGCCCGGCCCTTTTCGGCTGACCACCTCCCAGGTCTCGGTCACGGGGCTTGTTGGAGTACCTTCGCTCGACTCGTACTGCCAGCGGTTTGCCAGCACGAGGGGGAAATAGTCGCCAGGGCGTTCGGCCGCTTGGCCGACCCCTCCGGTCAGCAGCAGGGCCCCGGTCCACAAGGAAAATAAACGCCGCATAGGAGAAGAGAACTGCCTGGAGCATTGCGCGCCAGAGCGTTTTACGCCGCTGTGCAGCTACTCGTCATTCCGGCGCAAGCCGGCATCCAGGCCCGCTGTCCCCCCCCGATGGAGGCCGGATCAGATCCGGCATGACAAGCGCCTCACGACAGGGCTACAACCTGGCGTAAACTGCCCTAGCCCATCATCTTTTCCGCAAAGTCTTCGAGAGCCGTGAGCGTCTTATGGGTATCAGCCGTCGTCATAAACAAGATCAATTCCTGCACGCCCAGCGCGCTGAGCTGAGGAATGACCTCTGGCTTGCGGAGCAAGGGGCCGGCGGCGCTCAGGGCCGAGACGGACAGGTCGGCATAGTCTCGTCCGCGTTCAGCCATGAGGGCGGTGAGTTGAGGAACGCTTTTTGACAGCGCCTTGAGGGAGGCCGTGCCAGGCTGCCAACCGTCGCCCAAGTCGGCCACCCGCCTGAGGGCTGGCAGACTCTCCCCGCCGAAAATAATGGGCGGATGCGGCTTCTGGACCGGCAGGGGAACGGTGTGGATATCTGAAAAGGTGAGGAACTCGCCGGAGAAGCTCGTGGGCTCGGCCTGCCAGACCGCTTTCATGATGTGCAGATATTCTCGGGTTTGCCGCGCCCGTTGAGCAAAGTCTTCTCCTAAAGCGTCGAACTCTTCTTTGAGCCAGCCGACGCCAACCCCAAATTGAAAACGACCGTGCGACAAGAGATCAACGGTGGCGACCGCCTTGGCAACCGCGAGCGGATTTCGATAGGGAATGACGATGACGCTCGTGCCCAGCAGAATCCGCGAGGTGGCCAGGGCCAGACCGCCGAGCATAACAAAGGGGTCGGGGAACGGAGCCCGCCGTGGAAAGCCGGCCGCCCCGTCCGCCGAATAGGGATAGGCCGCCTCAATTTTTTCCGGGATCACAATATGGTCTCCCAGCCAGAGCGAGTGATAGCCACACGCTTCCGCCTTTTGGGCAACCTGGATATAATCGTCTGCCTCGGGATTCGCGTTGACGCCAATAGAATAGTGAACGCCGAATTTCATGCCGGTCCTCCTCCTGCTGTACCGTCCGGGTCATACCCATCATATCCCTGCCATTGACGCAAAGGCCACGGCGCGTCATCGTGGAGGCAGCGACACCCACCACAGAGAGGCCAGCGCATGGATGGTGCTATCGATATCGTCTGTAACCTTTTCACCCCCCAAGAAGTCCAGCAGGGCCAGACCGGAGTGGATGAGCATTTTCTCGACCAGGTCCGGTTTCCACCCCAGTTACGGCCCGGCGTACCGCTGGAGACCTATCTGGAGAAAATGGACCGCGCCCGGATTCAGCGCTCCCTGCTGATTGCGGTGCGGGCCGGCGACCTGCGCATCACCGGCTCATTCGAGATTCCGTATGCCCGGGTGGCCGACATCTGTCAGCGCTACCCGGACCGCTTTTCCGGTCTGGCCGGGGTTGATCCCACCCGGGGGATGCAGGGTCTGCGCGACCTGGAATACGCGGTCAAGGAGTATGGATTTGTGGGCGCCCATCTCTACCCGCACTGGTTTGGCCTGCCGCCCGACCATGCCCGCTATTATCCCATTTATGCCAAGTGCTGCGAGCTGGAGATTCCGATTATGATGCAGGTCGGCCACTGCCTGCGCTATCAGCGCGAGCGGATTCTGCCGAGTGTTGGCCGACCGATTACGCTGGATCAGATTGCCATTGATTTTCCTGAGCTGACGCTCATCGGGATTCATCTGGGATATCCCTGGACTGAGGAAATGATCTCGGTGGCCTGGAAGCATGAGCATGTCTATATCGGCTCCGATGCCTATGCGCCGCGCCATTGGCCGGAGTCTTTTGTCCATTTCATCAATACTTGGGGCAAAGACAAAGTCCTGTTCGGAACGGACTGGCCGGTGATTGACCCCGAACGGGCCATCACAGAGATCGAGGCGCTTGAACTCAGGCCGGAATCAAAGCAGAAGCTCTTGCGCGACACGGCTCTGCGGCTGTTCCGCCTGCCCGAGTCGCCGACGGCAACGGAGCGCCGTCACTCTTGACTCAGGTATAACCACAGTTATACTTCATCCGTATGAAAACAGCGATTTCGATTCCGGCTCCCATCTTCCATGCCGCCGAACAACTCGCGCAACGCAACGGGGTGTCTCGGAGTGAATTATATACGAGGGCGATTGCCACCTATCTCAAAGCGCATCAAGGAGACGGTGTGACGCAACGCCTCGACGAAGTCTATGCCATGCAGGAGTCTGCGACATCCGCTCCGATTGATCCGGTGATTCACGCCTTGCAGCGCCGATCTCTGCCTCAAGAAGAATGGTAGTCCGTCGCGGAGAAGTATGGTGGGCCTCATTGTCCCAGCCAGGTGGGTCTGAACCCGGCTACCGGCGTCCACTTGTTATTATCCAGTCAAATGACTTTAATCGGAGTCGTATTCGGACTGTTCTTGCAGCCGTCATAACCTCAAACCTGCGATTAGCTTCCGCACCAGGCAATATGCCGCTCTCAGCAAAACATATCGGTTTGAAACGAGACTCGGTTGTGAACGTTTCACAACTCATCACCATAGATAAGGATTTTCTCACAGAAAAGATTGGCAAATTGACAGCCAGGCAGGTGCAAGAGATGAACGCGGGCTTACGTCTGGTTTTAGCGCTTCAATAAGAGCCCGCGACAGGCAGGGAGCGCCGCTGTAAGGACGCTGACTCATGGCAACGACCGACACCCCCCAAGCCACCGACTTTATTCGGACGATTATCGCCCAAGACCTGAAGACCAATAAACATAACGGCAGAGTCGCCACCCGCTTTCCGCCCGAACCGAACGGCCATCTCCATATCGGGCATGCCAAGTCCATCTGCCTGAACTTCGGAGTGGCCCTGGAACAGGGCGGGACGTGCAACCTCCGCTTCGACGATACGAACCCGACCAAAGAGAACATCGATTATGTCGAATCCATCAAGCGCGATGTCAAATGGCTCGGCTTTGACTGGGACGACCGGGAATACTACGCCTCGGACTATTTCGAGCAATTGTATGCCTATGCGGTCCAACTTATCAAAGACGGGCACGCCTATGTGTGCAGCCTGAGTCCAGACGAAATCCGGGCCTATCGCGGCACCCTGACCGAGCCGGGTCGAGACAGCCCCTATCGGCAGCGCTCGGTTGAGGAAAATCTCGATTTATTTGCCCGTATGCGCGCCGGCGAGTTTGCGGAAGGCACGCACGTCCTGCGGGCCAGGATCGATATGGCCTCGCCCAATATCAATATGCGCGACCCGACGCTGTACCGGATTCTGAAGGCCCCGCACCACCGCACAGGGGAACGCTGGTGCATCTATCCCCTGTATGACTTCACCCACTGCCTGAGCGACGCGCTCGAAGGGATTACCCACTCGCTGTGCACCCTGGAGTTCGAGGATCATCGTCCCCTGTACGACTGGGCGCTGGACGTCCTGCCCGTTCCGAGCCATCCCCAACAGATCGAGTTCGCCCGCTTGAACCTGACCTATACGGTCATGAGCAAACGCAAGCTCCTCACCCTGGTGACAGACAACTACGTGAGCGGCTGGGACGACCCGCGGATGCCGACCCTGGCCGGACTCCGCCGCCGGGGATATACGCCGCAGTCGATTCGGAGCTTCTGCGAGCGCATCGGTCTGGCCAAACGGAACAGCACGGTTGACTATGCCATGCTCGAACACAGTATCCGCGAAGAGCTGAATCGAACCGCCCCGCGGGTCATGGCGGTTCTCCGCCCGGTGCGGGTTGTCATAGACAATTATCCCCAAGACCGGGTTGAATACCTCGACGCGATCAACAACCCGGAAGACGCCAGCGCCGGCACGCGCCAAGTCCCCTTCTCGCGCGTGCTCTATATTGAGCGTGAGGACTTTCGTGAAGATCCGCCGCGCAAATTTTTTCGTCTCGCGCCCGGCCGGGAAGTGCGCTTACGCTACGCCTATATCGTCAAATGCGTCGGCGTTGTCAAAGATGACACCGGAGAGATTACGGAGATTCACTGCACCTATGATCCCGAGACGCGCAGTGGCCGCCCGCCCGCCGGGCGCAAGGTCAAAGCCACGCTGCACTGGGTGTCAGCCGAGCACGCCGTCAACGCCGAGGTCCGGCTGTACGACCATTTTTTCACCAAGCCTGACCCGGACAATGTGGAAGACGGTCAGGCGTTCACCGATTATCTGAATCCCCACTCGCTCGAAATCCTGACCGCCTGCACAGTCGAGCCGAGTCTGGCCCAGGCCGAAGCCGGCAGCCGCTTTCAGTTTGAACGGCAGGGCTATTTCTGTGTGGATACAGTTGACTCGTCTCCGGGCCGCCCGGTCTTTAACCGAACCGTGACCTTGCGTGATACCTGGGCCAAAATCCAAAAAGCGGAGCAGCAGAAAAGGGCCTAGGTTCGCATGGCAACTTCGCTTCGAGCGCTTCAATTTACGCCAACCGAGCGGGCCGGGGCCGTCTCTGCGCTGCTCCTCCGACCCGCATCCGCCCGCGCCCTGCTCGTGCTGGGCCACGGCGCCGGAGCCGGGATGCGCCACCCCTTTATGCAGGCCGTAGCAGAACAGCTTGCCGCCCGAAAAATTGCAACGTTCCGCTATCAGTTTCCGTATATGGAAAAAGGCAGGAAAAGCCCTGACTCTCAGGCGACATTACGCGCAACCATCGTCTCAGCGGTTGCCGCCGCAAAAAAAGTCGCCCGGGGGCTGCCCCTCCTGGCCGGCGGAAAATCCATGGGAGGCCGGCTGACCTCGCTTGTTGCCGCGGAAGGCGGCCTGCCGGACGTCCAAGGACTGATCTTTTACGGCTTTCCTCTACACGCCGCGGGGAAACCGTCGAGCGAGCGGGGTGCGCATTTAGCCCAGGTGAACGTTCCGATGCTCTTCTTACAGGGGACGCGGGACAGGCTGGCCGAACTCGATTGCATCACGCCCTTATGTCGCAACCTGGGTAAGCGAGCCACCCTCCATATTGTTGAGGGTGGCGACCACTCCTTTCACGTCCTCAAACGCTCAGGCCGGACAGATGCGGAAGTGCAAAACGAACTGGGTGAGACCGTGGGCGCCTGGGTCTCAGGCTTGTAGCAAGACTCATTTCTCCCCTCCAGGGACGTGTGCTGCCCATTGTGTCGCCGGCCCCCTCACCCGGCCCTTCGACAGGCTCAGGGCCACCCTCTCCCCTTCGACAGGCTCAGGACAGGCCTCCAGGGGAGAGGGAAAGACAAGAGGCCCGCTCCCGCTGGGAGCGGAGTTGGGGCAGCGCCCTCTATCTCTCAGCCAATCACCTGCGATTCCCGCACCGCGTCAAGAATAGCCTGACGGGTGGCTTCCGCAGCTATCGTCCCAACCAGCGTGACATCACTCCGCGCCTGTCCGGCAGACACGCTGAACACCAGATCGCCGTCCCACGGGCTAAAGGCGGGTGAGAGCGCCCGGGCGAATCCGGCGGTGGCCATTTTTGCTACGATAAAGAGGGCCTCCTGGTTCAGGGCCGCATTGGTAACGACGGCGACCAGGGTGGTGTTGTTCTGGGGGAGAGAGGTTCTGGCTTCAGCGCTGCCGCGTATCAGATGCTGTTCGGTGTTGAGAAACCGCCCGTGGATATCAACCGCGCCGGCGATAATATTGCCATTTTCTCTGACATCACCGAAGGCATTCACCGCGGCGCAGGCCAGCACCTTGAGTTCGCCCGCCTGGATATGCCCAACGCCGAACCCACCCGTCATGGGGCGACCGTTCTCCAGCCCCTTGCCGACGGTCGCGCCACGCCCGACGCCGACCCTCCCGCGCGCATACTCGCTGTTGGTGGCGGCTTTGCAGGCCGCATAGGCATCCTGGGCAGCCGGATAGACCGGCTCACCATAGGCGAGATCAAAAATACAGGCGGTGGGCACAATCGGCACAATCCGACCGGGCGTGGCCAGTCCCCGGCCCTGTTCCTGCTGGTATTCCATGACGCCAGTGGACGCCCCGAGTCCATACGCGCTCCCGCCGGTAAACACCAGCGCGTCGATCTCTTCAACCGAGTTTCCGAGATTGAGCGGGACAACATCACGCGTGCCTGGGGCCGAACCGCATAGATGATAGGCGCACACCACCCGCTGCGTAAAAAGGAGAACCGAAATACCCGTATTCCCCGCCAGGCTCTTATGCCCTATCAACAGATTCTCAAAGTGCATTGTCCTTCCCCTGTTTACAACGCGCGCACCGTAACGAGCTTACAATCAAGGATCAAGCGTCTTCTCGGACGACATACTGTCTTGATGAGCGGGCTTGACGACCATTTACTTTCGCTATATATTCGCCTTTTGACAAAGACGGCAACAAAAGGAAAACAGCATGGAAGGCTATTATGCGGTGTTCTTTGCCGACCCCGACGGCATGAAGCTGGAACTGGCCCATATTCCAGCCTGGCCAGCTTCATAGCGCATAGAACCGTGCGTCCCCATTGTCCCCCACAGGGGAGTGAATGGCCCCCACAGGGGAGCGAAGACCCACCCCACCTCTCTTCGCTCCCCTGCCCCTCGCCGCGTCTTTTCCCAGGCCCTCTTCCCGGCACTTGATACCTGCCCGTGGAGGGGTAGTACAACACGCTAGAAGATGTTGTCTATCAGTCGTATAGCCTCGACAACACCTGAACATCTGATATTGAGGTGGCGTTGCGTAAAAATTACCCTAACCGGAGGACACCAGCGTGCGGACAATCACCCTGTGCAGCGGAAAAGGTGGAGTCGGAAAGACCTTGCTGGCAACCAGCTTAGGCAGAATTATCCAGCGTCAGGAGAAGTGCAATGTTCTTCTCGTTGATTTGGACTTGTCAGTCCGCGGCCTCACCCTCCTGGCCTTTCAAAACAAGTATGAGCTCGATCGGCTTCCGTTCTCCTTAACCGATTATTTTTACTTGGAAGATGAGGATCAACCGGCGCTCCTGCATGATCTCCACAAAGGGCTGGCCCAAAACAACAGCAACGCTGAGGAGAGCCAAGAGACAACGGCTCAGGCAACGGCTGGCCCCTCGCCCTATGAACGGTTGGACGGACTTTTTATCCTCCCCTCTTCTACCGAAAGTGAGCGACCCGACTGGACACCGTTGCACCACTTGGAACTCAACGAAACGATCGATAAACTTGGCAAGCTCTACGAGTTTGCCACCTCGTCGTTACACGTCGATTATGTCATTTTTGACACGCAAGCCGGGCTCGGGAGTTTGAGTTTGGCGGCCACGACCTTGAGTGACATGAACCTTATTGTGTTGGAAGAGGACGATATCAGTTGGCGGACCGCGCTCAATGCCCTTATGGAAATCTCAGCGCTCAACAAACGCCTCCAGCAGAAGTCGCACAGTTATTTTCTGGCCAACAAGGTAAGCTCCAGCATGCTGGATACGGCGGATAAGCTCAAAGCCTTTTCGTTTCTGCCCCCCATCCCGTTTGACGCCTGGGTGCAAAAGCTCTTTGCACACGCCACAACCGCCGTGCTGGAAAAGGATTTCGAGCAGAGTGATTTCTTCAAGCAGGTAGAATCACGGGTGTGGCAGGAGTTAGCCGTCATTCTGGGCGCGCGACAACGGACAACCGGAAACGGCCCGCGGTCTTCATGGTGGCGAGGATAGCCCGAGGGACGGTCGTCGCCGGCAGCTTGCCTCGCCGTCCTGCTCCAGAGAACGCCCTCTACTCCCGCTCTAACCACACATCCGGGCAGGTCACCACACCATGCCGCTCAAAGATCGCGTCAACTTCGGCAAAGTCCTCTTGCCTGATATCCCATCCGAGAGCGCCGACATTATCTTCTACCTCGGCCGCTTTGCGACAGCCAACCAGAGCGGTGCTGACCGCCGGATGCGAGAGCGTCCAGCGCAGCGCAAACTGCGGCAGGCTTTTGTGATAGCCGGCAGCCAGACCCTTCAGCTCTTCCACCGCCCGAATGTTGTTGGGAAAATGATCCGGCCCGAACATGGTCTGGAACAGATTAATGCCCCCCATGCGTCCCTGACGCGCTCGCCAGTCTCCCTCATCAAAGGTCATATCCGCGTGAAAGGCGCCGGTCAGCAGACCGTAGGCGAGCGAGCCATAGGCCATGACGCCCATATTCTGCTCACGACAGTAGGGCAGGATCTCCTGGTCCATACGGCGGTCGAACATATTCCAGCAGTATTGGGCGACATCCACTCGACGGGTTGTCATACTGGTTTCAATCTGCTCGCGCCGGAAGTTTGAGACGCCGATAGCCCGGGCCTTGCCCTGCTGAACAATATCGTCCAAGGCCCGCATGGTTTCTTCAAACGGCGTGTTGATGTCCGGCCAGTGGACCATATACACGTCCACATAGTCCGTGTTCAGGTTCTTCAGGCTTTTCTCGATTGAGACCATAACCCGCTCGCGGCTGCTGTCTCGATAATTTGGCGCTTCTTTGTAGCCAATACCAAACTTGGTCACGACAACCGCGTCTTTCCGCCGGTCGCCGAGCGCCTTGGCCAGCGAACGCTCCGAGGCCCCGAACCCATAGGCTTCGGCGGTATCAAAACACGTCAGGCCCAGGTCCAGGGCGGTGTGCACCGCGGCAATAAACTCTTGTTCTTCAATTGACCCGTAGCCGCCGCCAATCTCCCAACAGCCAACGCCAATAGCGGACACTTCGATACCGGTTTGTCCAAAAGGACGATATTCCATGAGACAGTCCCCCTCTAGTGCAGTTCGATGCCGCCATCGACATTGATGGCCTGTCCGGTCACGTTCTCGGCGACGGACAGGTATACAGCCAGTTGCCCGATATCGTCCGGCGTTTGGGGCCGGCCTTGGGGAATCACATTCTTGACCCAGCGCTGCCAGGAGTCTTCCTTGGATTCGTCCGGCTGTTTGAGCGATTCGGCCAAGTATTCCCACATCTGGGTGCGCAAAATGCCCGGACAAATGGCGTTGACGCGGATATTGGCCTGGGCCAGCTCCTTGGCCAGAGAATTGGTAAAGCCCACCACCGCAAACTTTGAGGCGCAGTAGTGCGCCAGACCGCCAAAGCCGCTCTTTCCCGCGATCGAGGCAATGTTAATAATCAGACCCCCACCCCGGTTTTTGAGGGCGGGAATCGCGGCCTGACAGGAGAGAAAAACCCCTTTGGTATTGACCGCAAAGGTCAGGTCCCAAGCGTCTTCGGACATGTCCTCGACTTTCGCCATATTCACCACGCCGGCGTTACAGACCATGATGTCGAGACCGCCCAACGCGCCGCAGACCTCCTCGACCATACGCCGGGTATCGCCCTTCTGAGTCACATCGGCTTGAATCGCCAGTGACCGCCGCCCGAGGGCGATGATTTCTTCCGCAGTTTTCCGAGCTTGCGTAAACCCCCCGACCGCAGTCGCGCCGTACTGCTGGGCCGTACTCGGCATGGTTTCGATGTCCGACACGGCCACATCAGCACCGGCATTTGCCAGCGCCAGGGCGATGCCTCGCCCAATCCCCCGCGCTCCACCCGTGACCAGGGCGACTTTTCCATCCAGTTGTGACATACGTCTTCCTTTCTCCGTCTGTTTTAGAAACCGGCCGGGCGCGGACACCCGCCCATCATTGCAAACAGATGTTTCGCCACGTGCAGTGTTGTCCGGTCTTCAAGATAGGGTCCGACGATCTGGACACCAATCGGCAAGCCATTATCGAGCTGTCCCACTGGAATCACTGTCGCCGGCAGCAGACAGGCACCGGCCGGCGCCATCCACGTCACCAGGTCCCAATACGGTCGCTGCTGCCCCCCGACCAGGGCCGTCCGTCCGGCTTGGGGCTCAGAGTGGTCATGCCTGATCGCCGGACACGGCATGACCGGCAGCAGCATGACGTCCCAATCCTGGAAGAACTCTTCCCAGCGTTTGCGCATCTGCATCCGGCGTTCGTTATAGCTCAGCCAGGCGCGATGCCGCATGGCAAACAGCCGCCGGGTCTGGTCCGTCGCGGTGGCACCGCTTGCCTGCGCGTACTCTTCGATTTTGTCCCGCGACACCCCACCGGACAGGGCGGACTGTAACAGGGCCATAAAGGTCGCAGCGACTTTTTCCAAGCTGAATTCGGGCCGCGCGTCCGCTCTCACCGTCGCTCCCGCCCGCGCTAATGCGCTGGCGGCGTTTTCCAAAAGGGTGCGGACTTCCGGCTCGACCGGACAATGAGGGTCGTCCAGCCAAGTCGCAATGCGGTAGTCCTTGAGCGCGTGTTTCCGCGGAGCCGGCAGTTCCAGCCGCCACGCCGGTCGCTCCCAGCGATTGGGGCCGGCCATGATATCAAGCCCCAATTCCAGGTCTGCGACGCTCCGGGCCATAGGCCCGGCAACCGCCAGGTCGGCCAGGGTGAGGGTTCCCGGCGGGCCCGGAATCTGCCCGTGGGAGGGGACAATGCCATAGCTCGGCTTGTGGCCGGTCACGCCGGACATATGGGACGGCAGACGGATCGAACCGCCGATATCACTCCCCAACTCCAGGGGCGTGAAGCCACAGGCCAGCGCGGCTCCTGAGCCACCGGACGAGCCGCCAGGCGTGCGCGTGGTATCGTGTGGATTATTGGTCGTCCCAAAAATCTCATTATAGCTTTGCAAGTCCCCCGCATAGATCGGCAGATTGGTCTTGCCGTAGATGATAGCCCCGGCTTCGCGCAGGCGGGCCACCGGCCAGGCGTCCTCCTCTGGGATGAAATCCGTGAGTTCCGGCGCGCCCGACGTCGTCCGCATGCCTTTGGTTTGATACGAATCCTTGATCGTCATCGGCACGCCGTGCAGCGGTCCTCGGGATGTTCCTCCGGCCAACTCCGTATCTGCGGCATCAGCCTCTGCCCGCGCCCGTTCCGCATCAATCGTCACCACGCTATTGATGGTTTTATCGAGCGCTTCGACCCGGTCAAGAAAAAAGTCGACGGCTTCGCGGCTGGAAACCTCTTTCCTTTGGATCATGCCGGCGATTTCGGTGGTCGTCGCATAGGCAAGCTGAGACAGATCAGACATGGCTCCCTCCTTCTTCAGGCTGCCGTGAGAGTGTGGCGTGTACCAGGCAGCAGCATCTTGCCACGCGCCCGGCAGGGACACAAGCTTGCAGAACTGATACGCTTAGCCCAGGGTGGGCGAATGGAGCCCGGCAGCGCATGGTTCACCCAGGAGGCAATATGACCGCGACACAAGAGGCCCTCATAGACTCCCTCTACTCCGCCCGCCGAAACGGAACCCGACCGGCTCACATTGATCCTACCCCTGCGGATTTGGACGAAGCGCTCGCCGTACAGCTCGGTGTTCTCCAGCGATTTGAGACAGCAGGAGAACACCTTGGCGGCTGGAAGGTCGGGCTGACGTCGGGGAAAGCTCGCGACCGGATGGGAAAAGACGTGCGCCCGTTTGGCTATGTCCTCCAGAGCCGGGTCTTTGAGTCCGGCGCGGCCATTCCCGTTTCTTCGATTATGCAGTGTCATATTGAGCCCGAACTCTGCCTGCTAGTCGGCTCGGCGTTGCGCGGCCAGAACATCGAGCGCGAGCAGGCCAAAGCCGCGGTTCGGGCCGTTGCTCCGGCATTTGAGATCAACGAGATCCGCGTCCAACCAGGTCAGGGCCCCCTGCCCTTGGTGGCCGACGGCTTGGCCCAGTGGGGGATAGTCGTGGGACCGGAAGCCCCGGTCCGAGACGGGTTGGTCGATACTACAGTGACATTTTCGCATAACAGCCAGGTGGTCGAGACCAAAACGCCAGGCACAACAATGGATGATCCCTATCTCTCACTGGCGCGCTTGTGCCGCCGCCTGCATCCATTCGGCTTGGGCCTGGAGCCGGGCCAGCCCGTCATTACCGGCTCATTTTGTCATTACGCGGTTACGCAACCGGGGAGCTATAGCGCGGATTTTTCCGGCGTCGGAACCGTGTCAGTCAGATTTCGCTGAGCGCCTCGCGGCCAGGACACCTGCGGACGCCTAGTCTCACCGCCGCAAATTCTATAGGCTGCGCAGGGCGGCACTCGCCAGGGCGAGAATCCATACACCTGAGAAAGAGAGAAGAAGATGAGCGAACATACCAACCCGAGGGTCTTTTTTGATATTATGATCGGAGATGATGCAGCCGGACGGATCGTTTTTGAACTCCGGCCTGACGTGGTTCCCGAGACAGCAGAAAATTTTCGGGCGCTCTGTACCGGCGAGAAAGGGAGCGGCCAGTCCGGCAAACCCCTGCACTACAAGGGTTCGACCTTTCACCGCGTTATTCCCGACTTCATGTGTCAGGGGGGAGACTTTACCAGGGGCAACGGCACCGGGGGAGAGTCCATCTACGGTTCCAAATTTGCCGACGAGAATTTTCAGCTCAAGCATACCGACCCCGGTTTGCTGAGCATGGCCAACGCCGGTCCTGGGACGAATGGCTCCCAATTCTTTATCACCACCACCCAGACGCCTTGGCTGGACGGCAAGCACGTGGTGTTTGGCAGTGTGGTCGAAGGGATGGACGTGGTCCGCGCCATGGAGGCCCAGGGCAGTCAGAACGGCCAACCCAGGCAGCGTATTGTGATTGCCGATTGTGGTCAGCTCGACGAGTCTGCCGCGTAATAGAGGGCGGCTGGAAATATGCGGGATGCCAGCCTGGGACTTGCAGCAGCCCAACATTCCGTCTGCCATCGTCAAGTAAGGAGGTACGGACAGCATGCCGACCGTCTCTGCCAATCAGTGTGAGATGTATTATGAAGTCGATGACTTCACCGATCCCTGGATCACGGAGAAGGAGACGGTCTGGCTCCAACATGGGGTCGGTCGGAGTACCAGGTTTTGGTACCATTGGGTCCCGGCCCTGGCGCGCCACTATCGGGTGCTCCGCCGAGATATGCGCGGCCACGGCCAGTCGGCTGACCCCGGCCCGGACCATCGCTGGTCCCTGGACGAGCTAGTCACGGATATGCATGACTTCATGGACGCGCTGGGTCTCCAGCAGGTGCACTATGTGGGCGAATCCATTGGCGGCATCCTCGGGGTGCTGTTTGCCACACGCTGGCCGGAGAGACTCAAGAGCCTGACGATTTGCAATTCACCGACCACGATTCGCCCGGCCGGCACACGCGCCTTGTCTGGTGAGCAGGGCAATCTGCACAAACTTCTAGCCTCCGAAGGGTCTGTCGGCTGGGGCCGTTTGATGATTGAGCGCAAGATCATCAGCGGACACAGCCCGGAGCACATGGCATGGGTGCTCAAGGAGTGGGCGAAAACACCGACGCATGTCTTATAAGGGATTACCAGGACGCTGGACGGGGCAGATACGGCCCCGCTCCTGTCCCAGGTCACCGTCCCGACGCTAGTGCTGGCTCCTGCCAACAGCCCCATCACACCCTTGACCGACCAGCTCTCCATGCGTACGGGGATTCCCAACGCGCGGATTGCCGTTATCGAAGGCCCTGGACACGAAATCTATGTGGACAGGCCCGAGGAGTGTCTGAGCACTTTGCAGAATTTTTTGGGGTCGCTCTCGCCGTAAGGCTTTGAGCCACCGCGCCGTGAGAGGTCAGAAAGCAGGCGGAAGGGGAGAGCGACCTTCCGCCCTCAGCGGTGCAGCTAACCGCCCATACCACCCATAAACACCGCGACACACAGGACGACGCCGCCGATATACGTGCCGAGGGCACCGATGAAACGGAGCGGATGAGGTTGCGCCAGCGTCGGACAAACGATCATGCCGATGGCGTGCAGATAGCGGCAGGCGGTCACCAGTATCATCGTCCACATGGCCCAGGCCGGGACGCCGCCCTCACCCATCGCCACGATGAGCATAAGCAAGGCCAACATGGGCGCATACTCGGTCGCATTGCCGTGTGCCCGCACCATTTTATATAAGCGGTCGGCGGGGTCCGCATTGACACCACTGGTGGTTTCCGTCTTCCCGCGTGTCATAGAAACCATAAAGCCGAGTACAAAGACCAACAAACCCAGTAAACCGGAACAGAGGACTGCCGTTTCCATATGTGCCTCCTTTGCGTTGAGCGCTGTGTCTGGGAAATCTGCGGCTCTCCTCAACCTCTTACGTGGGGCCGCCTGCATCGTGCGTCCACCCGAAGCACCGCGTCAAGGCTTGGGGGAGAAATAGTTACAAACGCAAAAAGCAGGCGGGCGGGTGAGCAGAGCGGTATCCAACAGCCCCTCTCGGTCTCACACTTTCCAGCATTCATCAATGCGTTGCATCCAGCGGTGTGAGAACGGGTTGACAGATGATAGAATCTTTCATACGCGATAGGCGCACTGAGAGGAGGGACTCATGGGAGAGATGCAGCAGGTACAGGACCCGCGCACGGAGAGACTAAAATCGATACTCGCTTCTCAGGACATACCGCATATCTACGCAAACGGGTTTACAAACGCGTTCAGTAATGCCGACGTTATCATGGTGCTGGAACGCAATAACTCTCCGGTCGCCGTCCTGAATATGTCTTACATAACGGCAAAATCCTTAGCCCATGACCTTTCCCGACTCATTGCCGACTTTGAAAAGAAAAGTGGGCAAGCCATCATGACCACAGATATTGTGGATAGAGTCCTCTCGCAGCAGACCGAAGGTCAGTCATGAAATACACTGTGGGACATTCTCAGTCCCTCTCCTTTGCTTTCGATCTTTCTCCCGACCCGCTGCTGGCAAAACTCCAAGAGTTGGCAGACCTGCCAGACGGATGGCGATTTGGGGAAGGAGTTCCGCCCCGGCCACAGGCGCTCGACAGGGCGCGGGAAATTCACCGACAGGCTGCTTCCCTCCGGCTCAAGGCTGACGCATTCCCAAGTGCAGACGGGTCCGTGAACTTGGTTTTTTACGCCGGCGAGAGGTGTGTCGAGATTTATGTGTCTCAGACTGGAACAATCAACGTCAGCGTAGAAGAAGGAGAGGGGTTTGATTTCCGGGAAATCAAGGAAATATCAAATGCCTCGATTACCGACGCGGTAGAAGAAGTGAATTTTCTTGCTCAGAAGTCAGACATATGGAACTTATTAGACTCCTTCATCCACGAGAGTACGATAAGCATTCAAAGCGCTTCCGCAGTTCATGTTTCACCAACTCCAGCGACGGGACAGGAATATCACTTGTTGATCTTGAATGCGTCCGAGAGCACTGTACGCCCATATGTCAACACATCGAACGCTATTATCCCGGTGTCGTAGGAGAGCCTATTACATATTGGCAGATTCCGGCTTCCTTGCCATCTGACGTGCAGGTTGAAGAAACGAAAAGCGATACCGGCGACCCCTGCCACAGACAGCTTTTCGGCCTTTCAAACAACCAAAGCACCAAATTCTTTAAACGTTCATGCCGTCCTGAAGACCTCCGAGTCTGTCAAGATGGAAACCCGGTTCCCTGTAACCAAGAATTACTGGAAACGATTTTTCTAGGGTGAGTGACTTTGAGACGAGCGCAATTAACCCTTGAGCCTGACCAATTGGACGGCAAAGCCAGCTTGCCCGTGATACCCCTTTCCACCAGGTTGTCTGTTTCCGCCAAAGTTCCCGTTGTTTCCAATACTTCCCTGAAAAGGAAATATCGACAGAACAGGGCTAGGCCATTGCTCCTTTATCTTTGAGACTTTCTCAAGATATTCCACAATACTTGTAATTTTCCGTTCTTCGCCCATCTTACCGCCTCATATCTTCCAGCACCCCTCAATCCGTCCCATCTGGTCAATGGTGAAGCGCAACACGTTCACGACGTTCTGGACGTTTTCGATTTCATCCAGCGACAGGGCGCGGCCTTTGCGGGATTTGAGGTATTTGTCGAGCACTTGGTAGCCACCGATATGAAACGCCCACACATCCTGCGGCACCGGAGCGAAATACTGCGTCTTGTTGATACGCAGCCGCTCACGCTCCGCGTCGTAAGCGGGCTTCTCTACTGTGAAGTCGCCGGGGGTGGGCTCTACTTTCAACGATGATGGGACGGTTTTCAGCAAATGCGCCTGCACCAACTCCCAACCGAGTTTTGATAACGCCTCGAACGTCTTGCGCTGGTTCACGAACGGGACACGCGGGAAGTCGATTTTCAGAAAGTCGAGATATTTTTGTCGATAGGTTGGGCTGTGGAGTACGGCATAGATATAGCCCAGGATGTCCTCGGGGCTGTAGTGGTGCTGGTATTTGGCGTCTATAAACGCCCGGAACTTGGGGCTGAGGTTTTCAATTCGCTCTTTGCCTTGGAACGGGTCAGCGTCTTCAAAGAGTCTGCTTTTACTTTTTTCCTGGCCCTCTGGCGGTGGGTAGAGGTGGAGAGGAAACAGATAGTTTACCTCTTTCAGTGAGGCCGTGTGATGCTGAATAATCCGGTCGCAGCAAAGAACGTGTTCCCAGCCTCCACCTGTTTCTTTTCCTCGGGAGGTACATAATCCCAGATTCTCACCAGCCAGTATGTGATACATGACTTTCCCGCGCGGCATACAGTGGAAGCCGCGTGAATGGCCCGTGTAATAGGTATAGCGCATGTCAAACGGGCGGTAGGCAACAGGAACCACCTGGTCTTGCAAAAGCCCGCTGTCCTCCAGGTCTTGCTGAGCGAGTGCAACCTTCCAATCCCGGGCGTCCTTTCCTAACGCATATTTCCGTCGGGCCTCCTCTACAGGCAAAGCCGCAAAATCCTGAACAGTCTTCCAGGCTGCCTCTTCGCTGTACTGGATGGTCAGGCGATCCCGTGCGGTTGTAATACCCACGGAATTGACTGGAAAAATCTCCGTCACCTTCCAACCCCCTTCGTACTCCTCCCGCAATGCCTCATCCTGTGGAATGAACAGATAGAAGGGCGTTGACGGATTCAGCTTCGTCCATTCCACCGAATCCTTTTCGGTTTCAAGTAGCGCTCGATATTTCCCCTGGCGTGTTCCCCACAGGTCGGCGTGATACACGGCCCGCTCCAGCCCTTGCTTTTTCACCAGCAAGGAGACGGCCACGCCTTGTTCAATGTCGAACACATTTTCATCCTTGCCGCCCTCCGGCGCTCTCTCCTTCTTCTTGGCGTTGCCGTGCAGGTCGAGCACGTAGAGTTGATGAAAGGTCTGCATCAGGGATTGGCGCATTCCCCGGAAGGTCGGACCGTCCAAAAAGGAATGATTGGTAATGATGCCGACCACGCCCTCCTCCACCTGTTCCATTTTCCATTGGGCAAAGCGGATGAACTTCACGTAATCGTCTTGCAGCCACTTGGGGTTCTTCTCGCCCAGCGGCTTGCCATCGACCTGTTTGTAGGTGTCAATCAGCCCGGTAATCCACTCGCCCGTGTTTTTTGAATGGCCTGAATAGGGCGGGTTGCCGGTAATCACCAGCACAGGTTTGTCTTTAATCGTCTGGGCTTCCTCCACTTCCCGCGACAGGGCCGGCAACAGGAAATTGGCCTGCGGTTCGATGGGTTCCAGCGTGTTCGTCAGGTAGATATGCAGCCGTTCGCCGGGCGGCATGACGTAGCCTTTGTCGTGCAGGAATTGCGACAGCTTCAGATGAGCGACAGTGTACGGGGCAATCAAGTATTCAAAGCCGTACAGGTTCTTCAGGACGTGCTCTTTCACGACTTGGGCCCGGACGCCTTCGGAAACCGTCTCGAATATCTGTTGCAGCACTTCCAGCAGAAAGGTTCCCGTGCCGGTGGCGAAGTCCAGCACGGTGACGCGCTTCCTGTCCGCCAGCCCGGGGCCAATGCCGAAAGTGTCTTTGAGGCTGTCATGCACGGCCCGGACAATGAAGTTCACCACCGGCGGTGGAGTGTAATACACGCCCCGGCTTTTGCGGGTGGCCCGGTCATAGGCTTTCAGAAAGTCTTCGTAGAAATACACATACGGGTCTTTGGCGAACAGCAGCCGCTCGTCCTCGTTCGAGGCAGGCTGCCGACCCCGCGGCCTGGTAAAGGATAAATCTTCGTGAATGGCGGTCAGGTCGAGCGTGTTCATGATGCTCAGGATTTCTTCCACCAGCCAGCGGATGCCCTGGTATTCGTCGCGCTCCAGTTCGTCCAGAAAATCGACCAGTTCACGCAGCAGGGCAAAATTCGTCGGGATATAGCGCTTGGCGTTTACCAGCGTGACTGCGGCCGTCTCCCCAGCGTTGAGCTTGGCCAGGAACAGCCCATAGCCCAGCGTTTGGGCGAAGGCATCAGCAAATTCTGCGATCTCCAGTTTTTGGAACACCTCTTTCTTGAACACCGCGTACAGTCCGTACAGTCGGCCTTCCCGATGCTCCTTTTCTTGCCGCTCCAATTCTTCCAACAGAAAATCGCGTAGATCGTGACAGCGCACGGCCAAGGCGCGGGACAGGGTGTTGGTGTTGCCCAGCTTGGCCGGAGGAACGGACAGGAAACTGGCAATGAGCGTGGCGACTCTTTCCGCCTTGTCCGTGTCGAGCCGTGCCCTGCGGTTGCCGGCATCGTTGGGATAGCACAGCGTTTCACGTCTGGTGATTTCGCCGTCTCTCAGCCATATCCACTCCAGATAGTCGGTGAGGATGAGATTCCCGGACAGTCGTTTGTATTTGGCGATTTGGTCAGATTTGCGTACCGCGTCCAGGTCTTCGCCGATCTTCTTGTTTTCCAGATAGCCGACGATCGCTTCATTCAATTTGATTTTGAAATCGGGCGCACCCAGCTTGGTCTTGTCTCGCTTGGGTTCGTGAATGACAATGACGTTCGATTTTTCGTCGGCGGCAATGGCGTTCAGCAGGTTTTCCAGTGCGCCGCGCAGGGTATGCTCAGTGCCCTCGGCGATGTCCAGGCGCTTTATAGCGTTGAAATAGGATGAGAATGGCTCCGCCATGAGCTTGTTCTTTCGCCTCCCTTCATTTCAGATGCCTGTTATTCCTGATGGAGCAACACTAAGCCATTATCTCCAATAACGTGAGGTGAAGAAAACAGGTTGCGCTTGGAGACGGAATGCAGAACAATGATTCATCCTACCCTACGGGTAACGTCGGTTCTTGTCTTTGGCGTAGGGTATGGCGGTACGATGACATACTGAGGAGGAGAGCATGACCAGCGTAACACAACTCGGATATTTGGGACTGAGCGTCAGTGACATGACCGCCTGGGAACAATTCGCTACCTCGGTGCTCGGGCTGGCCGTCAGCGAACACGCCGCTGACGGCTCGCTCTCTCTGCGTATGGATGAGTACCATCATCGTTTTCTGGTGCATCCGACGGGCAAGGATGACCTGGCCTATATTGGCTGGGAGGTCGCGGATGAGCACGCCTTGCACGCCTTGGCGGACCAGCTACGGGCCGCCGATGTCGAAGTCACCCCAGGGACGCCTGAAGAGCTGGCCACCCGGCGCGTGGCCGGGCTGATTCGCTTCCAGGACCCGAGCGGTATTCCGTCGGAGATTTTCTATGGTCCGCTGGTTCATTTTGATAAACCGTTTCAGTCGCCGCGGCCGATCTCGGGCTTTAAGACCGGGGAGCAGGGCTTAGGACATTTTGTGATCCTGGTCAATGACGCCCAACAGAGCATCAACTTTTACCGGGATGTCCTGGGGCTGCGGATCAGCGATTATGTCCATATCACCCCCGCTCCGGGCATGACTTTTCAGGCCACCTTTTTCCACTGCAACCCGCGCCATCACTCGCTCGCCTTTATCGAAGCCCCCAACCCGCCCAAGCGTCTGAATCATTTCATGTTGCAGACGCAGTCGCTCAACGATGTAGGTTCGACCTATTATCTGTGTCAGGACCAGGACGTGCCGATTACGATGAGCCTGGGCCGTCATACCAACGACCATATGACCTCGTTCTATATGCAAACGCCGTCCGGCTTTGCGGTTGAGTATGGCTGGGGGGCGCGGGAAGTGGATGACGCAACCTGGCAGGTCCAGATGCACACCTCGGGCAGCATCTGGGGTCATGTCCGCCGGGCCCCGGTTCTTGGTGGGGTCGCGCAGGAGAAGGCCTAGGGCACTTTGCTGTCAGGCCTGTAAGCAAACATGTAATAAGACACCCGCACCCTCCCAGAGGGAGAGGGAATGAGACGGTAAACCCCCTCCTCAGAGAGGAGGAACTGGAGGTGGGCCGACCGCAGCCTTATCAGGACGGCAGCGCGTCCAGGTAGGCTCGGACAATGCGGTCAAAGGTTGCCGGTTGTTCCTCATACGTCCAGTGGCCGGCTTGGGGAATGATTTCCAACTGACAGTGCGGCATCCGCTCACGGAAGTACTCGGCATATTTGACTGGCGTAAAATAGTCTTCGTCCCCGCAGATGGCGATCGACGGGGTATGTATGTTGGCGACTCGACTCATACAGTCGAAGGTATCATCGCTGATCCAGTCCTTGTAGGTCACCTGGGGGTCGGTCCCGGCCGTCAAGGTCTCAATCGCATCGACAATTGACTGGGGCGTGCTTTTGGCAAAGCCGAGACGCGGATCAATAGGAATCCCGGCTTCGCCCGCTGCTAGCTGACGCGAGTTCTCAAGAACGTTCGGGTCCACCCGCAGCCGCGCGCCCGTATCAATCAGCATCATGCCGGCGAGACGGTCCGCATAATAGATGGCCGCGGTCAGGGCGACCCCGCCGCCGAGCGAATGCCCGGCAATCACAAACCGCTCCCAGCCCAGATGATCGGCCAGCCGGACAGCATAATGGGTATAATCCGCGGCTCCACGAAACCCGCCGCCGGACGATTGGCCGTGCCCCGGCAGGTCGATCGCTACCGGCGTATGACGGTTAGCCATTGCCTGCATATGCCTGTGCCACACCCGACCGTCACAGCCCGTGCCGTGGATGTATAGGACGCGCTGCCCGTGTGAGCCGCCTCCAGCGGTATGATAATGTATCCGCAGTCCGTCAATATCGGCATATCCCATGCGTTCTCCTCCGTTGGCGGTCTGCTTGGCTATGCAGAGACACCCGTATCGGCCGTCAGCCCGGCCGCTTCAATGCCGGCCACGGCACATTCCTCATCAATATCCGAGGTATCGCCCGATATCCCAACCGCCCCGATAATGGACTGCGCTCCATCCCGGATCAGCACCCCACCCGGCACCGGCACAAGTTTTCCCTGAGCGACCGCAGTCAGGGCTTGCACAAAATGCGGCCGCTCAGCCGCGACGCTGCCCAGCATCCGAGACGAGCGGCCCATGCCCAACGCGCCCCACGCCTTGCCAATCGCCACATCGGCGCGCATCAGGCTGGTCTCGTCTTCGCGTTGAAACGACTGGAGTTGCCCGGTTTCATCCAGTACCGCGACAGCGAGGGGGGAGGCGTTCATGGCATGCGCCTTTTGAAGTGCCGCCGTGACAATCGTATTTGCCGTTTCCAGGTGTAAGCGGGCCATAGTGTCCCCCCATCCCTCCGACGATCCTATTATTGATTCTCTCATTGATCCTATCATTACAGGTGGGCAACTGCCTCGCGGTGGATACGCATGAGTGCCGGTATGGTTTCGGGTGAGCGACGCCCAAACCCGCACTCGGTCGCAATGCCAAATCCACTCGCATGTTTCTGAGCGGTCTCTAAGCGTTTCAGGGTCCCCCGAATACCGTCCGTGTGGTGAACAAGGCCCAAGAAGAGCTTGGCATCGGCAATGGCAAGGTCGGCCAAGGGGGCAAAGTAGCCATCATCGTTCCGATTTCTGGGTACAGGCATATGAACGAAATCGACCGGACGGCTGACCGCAGCAACTCCGGCATTCGCCATCCGCACAACCACCCCCAGATCTTGGGGCTGCTTGAAATGTTTGTGGCCCAAGTCGCCATAACACAGATGGAGTCCAAGCAGGGTCTCGTCCGCAACGTGTTGAGACAGGTCCACCAGCGCCTGCACATAGCGCTCGAACGGGTCACCCGGAGCATCCCAGGGAAGCCCCAGCATGGGATCATGATCGTTGCTTTCAATGCTGGCCACCTCAGCCGCAATATCCCATTGGACGGCGAGATCACGCGGAGGAATCTCCTGACTGAGACGCATGACCTCTCGCCGCATGGCATCCCGATAGGTGTCCCACATGGGTTGGAACGACTCGGGGGAATGCCCAAGGAAGAGGCGCGTGCCGCTTTCGATCAATGGTAAGGATACCTGAAAGCGCACGCCCTGAGGAATAATCCCCTGGTCGCGGAGCGTACAGAACGTTTGGTAGGAGTTCCTGGCTTCCTGCGCATAGCCGAGGTGTTCGAAGTGGAGGGGACCTGTTCCCTCTTTTACCTTGAACTGCCAGTGATCCTGAAAACCACGTGGCATCCAGTCCATGCCTGGAGCACGCCACTCATCAGGATCGTCGGGATCGACCGGCTGCGGACGGGTGATACTTTCCAACTGCTCAGATGCTGCATACGTTTTTGCAGCCAGGAAGTTAATCCAGCCTTGTCGGTAGCCCGTTTCACCGTCAGGCAAAGCAAACAGGCTGTCGCCTAAGCCCTTGGCACAGCTGTCCATAACAGCATGCGCATTGTTCCCCGGCACACTTCCGACCAACAACACAGAACCCGTAACACGAGACATTATGATTTGCCTTTCTGATTCACTCAAACCAGCTTATCGCATGGGATCGACAGCGGGCAGACCGAGCAGAAACTGCCCATAGTTTTCATAGGCTGAATCATTGACCATCAAATGGGCCGCGGCCGTATGCAAATCCCGCAGGCAGCGCTGCAAGACATGCTCCAAACGCACGGCGCTGCCGGCACCAGCGCGAAAGGCTTTGGTCGTGATCTCAAGCGCGACGTCCGTGGCCAAGGCCGCGACGCTGCGCATTTCAGCCTGGAGCGCCGGACCCGGCAGCTGGCCGGCACGAGCCGTCTGCCAGGCTTTTTCGAGGATGTCGATAACGACCAGGCGTGTTCCGCGCAGCCGGAGGTCTGCCTGGGCGATCATCCTTTGAATGACGGCTCTGTCACTCAAGCGCCGTTGGGGTCCATAGCCTCGTTTTTTCGATTGGGCCAGCTCAATAATCGCGTCAAGCGCACAGCGGGCAATCCCCAGTGCAAAGGCCGCGTGTTCATTCGCCACATAGCCCGGCCAGCCCATGAGATATAAGGGCCCGCCGCGCTGTGGCGGTGTACTGCCTACTGCAAAAGTAAACGCCTCGGGAACAAACAGACCCGCAACCGCGTAGTCACAACTCCCGGTGCCCTTCATGCCCAGCACATGCCAGTTGTCGATGACCTGAGCTTGGGCAACGGGGAAGACCACGGCCCGCACCTCAGGCGTCTGGGAGCCACGCTCGACCAGGGTTTGGACCAACACCCACTCGGCATGACGGATGCCACTGCCCCACGACCAGCGGCCGGTGACACGGTAGCCACCCTGCTCGGGCACAGCCCGGCCGGGCATCAATCCGCCCGCCATGGTCGGGACGCGGCCCTGTGGAAACACGCTGGCGATGGTTTCGTCCGGCAGAAAGGCACCCGCCATGCCGACAATGGCAGCACCGATGAACATGCACCAGCCCGCAGACGGATTGATCGTCGTCACGGCCTCAATCACTTCCAGTTGCGTCACCGGGTCGGCCTCGGCCCCACCGAGTTCCGCCGGTAGTTTCAGCCTGAACAGGCCGGCCTCGCGCAGGGCTACCACGGAGGCGTCGGGCAGCGTCCGAGCTTCCTCGGCTTGGTCTATCTGGGCGGCAAGCGTCCCACGCACCTGTTCGACCGCCTGTAGGAGCACCTGCCGCTTCTCAGCTCGGTCTGCGGGGAAAGACATCGGCATGTCCCCCTTACTCCTCTGCGTGCGCATGGGCAAAGAGCGCGGGAACAAACTTTTCCGTCTCGCCGCTCTCCTCGATGTTGTGCAATATCCAGTCCTGGAACATCTCCTTGCTGAAGGCAACCTTGCGGATGATCCAGTTGAGGACGGGACCAATGAGCGGCGTGGTTATGCCAATCTCAACACAGGTATAAAACGAGACACCATCTTCAACCGGGGCATACTCGTGCACAACCTGGCCGACCGGCAGCAGCCCGCCCAAGAGCGGCTCAAAATTGAACGCCTCTTCGTCGAACTTCGTCACTCGTGCCTTGGCGCGCACGGGGTGTTTGGCTGCGATGTTTTCTTGGATGGCAATCACGCTGCCCGGTCCAAGCCGACCGTCGGAGCCGTTTACGCGTTTAGCCCACCGAATCGCAATATGGTCGAACGGATGCCAGAAGCGGTACACCGGCACGAACGGGCCTGAGAAATCCTGGCCATTATACGACGAAAACGTGTCAATATGCTCAAACCACCAGCGGAGGATGGGCGGCGTCACGCCCTTCATGGTGTCGTGTTTGATCCAGGCGCGGAAGCGTCCACCGGGAAGCTCCTCAAAGCCATATTGGGCAGAGTCGAGGGTTTTCATCGGTCCGAAGAAGCCGAGTTTTGGACCGGTCTTTGCCTCAGCCATCACTCGCTCCTTTCTCCTCTCCAGAGCCGGCGAGCCTGGCAATCGCCCTGAGTAAACTGTCCAGCGAATCGGGGTCAATCAGGCGATGTTCGCTGCCGGTCCGAATCAAGGCCGAATCGGGCAGGCCGCTCCTGCGGACCAATTCGACACTGTGAGCAAAAGGAACCGCTTCATCAGCCTCGGCGTGAAGGATCAGGGTATTCGACTTGACCGTTGGCGCCCTCCCCCAGCGTTTCCAGGCCGGGCAGAGCAGCACGAGCGGCGTCTGTCCGCTGTCGATATTGAGCGCGACCGCACCGCCTCGACTGGAACCTACGATCACGTCGGGCTGATAACGCTCACACTCGGCCTGCGCAATACGGACACAGGCGTCAAAGTCATCATTCGGCAGAAGAGGATTACAGACTGCAAAACCATTGGCCTTGAGAAACGTCGGCTTGGTCCCTCCAGGAGTTGCGCCAAAGCCGTGCAGGAAGAGAATTTTCATTGCGTGGCACCTGTGCTGCGGGAATTGAGCCGGGCGGAGCGTAAAAACGGGGCGGGAGACTCTCTCCCCGCCCCGCAGCAGCATGGCTAAAACATGGCAATGGGATTCACCGGTGAGGCCGTCCCCTTGACCAGAACCAGTGGCGCCACGGTGAGCATGAATGTCCAGCGTGAGCGTGCGGCACAGGCCGCGCTCAGGTCGTCCAACATGCAGTTGTCAAGCAGATGGATGCCCATAGCCACCAGGGTGCATGAATGGATGGGCATGATGAGATTGTCGTAGCCACTCGGCACAACGTCACTCACCCCGTCACAGCCGAGCACGGCAATTTTCCGCTCGTGTATCCAGGGCAGACAGGCCGCGCCCAGCCCGGCCAGGCCGTCCTGAAGCGCATCCCAGTTGCCCTGGGCTTTTTGGCGCACATGGCGTCCAGTCCGCACAAAAAGCACATCGCCTTCTTCAACTTTGAAGTTTCCGGCCTGCTCCGCAGCTTCCAGGTCCGCCGGCGTGATCGCCTCACCCGGTTCCAGATAGTCACGGTTCTTGAGCGACGGAATATCGATCAACACCCCGCGCGACACAATGCCGTTTTTAATCGAATGGATCGCCCCGTTCAGCGCGCCCTGGGCGGTCACGTCAGAGGAGGGATAGCCGTTATACATCTTATCGTTATGAAACACGTGGCACAGGGCGTCGATATGCGTATTCGCGACCCCATGCGGGGCAATGGCAAAATAGTCGGCGCTATACGGCAGGGGGACCAGGCTCTCCTCACCCGGCGCGCCGGTCTTCATCATCAAATGCATGACCGGGGTCGGATTATCCGGCCCGTGATGCGTCGCCAACGGCAGAGACAACGACACGGAGTGTCCGTCTTTGACCTCGGCCGCGGCCTGAGAGCGTTTCTCAGGTGTAATATAGTTGAGCGCGCCAAGCTGATCGTCCGTTCCCCATTTTCCCCAGTTGCTCAAGGTCGAGAAGAACTCCTCCACTTGGGCTTCACTCAGATCGTCGTTGACTGCCATAACATCCTCCTTTTTTCATTTCGTCTCGTTCCACGCTTTTAGCGTAAAAGCGCGGAAAAGCAAAAGAGGCCCGGAGAGGCACTCGTTTTTACATTGACAGGCTGCCCCGTTTGGTTCGATAATCGCCGCGGACCTGTTTTATCCACATACCTAAAAAGGAGGCTGCTGTGTCACATGACATCGTCCTGAAGAACGGCCTGGTCGTCACGCCGAACGGCGTGATCCGGGGCGGGATTGCCGTTGAGGGGGAACAGATCGTCGCGGTCGGCGCGAGTTCAGAACTCGGGCAGGCCAAACGTGAGATCGACGTTGAGGGCAAAATCCTGTTTCCCGGGACGTTTGACCCCCACGTCCACTTCGGCATCTCAGATCGCTTTGGCGATGAGGCTATGGTCGAAGATTTCTTGCGCGACACCAGGGATTGTCTGATCGGCGGGGTCACGACAATTGCCACCACCACCTTGATTGGCAAGGAGCCGATGCTTGACCTGTTTGACCAGGCCGTCGAGTGCGGCACAAATCATTCGTGGTGCGATTTTAAGGTGACCTGCGTGGTCAATACGCTCGATCAGGTCGCCCAAATCCCGGCCGTGGCCGCAAAGGGCGGCGTGTCGTATAAATTCTTTACTGGCTATGCCGGCCCGCAGGCCGAAGCCTTTGGCATGAATCCAGACGGTATCACCCCCTCATTTTTTCATGCGGCGTGCGAGCAGTTGGCCCACTGTGGACCCCCGACCTTTGCCAAAATTCACGCCGAAGACCCGCACGTCCGCGGCCTCCTCATCGATCGCTTGCGCGCAATGGGCCGAGCCGACCAGCTCACAGCCTGGGCCGAGTCCAGCCCGGAATGGGCCGAAAGTGTCCAGGTCTATACCTATGGGATGATTGCCAACCAACTTCGCGTCCCGATCTATCCGGTTCACATCAGCGCCGCGCATACCGTGGAAACAGTCAAACGTCTGCACGCCGAAGGGCTGAACGTGGTTGGAGAAACGGTGGCCTGTTTTCTCAACACCACGGCCCCGGAAATGGATGCGCAGGGCATGGGCGGAAAAGCGAAAATTCAGCCACCGATTCGTTTTGAGAAAGACAAAGAGCGGCTGTGGCGCGGTCTTCAGGAAGGCACGTTATCTGTCGTTGGAACGGACAGCCTAACCTACTCTTCATCGTTCAAGACCGATGGAGATTTCTGGGACTGTCGGGTTGGCATTAACCTTCAGGTTGCCGATACCCTGCCCCTCATATTCCACGAAGGGGTGAACAAGGGCCGGATCGATCTGGTAACGCTCTCAAAAATCCTGTCCGAAAATGCGGCCAAGCTGTATGGCCTCTACCCCAAGAAGGGGGCCCTGGCCATTGGTTCTGACGCGGACATCGTGGTCCTCGACCCGGAAAAGGAAGCTGTGCTTGGGGTCGACCGGATGCGGTCGCGCGCGGACTACTCGTTATGGGAGGGCCGTCAGGTCAAGGGTCTCCCGGTCAAAACCTTCCTGCGCGGCCAGCTGGTTATGGAGGACGGTGAGATTGTGGCCGAACAACCAAGCGGCCGATTTGTTGAGCAGGTTGTTCGACCGCGAGGATTATAACAAAGGAGACGGTGATGGCTCAGACGGAAGACAAACAGGCGATTTATGAACATGCCCAACTCGGCCACAGACTCGGCTTTGGGAAAAAGCCGGCGCTGATTGTAGTCGACTTTCAGCTGGGCTTTACCGTTCCAGAACAGTCTCCACTTGCCGGCAATCTCGACGGCGAAGTCGCGGCGACGAACGAACTTATCGCCGCGGCTCGCAAGAAAGACATTCCGGTTATTTTTACAGTCGTGGGCTATGATCCCCACCGGCAGGACGATGCCGGCCTGTGGCCCGAAAAGGCGCCCTCGCTGCGTATGCTCACTATCGGGAGCGATTTGGTCAAGCTCGACCCGCGCCTTAACCACGAGCCCGGCGATCTGGTAATTACCAAAAAATACGCCTCCGGCTTCTTCGGCACCTATCTGGCCTCGACCCTGACCATGCAGTCGGTTGATACCGCCATCGTCACCGGCTGCACAACGAGCGGCTGCGTCCGCGCAACGGTGATGGATGCCCTGGCCAACGGCTTTCGGCCCATTGTGCCGATTGAGTGTGTCGGCGACCGCGCCCAAGAGCCACACCAGGCCAATCTGTTCGATATCGGCGCAAAGTATGGGGATGTCATGCCGCTTCAGGAGGTGTTGGCGTATCTGGAGCAGTTGTAACTCCACAGCATGTTGAAGGCCCTGCTCAGGCACTTCCCTTCGTCCCCAGGCTGGGTTAGATTGTCGGGCGGTTGCAGTTGAGTATTGGGAGGAAAATCAATGTGGGGAATGAAGCAGTTCGTTATTTTTTCGGTCGTCTTACTGCTCAACCTGCCGGGGTGTTCGGAGGCCGGTGGCGGAGCGGCCGGCGGGCCGGTGGTGCTCATGGCAACATCTCAGGGAGAGGTCAAGATCGAGCTGTTTGAGAAAGAGGCGCCGGAAACGGTCAAAAACTTTCTCACCTATGTCAACGACGGCTTTTATGATGGGACGATTTTCCATCGGGTGATTCCCGGCTTCATGATCCAAGGGGGAGGCTTTACCGAGGCCATGCAGCAAAAGCCGACCAAGCCGGCCATCAAAAACGAAGCCGCTAATGGCCTGACCAACGATACCGGAACGCTGGCCATGGCCCGTACGAATATGGTTGATTCCGCCACCTCTCAGTTCTTTATCAATGTGAATGATAATGACTTTCTGAACCATAAGGATACCTCAACGCAGGGCTTCGGGTATTGCGTCTTTGGCCGGGTCATAGAGGGCATGGATGTCGTGAGTGCCATCGAGCGGGCGCAAACCGGGCGGAGAGGCATGCACGCCGACGTGCCGCAGGAGCCCATTATTATTCAGTCAATGAAAGTCGTCTCCGAGGCGCAGTATGACGCCAGAAGTGAGTCGTAAATCCAATCCGTAGCGGAGGTAGTATGCGTTTACACACACGTTTCCATTGGTCGCCCTGGGTTCTCCTGGCTGTGCTGAGTGGCACGTTCTTTTTCGTCGCCCCCCAGCAGTCCGCAGCCGAATTCGCCCCGGAACTGCAACAGGCGCTGGACTCCAGCAAATATGTCTATATCCAGTCCGAGCGTAAGAGCGGCGCGTTCGGCTCAAAGGCCGAAATCTGGTTTTTCCGACATGACGGGGCCGTCTGGGTTGGGACGCCGGTGTCTACCTACCGCGTCAGGCGTATCCAGGCCGGACGCACAAAAGCCAAGGTCTGGATCGGCTCGCGCGATGGGCAGTCGTTTGAGGCGACCGGGTCTCTGGTGAAGGACGAGGCCGTCAACGAACTCATGTATAAGAGCTTTGCTCAGAAATACCCGGACGGCTGGCCGACCTATGAAGAGGGCTTTCGGAGCGGTTTTGCCGACGGCTCGCGCACCCTGGTGCGCTATGACCCAGCGGGCATGTAGGGTCAGCGAAACTTCCGTAGCAAAGGCAGCAAGCTGACAAGGGCGGGGAAAGTCTCCGCCCTTTTTCTGTTTCCCCGCGGATAGACTCAAAAGGGGAATGACGGAGAAGAATGGCGATGGCGCAAAGCAGGGGCAACTGGTCGGGAACGTTGGGATTCGTGCTTGCCGCTATGGGGTCGGCGGTCGGCTTGGGCAATATCTGGCGCTTTTCGTATATCACCGGTGAAAACGGCGGGGCTGCGTTTATTCTCGTATATGTTGGCTGCGTAGCCGCGGTCGGCATCCCACTGCTGATTGCCGAATTGCTCATCGGTCGACGTACGCAGCGAAACGTCGTCGGCGCACTCTCCGCGTTGCGGCCCGGCTCGGTGTGGCCCGTCACCGGCTGGCTGGGCGTGGCCACCGGCTTTTTCATTTTATCGTATTATTCGGTCGTCGGCGGCTGGGTTTTGGACTACATCGTGCTGTCCGGCCTGGGCAGCTTCAGCGGGCAGTCGGCACCAGCCATCGGAGAGCTGTTTGACTCGCTGAGGCTAAACGGGCCGCGGCAGGTGTTCTGGCACGCCGTGTTCATGGGCCTGACCATCTGGTTTGTCTCGCACGGTGTGGCGCGCGGCATCGAGCTGGCCAATCGGGTCATGATACCCACCCTCCTCCTGTTGTTGGTTTTTTTGCTCGTATACGCGTGCACGACCGGCGGAGCCGCGCAGGGCATTGCGTTTTTGATGACACCGGACTGGAGCAAGATCGGCCCCCAGACGATGCTACAAGCGATTGGACAGGCGTTTTTCTCTATCGGGGTGGGCATGGGCGTCATGATCACCTACGGCAGCTATCTGCAACGCCAGACCAGCCTGCCGCGCGCGGCGCTGATCGTAGCCGGCTGCGACACGGGTGTCGCGATCCTGGCCGGGTTCATGATTTTTCCGCTGGTGTTCACATTCGCGCTGCAACCCGACGCCGGGCCGGCGCTGATTTTCAAGACCCTACCGGTCGCGTTTGGTCGTCTTCCGTTCGGCAACCTGCTCGCCGTCCTCTTTTTCCTGCTGCTGACGTTTGCGGCGCTGAGTTCGGCCATCTCCATGCTGGAAGTCGTTGTCGCCTATTTTGTCGATGAGCGGGGTTGGAGCCGCGTGGCGGCCAGTTGGATAGTCGGCGGCGTGATCTTCGCTCTCGGTATTCCCTCGGCGCTGGAGGGAAAAGTCTTCGACTTTATCAACATCGTGACAAGCGACTATATGTTGCCCGCCGGCGGGCTACTGATCGCCGTATTTACCGGGTGGTGGCTCACGCATCAAGAGCGGCAAGCGGAAGTCCCGGCGAGCGATCTGAGGCCGATCCTCTATCTGGGGTGGGTCTTTCTGCTGCGCTTTGTTGCGCCGATTGCCGTGACGATTATTTTGTTGCAATCGATCGGGTTGTTCTAGCGTGGGTACGCACGACACCGCGTGCTGCATCGTTGGCGGTGGTCCGGCCGGGGCCATGCTCGCCCTCCTGCTGGCGCGTCAGGACGTGCCGGTCACGCTCCTTGAAAGCCAGCTTAATTTTGATCGTGATTTTCGCGGCGATACGCTCCATCCGTCGGTCATGGAGATATTGGCTTCGATTGGCCTGGCCGAGCGTCTGCTGAGCCGGCGCCATGCCAGGATCGACCGACTCTCCATCCAGACGCCTGAAGAGTCGCTCCCGTTGATTGACCTGCGCCGCCTCAGGACGCCATACCCGTATATCACGCTGATTCCACAAGTCGATTTCCTCGATTTCATCACTACCGAGGCCCAACACTATCCCCATTTTCAGCTTCAGATAGGAGCCAATGTCCAGGAGTTAGTCAAAAAGAACGGGAGCGTCCGGGGCCTCCGCTATCGGACCACGAATGGGGACTGGCGCGAGGTGCGCGCTCAGCTCACGATTGGGGCGGACGGCCGTTTCTCTCGGCTACGCCGTCTTGCCAAGCTGGAACCGCAGACGGCCCGGCCACCGATGGATATACTGTGGTTCCGGTTGCCGCGGCAGCCGAACGACCCGGTGGATGCCGGCGCGACGCTCCGCATCGGACAGGGACATCTGCTCGTCCTTCAGAATCGGCATGCCTATTGGCAAATCGGCTATGCCATCCTCAAAGGCAGCTACAGCCACGTCCGCGCGGCTGGTCTGGAGGCCCTGCAACGCTCCGTTGGCGAGCTTGTTCCCTGGGCTCACGACCGCGTGGGCTCTCTCTCGACCTGGCAGGATATTGCCGTCCTGTCCGTTGGTGCCGACCGGCTTTCGCAGTGGTATCAAGCCGGCCTGCTGCTGATAGGCGACGCTGCCCATGTCATGTCTCCAGTCGGCGGTATCGGCATTAACTATGCTATCCATGATGCCGTGGTCGCGGCAAATATCCTGGCTCGGCCCCTGCGGAGCCACACGGTCCAGGAGCATCACCTGGCGGACATACAGCGGCAACGCGCCTGGCCAACGCGCGTTATCCAGGCGTTTCAGGCCCAGATTCAGCAGCGCATTATTGCCCCGGCATTACGCGGCAGCGCGTCGTTTCGGCTCCCCCTGTCCATGCGGCTGGTCGCGCGGATTCCGCTGCTGCGCACTATTCCCGCCGCGCTGCTTGCCTTTGGACCAAAACGGGTCCGCGTAGAAGCGTAGAGGCCGCAAAGGACGCCATTTCCCCGCATGAGTTGGCCGTGCTACTACTCTGATTACCGGAGCCCTGCGTATGGCTGAATCAAGAGCGCGCGCCCGACCAATAGACCGCTTTGTCTGGGCTGGGGGAGTGAGGAGGAGTCATGGATTGGAATGCCCTGATGGCGGCAACGCTCACCATCTATAGACGCGCAGCAAAAGAGACGGTCGAGAAACTCGGAAGAGGCTGGTGGGTCGCCCTCCTGCCCTTGGTGTACACGCCGCTCATCTTTCTTGCGGCGACTTTTTTTGGGCGGATGGGTTTTGCCGGGGGGCTCCTGGTTGGGCTGGTCATGGCCCTGTGCACCAGCTCGTACTTGTACTTTATTGACGGCATTGTGCACGGCCAGCGCGTGCAGCCCCAAGAATTACTCGATAGTTGGCGGCCCCACTTTGGCTCGGTTATCAGCATTGTATTCTTCCTGATGCTGATCCGCCTGCTGTTCTCTATAATGCCCGGCGGGGCTGGCTCTCAGGCCCTGTATGTGCTCGTCCATCTCGTTCTTCCGATCCTGCTCAGCCCGGTCACGGAGGTCATCTACCAAGGCCGGACTGACGGATGGGCCATGATACAGGAGAGCTTTGAGTTTCTGCGTGAAAGTGGCGTGGAGTGGTTTGCGCCCCTGGTTGGGCTGGTTGTGGTGGTGTCGATTAGCGGTGGTTTCCCGCCAATTGCCCTGGCCTCGTCGCTCTTCTTTCCGCTCGATATTCTGGCTATGCCGATGCAGCTTGGTCGATCTATGCTGCTGCCCTTTGGCATCGGGTTTTGGAATTCGTCGGCGGAAATCATCTGGGCCGCAGGCAGTTCTTTTTTCCTCTACGTGGTCATGGTTTTTCGCGGTCTGTTGTTTCGGGCGCTTGCCGCGGGGACCCGCCGGCAGCGTATTTTCCGCTCCCGCCTGGACTAGCAACAAACCTTACTCAACAGGACCGAGTTCTATTCCCTCTAATAGCTCCTCTTCTTCAGGACTCAGCTCGATATCTTCCAGGGCGTCGTCTGCCACAGAATCGGAGCCCAGAGCTTCCTCTAAAGCGCTGAATTCCGTTTCCTCAAATTCGTTCTGCTCTTCCAGCTCTGCTTCGCTCTCTTCTCCAAAATTTTCGCCCAAGGCTTCTTCTAAAGGACTTGGCTCCGTTTCGACTTCTACGGTCTCGAATGTCTCGTCGACCTCTCCCGTCCATTCGGCAACAGCCGCCAGCATGGGTCTGACCAGGGCGGTCGGAATGCCATAGGCCGCTTCGGGTCCGGGCTTGCCCATAGTTACATGGGACGCCTCATCGTCATCTTTTTCTTTGAAGAACACGCCGGACATGATCCTGCGCCCACCGACAAACTGAACCGTCTCAACGCGGAAAAACTTCCCAGTCACCTCACCATTGATATTCCTTTGGTCGCCTCTGTTGCTGACTTCCCAGCCGTTTTCCGTTGCCACGTCCTGAAACAGCATGAGCGCCACTTGCGGCGGAACCTTCAGATTCAGCTTCTCACCCGCCTTGATCCGCTCTTCTTTTTTCGGCTCTACACCCGGAATGATGGCTGACATGGATGACACTGTTGATTTCACAGAGCCGCAGCTCACGAGGCCGAGGAAGCTCAGGCTGACCGTCCAGACTAGGTAGCGCATTATTTTCATGACCACTTTTCCTCTCACATACGGGCTGACGCTTATACGTGTTGGGCCCGGAAGACTTGGAGGCAGGAGCTTTTTGGATAGTTCATCGAGGCGTCATCCAGGATACCGTTCATTCAGACTTACTTACTGGCTTCGGATCACCTTATATATTGATACCCAATGTCTTCAATACGCTCCGAATTGCTTCCTTCAAAAAAACAGGCTGTGCGTAAGGTATGACGTTACCCTCCGCCATGTATCTCCAATCGAGGAAATAGTTATTCGCTGATTGGAATGCTTGCTCCGCTGTTTTCCAGCCCTCATCAGGTAGACGTTTATGCTGCTGGATTCGTACCGCATAGTCAGCTTCTATTTCGTTTCTCCTCTTGACAGGCAATTCACTATACAGATCATCGTACAGTTTGTGTGTCTGTGGAGCGACGGCATCGGGACGTTCAATTTCGTATACGTACTTAAGCGCTAATTCTGCGGCCAGGCCGGCAAGCACTTGGGCGGACTGAATCATACCAATAGAGTATCCGCCTGAAATGACTGTGAATTCACGCATCTCTCCATACTGGTCTTGTTGCCATTCCCGCCGACTAGATTTTGCAGCTTCAATTTTTTGTCTTTCCGCGGCGAGGCTGTCGATGTGATCAGAACTTTCCAACATTCCTACAACTAACGACTCAATCACCGGCGCTTTTCGGGTAGGTCTTTTTCGCCCCTTCATACTGGACATGGTCGTCAAACTCCTCTTCTGCTAACTTAAAGTAGCTTCTCGCCCTGAGAATATGTCTTTCGCCACCCTTCTCGTTTAGTCCAAAGCCCCTCGGACCGATTTTGACCTCTACTTATTCGTTAGCTTTATTTTCGTTCCTCCACGTCGTCCAGAGGAGACCTCTTTTATGCCTTTTATTTGCAAGGTCTTTTTTCTCACGTCGTTGGTCAAGTATGCTCTTCTTCACAAGAGGGTACAGATGCCATCGTCGTTTCACTTTCAGCCGTTCCTTCTCCTCTTCTTCCTTTAGACGTTTCTGCTCCTCTTGATATCTTTGCTGTTCCTCCTGCCAGCGTTCTTCTTCCTCACGCCTCTTCCTTTCCATTTCGGCTTTTAGCTGCTGCTTCTCTTCCCAATTTACCCATTTTCGATCCGTTGCTTTAGACCGGATTTTGGCTTCCGTAGTCGAGAACCATGATCGAATCTCCTCCCAACTGTCAATTTCACCAAGATCGATCGGCTTCTTAATCTTGAGAATATTCCTACCCGTCTCATTATATTGCCACTCTTGTTTTCTATTTACTTGTGGAAAATCCGTACTTAATTTCTCCGAATAAATATCAACGGCTCCTCTATCATTTCTCTGACGTCTTCCACGAAACACCCGGGCGGAAACATCTATTTCCGCTTCATTCATACTAACTTTTCTGGCTATCACAGCGTTTACGTACTCTATTTTGAAATGAGTTATACTTTTATACCTTTCTTCTCCCCGTCCCCACTGATTCCAAAATTCTTCGATCAATTTGGTGTTTTTCACTCTCTCGTCTTCGGTATATAAAACTCTTTCTAGTTGCGCTGGTGTCGGCCCTAACTCCAGCAAGAGGAAAACCTGATCGTTGTCTTCATTTTTTCGATCGATCTTCAACAAATAGTATACCGCTCCTTCTGTCTTGGCCGCTTCTTTTCTGTTCGTTTCAGAGACTAACCTTCGAAATTTTCTATCGAAAGCTGACGCAACCCAAATTCTAATCCTCGCCTCCAAACTCTCTCCATACGCAACCAACTGGTGCCAATGTCTGGTGTTCGCCGGTTCGAGTTGATTCTCGATTACTACTTTCGTTTTGCTTTTCGCTTCCCACGCGACAATATCTGCCCGGCCGCCTGCTGCACGGACCTCTCGTCCTAATGAGGACAGTTCGAGCCCTGTTGCTTTTGATACAGACTCAATGTTGTCCTTCAGCCAGGGAGTGAAATCCTCAGCCTCGTGGGGCCATTTTTCTCTAATCCATCCATCTTGTCTCATGCGGACACTCAGTTCTCTTTACCGAAAGAATGGGCGAACGATGCCTTTGGATCAAAGGCAAGTGAGATTTCCTCGTTTAAGGTTTCGTCCACTGATTCTTTCGCTCTTTTCGCGTAGCCCGTCAAGGCAACGCTGCTGAGCGGCAGGATTGCGGTCGATGGCCATGCAGGCTTCCCGTGCGTGGATACGGTCCTCGGTGTCGCGTTCTAGCCACTCCACGAGCGGGTCGCGCTGGAAGGGCCGCATAGTATCTTCAAGGATTTTGTTCTAGCGGTCTCGGCGCTCGTAGTACTCATCCATACTCCGTCGATAGCTTTCTCCTGGATCGTGGGTGTCAAAGTCAAAAGGGTCGTACTGAGCCAAGACCACGCTGGGCAGCCCGAGGCAGGCTACCAGACACACGCCCGTCAAAGCGGTTCCTCTCGTCATACTCGGCTCCTCCTTCTGGTCCTTTGGAAATTCTGGACGCTTATACGTGTTGGGCCAACTCAACAATAGGCGCGAGTTGCTTAACGGCTTCAACGCCATTACGGAAAGCGGCCTGGGCCGCGGCCAGTATCACCCGAGTGACGCCGGCTTCCTGGTAGTGTTTGAGCGTATCGCCATCCAGGCCGCCTTCGGGCGAAGAGAGCAGGAGGACGGAGAATTCAAGGGCTTCGGGGTCACGACCGGCCTCCAGGGCCAGTTGTTTGATGACAGGAATATCTTCCTTGGCCTGCTCGGGCGTGAGCCCCCCAGGGCACCAGCCATCGGCATAGCGGGCCACCCGCTTGAGCGCGTAGCGCCGGTCATGCGCGCCAAGAAAGATCGGCGGGGTTGGCTTTTGGACCGGCTTGGGAAAGAGTTTGACTGACGGGAAACGGACAAACTCGCCGTCATAGCTGGCTTCCTCTTTGGTCCACAGCTCTCGGAGGGCTTCAACCGATTCACGCAGATGTTGCCAGCGTTTGGCAAACTGCACACCCATGATTGCGGCTTCCTCAGGCAGCCAGCCGGCCCCGACCCCGAGCAGGAGGCGCCCGTTTGAGTATAGATCAATACTCGCCGCAGCCTTTGCAGTCGTGATCGTGTCACGCTCCGGCAGGAGGCAGATACCCGTCCCCAGACGAATCGTCTGTGTCGCCTGCGCTGCCGCGGCCAAGGCCACAAACGGATCAACCAGATGCGCATAGAATTCAGGTATTTTTCCATCCGGTGAGCGGGGATAATAGGTCGTAGAGTGCGTCGGTATGACTAAATGCTCGGCAACCCAAAATGACTCAAACCCGAGACGCTCGGCCTCGTGAGCAAGAGTCCCCGGTTCTCCAGACTGTTCGGTTAAAAAAGCGAGTACCCCGACCTGCATGGCTAACCTCCCTTACCTGGTATCAGTTTTTCTGTAAGAATCTGACTTTAATAGGAAATGGCCGGAGACTCAATTGCGGCATCCATTCCACTACCCAAAACGCCGGTCTTCTCTTCCCCTGATGCAGCCTCGTATGCGCGTTCTCTGCCTTTTTCTGCTGTGCCTCATTAGTGGCTCAGCCCTTGTCTGGTCTCAAGGCAATGCTGACGAAGCCTCGGTTGGCTCACCAGGCTTGAAGCAGAAACCTGATTCGCCAGATGATTCAGGAGTTTCAGCAGACGCCTCCCCTTCCGCGGACCTATCGCCCTCCTCCGTCTTTCTGCACGGCTATCGCGCGTTTCAAAACAAAGACTGGAGGACTGCGCGCACGGCTTTTGAACATGAGCGGCAACACGAACCCCTGCTGGCCGATTACCGCTTGTATTTTTTAGGGGAACTCCACCTCAAATCTGGTCACCCGGAGAAAGCGCGCGCTGTTTTCGAGCGGCTTTTGGACAAGTACCCAACGACAGTCTGGCAGAGCAACGCAGCCCTGGCCTTAGCCCGGCTCACCTTTGCGGAAGAACGCTGGGAACGCGCTCGGGCCTATGCTCGGCAAGCGCAACAAGCCCCACTGGCGACCGACACGGTTCGGCATCAATGTATGCTCCTCATTGCCCAAACCGACGAACGACAAGGAAATCGGTCTCTCGCCTATCAACGCTATCAAGCCCTGCGAGCAAGCGCACCGCGAACAACAGTCGGAAAAACGGCCAAGGCCCGAGTCATCGCGCTTCGCGAGCAGTACCCGGAGGATTTTCCACTCCAGACGGCCCAGGCGCACTACGACGAGGCGCGGCTGTTGGTGAAAGAGGAAGATGTTGAAACGGCACAGAACCTCGTTGAGCGGTTTCAAACGCGCTTCGCCACCAGCAGCCTACGCCCGGCCAGTCTGCTCTTGCTCGCCGGGCTCTATAAAAGCCAGGGACAACAAGAGGCGGCCATCGCACAGTGGCAGGAGATTGTCGGACGCTATCCCAACACTCCATTTGCTCCTAAAGCCCTGTACCGCTGGGCGCGGTTTTTCTGGAATCAAGACGAGGATGATGCGGCCCTAGTGCTCTTCAAACGGCTGACCAAAGAGTATCCACGCCACGACCTAGCTGCGGAGGCGTGGAATGCCCTGGGGCGTATCTTTCAATCCAGGCAGGACCATGCCAACGCCGCTTCGGCCTATCAATATCTCAGGCAGCAGTTCTCTCGCACCCCATTGGCCCTTGAAGCGCACTGGCGTCAAGGCTGGATGGCCTATAGCCAGGGGGAGTATCGAACCGCGCAGGAGGTCTTTCAAAAACTCGCTCAGGCCGCGCCCGGAACCGTCGAAGGCATACGCGCCCTGTACTGGCAGGCGCGCGCAACCGGGCGTTCAGGTCAATCCGAGGAAGCGGCCACCGTGTATCGACGGCTGCTGCGTCGCTATCCGCATGGCTATTATGCGCTGTGGGCGGAAAGGCGCCTGGGCACAACGCTATCGGCCCTCCCCCGCCAGACCCCGCCGGCCTCCCCTCTCCCTCGCCTGTCTGCGGTCCAGGACGCACACTATCAGCGCTACACCACCCTCGTAGCCCTTGGACTCCTGGATATGGCGCGGCGTGAGCTCGACTTCGTCCGCCACCGCGCCCAAAAGGGAACATCCTGGACAAAATTTTTCTTATCCGAATATCAGCGCGTCAATGACTATGCCTCGGTGTTTCGGTTGCTGCCGCGGCTGAACCTGGATAGCGCAGTCAGACAGGCATATCTCTACCCCCAAGCCTATTGGGACCTCATCCTCACACACGCCGAAAAGAACGACCTTGACCCCTATCTCATTATTTCCCTCATTCGACAGGAAAGTCTGTTTCATGCCGCGGCAGTCTCACCGGCAAATGCCTATGGACTGATGCAGCTACTGCCTGCCACCGCAGCTCAACTCACCGACCTGCCGTTGAACGGAGGGAGCGCCTTAACCGACCCGGCCCTCAATATCCATCTCGGGACAACCTACCTATACCGGCTCCTGGAGCGCTATCAGGGGAGCCTTATTTTGGCTTTAGGCGCCTACAATGCCGGTGAAAAGGCAGCCGACAAATGGCTCGCTCGCTTTGGAGAGCTGGAACCGGACGAGTTTGTTGAGAACATCAGTTACGGCGAGACACGCCGGTATGTAAAGCTGGTCCTGCGCAACTATCGAACATACGTGCAGATGTACGGGAATGGAGCAACGGTCGCTGACATCCTCTTGCCTTAACCGTCCTGCAAAGCCGCGAGGAACTTACGGGGCAGCCCCCCAAATGCGCCGTTCGACATCACCAGCACGACATCACCGGCCCGGCACTCCGCGATGAGGCGTAGACAAAGGTCCTGCACACTGAGACCGGCATAGGCATATTTGCCACGAGCCTGGAGGTCGGCGACAAGTTCCGCCGGGGCGAACAGGTCAGCGGCGGCAAGCGGGTCTTGCGGTTTGGTGAACACCGGGCCAAGCAGGATGCGGTCGGCGCGCCCAAGCGCCTCGGTCAGGGGTTTTTGAAAAATCTTTCTCCGACACGTATTGGAGCGCGGCTCAAAGACGGCCCAGACTCGACGCCCGGGATAACGCAGTTGGACGGCTTCGAGCGCCACAGTGACGGCAGTGGGATGATGCGCAAAGTCGTCAATAATAGTAATCCCCTCGGCTTCTCCGACCAGCTCCTGGCGACGCTCGACTCCGAGAAAGCTGGCCATACCAGGCGCAACCTCGTGGGCGGACAACCCGAGCATCGAAGCCAGGGCACTCACCCCCAAGGCATTCCGTACATTCATCCGTCCCATCAGCGGACAGGTGAAATGCCCCCAGGCATGTTGGCCGCGTGTAATTGTAAAAGCCAGTTGGCGACCGTCGTCCTGTATGTCGCGCGCCTGCCAGTCGGCGTGTTCGTTCAAACCAAACGTCACAAACGGTTTGCCTGCCGACCGCGCAACGTGCAGCGCCTCCGGGAAATCGTTACAGGCGACAATGGGAGCGCCAGACGGGAGGATGTCAAGCAGCCGTCGAAAGGCGGATTTAATCTGGTCGAGGTCCTGATAAATGTCAGCATGATCGAATTCAATGGCGTTCAGGAGAACCGCCTGCGGGCGGTAGTGCAGGAATTTCGGGCCCTTGTCAAAAAAGGCCGAGTCGTATTCGTCGCCCTCAATCACAAAATCTCGCCCGCTGCCCAAACAATAGCCTTGGCCGAAATTCCGGCTGATCCCACCAACCAGCAGTCCTGGTGCCCGGCCGGCCTGGGCCAGGACCCAGGCTAATAGCGCCGTTGAGGTGGTCTTGCCATGCGTTCCAGCCACAACCAACGGGCGCTTGTCCGCAAGAAAGAAAGCGCCAACCGCCTGCGGGAAAGAGATGTAGGGAATATTCGTGTTCAGTAAGACCGCAACTTCGGGGTTCGTGCGGGAGACCGCATTCCCAACCACGACGAGGTCTGGCGCGGGACGCAGGTTCTCCCCGTGATAGCCCTGGATGACGGGGATGTCCGCCTGCGCGAGAAAATCACTCATCGGGGGGTAGATTTCCCGGTCCGAGCCGGTCACCCGATAGCCACGCGCTTTCAGCATGGCAGCCAGCGTTGCCATACCAACGCCGGCTATAGCGATGCAATGGATGTGACGGATTCCCCTCAGGTCCGGTTCAGTGACATGCGGCATACAGGGCTCGGCTCACGCAGCCGTGTTCAGCCTGCGATTCACGAAGCTAGAGGGAGGGCGCCAGAGTCTCCGGGGGCTGCTGCGCTTTGCGTAGCCGGCTGTCCTGTTATCTCAGACGCGCGCTCACTCGTCCCCTGACGCTCGGCATCAAGCAGGGTCTTCATAACTGCATTATGCAGGATGGGTCGAAAAGCGGCGATCTTTTCGTTCTTCCGACGTGGATGGACTCGGTTACTCAGCATAATGATGTGGATGTTCCGTTCCAGATCAATCCACACCGAGGTTCCAGTAAAGCCCAAGTGGCCAATGGAGCGGGGCGAGAAAAATTCGCCAGCGCTTGATCCCTGCGATGAGGGAGTGTCCCATCCACAGGCCCAGGTCGAGTTCGGCACTGCGCTGTTCACAGTCCAAAAGTCGCGCACGACATCCGCGGGTAGAAAGGGATGGGCGCCAGCATGACATGCGACCAACGTGCTGACTAACCGGTCGACCTCATCAACGGGCGCAAAGAGACCGGCATGGCCAGCGACTCCGCCCATGGCATAGGCGTTGCCGTCGTGGACCTCACCACACAAGATACGTTTGCGCCATGGACAGCGTTCGGTCGGAGCGATCATCTCGGTGACTGGCTCATATTTTTTCTGGCGCAGCGTCTCAAGATTGACAAACCCAATCTCCTGCAGACCGAGTGGGCGATAAATTTTGTTCCAGCAATACTGGTCAAGACTCGCGCCACTCATATCCTCAATCAATGCGCCGAGCAGCATAAAGCCGAGATCGCTGTACAGCGCGCGCGCGCCCGGTTCATAGGCAGCCTTTTCGCGCTGGATTTGGGCATAGATAAAATCCCGCGCACTTTGTGTGCCCAGCGTCGCAGGCCGGGTGATCTTCTGTTTTTGCGTTCTGAGCTCTTCATAGTACGGCTGCCAGGCTGGCAGCCCGGATGAATGAGAGAGCAGTTGCCGTATCGTCGTCGCTGTTTTACCGCACGTCCCAAAATTCGGGAAGAAGCGACTGATCCGATCATCGAGTCGGACCTTTTTTTCTGCCACAAAGCGCATCAGGGCCACTGTGGTTGCCAGCGGCTTGGTAAGGGAAGCCAGATCAAAAACCATCTCTTCGCTGAGTGGCGTGCGATCAGGCTCTATGCTCCGATATCCATGCGCCTTGCGATAGACGACCTCTCCGGCCCGATTGACTAAGACAACAGCTCCAGGAAACGTCCCATCTCGCACCGCCTCTTCCAACACCACATCCACCGCCGAGAAGTCCATCTTCCCTCCCTCCGCTTATGTTACTGCAGACTCAAGGAATACGAGCTGTTGCTGCCTGGCATCGAGACGAACACGGGTCCCCAACGGTAGGGCGAAGTTCTCTCCGCCGTGCCCGGCCGGCAGACCAAACCCAACTGGATAGGAGTAATCTGCAAATACGTCAGCAATAACAGACAAGAGCAGGGTCGGATCATCTTCCGTTCCCCAACACCCTTGCATATCCCCAAACACAACCCCTGCGAGATGCTTCAACACACCACCCTGCTTGAGCTGAACTAACATTCTATCAATACGATACGGCTTTTCACCAATGTCTTCAAGGAATAGAATAGCGCCTCGCGGGTCAAAAACAAAGGGCGTCCCCAGTGTTGCGACAAGAACAGATAAACATCCGCCCACTAACGGCCCCTCAGCAACACCTGTCCGCAGGGTCGTCGAGAAGGGCAGAGATTCCTCTCCTGTACCGTGAGCCAGAAGATTGAACAGATGCGAGCGGGAGCGGGCAGATAAACCTTCGGCGAATTCTCCGGCGACAAGGGGGCCGTGAAAACAGACCAAACCGGCCCTTTGGACAAACGCATTCAGCAGCAGGGTGACATCGCTATAGCCGACGAAAATTTTCGGCTGCCGCGAGAAGGGCGTAAAATCGAGCAGAGGCAGGAGACGCCCGGAGCCATAACCGGCCCGGCTACAAAAGACAGCCTGAACACTCGGGTCAGTGAGCATGGCGGTCAACTCCTCAGCCCGGGTCTGGTCCGTCCCCGCGAAGAATCGGTCACGTTGGAGCGCTTGGGCTCCAACCTGGACTGAAAATCCGTACTGCTGAAGCGCAAGACAACCGCGCTCCAGCTTTTCCGCCTGGACGGCAGCCGCGGGAGAGACAATGCCAATCCGATCGCCTGTCTTGAGCCGGGGCGGTTTGTGCATGGTCATCCGTTATCGTGCGCCAAAGAAGCGGCGTTTGTCCTCGATGACCCGCGTCTCGTAGTCCCGTTCGAGTACGGCACTTGGCACGTAGAGCGGGGCGAGGCGTTGGCGTGTTTCCCAGACTTGTTCGCAGGCAGTGACGAGATGTTTCAGTTGTTCTGGGAACAGCCCCTGGAAGCCGTCCGATTTGGCAATGAGCGGATTAGGATGGCATTCAACCAAAACGATAGAGGCTCCGGCCATGATACCGGCCAGTGTCATGGGATGCACCAAATCGCGCAGCCCGGTTCCGTGCGAGGCGTCTATGGCGATCGGCAGACAGGACAATTGATAGTGGAAGGCTGCCACCCCGCCGAGGTCTAAGGTATTGCGCGTATACTTGTTGGCGCTCATGATTCCACGCTCACACAGGATGACATTTTCCTTGCCCAGGGCCATCACCCGCTCGACCCACAGTAAATAGGCTTCCATGTCCAGCGAGTTGCCGCGTTTATGGATGATGGGCAGCGGCGTGTCGCGCAAGCGGTTCAGCAAGGCCTGATTTTTGGCGTTGGGTTCCCCAATTTGGAAACAGTCCACTCCCAAGTCTTCATACAGGGACACGTCGCCCGGATCGAGGATTTCAACAACAGTCGGCAACTCGAATGCCCGGCCGGCTTTGACAATCAAATTGAGTCCGTTGCGCAGGGCGTCGTCAGAGCGCGACCCGATCCCCTCCCAGCCGCTATACGGGCTGGAGCGGTATTTGACCACCCCGCCACGCAGCACTTTCCCCCCAGCTTCTTTGACAATCCGGGCGGCTTCCATAATCTGGGCTTCACTCTCAACCGAACACGGGCCGGCAATAACCGTAATGTCGTCGCCCCCAACCTCGACTTCACCGACCCGGACGCGCTGATGAATCAGGTTGCCGGGCGCGCCTTTTTGCGCCGCGCGTTTATACGCCCGCGAAATAGGAATCAAGCTCTCCACCCCTCCCATTTCCTGGACTTCACCCGTCGGCAGACGAGTAATATCCCCATACACCCCGATCAGGGTAATCTCCTCGCCAACCATTTTGCCGGTTTTATAGCCCCAGCCATGCAGCTTGTTTTCAACAGCGGCAACCTCGTCTTGGGTTGCCCGCTTCGTCATTTTAATCAGCATAGTTGTACCTCAGCGGTTGCTTGCTCCAGCAAGAGAATAGAAAGACACAAATGGACGCGATAAGAACAAAAAAGATGTGCCCCCTAGGGGGCAAAATAGAAAGCGAAGGAAAATAGGAAAGGAGCGAGCTGGTCCGCCATCATCTTGCTACCACTACCGCTTCTGTTGAAGCGTTGTCAATATGGCGGGCCGTGGGGTAGTGTCTCGGCTTGAAATTCCCCCTCACCCCAGCCCTCTCCCCTTCGACCGGCTCAGGACAGGGCTCCAGGGGAGAGGGAGCAGATATGCCCTCCCCCTGGAGGACGTGCGATGCAGATTCCAGGGCGCGGCCCCCAGACGGTTCGGCCCTCCCCCACCCGCTCCCAGCGGGAGCGGGCCTCTTGTCCTTCCCTTGTCTTTCCCCTGTCTTTCCCTCTCCCCTGGAGGGAGAGGGTGGCCCTGAGCTTGTCGAAGGGCCGGGTGAGGGGGCCTTCCCCCTACTGCCGGTCCGTAATGACAAAGTTCTGGAGGCTCTGTTGCCACTCCACCGTCACCGTCTGGCCCGCAGTCGGGAAATCAGCCAAATCCGCCTCGCCCTCCAACCCCCGCGCAAACTCCTCCCCTAATGTCGTCACCGTGAAGATGCTGTGGGCAAACTCTTCCCCATCGGCGAAGGCCCGCACCGTATGTTGCCCCGCCCCCAGCCGGTTCCAGTTCCACAGCAACCCGAAGCCGTTGTCCGTGTCCCCACACTTGTCTGCTGTGTCAGTCCGGCTCGTGCCATAGCTAGCCGGCTCCGTGAAGGTCGCGCCCGTCACCCCGTTCTCAAACCTCAACTCAACGGTCTCCGCATCACACACCCAGCCTGAGAGGACACTGATCCCACTCTGGAAGGAGCCGGGCTGCGGATTGCCCAAGTAGGCCGTGAGGGCGTCGCCGGCATCACCGCCGCCCCCGCCCGCCCCGGACACGATGGCGAAGTTCTGTTGCGCTTCCTGCCACTGGAGCATGGTCGTCTCCCCTTCCTCAGGAAAGTCAGTCACCTCGTAGGTCCCGCTGAGACCGCGCGGGAATTCGAAGTCTTTGCCTGACCCTAACCTGGTTACGGTAATGGTATGTTCGGCTAACACGATATCATCCACCACCGCCCGGACGGTCTGCGGCCCATCCCCCAGCTTGTTCCAGTTCCATAACAACCCGAAGCCACTGTTCGAGTCTGCACACACGGAGGCCGTGTCGGGTCGGCTCGTGCCATAGGCCGCCGGCTCACGCCATACATCACCGTTGGGCCGGTCAAACTCAATGACCACGCGCTCGGCATTACACACCCAGCCGGACAGGACGCCGATGCCACTCTGGAAGGTGGTATCGCCGGGGTTCCCCAAGAAGCCGGGGCTGTAATGTACCGTCAGGCGGTAGGCCCCCGTGGCTCCACTCTTGCCGCTGACGGCGAGCGTGTACGTGCCTGTGATGACAGCTTGGGCGAGGCGGAAGTTGCGCCGCACCCCGCTGTCGTCGTCGGTCGCCACCGCTTCTTCTTCGTCCGCGTGCCACAGCGTCCCGACGGTGTTGGTGAAGCCGGTCGTCTCGATACGCAGGACGCCGGGCAGAGGCAGGGTGAAGCGGAAGTAGTCGACGTCGCTGCTGGACACCAGACGGCCCCTGGCGATGGTGCCGGGTGTCAGCGCGGTGGCCGTTGCCGGCGTGTTGCCGTGGGTGTCGGTGGGAGTGCCGCCGCCGCCGCCCCCACCACCGCCGCCACCACCGCCGACATCACCGGACCGGAGCTCCTTCCCGACGGTGAAGTACGAGAACTGGAAGACGTTGACGCAGACCTGGCTGCTGGAGACGGTGCGGCCCGCGGTCAGCCGCTCCCAGGTGGCGGTGGCCGCGTTGTAGCGCAACACATGGGCCTGGCTGGCCGGAACATCCAAGGGGCGGGGTAAACACACCCGGACGGGCGTGGTCAGCCGGGTGGTGACGTCCGCCCCCATCAGCGACACGGTGATGTCGAAGACGTGCTTGCCGGTGGAGAACTCCGTGTTTAACGGGGGCCCCGCGCTGGGAACCAGACTGGCAGGGACCGGCGTCATGGTGAAGGCATCGACTTCGGCGTCGGCGGGGTTGGCAGGGGCGGGGGGCAGGGTCACGAAGGTGCCGGGGGCGTCGAGCGGGCGGCCCATGTCGTTGTCGAACAGGTCCTTCATGTCGGGGTCGGTAATGGTGGGGACGGCGCTGGTAAGCCGATTCTGGTTGGCGAAGATGGTGCCGGTCAGGCGGTCGGTCAGGGTGTTGCCGGTTCGAGTGGCGTTGTTGTTCTGTTGCCGGAAAATGTCGTAGTGGCTGGTGTCCCCGGTGTTGCGCGTGAGGGCGATGAGGTTTCCCTGCCCGGAGACGGTCAGCGTGTTAGCGCTGGAGGTGGAATTCGTGGGGACAGCCGCGGCCGCGAGCAACGCCAGCCCGTGCCCGGCGCTCCCGCTGGTGAGCATGGGATGCCGGGCCACGAGATTGTTGGTCAGGGTGGCCGTCACGGTATTGGCGTCCGCGCTGCGCGTGCCGCCGGTGAGGGCCAGGCCAGCGACACCGCTCCGCCAGACGGTGTTCCCGGTGAGCGTGGCCGTCACGGTGTTGCGGTCCGCATTGGTCGTGCCGCCGGTGACGGCCAGACCGATGTCCGGCGTGTCTTCGGACAGGTTGTTGGTCAGGGTGACGTCCAGGCGGTTCTCCGTGGTGGTGGCCATCGGCGTGGGGCAGGTGGTCCCGGCGTTGGACCCGCCGGTCACGGCGATGTCCGGGAAGGTATTGGCCTGGCCATTCCTGGACAGGGTGTTGTCGGCGAGGGTGGCCTGCACCCGGTTGTAGCGCCCGCCGCAGAATCCGCCGGTGACGGCAATGCCGATACCCGCGGTGTGGTCATGGACGTGGTTGTCCCGGATGGTCAGCCCGGTGATGCTGCTCACCAGTGCGGTGTTGACCGACCCGGACCAGGCGGAGATGCCGTGGACGGCATTCGCGTAGACTTCGTTCTGCTCAATGGTCGTGGCGGTGAGGGTGGACCCGGGCCCAAAGGTCGCGACCGCGATCCCTACTGTGGTGGTGCCGGTAACGGTGTTGCCGCGTATCGTGGTGTGTGAGAGGGCCCCGGTGATGCTCTCGCCACCAACCTGAAGAACAATGCCGTACTTTCCACCGGTGATGGCGTTGTTGGTAATCTGGGTGCGGGTTACAGGGCCAGAAGTGACGGCGAGGGCGAGGATGCCGTCATTAGGAAAATTTTCGAGCCTGAAACCGTTGACGGTGGTGTTGGAGGCGAGGATGAGCAGCCCATTCGTGGTCATGGGCGTCCCGGTCCCGTCCAGGGTGATGTCGGGCGTCCCGTCTCCATTCACGTCGCCGTCCAGGGCGGTGCTGGCATCACACAGCCACGGTAAGGGGTCGGGGTCGGTACCGGTGTCGGTACCGTCGGCCAAGGTGATGGTCTGGCCGCGCAGACGGCGGGCAAAGGTAATGGCCTCGTCCTCTGTTGTAGAGTTGGCGTAGATCAGGGCTTCGCGCAGGGTGGGCTGGGTCGGAAGGCTGGCCGGGACGCCGCCGGCATCTTCTACGACGCTCCCACACTGGTCGCTGCTCGGATCAAAGGTCGCAAAGGCGGCGGCCAGGGTATCATCAGTGGTGGTGATGGTGATTTCCTTGACCCGGCCGAAAGTGCTCGGGTTGTTCCCGAGCCGCAGGACCAGGGAGGGCCGGTTGCGCAGCCCGGACGGCAGATTGCCGGTGAGTTGGTTGTGGTGCAGGTAGAGGGCCTGCAAGGGCGGGCTGCGCAGGGTCGAGGGAATGGGGCCGGTCAACAAGTTGTTGCTCAGGTCCAGAATCCGCAAGTTGCTCAGACCGCCCAAAGTCGACGGGATGGTCCCATTCCGGTTGGTGCTGTCGAGATACAACTCCGTCAAGTTGACCAAGGCGCTCAAGTCCGGGATAACGTCTGCGGTGAAGGCGTTGTTGCCGAGGTCCAGAACTACCAAGTTGAGCAGGGCGCTCAAATCCGGGAAGGTGCCGGTCCGGTTGGTGTTGTTGAGATACAGGTGCGTCAACGTGGTCCGGTTTTCCACCCAGGTCGGGACCACTCCGGCGGTGAAGGCGTTATTGCTGAGATCAAGAACCTGCAAGTCTTCCAGGTCGCTCAAGTCCGGGAAGGCCCCATTCCGGTTGGTGCTGGCGAGCCGCAGCTGCGTCAAACTGGTCAGGTCGTCGTTCACCCAGGTCGGGATCGCTCCGAGGGTGAAGGCGTTGTCGCTGAGGTCAAGAATCTGCAAGTCTTCCAGGCCGCTCAAGGTCGGGAAGGCCCCATTCCGGTTGGTGTTGTTGAGCCGCAGATCCGTCAAACTGGTCAGGTTGGCATTCACCCAGGTCGGGACCACTCCGGCGTCGAAGGCGTTGTCGCTGAGATCAAGCCACGTCAACGCGGTCCGGCCGCTCAAGGTCGGGAAGGCCCCATTCCGGTTGGTGTTGCTGAGCCGCAGCTCCGTCAAACTAGTCAGGTTGGCATTCACCCAGGTCGGGACCACTCCGGCGTCGAAGGCGTTGTCGCTGAGATCAAGAACCCTCAACGCGGTCAGGCCGCTCAAGTCCGGGAAGGGGCCAGTCCGGTTGGTGTTGTTGAGCCAAAGCTGCTGCAAACTGGTCAGGTCGTCGTTCACCCAGGTCGGGACCGCTCCGGCGGTGAAGGCGTTGTTGCTGAGAGTAAGAGCCGTCAAGTCGGTCAGGCCGCTCAAGTTCGGGATGGGGCCAGTCAACTGGTTGCCGTGCAGAACAAGGTGTCGCAACGTGGTCAGGTTGGTGTTCACCCAGGCCGGGATGGAGCCGCTCAACTGGTTGTTGGACAGATGCAGGATCGTCAACTCGGTCAGGGCGCTCAAGTCCGGGATGGGGCCAGTCAACTGGTTGGTGCGCAGAAGCAGCCATTCCAACGCGGTCAGGGCGCTCAAGTCCGGGATGGGGCCGCTCAACTGGTTGGTGCCGAGCCGAAGCTGCTCCAACGTGGTCAGAGCGTTCAGGGTGGGCGGGATGGGGCCGCTCAACTGGTTTTCGTGCAGATATAGCTGCGTCAACGCGGGCAGGCCGCTCAAGTCCGGGATGGGGCCGCTCAACTGGTTGTCTTGCAGCCGCAGCCACTCCAACGCGGGCAGGTCGCGCAAGGCCGGGATGCTGGTCAACTGGTTGTCGTACAGATCAAGAACCCGCAACGCGCGCAGGCCGCTCAAGTCCGGGATGGGACCGCTCAACTCGTTTTCGCTCAGATCAAGCTGCTCCAACGCGGGCAGGTTGCTCAAGTCCGGGATGGGACCGCTCAACTGGTTCTTGTGCAGAAGAAGATTCCGCAACGCGGGCAGGTTGCTCAAGTCCGGGATTTCCTCGCTCAACTGGTTGTTGTTCAGATAAACAAGCGTCAACGCGGTCAGGCCGCTCAAGTCCGGGACTCTGCCGGTCAACTGGTTGTTCTGCAGCCACAGCCACTTCAACGCGGTCAGGTCGCTCAAGTCCGGGATGGGGCCGGTCAACTGGTTGTTCTGCAGATACAGAATCCGCAACGCGGGCAGGTTGCTCAAGTCCGGGATTTCCTCGCTCAACTGGTTGTCGTTCAGATATAGCTGCTGCAACGCGGTCAGGGCGCTCAAGTCCCGGATTTCGCCGGTCAACCGGTTGCTGTGCAGATGAAGATTCCGCAACGCGGTCAGAGCACTCAAAACCGGGATGCGGCCGGTCAACTGGTTGCTGCTCAGATGAAGAGTCTGCAACGCGGTCAGGGCGCTCAAGGCCGGGATTGTGCCGGTCAACTGGTTGTCGCTCAGATGAAGAGTCTGCAACGCGGTCAGGGCGCTCAAGGCCGGGATTGTGCCGGTCAACTGGTTGTTGCTCAGATGAAGAGTCTGCAACGCGGTCAGGGCGCTCAAGGCCGGGATTGTGCCGGTCAACCGGTTGTTGAACAGAGCAAGAGACTGCAACCCGGTCAGACTGTTCAGAGCGGCCGGCAGGGTGCCAGTCAGGCTCTTGTTTGGGAGGTCCAGACTGGTCACCCGTGGCGGGGTCCCCGACACGGTGACGCCCGTCCACGAGTCCATATCGAGCGTGTTAACCCAGTTCAGGGGATCGGTAGCGCCCATAGCCAAGGTTCCGCGCAGCGCCGCCTTGAGATTCAGCAGGGTGTTGCAATCGGTGGCCAGATCGCCGGTCACGGTTGCGGGTGGGTCGCCTCGGGTACAGGTCTGGGTTTGCGCGCCGCCAGTCCCGGGCCAGCCCAGGACGAGGCCCCCCAGCAGCAGGCTGCTCACTACTGAGCGCAGGAACCGCCGGGCTGGCGCGGGGCTTTTCCGGGAAGGCGCTAACTGGCGATTTTTATTGAGGTTTTTCGGGGGGGGGGGGGGGTAAAGTGAGACGACTTGGGTGTGACATGGCTTTTCCGCTCCGGTGCTTATGTTCTGCATCTGTTGCTCCTGTGTGGATGCGGAGTAATACAACATAGTCAGACAACTCAGGCAAGACTTGTGGTTCAGCGGGGGGGGTCAGTTTCACATCTCCCTCCCCCGCTGCCGGCTCAGCGCCCCCCCACCCTGACCCTCCCCCTCAGAGGGGGGAGGGAATAGGAGGCGCAGGGCGCGCCGAGGGTGCTTCGACTTCGCCCTTCCAGGGCTCCGCTCAGCACGAACGGTCTCTCTGTTCACCCTGAGCGTAGCGCCAGCGCAGTCGAAGGGCCGGGAAGGACGCGACGGGTGGGCTGAGGGCCTCATCGGCATTGGGTCGCAGGTCCCGCGGGCGGTCCGTCTTCTCCTGAATTTGCGTTCCGAAAAAGAATGATTATTGAAGAGAATGGAACGCTATAGGCGCCGGAGGGCGGATTCTGCCTAATTTCGCGCTGGAAGAGGAGAAAAAAACAATGGGTGAGCAATCGAATCAAACCGCTGAGACTTTTGCCTTTCAAGCGGAAACCAAACAACTGCTGCATCTCGTTATTCATTCGCTCTATACCAATAAGGATATTTTTCTGCGCGAACTGATCTCGAACGCCTCGGATGCCTTGGACAAACTGCGCTTTGAGTCGCTGACGAAACCGGAGATGTTGCCAGACGCGGCCGCGCTCGAAATTCGTCTGGAAGTGGACAGGCAGAACCGCACCCTCACCATTACCGACAATGGTATTGGCATGAGCCGGGACGAGGTGGTGAGCAATATCGGGACGATTGCCAAATCCGGTACACGCGCTCTGCTCGAACAAGTGCGGCAGGACGGGCAGTCGCCGGAAGCCCTATCAGAGTTGATTGGCCGTTTTGGCGTAGGCTTTTACTCGGCGTTTATGGTGGCGGATAAGGTCACTCTGATCACCCGCCGCGCCGGCGAGGACACCGCTACGGAGTGGGAATCCACGGGAGACGGCGAGTATGCGCTACGCGCAGCCGAGCGTTCCCAGAGCGGAACCTCGATCACCCTCCAGCTCAAGCCGGCCGACCCGGAAAACGGGATTGAGGATTTCACGGACTCTTGGGTGCTGAGCAGTATTGTGAAACGGCACTCCGATTTTGTGACCTATCCGATTAAGAACAAACAGGAGCGCGAAGAAATCGAACGGGACGATGAGGGCAAGCCCAAGGAAGGCGCGCAACCGACTATTGTGGTGGAGGATAAAACCCTCAACTCCATGAAACCCATCTGGACGCGGCCACCGTCCGAGGTCACGCAGGACGAATATACCGAGTTCTACAAGCATATTGCCCACGACTGGAATCCTCCGCTCAAGACGCTCAATTTTCGGGCCGAGGGACGCTTTGAGTTTCAGGCCCTGGTCTTTTTACCCGCACAAGCCCCTTTTGATCTCGCGTTTCATGCCTCGCCGTTCGGGCTCCAACTCTACGCCCAACGGGTCATGATTATGGAGCAGTGCGAAGACCTCATTCCACGCTATCTCCGTTTTCTGAAAGGCGTGGTTGATTCCGCTGACCTGCCGCTGAATGTTTCACGCCAACGGCTCCAGCAGGACCGGCATATTACCCAAATTCGCAATTGGCTGACCAAGAAAGTGCTGGATGCGTTGAGCAGCCTTGCTCAACAGGACGCGGAGACCTATCTCACGTTTTGGGAACAATTCGGGCGGGTGCTCAAGGAGGGACTGAGTACGGACTTTGAGAATAAAGACCGTATCGCCTCGCTGCTGCTCTTCCCGTCCTCCAAAGACCCGGAAAAGCTCGTCAGCTTGAAAGACTACGTCGAACGCATGCCCCTCGCTCAGCCGGAGATCTTTTATTTAACCGGAGAGTCGCGTAACGCCGTTGAGCATTCTCCGCATGTGGAAGCCTTTCAGGAAAAAGGACACGAAGTCCTGTATTTGATTGACCCGGTGGATGAGCTCGTCGTGCAGTCCCTGACCGAGTTCGAGGGGAAAAAGCTCAAGTCCATTGGAAAAGGCACAGTCCACATCGGTAGCGAGAGCGAACGGCAGGCCGCGGAACAGGCGCTCAAGCAGAAGTCCGAGAGTTATACGGATTTACTCCAAACGCTCCAGAAAACGCTGGACGAACATATTAAAGAAGTCCGCTTGTCCAATCGGCTGACGGCCTCTCCAGCCTGTCTGGTGAGTGAGGAGAACGACCCCAGCCCCCAAATGGAGCGGCTGTTACGCCAAGCTCAGCAGGACCTGCCCAAGCAAAAGCGGATCATGGAGCTGAATCCGACCCATCCCCTCTTGGAGAAACTCCAGGCGTGTTTTCAACAGGACACCGACGACCCACGCCTGAAGACCTACGCCGAATTGCTGTTTGGCTATGGCCTGCTGGCCGAGGGTTCGGAACTCCCTGACCCGGTGCGTTTCAATACCCATCTGGTGGCGCTGATGGCGACCAATCTGTAGGTTCGGGACCGGTATGTCTTTTCGTATTGGTCAGGGCGTAGACATTCACCGGCTCGTGCCGGGCCGTAAGCTGATTCTCGGCGGCGTGGAGGTCCCGTGGGAGAAGGGACTTCTGGGTCACTCCGACGCCGATATCGTCTGTCATGCCCTGAGCAACGCGTTCTTGGGCGCCTTGGGCGAGGGGGACATCGGCCAGCATTTCCCGGATTCCGACCCGCGCTATCGTGGCGCGTCAAGCCTTGCCCTGCTGGGTGTTGTTATGGAGAAAGTCAAAACCCGGGGCTACCGCGTGGGCAATGCGGATGTGACCATCCTGGCACAACAGCCCAAGCTCGCTGCCTATAAAGAAGCCATGCGTCAAAACCTGGCGGAAGTTCTGGAGGTTGAGCCCTCGGCGATGAATATCAAAGCGACCACGGGCGAGGGTCTGGGCTTTATCGGGCGTGCAGAAGGCATGCGGGCTGAGGCCGTGGTCCTGCTGGAGACCGCGCACCGGGACGCCTGACTAGGGCCATGCCGCCCCGTCTCCAATATCTTCCCAAAATGTGAGCGGGGCAGGACCGAGCGCTATTTGAGCGGTTTGGCGGAAAATCCGTCGTCGCTGTACGACAGGAGCGCCCGTTTGCCATTGACCACCGTCTCCAATACGACCTCGTGGCCCCACAGGCGATGCAGGTAGGAAATCGCTTTCTCCGCATATTCGAGCTGGAGGTCGCGGCCCTCGTGGTAATGCTTGACATACAGGCTGCGGTTCTGATTGTAGTCCGCGTCTTCAACTTTAATGACCGGCACCCCGCCCATACCCACGCTCTTGATCAGGGTTTCTTTGATGTCGCGCCAGTCTTCTTTATCTGAAACCTTGGAGATCACGAGATCCTCGCCGCGCGGCTCATATTCGAACATGTCCATCTCACGCATGAGTTCTTCGGTCAGAAAACGGCGCAGGAAAGAGGCGTCCCGGTCCACTTCACGGGCTTCAAAAAGCGCTTGGGTTCCGGTTTTGGTTGGCCGGCCATATTTCTCAATCTCCTCCGGGGTCGGATCGTCGTGGCGACGTTTCATATCATCCCACACTTTGAGACCCAGGTAATACGGGTTCAGGCCCTTGGGGAAGGGGCGCACAACCTGATTATGGCGGACGAGAAATTCAAGATACAGGTCTTGGGGCAGATCGAGGCTGTTCATGATTTCGCGGTGCCAGTAGCTGGCCCAGCCCTCGTTCATGATCTTCGTCTCCATCTGGGGGATGAAGTATTGTGAGGTCTCGTGCACGATGGTCAGCAGATCCCGCTCCCAGTCACTCAGGTGAGGGTTATAGTCACGGATGAACAGCAAGATGTCCTCTTCTGGAGAAGCTGGCAGTTTGTTGAGGTTCGGGGCTTCGATATCTTCCTGCTGGTGCAGGTCTGCAAATGGGTCAGCCGCGGGACGCGCGGCCTCTAGCATTCGTTCTCGCTGCCCTTGGAGCGTGAGCTTTTTGATCGCAAGATTCCGCCGGCACTGCAACGAGAGGCCATGCGCGGCGTCCAGAATCCGTTCGACCTTTTCAACCCCAATGGAAGGGTCTTCAAGATAGGAGCGGACCCGGTCGGCATGGACCTTAAACCGGCTGATGGTGTACTCGGCCTGTGTACTTTTGAAGGTGAAATTATTTTTGAAAAAATCGTTATGGCCGTAGACATGGGCAATCGTCAGGACCTGGAGACAGAACGAGTTGTCAGTCATCAGGTAGGCGATCGACGGGTCAGAGTTAATGACCATTTCATACGGCAAGCCGGACACCCCGTAGTCGTACATGGTTTTGAGCTTCTCAAAGCTTTTCCCGTAGGACCAGTGTGGATAATGCGACGGCATACCCGAATAGGCCATATAGCCCAGCATCTGGTTATGGTCACAGACTTCAAACTCTTGATCAAAACAGGATAAGCCGAACTCCTGGACTTTGGCCCGAATTTTTTCGTCCCAGCCTTCCAGGTCTTTTACATCCCACTCAGCCATACCTGCTCCTCGGCTGTTGCCGTGGCGTCCCTATTGTTCAGCCGTCTCGCGCGTTTCCGTGGCGATCGGCGTGCGCTCTTTGGACATAAACGTCTTAAAGCTCGTCCAGATGTCTTCTTTACGTTCGATCAGCACCGTCTGAAAGTTCTCGACTTCCAGGCGGCGAAAAATATTGAGCATGGAACTTTCGTAATAGCGCGACCCGAGCGGCTTGATTTCACCATAGCCAAACAGGTTGCAGATATCACACAGCTCCTTGGCGGCCTTGAGGGCCGCGGGGTTGTCAGAGTCAAAATTATCTCCATCCGAACAGTGAAAGGCGTACAGATTCCACAAGGACGGATGATAGCGTTCCTGAATCACTTCGAGCGCTTTATTGTAGCCGGAAGAGATAAACGTCCCGCCAGACTCCCCCTTATAGAAAAATTCTTCCTCGGTGACTTCTTTCCCCTCGGTATGATGGGCGATAAAGGCAATCTCGACATTGCGGTATTTCGTACAGACAAATTGATACAACAAGAAGAAGAAGCTCCGCGCCAGATACTTTTTCAGGGTATCCATAGAGCCCGAGGTATCCATGATGCACAGAACCGCGGCGTTGGATTCCGGGCGGATATCTTCGACCATATGGCGGTAGACGAGATCTTCTTTGCGAAAGGGAAAGCGTTGCTCCTCATCCGCTTCAGAGCCGTCCCGTTTGGCGGCAGCCAAGCGGCGTTTAATGCGTGATTTGACGGTCCGTTTTTTGTCCAGCCGAATCCGAATGCCCGCTTTTCGAAAGCCCTTGCGCTTGCTGATGCGGTCGGACATGACCTCGCGCAAAATTTTGCGTTCCATATCCGGCAGTTCGAGGTCCTCGAACATGATCTCGACGAGTTCCTCCAGAGTCACATCAGTCTCATAATAGTCAACCCCGGGCTGGTCGCCGGCTTTATCCTCACCCTGCCCTTGGCCGGTTCCATCGGTCTTGCCAATGACCTGGCCTTTTTCTGAGTTGCCGTCTCCCTGTCCGACGCCGGACGAGTTTTCGCCATAAATAAAGCGGTATTCCTTGACCCCTCGGATGGGGACTTTGATGACTCTATCTTTGTTCTTGCCGATGATGGACTCTTCGGCAATCAAGTCAGCGATGTTCTCGCGCACCGCCTCTCGGACTTTCTGTCGGTGCCGTTGCCGGTCGCCAGCGCTACGGTCGGAACGGAGCGCATCGGACGAAGAGTACGGACGAAAAATCGCGTTGATTGTCGGTTTCATACCAGGCGGTGCCTCAACTTACCTCCGAAGATTAAACCATAGAGGAGTAGCAAGTTGCAGATCAATCTTTCCACAAATGATTGGCCGCGTATTTTAGGATCACGTCGACACTGTCCTCCGGGTAACCGAGTTCGATCAAGCGCTGCACCATGGCCGCGTGCTTTTGCTGCTGTTCTTCGTCTCGCGTGCGCGCCTTGGTAATAATGCGGCTGATATCGCGCACGGAACTCATCAGTTTTTTCTCAATCGCGTCCTTCAGCGGCTCATAGCTCTCATACCCAACCTTCTCACTCCGCCGTAATGACGCCCAGAGATAGGCAATGACCTCCTGGCGGAAGCCGTCGGCTGCCGAGCCGATAATCGCAATCTGCTCCTCAATGGATTTGAGAAAACCTTCGTCCGGCAAGAGTTCTTCCTTGGTATTGCGGTCTTTGACCTTCGTCTGGTTCACATACGCTTCGGCGTGGTCCAGATAGTTTTGAAAGAGGGATTCGGCCTGTTCCTGATAGGAATAGACAAAGGCTTTGGTGATCTCTTTCTCCAGAATTTCGAGATATTCTTTATGGATGGCGTCTTGGAGAAACTCGAGATACTGCTTGCGCGTATCGTCGGCAATTTCCATTTCCTTGACCATCCGAATCAGGGCCTCGCGCACACTGATCGGATTAATCGAGGACCCCCCGTCCGACAGGGCATTATCAAGCGCTTTCATGACAAAGCGGGTGGATATGCCGGACATGCCTTCGCGCTTGGCATCCTCGCGCAGCTCTTTGACGGTGATCTTTTTGGTTCGGCCTTTTTCAACCACTTCCTCGCCGTTGTACAGGCGCAGCTTGGTCATCAGGTCGCATTTTGGCGAGGGCTCCAAGCGCGACAGGATGGCGAACATCGCCGCTATTTCGAGCGTATGCGGCGCCACGCTGGCCCGGAAGTCGGAATTGTGCAGCATCTTCTGGTAGATTTTGACTTCTTCCGACTGACGTAAATTATAGGGCACCTTGACCACAACGATGCGGTCTAAAATCGCCTCGTTAGTATGGTCAGCCTTGAACTTTTGCCACTCCGCCTCGTTCGAATGGGCAACAATGACCGTATCGACAAACACCGTCCCGTGGCGGCCCGGCGCTGGCACAAACTTCTCCTGGGTGGCCGTAATCATTGCGTGCAGGTATTCCGTCTCGTTCTTAAAGACCTCAATGAACTCGACCATGCCGCGGTTGCCCACGTTAAAGGCCCCATTCAGTTCGAGCACACGCGGGTCGCCTTCTGAGTAGCGGTCCAATTTTGAGATGTCCTCCGAGCCTATCAGCACCGAGGTGTCCTGATTGTTGGGGTCAACGGGCGGCACGACCCCAATTCCGCGCCGATTCCGCTTGGAAAAACCGACCGTGGTAACCGGCATCTCCTCATACCGGTTTTTGAACTCCTCCCGCAGACGCCAGCGGGTGACCGGACAGAGGTCGCCCTCAATCCGCACGTCAAGCATCTTCTCGAATTCTTTGCGCAAATGGCGCGGGATGAGCAGGAGCGGCTCTTCGTGCATGGGCGAGCCCGCAATCGCATAGACCGGGTCGAGTCCTTCGAGTCCGCGCTGGAGCTTCTCAACCAGCGAACTCTTTCCGGCCCCAACCGGTCCCATAAGATAGAGGACCTGGCGACTTTCTTCGCCGCGCATGGCTGCGGACTGGAAGTAGCGCACAATCTGGGCCAGGGCTTCCTCAATGCCGAAGAATTCGTCCTTGAAGAAATTATACACTTTGAGGGATTCGTCTTTGAACAGCCGTCTGATGCGTGGATCATCGGTCTCGTTGATATGAGAGACCCCTTCGCGCAGGATCATGTCATAGGTGCGCGCATGGGCGTGCTTCACCAGCGAAGGGTCTTTACGGATCTTTTCCAAATACTCAATGAAGGTCCCGCTCCAGTGTCTGCTCTCTTGATTTTCACGGTCTGCCTTGATCATGCGCTCAAAGACATTTTGTTCTGGTGCCATGAGAGAGTTCCTTGTATGCGTCCAACGGGTTGCGTTGACAGTTACGTACCACCGCTTCCTCTGAAGGACATTATAGGAAGTCTGGGGCATTATAGAAAGCCTAGAAGCGGTGAATCAAGCCTTGGGTTTTCAGGCCCACACAAACAGGAGATATGAGGAATGGTCCCAACGGGATTTGAACCCGTGTCGCCGGCGTGAGAGGCCGGTGTCCTGGGCCAGGCTAGACGATGGGACCGCAGGAAAAGCTGAGGTGGTAGGACTCGAACCTACAATCGCCTGATCCAGAGTCAGGTGGCTTACCAATTAGCCCACACCTCAGTGGTGTTCAAAATAAATAAGCAACCGGAGGAAGTCAAGATTCAGCTGCGACCGGCGGCTCCGCTAAGACGCGGTCAATCCGGGCAAGACAGCGCTCCTTTCCCAACACCTCCATGACTTCAAAGATACCAGGGCTGGCCGTCTTTCCGGTGAGCGCGACCCGGACCGGTTGTGCAATTTTGCCCAATTTGACCTGCTCGGTTTCCATAAACGCGGTGAATACCCTATGGAGTGCCGGTTCATCCCATATTGTCACGTCACGCAGTTGGGTACGCAAGCGCGCCAGCAGCGGGAGAGTGGCAGCCTTCAGAAATTTCTTCGCCGCCTTCGCCTCCAAGGTAATATTGTCTGTCAGGTAGAATTGGGACTGCGCGCCCAAATCCAAGAGCGTCTTTGCCCGGGGTTGAAGCGTTGCCACCATACGCGCCAACCAGTCATCAGCAGGCACAGGACGTTCGGTTGCCGGCAGAAAGGGCTTTACTTCTTGCGTCAGTTGCTCGGCAGGCCGCGCGTTGAGGTAGTGCGCATTCAGCCACTCCAGCTTTTCCGGGTTAAAGACGCCGGCTGAGGCCCCAACATCTTCGAGTTTGAATTTTTCCTCAAGTTCTTGCCACGAAAAGACCTCGTCGTCTCCATGTGCCCATCCCAGACGAGCCAGAAAATTAATCAGCGCATCTGGTAAATAGCCGGCTTCTCGATACGCGCGTACCGCGGTCGCTCCATGACGCTTGCTGAGCGGTGCCCGGTCACTGCCTAAAATCAGAGGCAGGTGAGCGAAATGGGGGAGCGAGGCGTCCAGGGCCTGAAAGAGCAGCACCTGACGCGGCGTATTCGTCAGATGGTCATCGCCCCGAACGATATGGGAGATATGAAGATCGGCATCATCGAAGACCGAGCAAAAGTTATATGTTGGTGAGCCGTCGGAGCGCACAAGAATCAGATCATCCAGCTCCTGATTCTGAAATACCACCCGTCCCTTCAGCAGATCGTCAACAACCGTCTCACCTGCTTTGGGACTCCGGAAACGCACCGTGTAGGGGCGAGACTCGCCCGGCTCGGGCAGAGAGTCCCGACAGGTCCCGTCGTAGGCCGGGCTTCTCCCGGCAGCGAGAGCGGCTTTCCGTTTTGCCTCAAGCTCCTCAGGCGTACAAAAACAGCGAAAGGCCCTGCCTTGGCTGAGCAGCCGTTCCCCCATGTCCTGATACTGCGCCGAGCGCTGGCTCTGGTAGTACGGGCCCTCATCCCACGCCAGACCAAGCCACTGCATCGAATCCAGAATATCGTCGTGGAATTCTTGAGTAGAGCGCCGCATGTCGGTGTCATCGATACGCAGCACAAAGGTCCCAGATTGTTGCCGCGCAGCCAGGAGGGCAAACAGGGCGGTCCGCGCTCCGCCAATATGCAGGAAGCCGGTCGGACTCGGGGCAAAACGTGAACGCACGGTCGTCATGTCCGAACGCTACCCACGGACAGCCGGCAAGTCAACGCCGGGCGGGATGGCTCGTGCGACTCCTGGCAGCGGTCCACATATCCCGCACAGCGAAGGGGGTTTGAGTTCTTGAGGGGTATCAGCTAAAGTGCGCCGAGCTGAGCCGATAGCTCAGTTGGTAGAGCATCTGCCTTTTAAGCAGAGGGTCCCGGGTTCGAGACCCGGTCGGCTCATCCCTCTTTTACAATCCATTCTGTCCCCGTCGTCTAGCCTGGCCCAGGACACCGGCCTTTCACGCCGGCGACACGGGTTCAAATCCCGTCGGGGACACTCTCCTTACACAAACATCCCGAGCGTTTCGAACTCCTCTCGGAGCAACGCTTTCGTATCAGCGTAGCCCAGCCACTCCTGAATCAGCGTGGCGTAGACCCGACGGAAGTCGGTCGTATAGCGCAGATTACCGTCATCCAAATCGGTCAGACTGGGTGGAGTGCTATAGAAGCCGCCTTTGACTTTCTCGCCGATGACGTACACTGGCGTGGCCGTCCCGTGGTCTGTGCCTTTGCTGGCGTTCTCGGGGACGCGCCGGCCAAATTCGGTAAAGACCATGATCGCAACATCATCGGCCCGACCGAGGCGGTTGAGGTCTTCCATAAACCCCCGCAACGCGTCAGTGGTGTAGGTCAGGAGACGGAAGTGGAGATCGTTTTGATGGACATGCGTATCAAAGACATTGCCCGCATAACTGACGTAGTACAGCCGGGTCGGTATCTCGGCCTGGATGAGTGCCGCGACCTTGCGCAAATCAAGCCCGAGACCGGCAGCCCGCACGCCATAGTCGACCGGGGTCTGATAGTCCGCCCACGCCTGGCGCACAAAGGCCGCGCTTTCTGTCGCGTTTTCAGCCAGGCCAGTCAGGAAGTCCAAGGAAGCGTTGGAGGTGTCCCGCTTGTCACTCAGCCGCGGGAAGAGCGGTTGTTGCTGGTGAACCCCGTTCCGCTTAAATCCTTCGGGGTCATAGAAGACCAGGGGCGAGTGATGGCGACTCCGTACGGCCAGCGATTGCGCGGTGGCAATATTGACCAGATAGTTGCGCTGCACTTCAGGGTCAAGCGTATCAGCCAGGCGACCTAACCAGCCGAGTTTTTCCCCGGCATGGGGACTGCCCGTATGCCAGAAGCCCATTGACGCAAAATGCGACAGGATCGGATTTTCATATCCGCAGGCGTGTACAATGGCCAGCTTGCCGTTTTTGTATAAGTGCTCGAAGCCGGCCATGGCCGGATGAAAACCAAAGTACGCGTCGATCTTCCGCACGTCTTGGGCCGGAATCCCAATGGTCGGACGCTGTTGGTAATAGGCATCATCACCATACGGAATGACCGTATTCACCCCGTCGTTCCCACCTGAGAGTTCGACCACAACAAGAATGCGTTCTGGATGCGCATGGGGTGACGGCGCGGCATCGGCTTGCTTTGCCAGTACACGGGACACAAGAGGGGTACCGAGCAGTCCCGCCCCAACGCCAAGGCTGTACATGCCTGCTCGAAGCGCATCGCGCCGGGTGAGTGGCCTATGCAGGAAAGATGTTTTTATCACGGTCTTAGCCATACGTCTTATCCTTTATACTAGCCCAACTGATATTCCGGCGTGCTCATAAGGAGATGGACCAGATGACGGACCGGTTCCTCCAGATAGGACAGGGCCGGTTTTATCCTGTCAGTCCCTAACTCCTGAGTGAGGAAGTCAATAAGCGCTTGCCGGTCGTCTGCCGCCAGGGGAACCCGCAGCAGACGCTCAAGAAAATAATCAACAACTTCAGACGTTGAGGCGAGCGCAGCCTGGCGAACGATAGTGGTCATGGAGAGCTGGGCCGCAAAACGAGGAATGGGTTTCACCCGCCGAAAAGCTTCCTGCCAGCCGTGGGTGCTCCCGTAGCGCGTGTTATAGTCTTCGTCCGCTCCCGCCATCATATTAAACATGGACATGGACTCGGAGCCTGACGGGCTCATGGCGTTGCCCGACATGGCGTTATCAGCGGTCTCGATCGTTGCCGCCGTGATTTCATAGCCTTGGGCGATCTTGGTTGCGACCTTTTGGTTGGTCACCGGCATGAAGCGGTCCGGCGGCCGAAAATTGACCATATCGGGAAAGAAGACCGCCCGGGCGAAGTTCCCCCGTTCCAGCAGCAAAGCCGGCGTAATCCAGCTCCGTCCCCCCTCCCAGCCGGCGACGTTCGGCGGATGAAATAATTCCTGGCCCAGGTCGCGGGTGGTGGTGTTGAAATCGGGCACTCCGGGAATGGCGGTCAACCCGAGCTTGCGATAGGTCGAAACCACGAGATGCACTGGGCTTTTGATCTGCGTTGCGTAGGCGGGCGGACTGTAGAAGTCGCGCGCGAGAAAAAGCGTCGTCAGCAGTGGCGCGATTTCGTAGTGATGCTCTCGCAGGATCGCGCCGAGCTGCGCCACTAGCTCAGGCGCGGGATTTTGCCGGACAAAATAGCGATATAACTTGGCCGCAATAAAGCGGGCCGTCACATCCTGTTCCAGAACAATATCGATAATATCGATGCCGTTGTAATTCCCGGTGCGTCCGAGGAAGGTCTTCTGCCCTTCGTCGTGCAGCTCGGGCTTAACGACAAAGTCCAGCCCACTGTGAGTCCAGCCGGTAAACGCCCGGGAGGCCTCGCGAATGTCGGTCTCAGTATAGTTGCCCACACCCAGGGTAAAGAGTTCCAGGATTTCTCTGCCAAAGTTCTCGTTGGGGTGGCCTTTGATGTTCTCTCCGGCATCCAGATAGACCAGCATGGCCGGGTCCTGGGCAACGCCGATGAGAAGATCACGAAAATTTCCATTCCCCTGTTGCCAGAATAATTCGAGCTGTTTGAGGAGCTTGCGGTAGTCCCGAACCTTGGTATCCGAGGTCGCAAAATGGCCGTGCCAGAACAGGGCGAGTTTTTCCTGGAGCGGGCGCTTTGTCACCAGCATACGCTGGGCCCACCACTGTCCGGCCCGCCGCATTTCCAGCGCGTCGGCCCGCAGCCAATAGAAAAACCGATCGACAACGGGCTGCAGGGGGCGACTCCCGCCGGGTTTGACCTTGACCCCCATGGATTCGCCCTTGGCGCGAGCAATGCGCACGGCATCCGCCCGGCTTTTGGGAAACGGGTCCAGCGTCGAATCGAACACGCCCGATTCGTCAAACGTCGGTATATGGCTATTGTCTGCGTCCTGGTAGTGAACCAGATGGCGGACCGCGGCTTCTGGTGTCATCGCCGCCAGTTGGTCCACTTCTTGGGGTGGGCCGCCGAAACCGGCCCGCTCCAAGAGATGGGCGGCCCGGTCATGACTCCATTCCTGGACAGTGATGGGCGTCAGGTCGCCCGTCCATGAATGTGGCCCGGCCCGCAGATTTTGCTGCTGGGAGCGGGCCTCCTCGGCAAGCGGGGTAGTCGCACTAAGGACAAGGAGGATACAGGTTCCAGTCCCTGCCCTGCTTACGAGCCTGCGCAGTCTCTTGTTCCAAATCCATTCCATTGGCTGTCCTCTCCCCCACCGATACATACTAGCTGACCCGGCTACCGGGACAAGAGGTAGGAATTTCAGATAGTGTCTCGGTTTGAATTTTCCCCCCGCCCCACCCCCGCTCCCAGCGGGAGCGGGACCCCTTTCTTACCCTCTCCCCTGGAGGGAGAGGGGTTGGGGTGAGGGCCGAACCGGCTGGGGGCCGCCGAACCAGGTAATCTGCATCACACGTCCCAGAGGGAGAGGGACTGGGTGGGAGCCGCCCTCCAGGCCGGCGCCCGGCTATGGGTTTCAAACTGACGCCCTACCCCGCTCTCTTGCCTTGATTGACCAGAGAATATATCCGCTTAACCAAGCATACAGTTGTCCTTCGGTAATGGGAGCCGAAGACGGAGAGGGATTTTCATATGGCGCACAACCTTTTTCATTCTTTGCAAACGTTTACGACCACGACCGGAAAAACCGGCCAGTTTTACGCCCTGCCCCAGCTCGAAAAAGAGGACGTCGGACCGATTTCCCGGCTTCCGGTCAGTATCCGTATCGTGCTTGAGTCTGTCTTGCGCAATTATGACGGTCAGAAAATTACCGAAGACGACGTCCGGGCACTCGCGACCTGGAAACCGACAGAGACCCGCACCGCGGAAATTCCCTTTGTGGTGGCGCGGATTATCCTGCAAGACTTTACTGGTGTTCCCCTGCTGGTCGACTTGGCTGCGATGCGCTCAGCCGTGGCCAGGCTGGGCAAAGACCCCAAATTGATTGAGCCGCTGGTGCCCGTGGACCTGGTGGTCGACCACTCTATTCAGGTCGATCATTCAGGGGTTGGGAATGCGTTACAACAGAATATGGAGATCGAATTCGAGCGCAATCAGCCTCGATATCAATTCCTGAAATGGGGCATGCAGGCGTTTGACAGTTTTCAGGTCGTGCCGCCGGGTATTGGCATTGTCCACCAGGTCAATCTGGAATACCTGGCCAAAGGCGTCCTCAATAGAAACGGCGTCTATTACCCGGATACCCTGGTCGGAACAGACTCCCATACCACCATGATTAACGGCCTTGGAGTTGTCGCCTGGGGTGTGGGCGGGATTGAGGCAGAGGCCGGCATGTTAGGCCAGCCGGTCTACTTTCTCACCCCGGATGTCGTTGGCGTGCATCTGACTGGTCGCCTGCGTGAGGGGGTCACCGCGACCGACTTGGTGCTGCACTGTACCGAGATGCTCCGCGCGGCCAAGGTCGTTGGGAAGTTCGTAGAATATTTTGGAGAAGGCGCGGCCTCCCTGGCCCTGACCGATCGAGCGACGATTGCCAATATGGCACCGGAGTATGGCGCGACCATGGGGTTTTTTCCGATTGATGAGGAAACCTGCACCTACCTGACGGCGACGGGTCGAACCGCGGAACAGGTTGATGCGTTCCGCAGCTATTTCCAGGCTCAGCAGATGTTTGGCATTCCGCGTCAGGGCGAGGTGGACTACAGCCAAGCGCTCGAACTCGATTTGGCCGATGTGCAGCCAGGTCTGGCCGGTCCACGCCGCCCGCAGGATCGGATCGACCTGCCGGATATGAAGGAGACGTTTCAGCGACTCCTCACAACCCCGCTCGACGAGGGTGGTTTTCAGGCCGACCGCTCGACGCTCGACCAGCGTCACGCGGTACCGAAAGACGAACCTTCGGATTTTGGCGCTATCGGGCATGGCGATGTGCTCATTGCCGCCATTACCTCGTGTACAAACACCTCAAACCCGAGTGTCATGCTGGCAGCCGGACTCGTGGCCAAGAAGGCGGTCGAGCGCGGCATGACGGTCAAACCAGCGGTCAAAACCTCTTTGGGTCCGGGCTCGCGGGTCGTAACGGAATATCTGGAGAAAACCGGCTTACAACAGTATCTCAACCAAGTCGGCTTTCAGACAGTAGGCTATGGCTGTACTACCTGTATCGGGAACTCCGGCCCCCTCAATCCGGCTATCGAACAGACGGTGATACAGAATAATCTGGTGGCCGCCAGCGTATTGAGCGGCAATCGCAACTTTGAGGCGCGCGTCCATCAAAATATTCGGGCCAATTTTCTGATGAGCCCGCCGCTGGTCGTGATATTTGCCCTGGCGGGCCGCATTGATATTGATCTGTCCGAGGAGCCTGTGGGCCAGGACAAAGACGGAAACGCCGTCTACTTGCGTGACCTGTGGCCGAACACGAGTGAAATTCAAGACCTCATAGCGTCCGCCACGGACTCGGCGACCTATCGCAGATTATATGCCGATTTTGAAGAGCAAAATCCGCTCTGGAATGACATTTCAAGCGCAACCGGCGCGGTATACGAGTGGAATGCTGAATCGACCTATATTCAGGAACCGCCCTTCTTTGATGCTTTCGACCTCCGGGCCGGGACGATTCAAGACATTACCGGTGCCCGTCCGCTGGCCGTGCTGGGCGATTCCGTTACCACCGACCACATCAGTCCCGCGGGAGCTATTAAGCCGGATGCGCCAGCCGGACAATATCTCCAGGAGCAGGGAGTTGCGGTCAAAGACTTCAATAGTTATGGCTCACGGCGTGGCAATGACCGCATCATGACCCGCGGCACGTTTGCCAACGTGCGGATTAAGAACTTGATGGTGCCCGGAGTTGAAGGTGGGGTCACGCAGTATCATGCGGCTCACGGGAATGGTAGCGAACAAATGGCAATCTACGATGCGGCCATGAAATATCAGTCCGCTGGCATCCCTCTGATCGTGTTGGCCGGGCAGGAGTACGGCACGGGAAGTTCGCGTGACTGGGCCGCCAAAGGGACGCGACTGCTTGGGGTGCAAGCGGTCGTTGCCCAAAGCTTTGAGCGGATTCACCGTAGCAATCTGGTCTTTATGGGTGTGGTCCCCTGTCAGTTCAAAGAGGGGACCAGCGTGCAGACATTGCGTCTTGACGGGACGGAGACCTTTGATCTCATCGGACTCAAAACCGACCTCAAACCTCTCCAGGACGCGACCCTGGTCGTTCACCGCGCCAATGGACAGTCAACAGCTGTCCAGGTTACCGTTCGTATCGATACCTCTATTGAGGTCGAATACTACCGGCATGGGGGTATTTTGCCCTATGTGTTGCGGCAGTTGGTTGCCTGAGGCTACCGGGCGATTCAAGAATCGCCCCTCTCCAGGTCGTCCCTTCACAGCAGGCTCGTATTAAGCGCTGTCGACAGGCATTTTGCACTTGCAAAGTGCCCGTTTGCTTCCTATGATCCGGCCATACATGGCCTTACGAATCTTCTCTTTTCTTCTGAGCTTCTTCCTCGTTTGCCTCGCTTTCCCACCACAGAGCCGGCCAACGACTGATCTGATGGATCAGTATCTCTCCTTATCGGGCGCGTTTTCTTTCGTGCGACGGGCCCCAGAGGGAACGGTCTCAAAAAAGATCGTGCTCACCGTCTTTGAGGATTTTCTGTGTCCACATTGCTATGACGTCTTCTCCCACCTCATCCCTGCCCTCAAGCAGAAATATCCGAATCAGCTCGACATCCACTTTCGCGCGCTCCCGCTTGTCCACGCCTCCTCTCAAATTCCGGCCCGGGCCTATGCCATCTCTCAAGCATTAGGGCTGCGTGAAGAAATGCAGCGTGCATTATTTCACGCACGCTTTGAGGAGGATATTGATACGGGCAGCCGGGACGGCATCGCCCATGTCGCCCAGCGCATCGGCCTCGATCCTGAATTGCTCCTGAGCCAGCTCGATACAGACGGGGGGAAGGCCGAGCTTGAAGCCACCGTTGCCCTGGGGAATAGCTATCATATTGAGAGTGTGCCGACCCTCATCATCGATGGTTGGATCCGGGTGCAGGACCTCTCTCCTCAGAACATCGAAACGATTATTGACGAGCTACTTGAGCGGAAACGGGGAGAACAGTGAGTCCAGAGCAGCACTGACCTTTACTATCTGGAGAGACACTCCTGTCTTCGTCAGCATCCGCCAGGACGACAGTGCAACGCAAAAAGGGAGCGACATGAGCACTGCAGAGCGCAGCTATCTATATACACTGGGGGAGCAGATTATTGCGCGGCGCAAGCTGGTTTTACTGTTCGTTACCCTCGCCACCCTGATTTTTGCCTCATTTGCTGTGCAGCTTGACCTCGTCACGCGGTTCGACGAACAACTGCCGGAGAACCACCCTTTCATCCAGGTCCATAAAACCTACGCGCCCACTTTCGGCGGAGCCAACACCATCATGCTGATGTTGGAGGTCCAGGAGGGCACCATTTTCAATCAGGCCACGTTAACCAAAATTTTCAATATGACCCAGGCACTGGAGCGGGTGTATGGCGTGAATAATGAATTGGTCAACTCCATCGCCCACCGGACCAACCGGCGCGTGATCATGAAAAGTGGCGGGATGCAGGAAGTCGAACCGGTCATGGAACGGGCGCCCGAGACCGAGGCAGAAGTCGAACGCATACGCCGCATCGTGCATTCCTCACGGAATTTATACGGCGTGCTCGTTTCGCTGGACGAAAAAGCCGCCCTGCTGAATGCCACCTTTATCGAGCAGCGGCTCGATTACCGGCGTCTGTTTGAAGAAATCCGGCGCTCTGTGGTTGAACCGTATGAAGATGACAACACACGGATTCATATGGCCGGCCAACCCGCTCTGTACGGCTGGGTGTATTTCTACGCCAAGCAGGTCTACGTCATTTTTCTGGCAACGACGGTGCTGATGTGGCTGCTGCTGTACTGGTATTTTCACGATGTCCGCGGGGCCTTGCGACCCACCTTGACGGGTGTCATCTCGGCTATTTGGGGTCTGGGGTTTATCAAGATGATCGGCTTCAGCCTGGACCCGCTCACCCTCGTCATTCCGTTCTTTATTACCGCCCGAGCGGTCAGTCACTCCGTCCAGATGCACGAACGCTATTATGAGGAATACCGCAAGGCAAAAGGGCAAAAAGAACCAGCCATTATTGCCTCGTTCGCCGAACTGTTTGTGCCGACCCTGTCGGGTATCCTGACTGATGCCCTGGGCCTGCTGGTGATCCTGTTCGTGCCCATTGTCCTCTTGCAGAAACTCGCCATTAGCGCGGCGGTGTGGATTCTCGCCATTACCGTGAGCGAACTCTTGCTGAACCCGATCGTGTACCACTACCTGCGAGAACCCGACATTCGAGTCGTTGAGCGGCGCGAGAACGGCATCTTCAAACGGATTGTCTCGACTGCGGCGCACTTTCTCGTCTCGCCGGCGGGCAAAGGAGTGACGCTTGCCAGTTGGGCTGTTGTTTTGGGCGTCAGCGTTTACTTCTGGCAAAATCTGGTGATTGGCGACCCGACCGCGGCCACCCCGCTCCTGTACCGTGATTCTCCGCACAATACCGCCCATGCGCGCATTCAAGACACCTTTGGCGGGGTCGAGCAGCTCATGGTTGTGGTTGAACGCAAAGAGCCAGAGAAAAAAGAAGACGCCGGCAAAAGCATGAATCCAATCGACCGATTTCGTCAGCAAAGCCAGGAGCCTTCATTGGCAACTCCTGAGGTCTTGCCCTGGATCGAACAATTTCAGCGTGCGCTCGAACGCGACCCAGCGGTCGGGTTGAGCTTCTCATTTGTGGATATTTTGTCGGTCGTAAATGGAGCCATTCATGAACAAGAGCCCAAATGGGAGGTCCTTCCCCGACGCACGAGTGAAGTCCGGCTCCTGCTCGCCTCCTACTTCTTCGGCACCTCATTTCAGGAAAGCGCACAGGTCATTGATCACCAGTATCGCTCAGCGCCCATCCGCTTCTTTCTGACCGACCATCAGGGCGAAACCATTCGACGGGTTATTCAGCGGGCCCGCGACTATATCGATGCCCATCCCAGTGACGTCGCTCAGTTCCGGCTCGCCGGTGGCCCGATTGGCGTGTTGGCCGCTGCCAACGAAGAGTTGTTTCGGAATGATATTCTGGTCAATATTCTTGGTTTTGGCACGATCTTCCTCGTCCTCGTCATCACCTACCGCTCGGTCATGGCCGGGGTGTATATGATTATTCCACTCCTCGTAGCCAATGCCGTGATTAACGCCTATATGGGCGCCCGCGATATTGGCATTAATATCCATACTCTGCCGGTGGTGACGGTCGGCGTCGGATTTGGCATTGACTATGCCCTGTATATTGTGAGTCGCATTATCGAAGAACATCGGCTGGGCAGGGGGCTGGATGACGCGGTCAGAACCGCCCTCGCAACATCCGGGAAAGCGGTGACCTTTACCGCCCTGACCATGCTCCTCGGTACGCTGTTCTGGACCATGTCCAGCCTCCGCTTTAGCGCCGAGATGGGGCTGCTGCTCGCGCTCTGGATGGGCGTCAGCTTCTTGGCAACCATGACGCTGTTACCCGTTCTGGTCGCGCTCTTCAAACCGCGCTTTGTCACGGCACAAGCAACCGCGGCCACGCATTGACCACATTGTCTTTGGAACCCTTATGGAGCAGAATCGAAAGAGGCTCTTTACCCTGGCCAGACAACGCAACCCCTCCCGGAGGATGTGGAAAAAGCCTCTTCTGAAACTATTGACGAAATATGCACGCTTATAAAGATAAAGCCGTCTGACAGAAAGGAGACAACGATGAGTCGGGCTCCCCCGTGCCGACCGAACAGTCGCCACCAGGCATTTCACAGGAATGTTCTAAAAAAAGGAGAGGTTTTATGAGAACTTATTGGTGGACCAGAACGACCTGCGCACTCACGCTTGTGGGCGCTATGGGCCTGTCAGCCCCGAGTTGGGTGGCTGCCGATGTCAACCCAGGGGACACTGTTACCAAAGACAATATGGCTGAGGCCGGTGATCTTCTTATCCCAGGTATCCAGTGGTTTGTCGAAAACGGCATGCCGATTCAGGTCGGTGAGTATAAGAAAGTCAATTTGCCGAAACTCTATGCGGAAGCGACCGAGAAATACTCCGGGCAGGTGCAACTCTCGGCAGATGGCCGTGAGATGTTTAACTACGTGGCCGGTGTGCCGTTCCCAAATATCGACCCCAACGATCCCATGGCTGGGTCAAAGATCATGTGGAACCAGGAGCAGAAACCGGCCTATGTTGACAATGTCGGGACGGAATGGATCGTCGAACTTGTCAATGCCAGAGGCGAAATGGAGCGTATGTACGGCTCCCAGTTCTGGCGCCGGATGATGTGGACCGGTCGTCTGTACACCGACCCCAAACCGATTGTCCCCAACAACCCGCCAATGCGCTATACGGAGCAGTTTGGCCCCCTCTTTATCCCGAATGACCTGAAGGGCGCCGGCGTGCTGAACACGCGCTATCTGCCGACGAACATTCCAGACGACTCGTATATGTATCTGCCTGAGCTGCGTCGGGTGCGGCGTATCAGTGTTGCGAACCGCTCTGACGCCTTCTGGGGTACGGATATGGACCTGGATTCCCTGTGGGGCATGAATTCCAAGGTAGCGTATTGGAAGTTCCGCCTCCTGGCCGACAAGCAGATCCTGGCCCCGGTCCACATGGGCAAGTACGGAACCCGGGATGTCTGGTGTGCACAGCCGGACGGCAGAAGCGGCCCGATTGCGTTTATGCCGTGCAATATCAACTGGGAAAAGCGGAACGTCTACGTCGTTGAGGGTATCCCGGCGGCCTACAGCCAGTATGCCTACTCCAAACGCATCTTCTATGTCGACAAAGACTTCTGGGCGCAGAATTTTTCCGAAATGTACGACAACGGTGGCGAACTGTGGAAGCTCTGGTTTAATATGTATGAGTATGGCCCGAAGCCGTATGAGGGCTATCCCACAAAACCCCTCCGGGGCGGTGCCTACAACTACACAGATGACTGGGCCTTTACCCCGCACGGAATGATGGCCGACCTCCAGGTTGTCCACTCTACCAAGTGGGACGCGCCGTCCGGTTATGAGAAGAGAGAAGACTGGGTCAACGAGTGGTATTTCAACGAAGCGGTCGAAATCAACACGGCCGCAGCGTTTTCGGTGAACTTCCTCATCCAAAGCGCCCGTTAACCCGACAACCACCAACGGGGGAACCTGGCGGTTCCCCCGTTCACTCGTGACAGACGAACCGGCAGCTTTTTCTCTATTTCCTTTTTTGTTAGGGTGCCCGCACTTTCATTTTGCGGAGGGGGAGGGATTCATGGCGAGTGATACGGAACAGACCGGAGAGGACAGCGGTCTTTCAAAAGCAGTCTGGCATTATATCAGTGTGGGGGTGCTGTGGCTTGGGTTAGTCTTCACTGGGGTCGCCTTTGAACGCCTCGGACTGACCACGTCCTACCTGACAGGCCTGCTCCCAGGTGAGGTCAACACGCTCAAGGCACAGATTAGTGAATATGAGAGTATGAATCAAAATCTGACGCACGAGAGAGACCAGGCGGTAAAAACGAGCGACACCCGTGGGCTTGAGTTGAGTAAGCTCAGACGAGTCCAGCGGGAGCTTGAAGCGGAAATTGAGGCATTAAAAGTAGCGCCCGCCGCAATGACCACACCCTCAGCATCATAGACAAGCACGCGCAGTGAATGCGCTTCCCTTGCAGTCAGAGACGGTGAAACCGTTGGGCTGTGAGGGCCTTTGCAAGGTTTTTATGATTGGAGTTCAGAACGTTACCAAATACTATGGCCAGGTATGCGCCCTGGACGGCGTTTCCTTTTCGGTCAAAAGCGGGGAAATCGTCGGGCTGTTAGGGCCGAATGGTTCGGGTAAAACTACGCTCATGCGTATCCTGACCGGATTTTTTCCCGCCACCGAAGGGTCGGTTCACGTCGCAGGACTTGATGTGGCCACGTCTTCGCTCGAAGTCCGCAACCGTCTGGGCTATCTGCCGGAAAGTGTTGTCCTCTACCCGGACATGTCCGTCCGTGCATTTCTGCACTTCTGCGCCCGGGTCAAGATCGATGGGACGGTACAGCGTCGCGCCAATGTTGAGCGCGTCCTCAGCGAGTGTGCCCTCGAACCGATGGCCCACCGTCAGATGGGTACGCTCTCAAAAGGCTACCGTCAGCGGGTCGGGCTCGCCCAAGCCCTGCTGGGCAAGCCCGAAGTCCTCATCCTGGACGAGCCGACGGTGGGCCTTGATCCGAACCAGGTTATCGACATCCGCGAGCTCATCAAGGGCCTGGGCGGAAAGGTCACCATCTTGCTGTCCAGCCACATCCTGCACGAGGTGGAGCTGATGTGTGAACGAGTGGTGATTATTGACAAAGGCCATATTCTTGCCGAGGACACGACCGATCGTTTAAGCGAGCGCATCCAGGGAGCGGCAAATGTGCGGGTTCGGGCAAGCGGACCGCGTCCCAGCATGCTCAACGCGCTCCGCGCGCTCAAAGAAGTCGCCCAGGTCACCGAACACGACCAGGAAGACAGTGACGGGCCGGAGGGGGCAGTTTTTACGGTTCGGTCTTCAAATCACGCTATCGCTCGGGAGATTGCCCAGACGATCATCCATAATGGCTGGGCGCTGCATGAGCTCAGACCGGTCACCCTTGACCTTGAGGCTCTTTTTGTCCGCTTGACCAGAGAGGAACAAAAGGAGGCGGCATAAATCGCCCCAGCGCCCGTCATGTTTCAGCGTTGGAGTCCGGCGCTCAGCGTCGGCAGGCGGAGTATGGATAAGATATCTTGATAAGAGGGTGGAACGATGTTTGCGAACTTTTGGGCCGTTCTGAATAAGGAACTGCGCTCGTATTTTCTGTCGCCGTTCATTTATCTGATCTCGGCGGTCTTCCTGTTGCTGAGTGGCTATTATTTTTACTCAGACCTGGTTTTCTATGTCCAGTTCGGCTTTGGGCTGAATATCATGGAAAACTTTTGGCAGTTGATGTTCACCGACCTGCGTCTGGTCATCATGCTCACCGTTCCCTTCCTGACCATGCGTCTCTTTGCCGAAGAAAAGCGCCTCGGCACGATCGAGCTCTTACTGACCTATCCGATGCGCGACACCGACCTCTTTTGGGGCAAATTTGTCGCGTGTGCGATCGCCACCCTGTTTATGCTGTCGTTTACCCTGATCTATCCCGTGTTGATGTCTTCCCTCCAGCCGTTTGACTGGACGCTGGTCGTACCCGGCTACGTTGGGCTGGTGATGCTCTCCCTGTCGTTTATTGCCTGTGGCCTGTTTATTTCGTCGCTCACGGATAACATCGTTGTTGCCGGTTTGGGCTCGCTTGGGACGCTGCTCTTTTTTTGGATTCTGAGCTGGAACGACGGGGCGACGCAATTCGGGCTCATCAGCACGATTGCCTCCGTCTCCATGGTCACCCACTTCCAGAGCTTTGCCCTTGGGTTCATCGATACAAAAGAAATCACCTTCTTTTTGCTCTTTATTATCTTTTTCAGTTTTCTGACCCTTCGCTCCCTGGAAGCGCGGCAGTGGAGGGGACGCCGATGAATGCCAACGTTCGCAACACGATTAAACTCGTTATGGGAACCCTGGGCTTCTTCGCCCTGATTGTGGCGGTCCAGTCTCTCCTGTCCGAACGTAATCAGCGGCTTGACCTGACCCCACAGAAAAAGTTCACACTCTCGCCACGAGCGCAACGGGTCGTGTCCGACCTGCAACGCGATGTCCAGGTCATGGCCTTTGTTCACAGTGACCGTCCGGAAAATTTCTTTATCAAGGACATGCTCAGCCGCATGGCCAACCTCTCGCCGCACTTCAACTACAGTATTGTTGACATCAATCGGAATCCTGCCCTGGCCCGAGAATACCAGGCGACCCAATACGGAACGCTGGTGTTTGAGTCGGGCGGGATACGCAAAGGGACGCTGCTGGGAAGAGGCGAGTCCGCGGCCATTGCCACCCTGCTTCAGGTCTCGCGCGCGCAGGGAGACAAAGTCATTTACTTCCTGACTGGGCATGGGGAGGCCGCCCTGCCCGATGCGTCTCCGACTCGGGGCTACAGCAAACTCCGGGGAGCCCTGGTTGATGAATTTTATGATGAGCAAACCCTCTCGCTCGGCGAGAGCGGAGCGGTTCCAGAGGATGCCACCGTGGTGGTTATCTTCGGCCCGACATCGAGTTTTCTCCCATTCGAACTCGAAGCGCTGGACGCCTATGTGCGGCGTGGGGGTGCCCTGTTTGTCCTGCTCGACCCGGACAGCTCACCCTCATTCGTCACTTTTCTTGAGCGCTACGGCATTCACCTGCCCCCCCTCATTGCCGTCGATCCTACCAAGCGTCTCTTTGCTGGCGAGATGCTGACCTTCCGGGCTTCCGCTACCAATAAACCGCACCCGATGATCCGCTCGGTTAATGCGCCGCCTATTTTTTCACTCGCCCGCGTTGTGGAGATGGAACCGGATAGGGCACAGGGTCTGAGTGCGACCGCTATTCTTGCGACCTCGCCCCAGGGCTGGGCCAGCGCCCAGGAAAACATCCCGCGCACTGGGGTGACGACATTCGAGCAGGACCGGGACGTGCGCGGTCCTATTCCTATTGCCGGTGAAATGGCCATTCAGACCGGCGAGGCGCTCGGACGCATTGTCGTGTTCGGCGATGCGGACTTCGCCAATAATACTTTAGTCGAACAGGGCGGCAATAAAGACCTCTTCATCAATGCCATTAATTGGCTCGCGGAAGACCAAGGGCAGATGGCAGCCAGACCGGAGACCCAACAGTCTGGTGTCAATCAACTCTTTCTCTCCTCAGATCAAATTCAGACCGTTCTTGTCACAAGCACCGTCATTATACCGGGCTTTTTCTTGCTCATCGGGGTAGGCATCTTTCTGGGGCGGAGGTATCGCGGATGACGTGGCGGCGTGTTGGCCTGTACTATCTTTTTGCTATTGTCCTCGGGGGGTATTACCTCCTTTTTGAATGGCGTCCGGGCGGCCCGGACGCACCGATCTTTGAACGCCGTCCCGGCCAGGAGAGTACGTTTCTGGCACTCAAACGTGATACGATTCACAAACTTTCCATCAAGCGCCAGCAGCACACCTTTGTCTCGCAACGCCGCGAGGCACAACCGGGTGAGGAGATCGCTGAGTGGCAGGTGCTTGAGCCGACCGGGGCACCGGTTACCTCTGCGCTGGTAAGCAGCTTTATCGAAAATCTCACCCCGGATAGAAAGATCCCCATCGTTCACGAGGCCCCGGAGGACTTGGCTGCGTACGGTCTGGCCCCACCCGATTCAACGGTTATCATCGAGGGCGAAGGCGAGCCCGGCACGGAAACCATCTTCATTGGAGGCTATAATCCGACAAAAACGGCTGTTTATGCCCGTAAGGATGGCTCTCCCGAAGTGGTCCTGTTGGGTTATAATGTGAAATATTATGAAGATCTGATCTTTCAGGCGGCACAGCGTGGTACAGAAGAGCGTTCCTAGCCGACGGCCAGTCTTCAGCCGCCGACCGAGCAAGAAGAGCCACATGAACCGGCGCGCTCGTTCAAGACTGCTCAGCGTGCCTGTCCTGTGTCTCTGGTGCGTCGTGCTGCCGGGCTGCCTGCCCGAAGCCGTCAGCGTCCAGGACGACCTGACGGCGTATATGGACCAGGCCCGTTTATGGGCGGCGACCGAGGCAAAAATCAACAACGCGATTGCAAGCGCCAGAAAAGACCAGTTTGTTCATGACGACTTTGTGCTGGAAACCATGCGCCCGGCGGTCGGGGTCGCCCGGGAGTATGTTGTCGAATTGGAGCGCTATGAACCAAAGTCTCCGGCCCTGGCGCAGGTCCATCAAGGCTATATCGAATCCTGGCGCGCCCATGAGTTTGCTCTGGTGTCGGTCGTTGATGCCGTTGAACGCCAGGATTATGTTCAGCTTTCACGGGCGAATGATGAGTTGTTGGAGGCACAGCGCTCGGTTTCGGACGTTCTTGCCGCTCTTGCGCGGCTGCTGCGTGAGGCTGGCCTGGCCCCGGACACGCCGACCGGACGGCCTCTCACACCCCCCCGTGAGGGGTTCAGCATTGACCCTTCTGCCTAGAGATACCGCCTTCAGGACGGCAACATCAGAGCACGGCAAAAGACCTGGCAGCTCCTCCCCTTCCGCAGTAGTAGAAAAAAACCTGCCGTTGAGCTATTGATCCTTATCCCCACGCTCCATATGACAGTGGGAGGAAATTTCACCCAGGGCAGAGGTTCTCGAAAGGAGGCTTGTATTATGAAGCTGAAAGCATATTTTTCCGCCGCGCTCGTATGCGCGGCAGTGGGGGGCTGGGTCGTCCCGGCCGCCGCTAACTTCCCCCAACCGGGGGACGTTGTCGATAAGAGCAATATGGCCGAGGCGGCGGATGTCCTCAATCCCACGGCAAACTGGATGCTCAACCAGGGCATGAGCATGAAGGTCATTGAGTACCGCAAGTATGAATGGCCCAGGGCGTACGCAGAGGCCACAGAAAAATTTGCCGGCCAGGTGCAGTTGTCAGAAGATGGTCGGCAGATGTTCAACTACGTCGCTGGGTGTCCGTTTCCCAGCATCGACGTCAACGACCCCCTCGCCGGTGCCAAGGCCATGTGGAACCACGAGTACTTTCCTGATTTTACGGACAACGTGGGCTGTCCCTGGATTCTCGAACTGGTGAACTACAAGGGCGAGATGGAGCGCTTTTATGCCTCGCACTTCTGGCGGCGTATGAAGTGGGAAGGCCGGCTGCACATGGACCCGAAGCCGATCGCGCCGTTTAACCCACAGATTACTTATACCGAGCAATGGGGGCCACTATACGCCCCGAACGATCTGAAGGGCGCGGGCGTGCTGAACTTCCGGTATACCCCGCTCGAAAATCCGGATGACTCGTATATGTATCTGCCTGAGCTGCGCCGTGTGCGTCGTATCAGCGTGGCGAACCGCTCGGACGCCTTCTGGGGCACGGACATCGATATCGACTCGATTTGGGGCTTCAACGCCAAGCCTGGATACTGGACCTGGCGCGTCTTGGCCGAGAAAGAGACCCTCATGGCTGCCCACTCAGGCCATTACCAGAATCGAGAAGTCTGGGCTGCTGCACCGGACGGTCGCTCCGGTGCGACCGCCTTTCTCTGGTCGGACACAGTGCAGTGGGAACGCCGGCCGGTATGGGTCGTCGAAGGCATCCCGACCGGGTATAACCAGTATGCCTACTCCAAACGGGTTATCTACCTCGACAAAGAGTATTTCAACACCTCATGGTCAGAGACGTATGACCAGGGTGGTGAGATCTGGAAAACCTGGACTCAGCTCATGAACATCTCGAAGAAGCCCTCAGACAAGTATATTGCCGCGGACTACGACGAGGAACAGGTCTTTACCCACAACGGGCAGGTGGTCGATATGCAGATTACCCATAGCTCCAAGTGGGACTGCCCTCCAGGCTATGACGAGTACTACGTGCCGAAGTATGACTGGTACTTCAATACCGCCAAGGAGTGGAACACGCCTGAGGCGTTCACCGTGAATTTTCTGATCCAGAGCGCCCGCTAAACGTCACAGCCCCCTGCCCTGCTGTGATGAAGAAAATCCCCCGTACAACCCTGTACGGGGGATTTTTATTTTGATAAGAGGAACCTTCATTCTGAGGAGGGAAGCGACGGCAAGGTCAAGATTTCATACCCCATCGTCCCTTGACTTTTGTCGGAAAAAAATGCAAAGGACGGAAGGCACGAAATCTTGTTGGGGAAGCTTAGTGCAAGTCGTCCACACCAAAAGGGAGGTCACTACGTTATGAATACTGAGAGGGCCGGCTTGGCCCGGAGATGCACCAGCCTTTTCGCCTCGCTGTTTACCGCTGCGACCCTACTCGGTTTGGCGGGCTGCCACGGAGAGCAGCCAACCGCCTGGAGCACATCGCTGCTGGCGCGGACCGACAAATTTTTTGGTGCCGCCCACGTCACGGGCGACACCTTTGTGGCCGTAGGCTACGCCGGCCGCATATTGCGGAGTGAGGATGCAGGCAAAACCTGGGCAGATGTTGACAGCGGCGTGTCCTGGACGCTCAACAACGTCAACTTCGCCGGCGAGCATGGCTGGGCAGTCGGCCATAATGGAGCCGTCATCCACTCCCGGGACAGCGGCAAAACCTGGACAGCGCAAACCGCGGACACGGACAAGACCCTGATGGCGGTCTCCTTTGTTGACCAACTGCACGGCTGGGTGTGTGGCGATGAATCAACCTGGATGTGGACCGACAACGGTGGAGAGACCTGGAACGTCGAGCGCATGGACGTGGCTCAGATCGGCTTGTCCGAGTTCACCAGTCTCGCCGTGCCTGACATCATCTATTACAGCGTACAGTTTCTGGACAAAAACACCGGCTGGATGGTGGGTGAATACGGCAATGTCCGCTACACCACAGACGGTGGCAAAACCTGGGGGTCACAGCACGGGAGTTTGCTTGATGAACTCGTTGAGCAGGGGGGCGTGCGGGACGTCATGGTGATGGGCGCGTTTTTTAAGGTGCACTTCAGCGATCCCAATAATGGGGTGATGGTCGGCGCTGGTGGGGCGGTTGCAAAAACCAGTGACGGCGGTCAGGCCTGGACCTGGGTGGCGCGTGAGGGTAGCAATGCGGATGTTCCGGCGCTGCATCTCTACGATATTGATACGCCGGGCGAGAATGGTCGTCTCGTCCTCGCCGGCATGAATGCGGTCGTGCTTGATACCACCGACGGCGGAACCAACTGGGGCCCGACCAAGACACCGGAAGGCGTATACACCTGGATCAATTCGGTTGCCTTTGGAGAAAACGGCAAGGGCGTTCTGGTGGGCGGGAAAGGCACCATTATGATCACCAGCGATGGCGGCAAGAGTTGGGAGATGGTTGAGCAGGAAATAACCGAGGAGCCGGCTGACGCGCATTAGTCCGGCGTCTGAGCGCCTGCTCAGCATCACGCAGAGTGAAAAATCATCAAAAAGGAGAGAACCGTGGCTGACAAGAAGAAGTTGCCGACTATCGAAGAGCTCGAAGCGCATTCCAGAGACCGCGCCGCTCTCTATCGTTTGGGAGAAGGCCTGATCCGGAATCGCTTTCTGATCACGCTCGGGGTATTGCTTGTAACCGGTTTCATGGCCTGGCAGGCGTTATCGATTGAAATGTCTACCAGCTTTAACGACCTGCTTCCGTACCGTCATCCGTTCGTCCGGGTGCATTTCCGCTTTGCTGATCAATTCGGCGGGGCGAATAACGTCAACGTGATGCTGAAAGTGGAGAAGGGCGACGTCTTTTCAGTCGGTGCGATGCGAAAAATCTACGATATGACGCAGGCCATGGACCGCGTCACCGGGGTAAACCACGACCAGATTGAGTCGGTCGGTCATCGCACGACACGCTATCTCACGGTGTCAGGCGGGACGATAGCCACCCCCCCGGTCATGCGTCGTCCACCCAAGTCAGACCGAGAAGTCGATGAGATCAAGGAAATTTGCTATAACACCGAAACCATCTATGGCCAGCTGGTCGCCCTGAACGGTCAGGCCCTCCTGCTGAAAGCCAATTTCATTGAGGGCAAGCTCGACTATAAGACCGTCTTTGAGCAGATCCGCCGGACCGTCAAAGAACCCTTTGAGACCGCTGAGGAGACGATCTGGGTGGCTGGCGAGCCCCAGCTCTACGGCTGGATATACTACTACGCGAACGAGGTGTTTTACATTTTCCTGGCCGCGACGGTGGTGTGCTGGATCTTGCTCTACCTCTACTTCCACGATTGGCGCGGAGCACTGCGCCCGACCATCACCGGCATTGTGTCGGCTTTTTGGGGTCTGGGTATTCAGGCCATGATGGGCTTCTCCATGGACCCGCTTGCCCTGGTGATTCCCTTCTTTGTCACGGCCCGAGCCGTGAGTCACTCGGTGCAGATGCACGAGCGCTATTACGAGGAATACCGCAAGTGGCAGTGGAATAAAGAAAAGGCGATTGTCGCCGCGTTTGCCGAATTATTCGTGCCAACCCTGAGCGGGATTATTACCGACTCGTTGGGCATGCTCGTCATCGTGGTTGTGCCGGTGGTCATCCTGCAAAAGATCGCCATCTCGGCTTCGATCTGGGTCGCCTCGGTTGCGATCAGCGAACTGCTCATGAACCCGGTGGTGTACTACTACCTCAAAGCGCCCGAACCGGAAAAGGTCATGCAGCGCGAGGAAGGCTGGCTCCAACGTTTTGCTGACCGCTGCGCAGCCTGGATCACGACTCCCAAAAACGCCAAGATGATTGTTATTTTCTGGGTCGCGTCCTTTCTGGTTGCCCTGACCCAGATTCGGCACCTCACCATCGGCGATCCAACCGCGGCCACGCCGCTATTGCATCTGGAGTCTCCGTATAATCAGGCCCATATCGAGATTCAAAAGTACTTTGGTGGGATTGAACCGCTCATCATTGTGGTCGAGGGGCGTGACAAAGAAGTACTCAAGAACCCTGATTTATTGCGCCAACTCGAAAAATTCCAGCGTCATATGGAGCGCGATAAAGATATCGGCTACAGCTTCTCGCTGGCTGACATCATTCAAGCCATTAATATGACTTTCTATGATATGCAGCCACGCTGGGGCTCCATCCCGGCCAGTGCCCGGCGGGTGAGTTCGCTCTTCTTTTACTATTTTGCCGGCACACCGCCCGGCGAGTCGTCGAAATTCCTCGACCCGAGCTATACGGTCTCGCGGGTGACGTTCTACTGCTCCAATCACCAGGGGGATAATATCGCCCGGATTATTCAGGAAGCGCGAAAATTCGTTGCTGACAACCCGCTGCCCAATGCGGACTGGCGTCTGGCCGGTGGTTTGATCGGGGTGACAGCCGCAGCGAATGAAGAGATTATCAAAAACAACCTGTATATGCACGGCCTGGGCTTCGGGACGATCTTCCTGATCGTGATGTTTACCTACCGTTCCCCGGTCGCCGCAATCGTGATGATGATCGGCCTGTTTCTGGCCGACGGCGTTGTAAACGCGTATATGGGTGTCCGTAATATCGGTATCAACTTGCAGTCTCTGCCGGTGGTGACCGTCGGGGTTGGATTTGGCATTGACTACGCCTTATACATCGTCAGTCGAGCGGTGGAAGAATACGACGGCGATATTAACGACGCAGTCCGGTTAGGGCTCTCGACCGCGGGGAAAGCGGTTGCCTTCACCGCGGCAACCCTGATCACGGCGACGGTTCTGTGGGCGTTCTCGAACATCCGTTTCTGCTCGGAAATGGGCCTGCTGTTGGCATTGTGGATGGGCATCAGCTTCCTTGGCGCCTGTACCTTTGTGCCGGCGGCATTGGTGCTCTGGCATCCGAAGTTCTTTGTTCGTGCTGCCAGAGAAGGTATTATTGCCTAAAACCTCTCTCCCTTCTTATCTGAAGGCAAAAGAGGCAGCCTCATGAGGCTGCCTCTTTTTTTGTCCAAAGACGGCGGAGAAGAACTGATGAGTATAGTAGTAGCCCCCTCATCGTCGGGACCAGTCGGACGGGGCGTCTATTCGGGGGAACAGGCCGGTGGGGAGAGGCGCGCAGTTGGCAATAACCACGCGCGAGTCATTGATGAGATGGGCGGCGAGGGGGCAATCTGGAGAATAAAGCGAAACGCTTTACTACTGATCTTCCAGGTCTTCACCACCCTTTTGCATCGCCCCTTCAGGGTTTGTCAACAGCGACTCACCAAGGGCTTTCGGGTTCGCAGCCAATCCGGGTTCTTGGCTATCCTTACTGGCTTGCTTGTACTGGTCAACCAAAGACGGTTTGGGCTCAGCATCCTTGACTTCATCGATTGGTGGAGCGCCGAGTTCACACCCGCCCAGCACAACAATCGATCCAATTCCACACGCGACAAGCCCGTGCCGCAGCCATTTACTGTAACGAGAAAAAATATCTTGCATGGAGCGGTCTATTAAAGAAAGCCGTCGCATTTGTCAAGAGCGGAAACACAGGGAAGTGCCGCCTTGGGCCGTTGCAAAATATAAAGAATAACGCTAGAAGCAGCCTGGAATACCAAATCATCTTTTGTACGCCGAATTGCACTAGGGATTTATGGGGAAAGGGGGTGACCTGCTGCAACCAGTGGAAACAGAGCGTGAACAAGGTAGGGAGGATAATTCTTTGTTACAGGAGGGAGAGTTTATGACCAAACACAACAGGAAACAGCGCTCGGGCCTGCGAGGACTAGTGGCCGGGTTAGCCATCGTAGCGGGGCTCGTGTGGCTGACGAACCCCGCGCAAGCGGTGGTCCGAGTGGGCGACTCAGAGATTCAAGTCGTGTACGAGATGCAGCACTCATTTCAGTTTGACGGCAGCCCCGGCGATAACTTCGAGTGGGTGCAGTGGCGCAACGAGATGCGCGTGGAGTACGAGTATCAAGATTTAGTGTCAACCGAAGGTGGGTTGTTCGGTAAGAACATCAAAATCCCAGGGGTCCGTCGCGCCGACTTCTCCTTCATGTATCGGGGTCGCTATGACCCGGTCTACGCGGTACGCGACAAGTATGACGACATGTATCCCCACCGCGTCAAGCAGTTCAAGTCCTTTTCATTTCCCGAGAACGGGTTTCGAGAAATGAACCTGGATGTGGACTTCGGGGATGTGATGGGCCATCGGCTGTCGATGAAGCTGGGCAAACAGCAGATCGTGTGGGGAGAATCCGACCTGTTCCGCTCCATTGACATTGCCAACCCGCTACGGCTGGACCAGAACCAGGCCGTGGGCGAAGCCTTTGAGGACTTTCGGACACCCATCTGGGCTATCAAGTTCCTGTATGACATCGGCAACGTCGGAACGTTTCTGTCCAACGTCGGTCTGGAGTTCTTCTACACGCCCCGCTGGCGACCCATCACCCAACACCTGGTGTTGGAAGGTGGCTGGGGTGGCTTGCGTTACGATGACCCGAACTTCATTGGCGATCCGAGCGACTATTTTGAGTCGCCGACCTCACCAGGCGTGTTGACCACCAAGGGCGTACCCTGGGCACCCTATCGTGACTACGCCCGGATTCGCCATCCGTGGTCGTTGTTCCGGGTCGGACGCAACTTGGGGAATATGGCCCCCGACAGTGGTTGTAATCCCGATGTCCCCTGTACGGACGACGCTGCCGGTCGGAACGGCAACTTCTTGTACCGGATTGGGGGCGGTCGCCACACCCACCATATTCGCGGCACGAAGTGGAAAAACAGTATGGTCGGCGTGCGGATGATGGGGAAGGCATTCGACAATTTCGACTTCACCTTGAATTATATGTTCAAGCGCACAGACCCGGCCGCTGTGTTTGACCTGCCGTCCTTCTTTGGTAGGGACCACGACGACGGCCTCGGCAGATTGGACCAGTACGGCCGGCGACTCGGCTCCTTCAGCAATACCCTGCTGGGTTCAGAGGGTGGATTTTATACATATAACCCGACCGACTCGGACGACACGTTGCACTTCCGCCGCGCCCTGGACCGGTGTTTCAAAGAGAACAAAGCCACGTTTTTCAGTGGGGTCGATTCGTATGGCTACAGCCAGGACGGCAACCGGAACAACGACCGGACTTCGACGGCGTGCTTCGAGGTTGCCCACTGGATGCCGTGGACAAACGTGTTTGGCTTCACGGTCACCTATAACGACTTCGACTACACCGGTGCAGTATTCCGCCTGGAGCAGAGCTGGTCGACTAATGAGCCGCGTAACTACGGTGGCTCGAATGTCGGCGGTCGGTCTCAAGCACACTTTGATGCGAAGTTGCAGGCCGCCCGGGAGAACTATCTGGCCGGCCTGGATGACAACCCGGAATATGCCGCGGCGGTTGATCAATATGCTGCCGACAACGGGGTTGACCGTCGTGGCGCGGTATTCGGCGCAGAGGGCGTTGACCCGCTCATCACCGGCCCCCACCACGATACTGAGGGCAACCCCTGCGCACCGGGCGTGAACGTGTGCCCCGGCAAGAGGATCAACGGCGATCGGATTAAGACTGGCACGTCTGTATGGCGGAGCATGATCGGCTTTGACCTGATTCAGTCCATTCAGTCCTTTCCGGGCATGGGCTGGACGCGTGGCCTGCCGGGCGGCATTGGCGACCAGGCAACCTTCTACACCTTCCAGGCCCTGACCACCTACCAGAACAACAACCGCACCGGGGGTGTCAACGCCTTCACCAACGCGCCGCGAGACCGGCACCATCGGTTTAATCAGTTGTACACGTTTGGTCTGTCGGGCTTTTACTTCCGAGGCAAGCTGGAGCCGCTGTTTGCATTCGCCTACTCCGTGAACGCCAAGCAGCCGCTGATTCTGGCCCAGACCTACTGGCATGGCTTGTTCTTCCGCAACCTTGACCTCTTTGCCGGCACGGTCATGTATATGGGCAGTCGCAACGATGTCGATGGTACCTTGCTAAACCTGTGGGCCGATCGCGATCTGTTCTGGATTCGTCTCCAGTACTACCTGCTGTAATACCAACCGGAGAGGTGCAACGCCTCTCCTACAAACGCACTCTCAAAACGGGAGGTCTTTTTCAAGGGCCTCCCGTTTTGCATTCAGCCCGTGTCTGGACAGTCGCTTGACATTTCGACCTTCCCGACATTGTATGGGCGCATGAGGAGGGTTCTACTCACCTGTGTACTCTGGGCCGGGGCGCTGGCCGTTTTGCCTGCCCCTGGCTGGGCTCAAGACCGCTCGGTGAACGCAACCGACCGGGAAATTATTGAGCGCCTGGTTCGCATGGAAACCCGGCTGGAGAGGTTGGAAGACAGCATCCAGCAACTCCGGGAAGATATGAACCGCCAGAACCAGCAACTCCGGGAGGATATGAACCGCCAGAACCAGCAACTCCGGGAGGACGTGAACCACCAGTTGGACCGTCACTTTCAACTCATCCTTGGCGTGTTGGGCGCCTTTACCTTCATGTTCTTGAGCGTCCTCGGGTTTGCCGTTTGGGATCGCCGGACTATGGTCAGGCCGTTTGCAGATAAAGTCAAAATTCTGGAAGATGACCTCTCAGCCAAAGGCCACCGCCTGGATGTCATTCTTGACGCGATTCGGTCCCTGGGGCAGCGTGACGAGAGAGTCGCCACCATTCTCAAACGCCTGCATCTCCTGTAGCGCGTTTCACCCCAAGCTGTCGCCATGCCGTTCCGCTCTCGTCATGCCGGACCTGATCCGGCATCCAGCCCTCTCCTTTTTTACGTTCGGATACATGGCTCATGGTTTTAATATTCGCTTGATATTTTCGCTTGACGTTTCCGCTTGACATTCAGGCATTCAAAGTACTATCCATGGGGGATACATTCTTTTCAAAGGAGGGAAGGCTATGGTCGAACGCAACAGGGGGCGAAGACGAAGAGCAGTCCTGAGAGGATTCGTGACTGGGCTGGCCATCGTAGCGGGACTCGTATGGCTGACGAGCCCCGCGCAAGCGACGATCCGAGTGGGGAAGTCGGAGATTCAAGTCGTGTACGAGATGCAGCACGCATTTCAGTTTGACGGCAGCCCCGGCGATAACTTCGAGTGGGTGCAGTGGCGCAACGAGATGCGCGTGGAGTACGAGTATCAAGACCTGGTAACGCCCGAGGGCGGGCTGTTCGATAAGAACATCAAAATACCGGGGATTCGTAGCGCCGACTTCTCCTTCATGTATCGGGGCCGCTACGACCCGGTCTACGCGGTACGCGACAAGTATGACGACATGTATCCCCACCGCATCAAGCAGTTCAAGTCCTTCTCCTTTCCCGAGAACGGGTTTCGAGAAATGAACCTGTACGTGGACTTCGGAGATGTGATGGGTCATGGGCTGTCGATGAAGCTGGGCAAACAGCAGATCGTGTGGGGAGAATCCGACCTGTTCCGCTCCATTGACATTGCCAACCCGCTACGGCTGGACCAGAACCAGGCCGTGGGCGAAGCCTTTGAGGACTTTCGGACACCCATCTGGGCTATCAAGTTCCTGTATGACATCGGCAACGTCGGAACGTTTCTGTCCAATGTCGGTCTGGAGTTCTTCTACACGCCCCGCTGGCGACCCATCACCCAACACCTGGTGTTGGAAGGTGGCTGGGGCGGCTTGCGTTACGACGACCCGAGCTTCGTTGGCGATCCGAGTGATTATTTTGAGTCGCCGACCTCACCGGGCGTGTTGACCACCAAGGGTGTGCCCTGGGGGCCATACAAGGACTACTCCCGGATTCGCCATCCGTGGTCGTTGTTTCGGGTCGGGCGCAACCAAGCGAGGATGGCAGGTGATTCCGGGTGTAGTGGTACAGGACCATGTACGGACGACTCCGCGGGCCGGAGTGGAAACTTCCTGTACCGGATTGGCGGCGGGTCGAAAACCCACCACATTCGGGGCACGAAGTGGGACAACAGCATGGTCGGCGTGCGGATGATGGGAAAAATTTTCGATAACTTTGACTTCACCTTGAACTATATGTTCAAGCGCACCGATCCAGGCGGCGTGTTCCATTTTGATACCTTCTTTGCCGAATCAGGGCTCGATGCGGATGGCAAACGGCTAGTGGGCTTGGACCCCCGCCCGCAATCGGCCGGATACGCGGGGGGTGTACCCACGGAGGGCAGATTTGCGGGGAGATATGTCGCTCCCGGGGGGTTTACTCATGACCCGACCGACCCGAACAACATGCTCAACTTCCGCCGCGCCCTGGACCGGTGTTTCGAAGACAACATTGCGACGAACTTCACCAATGTCGATATGTACGGCTACAGTCAGGATGGCAACCCGAACAACGACCGGAGTGGGACCGCCTGTTTCGACGTGTCCCACTGGATGCCGTGGACGAACGTGTTTGGGTTCACCGTAACGTATAACGACTTTGACTACACCGGTGCGGTGTTCCGCCTGGAGCAAAGTTGGTCGACCAATGAGCCGCGCAACATAGCGCCGATCGCGAACGGCGGGAGAGACCAAAAGCACTACGACGCGCGCGTAGCCGCGGCGCGAGCTAAGGCCATGGCACAGGGCAAGACGGGCTCGCAGATTCCGACCCATCCCTTTGAAGACGGCGACGGCAATCCATGCGCCGAGGGATACGGCAGCTTCTGTCCCAGCCCACGCCACCGCGTTGCGCGAATTAAGACTGGCAGCTCGATCTGGCGGAGCATGATCGGCTTTGACCTGATTCAGTCCATTCAGTCCTTTCCGGGCATGGGCTGGGCGCGCACCTTGCCGGGCGGCATTGGCGACCAGACCACCTTCTACACCTTCCAGGCCCTGACCACCTACCAGAACGATAACCGCGCAACAGGCCTGAGCGCGTTCACCAACGCGCCGCGAGACCGGCACAGTCGGTTTAATCAGTTGTACACGTTTGGCATGTCGGGCTTTTATTTCCGGGGCAAGCTGGAGCCGCTGTTTGCGTTCGCCTACTCGGTGAACGCCAAGCAACCGTTGCTTCTGGCCCAGACCTACTGGCACGGCCTCTACTTCCGCAACCTCGACCTCTTTGCCGGTACGGTCATGTATATGGGCGGCACCAACGATGTCGATGCTACGGGGCTGCACCTGTGGGCGGAGCGCGACCTGTTCTGGATTCGTCTCCAGTACTACCTGCTGTAGACTCACCAGCAACCACTAACCGGGGCGGGTATCACACCCGCCCCTTTCCTCCCTCCCCTGCAACATCCACACAGGACTTTCAGGATGAGAAGAATACTTCCCTGTATGGGAGTAAGAATCCATGATGGACCCCGAAGCGCTCGCACTGGCAACCGCGGCCGTTGAAGCCTTGCAAACGATAGCCGCGAACTCGACCCCGCGTCTGGACCTCGCTGGCCTGATCGTCGGCTTGGCCCAATGCGGTCTCATTGGGTACGGGTTGTGGATCATGCAGCGGGGCAATGCAGACAGAGCCGAGCAGGCGAATTATTTGCGGCAACAGAGCGCGACCCTGGCCGACATCGGAATCGGCCTGCGCCAGCAAAACGAGACCCTGGCCGAGGTCGGAATCGGCCTGCGGCAACAGAGCGCGACCCTGGCTGACATCGGAATCGGCCTGCGCCAACAAAACGAGACCCTGGCCGAGGTCGGAATCGGCCTGCGCCAGCAAAGTGCGACCCTGGCCGAGGTCGGGACCGCATTGCGCCAACAAGTGGAGGCATCAGACGATACCAGAACCGCATTGCGCCAGCAAAGTGCTGCCTTGGAAGAACTCCTGCGGCGCGACAAGGCGTAGACCCTCCGCTTTCTCAGAAAAATACGTTCCTTCGCAACAATCAGGAATCATTGACTTTTTCTCCTTAGCGGCATTATATGGGCGCATGAGAAGGTTGCTGCTTACCTGTCTGCTCTGGACCGGAGCACTGGTCTTCCTGCCCGCTCCCGTCGGGGCCGCAGACAGCCCGGTGGCATCAGCCGACCGAGAGATTATCGAGCGCCTGACCCGCGTAGAAACTCGCCTGGACGGGCTGGAAGAGAGCATCAAGCAACTCCGCGCAGACATGACTCTTCAGAACCAGCAACTCCGCGCAGACATGACTCTTCAGAACCAGCAACTCCGCGCAGACATGACTCTTCAGAACCAGCAACTCCGCGAGGATATGCAGCTTCAAAACCAGCATCTCCGCGAGGATATGCAGCAACTCCGCGAGGACCTGAACAGTCAGTTGGATCGTCACTTTCAACTCATCCTCGGCGTATTAGGCGCCTTTACCCTCATGTTCGTGAGCATCCTCGGGTTTGCCATCTGGGACCGCCGTACTATGGTCAGACCGTTTGCAGACAAGGTGAAAAGCCTGGAAGATGACCTTTCAACCAAAGGTCGCAGCCTGGATGTCATCCTTGACGCTCTGCGGTCTCTGGGGCAGCGCGACGAGCGAGTCGCCGCCATTCTCAAACGCCTGAATCTGCTCTAGCACGTTTCGCGTCAAGCCGTCGCCCTGCCATTCCACTCTCGTCATACCAAACGTGATCCGGTATCCAGCGGACTGGAAGCTACGAGTCTGGATTTCGGCTTTCGCCGGAATGACGGCGGGGACCTCCCTTTTTTCTTTGTGTGAAATATGGGAAGATGCCGCCTGCTTGAGCAGGATCAGGACGAATCAAAGGAGGAGCATAGATATGGCGACCGTTGATGGCGGGACATTGATTGGGCGGATATTAAAGGAACAGGATGTGAAGTATATGTTTGCCGTGAATGGTGGACATACCTTCCCCATTCTGGCCACCCTGAGAGATAATGGCATCAAACTCATCCACATGCGCCACGAGCAAGCCACCGCCTATGCCGCGGATGGCTACGCCCGTGTGACCGGCAAACCCGGCATCTGTTGTGTCACTGCCGGTTGCGGCCTGACCAACGCGGTGACCGGCCTGTGTGGGGCCGGCCTGACCAATAGTGCGGTCGTCTGCCTCGCGGGTCAGCACCCCACCACCGAGGACTTTATCGGCTCCTTCCAGGAGGCCTACGGCTCAGATGTGGTGAGTTCGTTCTCAAAATTTGCTAAGCGCGTCCTCGACTGGTCAACAATTGAAATCGACCTGCGTCAGGCATTTCGTGAAGCCACCTCAGCCCCCCAAGGCGTCTCCCTGCTCGAAATTCCAACCAATATTCTCTACCACCAGGATGACGAAGCCAAGCAGCGCAAGGGCGCAAAAGTCTATGGTCCGGACGAACTCCGCTTCCAGGGGGACCCACGCCAGATCGAACGCGCGGTTGAACTCATCTTTCAGGCGAAAAAACCGCTCATTGCTGGTGGAGACGGGATTTTCTGGTCTGGCGCCGAGGCCGAACTGAAAGAACTGGCTGAACTCACCAGCACCCCGGTATACTGCCGTCGTGCCGGCCAGGGTGCGGTTGACGAAGACCATGCGCTTGCCATTCGGGGCGCGTGGAAAAAACCGTTTACGGGCGAAGCCGACGTGGTGTTGGCGATTGGGTTCAAGTTCTGGAGTGGAGAAAAATTCGGGCAGCCCCCAACCTGGAGCGATAAAGCCACCTATATCCAGGTTGATGCCACCGCTCAGCGGGTTGGCTGGCACGTCCCGGCCGAAGTCGGCATTGTCGGCGATCCCAAACTTGTGCTGCGTCAGATGATCGACACGATCAAAACGATGCAGCTTGACTTTAGCGCCAAGCGGGAGAGTCCCTGGCTCCAAAACATGGTTGAGGTCCGTGAGAACTATAATAAGCTCATCAGCGACCGTGAGCGGCAGCATCACGGCGCCTCCCCTATCCACCCCGACCGGCTGGCCAAAGACCTCACCTCTGTTATCGATAAGGATGCAACCCTCATCGTCGACAGCTTCACGCTGAGTGGCTATACGAGTCAGTGGTTTACCGCCCATGAGCCAGGTCAGATTGTCGATGCCGGGCCACTGGCCCCAGTCGGGCACGGCGTGGGTATGGGTATTGGTGTGCAGCTCGGTCGTCCGGGCAAGCAAGTCATCATTGTCAGCGGTGACGGGGGTCTGGGCATCGGCGGGATGGATATGGAGACCGCAGCCAAATACAACATCCCGATTATTACCCTGCTGTGGAACAATAGTTCGTGGGGACCGACGTTTGAGTCCATGCCCCTGCTCAAAGGCCGCACCGACCCGTTCGATATGATTAAGGACATTCGTTATGACAAGGTGTTTGAACCCATGGGGGTCTACACCGAGCATGTGGAGCAGCCGGATGGGATTATTCCGGCTCTGGAGCGTGCCCTCTCCTCCGGCAAGACCTCGCTGATTAACGTGTTCGGCGATAAGAGCGTTGGTCACCCATCGCTCGGTGGAAACTTGTTAGGCTCAACCCAAGTCTGAGGAAAGAAGCGCCAATCCAAAAAAGGGCAGGCGTTATGCCTGCCCTTTTTTCTTGGTCCATATAGGTCTCACTGTCCTCTGAGCAACCGCCCTACCCGCCCTCTTTGCGCATCACGATTTCAATTTCATCAAGCGGAGAAACCCCTCGATTGCGAATATGGCAGTTCCATCCGGCAAACTGGCGCAAATACGTAAACACTTCCCGGACCAGACCTGGTTTTACCGTTCTTTCCCATTCGTTCAGCCATTCGTCCCCCTCAAAATCGTCGTCGTCCCATGCCTCGGGGGGAATGTCCGCGCTCAGAGAGAAGCGCAGATTAAACCTATGATCATCTTTTTCTGCCATACAGCGCCTTTATACCACTCCAAGCGCTGCCAGGTCTTCCAGGTAGGCTTCCGCTGGCACCATGCCGATTTGACGCCGCTTCCCGCCAATCAGGACGGTAGGCACCGCACTCACGAAATACGTATCCATCGCGTCTTCACATTGCTGACGCACCCGGTCCTGGAGGGCGGTATCTTCAATATCGTGCAGGAAGGCGTTCATATCGAGGCCCGCCTGTCGGGCAACCTCCACGAAGGTCTCCTTTTCAATCAGGCTCTTGTTCTCGATAAAAAAGGTATAAAAGAGTCTGCTGTGAAAGCGGAGAAAAGCGTCTTCGCCCTGACGCTGAGCGGCTGTCCCAGCTTCCAGGCCAGGCATACTCCAGCGTGGAAATTCGGCATGTGGCCACATGGAATATTCCAGACCGTCCGGTTCGGCCAAGGCTGACGCCTTACGCCAGGCCTGCTCCACGTAGCTATCCTTAAACTGAAACGGAGTAGCCTCATAGTGCGGGCGTAAGGCAAAGGGATGCCATTTAACGCTGACGCGCTCACCAAAGCGTTCCTTGATCTTTCGAAGCCGCTCCGCGGCCGGGAAACACCACGGTCACAGATAGTCCGAGAACTCGATGATTTCAATTGGTGTATCCATACTGCTACTCCCTGTTGTGTTGCCTCAGTTCTACCCGAAATACGCTCCGCCCGCCACAGGTCTACTCGGTTCAGTTCCCTTGCATTTTGCCACAAACAGCAGTACCACCATACAAATACTAGACACCGCATCACAGTAAGGAGAACGAGTCATGCGAGTCATAGATGGAGATGCCCATTTTCTCGAACCGTTGGACCTTTTTCAGCGCTATATTGACCCCGCCTACCGCGAGCAGGCCATGAAGGTTGAAATCGACGGGGGCAGCGGAGAAAAAAAGTTTCTGGTCAACGAGAAACCCATGCAGATCTTCGATGTCGAAGAATTTCTGAGCGCGGTTGCCGGTTATGGTCAAAAGGAACAAGGCAAGGACCTGAACACCTTCGACCGCTACCATTATTATAGTACTGAGTGGTCAGACATGGGGCAGCGGGTGCAATTCCTCAATGACGAACAGATGGCCTGCCAGGTCATCTATCCGACGCTCGGCCTGTTCTGGGAGGGCGAGGTAGACGACCCCTATCTGGCCGACGCCCACTGCCGCGCGTATAACACCTGGACGTTTGAGGTGTGCCACTCACACAAGGACCGTCTCTACCCCGCAGCCCACATCTCACTCCGCGACCCGCAGCTGGCCGTGCGAGAAATGGAACGCATCGCCAAGCTTGGAGGCCGAACGATCTTTGTGGCAGCCGCGCCCATTGACGGCAAGAGTTTTGGTCTACCCGAGTACGACCCGGTCTGGGCCGCTGCCCAGGACCTCGACCTGAGTATCGGTCTCCACCTCGTCGGTCATGGAAACTACGCGGGCAGCGAGTGGTTCCGGGGTCGCGACCCCGGCTTTATGTATCTGACCATGAGCATCATCCAAGACCCGCGCCATGCAGTGACGGCGATGATGTATGATGGAGTGTTTGAGCGCTTTCCCAAGCTGCGGGTCGCAACCATTGAGGCCATGGTCGGCTGGGTGGGCGAGTGGCTGGAGCGGGTGGACTATCGCTATCAGTACATGGGCCACACCTCACAGATGAAACGACCGGCAAGCGAGTATTTTGCCCGTAATATCTGGGTCAACGGCGACCCGGAGGAAAAAATGTTTCCCTTGATGGTTCAGTTTGCCGGCGACGACCGCTTCTTTATCGGCTCCGACTACCCACACGCCGAAGGATTCGTCGACCCGGTCCAAAAGGCGCGGGCTGTCCTCTCCTCCTTACCGCCGGAGTCCGTGGATAAGATTCTGGGCACCAACGCGGCGACATTCTACGGTATTTAACAGTCCTGACACGTTGGGCCAGCATGGGCCGTTGTCTCCATGCTGGCTCCCTCAGCCTTGCAGCAGACAGAGAATCTCGTCGTGCAGCCGTCCGTTCGAGATCACTGCGTCACCGGTGTAAATAGACGGGGTGCCGGCAAAATCGGAAAATCGCCCGCCCGCTTCGGTGATCAGAATCCTGGTTGCCGCCACGTCCCAGGGCTTGATCTCCGGCTCCAGGGCGACCTCGGCCAGTCCCTTCGCCACCAGACTGTGTCCTAACGCATCCCCAAAGCCTCGCTGTCGAGCGGTCGCGTCAACTAAGCGCAAAAAAGGTTGCCAGCACGGACGGGCTTTCAGGTCATTCAGGCCGCCATGAATCAGCATAGCATCCTGCAGTCGGGCCACCTCCGAGACAGACACCTGTTTGCCATTGGCAAAGGTACCCTGCCCTTTCTGGGCATACAGCAGGTCGTCAAGGGCTGGCGCGTACATCACGCCGGCAGTGATTTCCCCGTCTTCTTCAAGGGCAATCAGTGTGGCAAAAAAAGGAATCCCGCGAATAAAATTTTTGGTGCCATCAATAGGGTCGATAATCCACCGGGCGGATGTGTTGCCCGGCCGCTCACCGAGTTCTTCGCCCAGAAAGCCATGGTCCGGGAAGTGCGTGTGCAGTACATCGATAATGCGCGCTTCACACTCCCGGTCGGCTCTGGTGACTGGCGTCCGATCAGATTTCAGCTCAACCCTCAGACTGGTTTTGAAATAGCGCAGGGCAATATCGCCAGCGGCATGCGCGGCAGTTACCGCGGCGTGCAGAACAGGGTCCACGCTAGAGCAACCCTCGAATCGCGCCACCATCAATCTGGAGGCTCGTTCCGGTAATATAACTGGCCGCGTCCGAAGCCAGAAAGACAATGCCGTTGGCCATTTCTAGCGGCTCTCCAATTCGGCCGAGCGGCACCTCCTGCCCGCTTTCCTCCAGAGCTTGTTTCAGGGGGATACCAGCCTTTTCCGCCCGGATGGCGAGCGCGCCTTTGAGGCGGTCGGTCAAAATACGACCAGGCAAGACCGTGTTGATCGTAATATTATACTTGCCAACCTCGCGCGACAGCGTTTTTGCCATCCCAATCACGGCGGGACGCACCCCATTCGATAAGATGAGGCCGTCAATCGGCTCTTTGACCGACATAGACATGACGCTGACAATACGGCCCCAGCGCTGCTGCTGCATATAGGGCAACACTTTGCGAATCAGCCGGACAGTGCTGAGGAAATTGAGCGCAAAAGCCTGCTCCCAGGCGGCGTCGTCCATGTCTCCAAAGCCACCCAAGGGCGGGCCGCCAGTATTCGGCACGAGGACGTGGACGGTACCAAATCTGGCAAGCGTCTCATCGACCAGCCTTTCGGCTGCTTCGGCTTGGGCGAGGTCTCCGGCTACGGCTAATACCTCGGCTCCTGTCTCACTCTGCATCTCTCGCGCAGCCCGGTCCAAGATTTCCGGGTTACGAGCGCAGATAACGACTTTTGCGCCCTCTTTGGCAAACGCCAATGCAGTCGCCTGGCCAATGCCCTTACTTGCGCCGCCAACAATGACAACTTTATCTTTGAGACCGAGATCCATATATCTCTCCTCAGGCGTTCGAGCCGCATCTCTTGGGTAGCAGCCTACAGATACCCCTTTTTCTCATAAAACCCGCGGACCGCTGACTCAAAACCTTGCGGATTATCTCCCATGACCGAATGGCCAGCCTTGGGTACGAGGGCAAATTCCGAACCGGGAATCAGTTCCTGCAGGTCCCGTGCGCCATCCAGGGAAAAGACATCGCTCTCGCCGCCCTTGACGACCAGGGTTGGACATTGGATTTTTTTGACCGCCGCAGACAGTTCCTCCTGCATCTGTTTGACATCAACCTTCCGGTGGCTGTCGCTGAAATACGTATCGTATTTCCAGGTCCACTTGCCCTCTACCGTCTCTTTGAGATTATACACCACCGTATATTTGCGGATGACTTCGAGCGGACGCCTTGGATTAAACCGATGAATCACCTCTGCCGCCTGATCCAGGGAGTCAAACTCACGGTAGTTTTTCATAAAATCACGGATATGCTTGACGCCTTTGGGCTCCACCCGCGGACCAACATCCACGACGATCAGGGCTTCGACCTTGTCAGGATATTTTGCAGTAAAGGCGAGCGAGTTTGCTCCCCCCATCGACATGCCGGTCAAGAAAAAATGCTCCAGACCAAGTGCGTCAGTGAAGGCATTCGCATCCTCGACCATGCTGGCGCGTGAATAATCCTTATCGGCAGCCCAGTCCGTATCCCCGTGGCCCCGCTGATCGAAAGCCATGACGTGAAAATGGTCAGCCATGGCCGCAGCAAACAAATCCCAGGTATGACAGGTCTGCCCGACCCCATGCAGCAGGACTAAGGGTGGCTTTTCCGGCCTGCCCCAGTCGAGATAATGAAACCGCAGTCCGTTCGCCTGAACGTATTGATCCGCAAACTGTTTCGCGTCCGCATTTGATTCCTGGGCCGCCATGTATCGTCCTCCTTTGGTGCGCTTCCCCTGCACTATTGAGGAGCTACAATAAAGGAAAATTTGCGGACGGGAAAGGTATTAGAGCAATGCCCGCACCACCTCGGGCGTGACTTCTCCGAGGTTGGACAAGACGAGGGCCGCCTGACTGAAATCGTTGTTTTGGGTATAGGCGTTCGGGACGGCGATACAGGCAATGTCAGCCCTGGCAGCCGCGGTGACGCCGCGATACGTGTCTTCCACGACCACGCACCGCTCTCGGGCCAGGCCGAGCTTTTTTACTGCGGCTAAGAAGGCGTCCGGCTCGGGTTTCGCCCGTTCATAATCCTGGCGCGCGACCGTTTTATCGAAAAATCGGTCGAGGCCAAACCGCCGCAGGACGAAGTCCAAATGTTCACGGTTACTATTGGTTGCAACGGTCAATCCAAAGCGCTGAGACAACTGAGTGAGGGATTCCTGAACATAGGGCATCAACGTCGCTTCCGTTTTCAATAACTGAAGAAAGATGGGTGAGCGAAGCTGGCGCAAGGTGTCCGGCGCAACCGCCAAGCTGTGCTTTTCTACAATGTATTCGGGTCCGATTCCCCGAGCGATCCAGTACTCTTCATATTCGCGTTGGGTCACGGTGACACCATACGGCTTGAGCACTTCGCTATACGCGCGGTAGTACAGCCCCTCAGAGTCAATCAGAACCCCATCCAAATCGAAAATGACGCCAGCGTCTGCCATCCTTCCCCCACTTTCTCCAACACGCAATTCATTCGTTGCCTGTTTTGTAGTATACTCTCTGGCATGAAGGATCAGAAGCCAGACCCGACCCAGCCCCGGAAAGCGGCCCACGATGATCCGTCCGCAGCCTGGGTCGAGATATTTCGTGAGCTTGGCTTTCCGGCCTACCCTGTTCGGGTAGACGGAGACATGGTCTGCATTATGGCCCCGGCAGCGGATTGTCCGCGTTTACTCGAAGAGACCATCCGTGAACCGTTGATTCAACATGGCAAAGCCCTGGGCTATCGGTTTATTACACTCGACATCGGACACTTTGTGGAGTAACGGACAGCGCGCTCACTGCGTATCAAGGCTGGCTCGGGCCTGCTCCCAGTCCTGACCGTTGAAGCGCTCGATTGCCAACTCTTCCAGATTCACGCCCTCCACACAGCGCAGATTCACACTGATCATATCGGGGTGTGAACGCGGAATATAATACGAGGAGATACCACACGTAGAACAAAAGTAATGCTTGGCCGTCCTGGTATGAAATTCGTACAGGATGAGAGCGTCTGAAGAAGACAGTAGGCGAAAGCGCTCAGGCGCGACGATCCAGTGCAGAAAACCCTTCTTCCGACAGATTGAACAATTGCAGTCCAATACCCGATCAATCTGACCGGAGACCTCAAACCGGACGCGCCCGCAATGACAACCACCTGTGTAGCTTGGCATATTCGCCTCTCATCAGCCTCGGCATTCTCGGCGGAGGTCTCATGACCTCTCCCCTGCATAGCAGGAAACAGCCGCTCAGAGAAGCCGTCAGGCCCTTGACCCTTTGAGTCTCCAAGCGATATGAGGGAGCAGATCGGGGTGTGGCGCAGTCTGGTAGCGTACTCGCTTGGGGTGCGAGTGGTCGGCCGTTCAAATCGGCTCACCCCGACCACATTGGCTCCGTGAGGAGAGGCGATCACACCAGTGATCGCCTTTTCTTTTTCTCAGCTTTCTGGTGGAATATCGCTATGGTGATTCTGGTATCGAACGACGACGGTATCCAGTCGGAAGGTATCTGTTGCCTCGAAGAAACCCTCGCCGGTGTTGGTGAGGTCTATACTGTTGCCCCCGACAAAGAGCAAAGCGCGGTCAGTCATTCGCTGACCTTACACCGACCCCTGCGGATCGAAGAGGTCGCCCCACACCGTTTTGCCGTCAACGGCACTCCGACCGATTGTATCAATATTGCCGTCAAGGGGTTTTTACCCGTTCGGCCCGATCTGATAGTTTCAGGCATCAACAAAGGGCCGAATATGGGAGACGATATTACGTATTCGGGTACGGTTGCCGCTGCGCTGGAAGGAGCCCTTTTAGGCATTCCGGCCATTGCCGTTTCGCTGGTAACATTTACCCCTCCCTACCATTTCCAAGCGGCCGCCGAGTTTTCGGCCATGCTGGCGACGGAAATCCAGACGCCTCGGTTTCCGGCGGACAGCTTGTTGAACGTCAACGTGCCGAACCTGCCGCCTGACCAAGTCAGAGGCTATCGTTTTACCCGTCAGGGCAAACGGCACTACGGTGAGAATATCGACGTCCGCACGGACCCGAGAGGCAGAAAATACTACTGGATCGGTGGTGATGACCTCGGCTTCGATCCCATAGAAGGCTCGGACTGCGTCGCCGTCCACGACGGGTATATTTCAGTCACCCCCTTACGCGCGGACCTCACCCACCACAGCGCCCTCGAAGCCCTCCAAAACATCCGGCTACCGTGGCGCTAGAAAACGGATCGGCCGACACTCCATGCCGCGGATATACCTTGACCATAATGCAACGACGCCCATACGGCCGGAGGTCGTAGAGTCCATGCTGCCCTATTTCACGGGGACGTTCGGCAATCCGTCAAGCGTGCACTGGGCTGGACGTCAGGCCAAACAGGCGTTGGAAACGGCCCGTGACCGGGTAGCGGCACTGATTGGAGCCAAGTCCTCAGAAATATTGTTTACCAGCGGCGGGACAGAGAGTAATAATCTCGCCGTGCATGGAGTGCTCAAGCCGCGGGGAGCAAACCCCTCCCGTATCGTGACCACTCCTATCGAACACTCGTCTGTCCTGGAAACAGTCAAAGCACTCGGGACTGATGTCGCGTCGGTTGACATTGTGACGCTTGCGGTCAATGGCCAGGGGCGGGTCAATCCGAGCGATCTTGAGGCAGCCCTGACCCCAGATACCGCCCTCGTCAGCATCGGACTTGCCAACCACGAGATTGGCACCCTCCAGCCTATTCGAGAGTTGAGCCTCACGATTCGTAAACGCGCTATCCCGTTCCATGTGGATGCGGTCCAGGCCGTGGGGAAAATCCCCGTTGATGTGAACCAGCTCGGGGTCGATATTTTATCACTGTCCGCGCACAAAATTTACGGTCCCAAAGGGGTCGGCGCGCTGTATGTACGGCAGGGGACGGCGTTGTCTCCCGTTTTTCGTGGCGGGCCCCAAGAGCGTGAAAAACGGCCCGGCACGGAGAATGTGGCTGCCGCCGTCGGCTTTGGATGCGCGGCTCAACTCTGCGCCCAAGATATTGAAACCACACACCCGCGTCTGATACATCTCATAGCTCGCCTGTGGAACGGCATACAGCGGCATATCCCGGACGTCGTCCGGTACACGCCAACGGACGCCTGCTTGCCGAACACCTTGAATGTCGGCTTTGCGAAAGCCTCAGGCGAAGGCTTAATGATGGGTCTCGATCTCGCCGGTATTGCCGTTTCCACCGGCTCCGCGTGTGCGGCAGGGTCGGTTGAGCCGTCCCATGTGCTCCTGGCCGTGGGCTGCGACAAAGCCGGAGCCAAGCGTGCGATTCGGTTCAGCGCGGGCAGAGACACGACGGAAGAAGACATTGAGGCGGTGATACGGATACTGCCCAGTATTGTGGAACGAGTCCGAAAGGCGGGCCGTAGCGGCTGAGAGAAACAGCCGCGCGCTTCTCTATGACAAACCCTCTCCGCGACACTCAAGAGCATCATGGCACCCGCGTCCTTGCAGCGCTGAGTGGTGGGGTGGATAGCGCGGTCGCAACGGCTCTGCTTGTCGAAGCCGGCTACGAGGTTATTGCTATTTCCATGTTGCTCGCCGGCTCGGCCGAAGGCCATACGGGCAGTTGTTGCTCTATTGATGATTTTCAGGATGCGCGCCGCGTTGCCGAACAGCTCGGCATTCCGTATTACGTCCTCAACCTGAAAGAAGCCTTTCAAACGCGCGTCATTGATGTTTTCAGCCAGGAATACCAGCGCGGTCGGACACCGAATCCCTGTCTGCTGTGCAATCGTGATCTCAAGTTTGACCTGTTATGGCAGCGCGCGCGCGAACTCGACGCCGCGTATGTCGCCACCGGTCATTATGCCCGGATTGATTGGAATGAAGCGACCCGGACCGCCCACCTCTTACGCGGGGCAGATGCGTATAAGGATCAGTCCTACTTCCTGTTTACGCTCAACCAGGCCCAACTCAAACGCACCCTCTTTCCGGTTGGTCATTTGACCAAAGAGCAGGTCCGGGCCAAGGCGCGCGCCCTGGACTTGCGCGTAGCCGAGAAGCGGGAAAGTCAAGATATCTGTTTTGTCCCGGGTGGAAATTACGCCGGCTTTCTCGACCAGCGCATAGCCTCCGAGCGCGTGATATCAGGAGAAATTGTCGATCAGACCGGGCAGGTTTTAGGCTCACATGCCGGCATCCATCGCTTTACGATCGGCCAGCGGCGCGGCCTTGGGCTTGGCGGATTGACCCAGCCCTATTATGTCACCCGTATTGACGCGACATCCGGCCGCGTGACCGTTGGCACCCAGGAGGACCTCAAGCGGCACGGCCTGCGGGCCAAGGATGTCAATTGGGTCTCAGGCAATCAACCGGATGAAATCCAGGTTGCGGCCAAAATTCGCTATCGTCAGGACCCCATTGCCGCAACGGTCAGCGCCACCACCGCCACCACCGCAGAGGTGTGGTTTCAGGAGGCTTCTCCAGCTATCACGCCGGGACAGGCCGTCGTGTTTTATGACGACGATCTTGTGCTGGGCGGCGGCTGGATTGAAGGCCCCCTGCCGTCAAGGACATTGTAGTCATGTCGCTTGCCACCTCATCTGACGTGACCTCTTCACCCCACACTTCGCGTCGCGTTGCCATCACCACCCTGGGCTGCAAGGTGAATCAGTATGACGCGGCCACGCTGCAAGAGCGTCTCTCGGCCGCGGGTCATCAGTGTGTTCCCTTTAGCGAGCCGGCTGAGGTCTATGTCGTCAATAGCTGCACGGTGACCAACCAGGCTGACGCCGAGAGCCGCCAGTTGGCGCGCCGGGCGAAGCGGCGCAACCCGGAGGCCCGTGTCATTATGACCGGCTGTTATGCCCAGGTGAGTTCTGAGGCCGTGGCGTGCCTGCCCGAAGTGGATTACGTTGTTGGGCTCAATCGGCTCGATGATCTGGTCCGCCTGGTCGCTCAGGGGGACTCCACGGCTCAGCCACCAGGCCAGAAGGTCTTTGTCAGCAAGCTGCGAACCGCCAGGCATGAAGCCCCGCCAGGTATCAATACCTTTGGGGCGGTGACCTTTCAGGGCCAGACTCGGGCCTTTCTCAAAATTCAGGAAGGGTGCGACCTGTTCTGTACGTTTTGCATTGTGCCCATGTCACGCGGGAAAAGCCGCAGTATTGCCCCGCGCGTCATCCTGGACCAGTTCGACCGCTTGGCCGGCCAAGGCTTTCAGGAAGTGGTCCTGACCGGCATTCATCTGGGCGGCTATGGCACAGACCTCAATCCCCAGGTCAACCTGACCTGGCTGCTCGAAACGCTCGAAGAACGGCGCCCGGTTCCGCGCGTACGGCTGAGTTCGCTCGACCCGCATGAAATCAGTCCGGCCTTGATCCAGCTCCTGGCCCACTCCGAGGTCCTGTGTCCCCATTTACACATTCCTCTCCAATGGGGACAAGATTCCATCCTGGCTCGGATGCGGAGGCGATACGACACCGCCCTCGCCAGAGATATCCTGACCGAACTGCGTGAGCGTCTGCCCCACGCGGCCCTGGGAACAGACCTCATTGTCGGCTTTCCCGGTGAGGGCGGGGCGGAATTTGCCCAGGGAATGGACTTTTTGGAGGACAGCCCCTTCACGTATTTTCACGTCTTTCCCTACTCGGTCCGAAGTGGGACAACCGCGGCAAAGTTCACAGACCAGGTCCCTCCAGTCGTTATCCAGGAGAGAGCGCGGCAGGTGCGCGCACTCGGCGAACGCAAGAAAGCCGCCTTTGTCCGTCAATTCGAGTCTGAGACTTTGCCGGTCCTCTTTGAGCACCAGCGGGACAAGGCCAGCGGCCGCCTCAAAGGCTATAGCCGCAACTATATTAGAGTCTATGCAGACGGCAGCGACGCCGCCATAAACCGAGAAGTTCCAGTGCGCATTACGCGGGCCGCTGCTGGGTTACTGTCCGGTACCATTCTTCAGTCTGACGGATGAGGAAGTGGGCCCGCTCCCGAAAGCCTATGTCTGCTCCGACCGACATGACTGCCCTCCAGTCCACCCTTGAGTATACGTTTACCAACCCGAAACTCCTCCAACTCGCGTTAACGCATCGGTCCGCCCAACTTGAGGAGGGCGAGGACCAGAACGAAAAACTGGAATTCTTAGGTGACGCGGTTTTAGGGCTGGTGATGAGCGACCTCCTTTTCCGCCAGTTTCCACAATACCGCGAAGGAGACTTGTCAAAGATGCGCGCCTCGCTGGTCAATGCGGAAGTGCTCGCCGTCAAGGCCCAGACCCTCTCTCTCGGAGACTGGCTGCGGATGGGACGGGGCGAGGAGCGCAGCGGCGGCCGAGAAAAACCTTCTCTCCTGGCCGCTGCGTACGAGGCCGTACTGGGCGCCATCTATCTTGACGGTGGCTTCCCTCCTGCAACCCGGCTGATCGCCTCACATTTTGCCGCAGACCTGCAAGAGACAGAACGGATGGCCGCGTTTGATAGTAAAACCCGCTTGCAGGAGATCACCCAAAAAATCTTCAAACAAACGCCGTCCTACGAGGTGGTCACGGTGAAGGGTCCTGACCATGAAAAGCGGTTTGTCAGCCAAGTATCCATAGCCGGAGAAATATACGGCCGGGGTGAGGGACGCAGCAAAAAACGCGCCCATCAGGCAGCAGCGTCCCAGACCCTCGCACTGCTCAAGCACAAGAACCTCACGTCTCTGAAAGACGTATAAATCGGGTCATGACCTATTCCTTTCTGCGCCCACTGTTTTTTGCCCTCGACCCCGAACACGCCCACCACCTGTCAATCAATGCGCTGAAACTGCTCCAAGCCTCCCAGCGGAAACCAGCACCAGCATTCAGCCATCAACGGCTCGCCCAAAACCTGTGGGGCCTCCGCTTCCCCAACCCGGTCGGCCTGGCGGCCGGCTACGACAAAAACGCGGCGGTTCCCCTGGTCTGGTCCACCTTGGGATTCGGGTTTGCCGAATTAGGCACAATCACGGCTAAAGCCCAGCCTGGCAATCCAAAACCACGTATTTTTCGTCTTGCTCAGGACAGGGCGCTTATTAACCGCTTGGGTTTTAACAACGATGGCGCGCGCGCCATCGCCCAACGCTTGCCGGCCCTTTTGTCTCCCCAAGGTTCCCGGCCTGTTCCTTTGGGGTTCAACATCGGTAAATCAAAGATTACCCCCCTCAGTGAGGCCGTGGCGGACTATCTCCAGAGTTGCGAAGAACTCCTCCCTTTCACGGACTATCTGGTGGTGAATGTCAGCTCCCCCAACACGCCAGAGCTCCGCAAACTGCAAGAGGCTGAACGATTGGGTCGATTACTCGAAGCCCTGCTCGCCTGTCTGCGACGGTTCGCCCAGACGGAGCGCACTGCCCCCACACCACTCCTGGTCAAAATCGCCCCGGACCTCAGCCCGGCTGCTGTTGAAGAAATCGCCCGGCTGGCTCTGTCGGTCGGCGTCTCCGGCCTGATTGCAACCAATACCACTGTTGAGCGCCCCGGACTCCACACAGCATCGCCGGCAACAGGCGGGCTGAGTGGTCGCCCCCTGGCCGGGCCCGCCCGCGCGGTGCTGCGGACTGCCTACCGCGCGGTTGAGGGCAAGCTGCCCCTTATTGGGGTGGGCGGGATATTCTCGGCACAAGAGGCGTACCAGCGCATCCGTGCCGGAGCGTCATTGATCCAGATTTATACCGGGATGATTTATGAAGGCCCTTTTCTCGCCCAGCGGATTGCGCGCGGGCTAATACGGATTATAGAGAGAGAAGGATTTTCCCATCTGCGCGACGCAGTTGGGAGGGACGCCTGAGAAACATGATCGATGTCCCGACCGCGGAGGAACAGCACCCCGGTTTGGGCTGTAGGATGTTGTTTTCACTGGTTAAATTTTTACCATCCAGGTTTTGCTTAGAGTGCCTCGCTCGACCCGTCTTCAGCCGTCTTGATCTGCAAGCCGACCGGCAGCGTCTCGTCCAAAATACGCCCCTGCTCCCTGGCCTCAAGCGGAACGACCTCTCGGACCTGCCTGGCCCAGCGCTGGCCGGCAGAAAAGGAGGCGAGGCGCTCGGCAACCCGTTCACGCAAGGCTTCATCCAGGTCGCGAGTTCGGTCGCCCGTACACCGGGCGATTTGCGTCAGCGCAAACGCAGTTGCTTCAGGCTGACGCCAGGGTTTTTCAAGCAGACGCTGGACCCAACGGGCCGCTTTTTCTTTGCGGACCACACAGTTTGCCGGTCCGTACATGAGCGACCGCGCGCCGAGACGAGACAGCGCCCAGACCTCTTGGTCTGACGCCTTCCCTTTTTCGATAAGCCGGACCAGAGCCTCACCCATAGTATTTTTGGCTTCAGTATTGAGCCGCTCACAGCTTGCCGCCACCTGCCACATCTCTCGAACTTCCTGCGGACCGGCTTTCCGGTTCCCGGATTTCTTGGGCGTTTTTGCCCGAGACGAACTGGGGAGAATGCGCGCGGCAATCTCACGCTGGAGTACTGTCTGCTGCTGTTGACTCAACCCCCCTGCCACCCGCTTCCACAGCGTCCACCATTCGGCCCGACACTGGGTCGCCTTCCCATGCGAGATTCCCCAGCCGTAGAGTTTCCAGATGTGTTGCATGCGCCACTCATCCGTGGCATGGCCAAATCCTGGGCGTAACAGAAAGCCGGCAAGATTCAGCCAACGGGCTTCATGCTCAGGCCCCTTCCCGCGTCCTTTTTGCACCTCCCATAAGACATCCCACAAGGCGCGAATAGCGCTCAGCGGCCAACTGTCCCGCGTGGTTCCCAGGGTTTCTTCAAGCTGGCGGGTCAGGGTCTGGGGCTTCGTATCTTTCCCTGCTGTTTTTTCGGTCACAAACATCTGCCGCAAGAGAGATGCTGCGTCTGTCAAACGGGCTTCATCGATGACCAGTTCTTCGCTGGCCGTCGCAGGGGCCGGCGGCGCTCCGCGCGAGAGCGGCCCTTCCCCACGCAGCTGAAACTGCAAGCGCCAACGATGGCCAGTCTTACGCGCTTCGCACCACAGTTCGAGCGTCCCGACTTCAGTGAAACGAGCGGAGACCTGGACTGGAATTCTGGTGACTCCGGTTTTTTTGCCAAACCGCAGGACTGTCGTGATAGGCGGGAGGCGCGTCAGCGTGTCCGAGTCCAGCCTGAGCGCCTCCCCCGGTTGGTCACCGCTGCGCGTGCCCGAAGCGTAGAGCGGGAAACTCACCGGTTGATTAGCCAGGACCTCGAACTCCTGTTCCGTCAGATGAATCTCTTCGCCCTCCTCCATGCCCCTGCGTACCAGACAGACGGCGGAGACCGAATCGTCAGCCGGTAGGGCTTGCTGCTGTCCATTCCGAGCGCTTCCTCCAACGCCAAGGTAGTACGAGCGGGCACTCCCTCCGCCGATGCGGACCCCGTGGCCGCGCCGCACCAGGCCGTAATAGGCTGCGCCCTGGGCGACAGCTAAATCGAGATGCGCGTGGGAAAGGATGGCGAGCTGCCATTCCTCTTGCCCGCGAGACGCTTCGTTTTGGAACCACGACGCAACTGTCTGTGCAATCCGCTCCCGTATGGCCAGCGGAGTCAGCGCGCCACCGTTAAACAGCACGGTATCCGGGCGTGCCAGCCCGAGCGATGTCTGCTCGACATCAGCGGCGTGCTGTCTCAGAAAAAATGCGATATGGCGTAAGATCTCCGACTCTGTTTCATACGGCAGGCCAAACTCCTGGAGTCCGGCCCGGTCATCTTGCCGAGGTGTGACCTCAGCTTCGACGCTGGAGAAAAACCCGTCAAGGACGACCCGTTCAATATCTGTTCGAGTCAGGCGGTCGCTCAGCGTACCGCCAATAACCGAGCTGCCACGACCAGGGATAGTCAGCGTCACCTGCTCTTTCAACGGGTCGGCAAACAGGTCTTCTTTGGCCGACCGGCACAAATGGCACAATAGATGCCAGCGTTGGGGGTCGAGCCGTTGGCCCTTGTTGAGACGGCCTTCAACCAGACGGGCCAGCGCCACGTCCATATTATCGCCCCCAAGCAGCAGATGATCGCCGACCGCAACCCGTTCCAAGCCGAGCTGCTTCCTGCCTGGCGTCACCGTCATCAGACTCAGATCGGTCGTCCCCCCACCAATGTCACAGACTAAAATAACGTCCCCCGGTTTGAGTTGCATCTGCCATGAGTCGCTATGCGCGACTAACCAGGCGTATAAGGCCGCTTGTGGCTCTTCTAAAAGCGTCAGTTGCGAGAGGCCGGCGCGTCCGGCAGCTTCTACGGTCAGTTCGCGGGCGACTTCATCAAAAGAGGCGGGAACGGTCAGGATGAGGTGTTGCTCTTCCAGCGGATGGGCGTTGCCCATTTCGTGCTGCCACGCCCGACGAAGGTGCAGCAGATAGCGAGACGCGGCCTCAACCGGAGATATTTTTTGTACTTCAGACAGTCCGTCCCAGGGCAAAATAGCGGCCTGTCTGTCTACCTCGGCATGGCACAGCCACGACTTAGCCGAAGAGACGAGTCGGCCAGGGATGCGGGCGCCCTGGACCCGGGCGAACTGTCCCACCGCAAACGCCGGTTCACGCTCCCAGGGCAGGCTCAGGCTCCCCTCCGGCAGATCGTGCGGACCGGGCACATACAGGAACGAGGGCAGCGTCGGGTGAGCGCTCAGCGTTGCTTCGCGGCTTAATTGTGGGATGGGAAAGTGGAGGACCTCGGTCGAGTGCGCGGTATCAATATAGGCAACCGCACAATTTGTCGTACCCAGGTCTATACCAACGATGTAACGGGAATCGGCCGTCATGATATTCCCACAGTAAGAATGACAAAATTATACGTCAGGGAGGCTCGCGACCAGCCCTGATACTTCATGGTTTGACCTGGTTGATATTCCCCGGAAAGGCGTAACGCCTACTCTGGGATTTCCACTTCCGCGGGCGCAATGATCTGCGGATTCTGGCCTGTTGGCTGTTCGGGCAGGGTCACTGAGACGGCTTTCCAGCCGGCATGACGCAACGCACCTCGAAAGGGCGCTGCGCCGCTGACATTTCCCGTCAGCCGAACGGTCGAGGGGTCAAAATCCTCAGGAACGGCGACCGTATCCCCTTCGGTCCCGTCCAGGACCGGCTCAATAGTGAGGTGCTCGGTCAACGCCTTTCGACACGACGAATGAATCGGCCGCACGGCAGCGCCGACCTGCGTGTCGTCATACGCACCGATATCTTCACGCAGGAAATCAACCAGCCGCCCTTCGCGCTGCAAGAGTGCCAAAAGGTGAACAGCCGTATCCGCAGGGGGCGCGGTCGGTGTTGGTGATTTCTGCGGCGGCTCTTGTGCCAGCGGCCGCTCTTCAGCTGACTCTTGCGCAGTTCCTTCAAGCGTGACACAGCGGGGAACGATCAGCAAAAGCAGCAGTCCGATGACAATGGGCGCTCCAGTAAAGTAGACCAACAACGCAGCGTGGCCTTCTCCGGTCAGATTCCCGAGCGCGCCCATACCGACCTGGCCAAGAAGGCCGCCTGGCACGACAACATAATTCCCAACCGCCAATACGCTATGCAGCAAAATAATTGTCAGTAGAGCGGTCGAGGTCAGCTTTGGTTTCATAGGTCCCCGTACTCCAGCGCATCAACCCGGCGGTTTAGTCAACAACACACGCCTGAGCTAAATCAGAAAAGAGCGCCCAGCGCTCAATGCTGCGTGGTTCTTCAATAAGACCGCTGGTCAGACCCACGAAGGTGAGCGCCCGAACCGGGTCGGCCCAGGCCATAATGCTGCTGGCGCCGGCATGTCCGTAGGTTCGTGGCGAGGCGAGCGAGCCAAAATATGAGGGGAAGATACCGCTCCCACGCACCCAATACCCCAAGCCGCGATTCGCCGGGGCAAGCGGCCATTGTTTGGCCACGCGTATGGGCTCGATCAAGCGGTCTTCCATAGCGCCGGTATGAATCGTGGTCGCCAGCTCAACCAGGGCCGGGCTGAGCAAACGGACGCCGTCAAGCTCGCCGCGGTTGAGCCACATTTGGTAGAAACGGGCCAAATCATACACAGTGGAATACGAGCCACCGCCCGGAATAGCCGCAGCCTGCACGTCCGGGGCGTTGAACGCCTCCAGAAAAGACATGGGAAACGGCACGCCACCCTCATCAAGCGCTTGAACCGGAACCCGGCGTTCCTGCATGTCGGGCCGAACACCCATATGGGAGTCGCGCATGCCTAGTGGGCCGTATAGGTCCTCTGCGCACATTTGCGCAAAACTGCGCCTGCCACCGTCTACCCGGCGGGCAATCTCGGCTAAAATCCACGACCCCGTCAGCGCGTGGTAGTGTACGGCTTTTCCAGGTTCAAACTCCAACGGCTGGGCACAGATGCGCGCAATCGTGGCCTCCCAATCGCCCCACTTTGACATCGGCCAGTCCAGTGCCATGTTTGGAAATCCAGCCGTGTGGGTCATCACCTGCGAGACAGTCACACTCCGCTTGCCGGCAGCGGCAAACTCCGGGATATAATTCGCGACCTTATCAAACAGTTGGACCTCACCCTGGTCAACTTTCATGAGCAACATCGTCGCGGTAATGGGCTTGGTGGTCGAAAACAAACAGAAAATGTCATCCGTTTTCGCCGCCCGCCCCTCCTGCGGCTGGGTATGGCCAAGCGCGCGCGCGGCAGCGACCTTGCCGTGCCGGGCGAGCAGAAACGCGCCGCCAAACAACCAGCCCGCCTCGATTTTACGTTCCACCACTGAAAAAAAACGCTCGACACGAGCCGGGTCCATACCAACTGCTTGGGGTTCAACTGTTTGCATGTTTTATTCTCCCTTTGGTGAGTTCCAGTGAAACTTCCTCAACGCTCTGGCTCGGCCCCTGGAGGCTTTATCGTCATCCCCATAATGTTATAGCCACCGTCAATATGCACGATCTCGCCGGTAATTTTTTCAGCCATTGGACTGCATAAGAAAAGGGCGGCCTTGCCGGCGTCCGTGTTCCGAATTTCCTCTCGCAACGGCGCATATTCGCGCATATGATTCTGCATGATATCGAAACCGGGGATACTGGTGCCGGCCTTGGTGGCAGTCGGACCGGGCGAAAGCGCATTGACCCGAATGCGGTGCGGAGCCAGATCAAAGGCAAGATTCCTGATGATATTGTCGAGCGCCGCCTTGGTCACACTCATCAGCTGATAGCCGGGAATGACCTTTTCGCCGGCGTAATAGGTCATGGCCAGAATGCACCCGCCACGGTCCTTCATGAGCGGGAACGCGCCCCGTGCCAGCGTAATCAGCGAATACGCACTGACGTCCAGGGCCAAAGCGAAATCCGCGCGCGAGATGTTCACAAAACGCTGCCCAAAAGACGTTGGCGGGGCATACGCAATGGAGTGAATGAGATAGTCCAGCTGCCCGAACTCCTGCTCGACCTGCGAGAAAAGCCGCTCGACCTGTTCGTCCTTACTCACATCGCACTCGGCGATCAGCGGATTATTCAGTTGGTTCGGGATGTCTCCCATCATACGCCGAACGGCCTTGCGCTGAATGGAGAGCGCAATCCGAGCGCCGCCATCGTTCAGCAGCTTGGCGATGGGCCAGCCTATGGAATTTTCGTCCAGCACCCCCGCCACCAGGGCGGTTTTCCCGGAGAAGTCGAGAAAACTTCCCACATTTTCAGTACGATCAACCATTATCCCTCCAGTTTTTCCCTATGCGGCCCGCGTGCTCTGGAACACTTCACACAAACTTCCTGCGGTACGGAAAGGTAAGCGCCAGCAGAATAAGGAGTATCACAACATAGAACAGACCAAAGCCGAGGATGTACTCAGACTCGTTATAGACCTGTGCCCATATCACGTATGAGACCAGCATATAACCGACGCTGAACACGACCAGATGCCAACCAAAACGCCGCATTGTCCAGAGATGATACGCGAGGCTGCCCGCGACCATCAGCTGCAAGGCGTGCATGAGTTGGGCAGACAGACCGAACACACGAAAGCCCAAAACAACACTGACCGGACCTTCAGCATATGGCCGCTCAAACGGGGCAATCATATCCCAGGCAATAAACATGACCGCATAGATAGCCACCAGACACGCCGCAACGCTCACCATAATCGGACGTGTCGGGCGAGACGGAGAGCCGGGCTGAGTTGGCGTGACAGCAGCCATTACGCGCGAAGCTCCTCAGGGGTGTCTTTTCCCGGTATTTATTGCCCGGTGAATCGAGGCTCCCGTTTCTCTACAAAAGACTGAATCGCTTCTTTATGGTCTGCTGTATGAAAACAGTGTTTTTCTATCGACAGTGAGGTATCGAGAACCAGGTTGACCGTGTCGCGGAGAATTTTATTCACCGCAACCTTGGTCCCCCGGATCGCCATACGCGGGCCATTGGCCATGCGGGTGGCAAAGGCCAGGGCTTTTTCCATGAGCTGATCCGCAGGAACAACATGATTGACGAGACCAATACGCTCGGCCTCCTCGGCCCGTACCAGGTCGCCGGTCATAAGAAACTCCTTGGCTTTGGCCGTTCCAATCAGCCAGGGCCAGATAATGGCGCCCCCGTCTCCGGCAACAACACCGACACGGACATGCGGGTCGCCGATTTTTGCGTTATCCGCCGCATAAATGACATCAGAGAAGAGCGCCAGGGTAGCGCCCAGACCGGTTGCCGGACCGTTGACCGCGGCGATAATCGGCTGTTCCACTTCCAGCATATCGATAATGATTTTACGCGCCTCGATGAAGAGCGCGTCCAACTGCGCGGCCGTCATATCCTGGAACCACTTGATATCGCCACCCGCGCAGAACGCGCGGCCTTTGCCGGTCAATACCACAGCCTCCGTCTCAGTATCCTGGGCGATATCGGCGAAAATCCGAGACAGCTCGGTATGTAACTGGGCGTTAATGGCATTGAGCGCTTGGGGACGATTGAATGAGACCGTCAACACCTTCCCGTCGCGCTGGGCGCTGAGACATTCATACCGGCTATAATCCATAGGATTTCCCTCCTTTTCTTCTGAACCCTTTTCTTCTTGACTGGGGCAGCCTATCATCAGGGCGGCTTATTATCGGCCAGGCAGCACCGACGATCAAGTGATTATGGGAAGGTGTTATGCGGATTTACTTTTGCCGACAGGGTTTGACCTATGTGTGCCGGATTCTTCAGCAGGAACTGCCTGAGGATGATATTCTGGATTGTCCACCCGATGCCGTCCCGGAAGCGGCCCAGCAGGCGGATGTATTGATCCCAACGGTCTCACCCATTGGCAGCGCTGCGCTGCGTTCGCCTCGGTTGAAGCTCGTCCAGCAGTACGGCGCGGGCTTGGACTCGGTTGATATTCCGGCGGCCACCGCCGCGGGTGTCTCTGTTGCGAATGTGCCAACGGCAGGCACCGGCAATGCCGAATCCGTTGCCGAACTGGCCCTGCTTTTCATGCTCGGTCTGGCCAGAAAATACAGGCAGACTCAAGAGAGTATCCAAAACAGAGTCCTGGGGTCGCCAATGGGACAAGCGCTCAAGGGCAAAACAGCGGCCATTATTGGCTATGGTGGAATTGGGCGGGCGCTTGCTCAGCGCTTGTCCGGCTTTGAAATGCACATCCTGGCTGTTTCCCGCCGGGGACCGATCCCAGACAAGCCGGACGACGGTCTGCCCAGCGCTCACCATGTTGCGCAGGACGGGTTTCATGCCGTCCTGAGAGAAGCCGATTTTGTGATTACCGCCCCGCCTCTGAATGACGAAACACGCAGTCTCATGGGCCAGGCCGAGTTCGCCTGTCTGAAGCCGGAAGCCTTTGTAATCAACGTCGCCCGCGGGCCGGTGTTAGACTACGCTGCTCTGCTGACCGCCCTGAGGGAAGGCCGCATTGCTGGCGCAGGTCTGGACGTGTTCTGGTCCGAACCTTTTGATCCGAACGACGAAATTTTCCAGTACAACGTGCTCGCGACTCCGCACATCGGTGGCGCAACCGATGTCAGCCTCCAGGGCATTGCCAAACGGGTCGCCGAGAATGTGAATCGGCTACGCAGAGGTGAGATGCCCCTGAACTGCGTCAACCCAGAGGTGAAGCCGAAGGGGTAGATGAAATCTACAGAGTATTTCCGGCATACGCGTATGCGACCTGATAGACTCTCTATCAAGGACGAATGGATACAAAGAGCGATTGATACTCCAGCCTCAGAGGAGGTTCAGGCCGATGGCCGCCTCCGTCGCTGGGTCTACATACATTCAGAAGGGAAGTACCTTAGAGTAATCCTTCTCGAAGATGGGGAGACGGTTCACAATGCTTTCTTCGATAGGGGCTATAAACCATGAAGGTGAAATATTTTAAGGATACCGATACTGCGCTCTTAGAATTTTCCGACCGCCCGATTCGGGAGACGCAAGCAGTCAACGAGAACATCTATCTTGATCTCGACGCTGCTGGGAACCTGGTCAGCATAACGATTGAGCACGCCACACACACCACGACTCTGCCTGAGGTTGTCGTGCAACAGTTCGACCACCAAGGCACTCCATAGGCTCTACGTTTCCGAAGGGAGCATATCTCACTCAGCCTCCGGGCTTTTCGTCTTCCCGTTTCGCGCTAGTCTCCGCAGCACCGCGTCCAGGGTCTCCTCTGGACAGTCGGCAAGCAGGGCCATGATTTTATGGCGTTTGTCTTTTCCCGGAAAAATAAAAATAAAGAAATCCACCAGTTCGACACCAAGCATATCGGCCAACTTGTGCAGCGTCCTTCGACTTCGCTGACGCTACGCTCAGGACAAACGGAGGGAAGCGAGCAGGTCGGATGGGCCCACGGGGCGTATTCCTCAAAATTCTGAGGTTCTCCGCTCGGCAATAAAAAAGGCGGAGAGTTTTCTCCTCTCCGCCTCATGGTAGGTTGCTGAATGAGCGCTACGACCGCTGCTCTGATGAGATATACGGGGATTCGTGACTCCCGGTGTACACTTGCGTCGGTCGAAAGATCCGATTGTTCTTGAGTTGCTCATGCCAGTGGGCCAGCCAGCCAGCTACCCGGGCAATGGCAAAGATCGGTGTGAACTGATCAATGGGGATGTCCAGCTTGTCATAGACCACACCGGAGTAAAAATCGACGTTCGAGGCAATCCCTTTTGCCCCGACCCGCTCGCTAATGATCTTCTCAACCTCTTGGGCAACCTTGTACAGTGGATGCTCGCCTTTGGCTTCAAACAGCTTGAGGGCCAGACCTTGCAGGGCGTTCGCCCGTGGGTCTTTCACCTTGTAGACCCGGTGGCCCATGCCCATGATTTTTTGTCTGGCCGCCAGACGCGCTTCGATAAACGGCCTGGCATTGTCCACCGTTTCGATCTCCTGGAACATCTTGAGCGCCTGCTCGTTGGCTCCACCGTGGAGAGGACCGGTCAGAGCGCCAATGGCCGACGACACCAGAGTATACGGGTCAGCCTCGGTAGACCCGACGACCAGGCCACTAAACGTCGAGGCATTCATCGTATGCTCAGCGTGTAAGATCAGACACACGTCCATAATGCGCGCGTCGAGCGGGTCGGGCTCCTCCTCGTTCAGCATCCACAGAAAATTCGCGGCATGAGACAGGTCGTCTCGGGGCCGGACCGGTTCGTCGCCGTGGCGCATACGCTCAAATGCCGCCACAATAGTCGGCATTTTGGCAATGAGGCGGATGGTCGACCAATAGCGCTGCGTTTCGTCTCGGATATCCCGAGCCGGATAAAACATGCCCATAGCGGCCACCGCGGCCTGGAGCATGTCCATGGGATGGCCGTTTTCCGGCATGCATTTCATCATGTCGAGAATGCGATACTTGACCCGCCGGTGAGTACGCAGATCTTGATCAAAGTTCTTGAGTTCATCACGAGTGGGCAGTTTCCCAAACAGGAGCAGATACGCCACCTCCTCATAGGTACTCTTCTCAGCCAGCTCCTCAATTGAGATGCCACGGTATTCCAGGATGCCCTCCAGGCCATTAATGAAGCCGATTTCTGACTCCATAATGGGCACCCCTTCAAGTCCGGGTACCAGTTTCTCCATAATCAGCCTTTCTACACGTTCACCAAGCTTCCACACGCAAGCCAGGCCACGACCTTAGCCCATCTGTTTGTTAAACGATTCGAGATCAAAGTAGTCGCGCCAGGCAGAGATCCTGCCGTCCGTAATTTCAAATATGCCCGCCACCGGTAAGGAGATCGTCTTTGGTCCCATGACAAAGGTATCAACCCGCTCGTTCATCACCACATTCCCCGCTGAGGTGGTATGCTTGATCTCAAACTGCGCACTTTGCGCGTTCTTCAAGAACGGCTCGGCAAAGGCGCGAATTGCCGCGTGGCCGACACAGGGCTCCATGGGGATATTGTGATAGAAGCAATTTTCACTCAGATAGCCCAACAGTTCATCCACGTTGAGGTTTGACCAGGCGTTACAGAAATCCGTAACCAATTTTTCGTTTTCTGCGCTCATAAAAAGACCCTCCTTCGGTATTGGTTGGACGCTGGGCCCCCAGCTGCCCCGTTATTCCTATCGGAAATGGACTATACATAGCAAGCCTCCATCGAATTCGGTTTTTCGGGCTGTGTTGACGCCCGCGCAACCCTTGTTTACTTTGCCCGGATGGCCGATTTCTACCACCCTTTTGCGCCCACAGCAGACACGCTGCGCGCCCGCCGCCCTGACGTCAGCGAGATACTCCCCAACCTCTTTGTTGGAGAGTATCCGAGCGTTGCCGATGTGCCGTGGCTCAGACAAGCCTTTGGAATTTCTGCTGTTTTAAGCCTCCAGGATGCTGATGATCTCAATCTGAAGGGGCTGGATATCGCAGCGCTCCATAGCGCCTATCACACCCATCAGATGACATTCTTACGAACACCTGTGGCCGATTATGATTGTGACAGCTTAGCCGAGGCTCTGCCGCAGGCCCTTGAACTGCTCCGGGCCAGCCTTCAGAGTGGCAACCGGGTATTCCTTCACTGTAATGCCGGCTGCAATCGTGCCCCGACGGTTGCGATTGCTTACCTGCATGTCTATCACGCCCTGTCACTCGAAGAAGCGCGCGACTTTTTTAAGGCGCGGCGTCCCTGCGGCCCGTATATGAAGGTGCTGTATCAGTATTTTGGCCAAGAGACGGACCCCGAAAGCTAAAAAAAGCTTGCAAAAACACTATCCGCCACCAGCAAGCCCTTGGGGGTGAGTCTGACCTTTCCCCCACTCTGGGTCAGCAGCCCCTCGCTCAGCAGGTCAGTCGCGTGCGGAAACTGCGCAAAGAATGGCTGCCCAAACCGCCTCGCAAATCCACTCAGGGACATGCCCTCCCTTTGGCGAAGATTGAGAAAGAGAAACTCGCCCCGCGCCTGCTCTTTGGTCAATTGCTCGACATATTGGTCTGTCCGGCCCGTAGAGAGCGCCCTGTCCATATAGGTTTTCGGATTCCGTATATTGCTCCAGCGCGTCCCCCAGCCTGGCGTACACGAGAACGAATGCGCTCCGGCTCCCAGCCCGAGGTAGGCCCCGCCCTGCCAATAGCGCAGATTGTGCTGAGACGCGTACCCAGGGCGGGCAAAGTTGGAGATCTCATAGCGCTCATAGCCGTGGGCGGCACATGCCGCCTGGACCTGAGAATACATGGCGACCTCGGTCTCTTCATCCACCGGTTGCAAGACTCCCTTTTGCCTCATTGCATAAAATGGAGTGTTCTCTTCATAGGTCAAACCATACAGCGAAATATGTTCCGGTTCACAGCCGAATACCTGGTCGAGGTCGCGCGCCAGCAGGTCCGTCGTCTGATTTGGCACACCGAATATGAGGTCGATATTCAGGTTGAAAAACCTGGCTGCTCGCGCCAGTTCGATTGCTCGTAGCGCCTCCTGTCCCGTGTGGAGTCGACCCAGCGTCCGTAGCACAGATGGCTCAAATGATTGGATGCCAAGACTCAGCCGGCTTATCCCGAGCGCCCGATAGCCGGAGAGTGTTTCGAGCGAACCAGTAGCCGGGTCGGCTTCAAGAGACATCTCTACGTCAGGAACCAACGGACAGTGGTCGGAGACGCAAGTGAGAAAACGCTCCAGCGATTCGGGCTGAAAGAGCGATGGTGTTCCGCCGCCGAAATAGATCGTTTCAAGCGTTTCGCCCTGCCAGGGCGGAGCCTGCATATGGGAGGCAAACTCTTTGCACAGGGCGTCGATATAACGCGCTTCAGGCCAACTTTGCGCGGCGTAGGCGTTAAAGTCACAGTAGGGGCATTTGCTGAGACAATAGGGGATATGAATGTAGAGGGAGAAGGGCACGGCTCAGCCTACTTCCCATATTTTCTCAGCACGGCGACCACAATGCCGCGCACTTCTACCTTCTCTTCCAGCGCAAGAATCGGCTCCATACTTGGGTTGGCTGGTTGGAGACGTATCAGGCCATCGGCTTGTCGATGGAATGTCTTGACGGTTGCCTCCCCATCGACAAGAGCGACAACGGTCTCTCCGTTGTCCGCGCTGGAGCGTGACTCGACCACGATAAAATCACCATCCAGAATGCCTTCGCCGACCATTGAGCCGCCCCGGACACGGAGCGTAAACGCGAGGTGGGGGCGACGGACGAAATCAACCGGCACGGCGAGTCTCCCCTCGGTTTCCAGGGCCTCAATGGGCGAACCGGCCGCAACTTCTCCCAGCAGCGGCAATTCAATGGCTTCGACCGGACTTTCAGGCGGCGTGAGTTCAATGGCCCGGCTGAGGTTCCACGTTCTGGTAATCAGCCCTTTGCGTTCGAGGTTGCTCAAATGCTTGTGGACGGTCGCCAGAGAGGAGAGGCCGAAGTGGGCGCCGATTTCCTCAAGGGTCGGGGCGTAGCCATGCGCTTCGACATACGCGTTCAGATAGTCCCAGATTTCCTTTTGTCTTCGGGTCAGTGTCATGCTGCCCCCTTGTCAGCGTTATGCCAGCGAACAGAGAGCGAATCAAGCTGGCCCACAGAGCGCGACCTCCCCCTGTCAGCGTGTTTCCATTGTCAAAGCAGGGTTTTAGTGATAGGGGCTGCGAGGGATACCGAGCGAAACGAGTCACATGATGAAGTATAGCGTTCTTATACTCGTCAATCTGCTTCTTTTTATGCAGCCGCTCTCCTCCGTCTTTGCCAGGGAACCGTTAAAAGAAAACCTGGAGGAATTCATGGCCGGCGTCCAAAGGGTCATAGAGCAGACGGAACCTGTTTTTCAAGATGACATCTTGTTGCAGTGGGCAAAGCTGACCTTTGGTATCCGGCATATGACCTATATTGTGGACACCCGTAATCCAGAAAAGACCCTGGGCGTCGTCACCTTTACCTGCAAAGTGACGCAGAGCGACTTTTTTGAGACCAGGGAGGAGGCTGAACAGGCGCCCGTCAAAAATATGATTCCCCGCCTTATCCCGTGTCAGGCAACCTATGAGTGGAAAGCGGACCGGTGGGAGTACACTGGCGGAGCGACCTATATCCGCGGCGGCGACTGGAAGCCCATCCCGACCGATAAACCCGACGCCTTTCCTCAGCTCTACTTCGACCTGATGAAAGGGCCATCTCCCAGCTCGCTGAGTCTCCCCAGTACGCAAGAAGAGGCGTCACAGGAACGATCGTCACAAGCCCTCACCGCAGAAACTGCATCTTAATTTCGGGAACCGATGGTCATCCGGCAGATTCTTCTTATCCTGCGTCAGAGGCGTTGCGCGCTCTTTTGCGCAGATAGGGATACCGTTTGCAGCTAACCGGGGGCTTCTGCAGGGCACAGGATGTCACACCCCTGAGAGAACAGGCTGATGGCTGAGCTGAGGAGTCCTTTGCCGTCTTCACACGCATCATCTCCGCAGGGTGTCCCGCTTCGGGCCGGCGTTGTTGGGGTGGGCTATCTTGGACGCTTCCATGCCCACAAGTATACCAATGTAGAGGGCGTCGATTTAGTTGGCGTGGTCGATACCAATGCCGCGCGGGCTGAAGAAGTCGCCCAGGAATGTCAGACCTCAGCCCAGACCGATTATCGCGCGCTGTTCGGACACGTAGACTGCGTCAGCATCGCCGTGCCCACCCAATGGCACGCCACAGTCGCCCAGGATTTTCTCATGCAGGGTATTGACGTCCTGGTTGAAAAGCCACTCACAGCAACGGGCGATGAAGGCCGCCGACTCGTCGCCCTCGCGCATGAGCGCGGCTGCGTCCTTCAGGTCGGACATCTGGAGCGCTTTAACCCCGCGCTCCGTTCGTTGACTGGCATATTAACTGCGCCCCGCTTTATTGAGTGTCAGCGCGTCGCGCCCTTTATTGAGCGGGGGACAGACGTTGATGTCGTGCGAGATTTAATGATTCACGACTTGGACGTGATTCTCAGCCTGGTCCGCTCGCCGGTTGTGTCGCGCGAGGCGTTCGGCGTACCCGTCCTGACGGACGAGCCCGATATCGCGAATGTCCGCCTCCGGTTTGCTTCAGGCTGTATCGCGAATATTACCGCCAGCCGGGTGGCCCTCAAACGAGAACGGAAGATGCGCGTTTTCCAACCCGACACCTATCTTGTTGTGGATTATGGCGCGCATACCATTCGCATTTGCCGGCGGGAGCCGGCAGCAAACGAGACCGCCCTGCCCAACCTCTCCTTTGAGGAGCGCGCGGTCGGGGGTGAAGACGCGCTGGAAGAAGAAATCAGAGCCTTTATCCGCTCCGTGCAAGACCGCAGCACCCCGCTCGTCAGCGGCCTGGACGGTCTCCAAGCCTTAGAAGAGGCCGAACGTATTATTGAACACTTGGAGATTCCCTAGTGCGGATTCTGCTCGTTGCTGGGGAAGCTTCAGGTGACGCGCACGGAGCCGACCTAGTCTCAGCCCTGAAGGCGCGGCAGCCCCAGCTTGACATTTTTGGGGTGGGTGGCCCGGCCCTGCGAGCGGCCGGGATGCAGACCCTCGTCGATGCGGCAACCATCGCCGGTATGGGCTTATTCGAGGCAGCCGACAAGCTCACCGCCCTGTTGCGGACCTATCGGGCACTGACCAAAATCCTGCGCGCGCATCCCCCGGATTTGCTGGTGCTGATTGATTTTCCAGAGTTTAATCTGCGGCTGGCCAAAGTCGCCAAGCACGTCAACGTCCCCGTCTTTTACTATATCAGCCCTCAGGTCTGGGCCTGGCGGAAGAAGCGGGTCCATACCATTGCCAAGTGGGTAGACCTGCTTGCCGCGGTGTTTCCGTTTGAGCCGGACTTTTATAGCGCGCATGGCTGCTCGGTTGAATTTGTTGGCCATCCGCTGGTTGGTCGTGTCCGGCCAACCCGTTCTCGGGCCGATACCCTCCGTCTGTACCACCTCAATCCCGTTCGCAAGACCATTGCTCTGCTGCCGGGCAGTCGGACGCAAGAGGTGCGTTATTTGCTCCCTCCGCTGCTTCAGGCCACAACCGCTCTGGGAGAGGGGTATCAATTCATTCTCGCCGTTGCCTCAACCCTTGATCGCGCCCAAATCGAAACAACAGTCCGTGCCCACTCAGCCGTCATTCGGGTTGTTCAAGGCGATACCTATAATATTGCGCATGCCGCCGACCTCGCTGTCGTGGCCTCTGGCACCGCGACACTGGAGGTCGCCCTGCTCGAACGGCCTATGGTGATTGTGTATCGCCTGGCTCCAGTGACCTATGCCTTGGCCCGTTTGTTTGTGCGCGTCCCCTTCATTGGGATGCCCAATCTCATTGCCGAACGACAGGTGGTGCCCGAGTTGATTCAAAGCGCAGTCACGCCCGAGCGGATTGCCACTGAAGCGCAGCGGTTGCTAACCGATGCACAGGCATATAGCGTTGCCCAAGACGGGTTACGGGAAGTACGGGCTCGGCTTGGGGAACCTGGGGCCGCCAAACGGACGGCGGACCTGATTTTCAACTTATTGGCCCAGCGCCAGTTCAGCCGTGCGGAGTGATGACTGTTTATCGGCGCCTGCTGTTGTATTTGCGACCCTACCTCTACCGCGCGTTTCTCCCCGCGGTGGTGTGTATGGTCTTATTCAGCGCCACCAACGGGGTGCTGCCCTTTCTGGTCGAATATGTGTTTGATGATATTTTTGCCGACAAGGACCTCACCGCCCTCAAGACCCTGCCCCTCATTATTATCCTGACCTTCAGTTTTCGCAGCGCGTGTAATTTTGGCCATATCTATCTGATGGAATACGTGGGCCAACGGATCGTTGAGGATTTGCGCAATACCCTGAATGCCCATCTCCAATCTCTCTCCCTGTCTTTTTTTCAGCGCCATCCAACCGGCACCCTGATCTCTCGTGTGACGAATGACACCCTGCTCGTCCGCCAGGCGCTCACCCAGGCCACGGCGTCGATGATGCGGGACGCGACGACGCTTATGGTCCTGGTGACGGTGGCGTTTATCAAGGATTGGGTGCTGGCCAGTATCGCCTTCATTGCCTTTCCCGCAACCATATTGCCGCTCATGCGGATATATCAGAAGGTCCGTCGTTTGAGTCGAAAGGGCCAAGGCTCCCTCGGGTATTTGTCGGCATTATTGCAAGAAACCATCCAGGGGACACGCGTCGTCAAAGCCTTTGGGATGGAAGACTATGAACGGCAACGCTTTGCCGCCGAAAATCATCGGCTCTACAAGCATGCCATCAGGGCTGGGCGACTCAAGGCGTTTGTGCCCTCTATGGTCGAACTCCTGGCTGCCTGTGGCATTGCCGGAGTGGTATGGTACGGCGGGATGAGCGTCATTGAGGGGGAGCGTACCCAGGGCGAATTTGTGGCTTTTCTGACGGCCATGCTGCTTATTTATCAGCCCTTCAAACATCTCACCCGAACACAGGCGGCGGTGCAGAACGGATTGGCTGGGGCAGAACGGTTGTTCGAGGTATTGGACGAGTGCAGCGATGTCCGGGAACGACCGCAGGCGCGCAGCCTGTCCCGCTTCAGGCAGCAGGTCCAGTTCCACGACGTCTCCTTTCGCTATCAAGAGGAGTGGGTCTTACGGCGCGTCAACCTCACCATAGCTACCGGCCAGGTCGTCGCCTTAGTCGGCCCCAGTGGGGGCGGCAAGAGTACTCTGGCCGATTTGATTCCGCGTTTCTACGATGTCAGTGAAGGCCAGATCACGGTAGACGGAACAGACCTCCGCGACCTGACGCTCGCCTCACTGCGCTCCCAGATTGCCGTGGTCACCCAAGCCACCTTTTTGTTTAACGACACTGTACGCAATAATATTGCCTACGGCCTGCCGCACCGACCCGAGGAGGAGATTATTGCCGCGGCCAAGGCCGCCCATGCCCACGACTTCATCATGGCGCTGCCAGAGGGATATGCGACCCAGATTGGCGAGCTGGGGGTTCTCCTGTCTGGAGGCCAACGCCAACGACTCGCTATTGCGCGGGCGCTCTTGAAAAACGCGCCCATGTTGATCCTTGACGAGGCCACCTCTTCACTCGATAACGAATCGGAACGTCTGGTCCAAGACGCCATCGAACATCTGATGGTTGGGCGGACCGTGCTGGTGATTGCCCACCGCTTATCCACCATTCAGAAGGCCGACCGGATTGTGGTCTTGGACAATGGCCACATCATGGAAGAAGGACCGCATGAAGAACTCCTGGCACGGAACACTCACTACCGACGCCTGTATGAGCTCCAATTTCGCGCCGTGCCACTTTCGGCTGCCTGACGCGTATGCCCGATTCAACTCAGCCGCCTGCCGGGCCTGCCGGCGCTGACTCTTCGCAACGGCCACACCCGTTCAGTCAGCAGCCACGCTTCCCATTCAGGGAAGAGATAAAAATCCGTGTATGGGCAAGCCTCACCTTTGCGCTCCTGTGGTTGCTCAAGGTGACAACCAGAAAACAGTATATCGGCGCGGATGATTTGTTTGCGCGGTGGAATCGCGGCGAACAAGTCATCATGGCATTCTGGCATAGCCGCATAGTGCTCATGCGCTTTGGTTATCGCGGCTCCAGGGCCTGTGTCATGAATAGTATCCACCGAGACGGAGAAATCGTCACTCGCGTGCTCAAGCGCTTCGGGATTAGCGCGGTCCGAGGCTCGTCTTCCCGCGGTTGGGTCGGTGGTCTCAAAGGCATGGTCGAGGCCTATCGACTCGGCTACGATCTCATCGTTGTTCCAGACGGACCCCGTGGGCCGTATCAGCGTGCCAAATCCGGCGTACTCCAGCTTGCCCGCGCCACTGGTGCCCCTGTATATCCGACCACGTATAGTGCCGCATGGCATACCAGAATTGGGAGCTGGGACCGGCTTATGATCCCCTTCCCTTTTAGTCGGGTCGTCTACATGATGGGGCCCCCTGTCTTTGTTCCAGAAAATACCACCCCCGCGCAACTGGAACAGAAGCGACAAGAACTGGAAGAGCGTTTACGGACCATTACCGGGCAGGCGGACGCCTATTTCGAGCACTCATGAGTCTCGCTGTCTATAATGTTCTTTTAACAGCGCTGCTTGTCATCGCTTTGCCTTTTGCGATCATTGCCCTCATTCTGAGGCCACGCTATCGCATTGGATTGGGGCAACGACTCGGACGGCTGCCCTCAGACCTTAGCCGGCTGACACGGAACACGGCGCCGTTCTGGCTGCACGCCCCTTCTGTGGGCGAACTCCTTGCCACGCGGCCCTTCTTATCCGCGCTGAAGGAGCGCTTTCCAGACACACCGCTTCTGGTTTCAGTACAAACCGCAACGGCCTACCAAACCGCGACCGAACGGTGTCTCGAAGCGGATGGGGTGTTCTATTTCCCCCTCGACTATCCGCTGGTGAGCCGCCGCGTACTCAAGCGTATCGGACCCCAGGTATTCTTTTTCACCGAAACAGAGATGTGGCCCAATCTCTTAGCCGGCCTTGCACGTCAGCGTATCCCGACCCTCCTGGTGAGCGGTCGCTTCTCCAGACGGGCGCGACAGCGCTATGGCCTGCTCTCCCTTGTTTTTCGTCCAATTTTGCAGAGCATTACCGCGTGTTGCATGCAGACGCAGGAAGATGCCCAGCGCCTTATTGCCGCTGGCGCGGATGCTCGACGTGTTCAGGTGACAGGAAATTTCAAAGTTGACGGCGTGAACGCCGGTGGGGATGCCGGCAAGGAAATCTTGGCCCAGGCAGGTTGTGGCGACCGTCCGTTGCTTATTGGCGCAAGCACCCATGATTCCGAGGAGGCCGTGCTCCTCCAAGCCGTTCGGGAGCTTCGGAGCCGTCTTCCCCGTCTTCTTTTACTGCTTGCTCCACGTCATCCAGAACGTTTTTCTCATGTCGAGGCGTTATTACAGCAGCAGGGCTGGCGCTATATCAAACGCAGCGCGCGCTCCGCACCGGCGGCGCCTGGCGCCGAGGTGTTTCTCTTGGATACACTCGGCGAGCTTGCCAGTTTTTATGCCGCGGCTTCTCTCGTCTTTGTTGGTGGCAGTCTGATCCGAGGTCCTGGCGGGCACAGCATGATTGAACCGGCCCTCGCCGGAGTGCCGGTCTGTTTTGGCCCGCATACGCAAAATTTTCCATCGATTGCCGCAGAGCTGCAAAAAGCCCAAGGCGGGATTGAAATTCACGATGCGCAAAGTTTGTATGATACGGCTCTCCCGTTGCTGACGGATAGCCACTTGCAACAGCAGACTGGAGCGCGGGCGCGCAAAACTATTGAGCAGCAACAAGGGGCGGTTGAGCGGACCTTGACCGTTGTCCTTCCGCACTGTCCGACCCGCGCGCCTTCCCACCCATAGCCTGCGTATGATTTCCCTCCAGCGTCTCGTCCAGAAAATATGGACTCGTCAGGGCGTCCTCGGCGTATTGGGCTGGCTGGTGGCCGTTCCCCTCTCGCTCCTGTTCTCATCCGGCGTCCGAGTCCGCAATTTTTTATATGAGAGGGGTGTCCTTCGGAGCGAGCAACTCCCCCTCCATATTATTAGCGTGGGCAATCTCACTGTCGGCGGGACGGGGAAGACGCCTTTCGTTCTCTGGCTCGCTCGTTTGCTGCACGCTCAGCAGCACCGGGTCGGCATTCTCTCAAGAGGCTATAAGGGAAAGAACAAGAGCGTCACAACAGTGGGCACAGACGGCCACGCTCAGGCAACGCCGGAAGAGGTCGGAGACGAAGCAGTGATGCTGGCCAGAACCTTTTCCGGCGTTGTTCTGGCCGGACGCGACCGTGTCCGAGCGGCTCGACTCGCGCAGAAAACCCATGACGTTGAGGTATTGATTCTGGATGATGGCTTTCAGTATCGACGCTTAGGCCGTAGCCTCGACATCCTGCTGCTTAATGCCCAGCAAAGAGAGACCCCGGGGTGGCTGCTCCCTGCCGGCCCGTTCCGCGAACCGTCTACCTCCATACGTCGGGCAGCCTTGGTCGTTGTGACAAAGGGGGAGACAGTACAGGCGCAGCGGGACTACGCCGCAGCCCTTCATAGACAAGGGAAACCCATATTTTTTGCGAACCCACGTCCGGCCGCGCTTCTTTACCCCACACATGGGGAGTGGCAAGAGTTGCCCGTATTCTTATTGGCGCATAAGAAGGTTATGACAGTAAGCGGTATTGCAGACCCGGCGCTGTTCCACCGTTTTATCAGAGAGGCAGAAGCGGAAATTACAGATATGATGGTATTTCCAGATCATCACGTCTATACACAAAGGGATTGGCAAACGGTTCTGTCAGCCAGCCGATCCTGTGATTTCGTGGTGACCACGGAAAAAGATCTGGTGAAGCTTGAGCAGTTTCCGTTTGCCACGGATAAGCTCGTTGCTCTCCGTATCGATATGGAGGTCAGCGATGTCGAGCAGCTCTTAGCGTGTATTGAGTCTCAACTCAAAGGAACAGGAAAGCAAAAAAACGGAGAGTAAGAGCGCTATGGCAGCTCCGTTCCTTATTCAAGCCGTTTCCGCCCTGCTGGCTGATATTCCTGACGAGGGGAAAACCCTCCTCGATATTAGCTGTAAAGAAGGGGATGTTTTAGCCTCGTTACAACATCGACGTTTCACGCTCAGAGGGACCAACTTTGAAGCGAGCGGGCCGGACAAGAACGGCATCCCCATCGATTACGGTGTAGACCTGCGTCAACGGCTGCCCTACGACGAGGCCAGTTTTGATGTGGTTTTGCTGATTGAGGTCATTGAGCACCTGTCAGATCATCAGGCCGCCCTGGGCGAGTTAGCCCGCATTCTCAAACCCGGCGGAGCGTTAATTTTGACCACGCCCAATGTTATGCGCCTCAACTCGCGGGTGCATTTTATGCTCAGCGGATACCACAAGACCAAACGGCGCTTTATTCCATTTGAGACGCCCCTCAACCACGCCCATCGGTTTCACAACTATCCGATTGAGCTCCCGATCCTATACTACCTGGGCAAGCAAAACGGGCTCAATCTGGAACGTCTGGGGCACAGCAAGGTCAAGTTCTACTCGCGTTTCTTACTGGCGACACTGGGCTTACCCGTGATTGCCTACACCTGGTATACGCTGTGGATACGCGAGAAAAATCCGAACCAGCGACAGGAGAACAGAAAGCTGCTGCGCTGGCTGTGTCACCCCCGTCTCCTGATGGAAGATAATTTAGTGCTGCGACTCAAGAAAGGTAAGACCGCCTGATGGAGCGTCTCCTCGTTGCCCAGACCGGTTTTCTTGGGGACGTGATTTTGACCACTCCGCTCCTCAGCACACTACGGCGCGAACTCGACATTGAGTCGCTGACTGTCCTCACGACCCCCCAGGGGCGACCGCTGGTCCAGGACCATCCCGCAGTGGACAGCGTTATCGTGGAGAGCAAGCGTGAGGACGACCGAGGATTTCTCGGTATGCTGCGGACCGCCCGCCGGCTCCGACGCCAGCGGTTTACGCTGACAGTCGCACCGCATAAATCCTTTCGGACTGCGCTGCTGCTGGCCCTGGCCGGTATTCCGCGCCGCGTTGGATTTCGCCAAAGCCCCGGTTGGTTCTTCTATCATCAGACCGCCCAGCGAGACACCCATCGTCACGAAGTTGAGCGTATTTTGTGCATTATGCGCGCTTTTGGTCTTGAGCCCGAGGCCTGCGACCGGACACCCCATGTCGCCTATCCCCCCGCCGCCCAGACCAAGGCCCAGCGCTTCCTTGACGAGGCCCGGATTGCCGCCTCCGACGCGGTATTCGTGGTGTGTCCGGGCTCGGTCTGGTATACCAAACGCTGGACAACAGCAGGCTATAGCGCCCTCGTTCGTTCTCTTGCCCATCACTACGGACGCGTGGTGTTGTGTGGTGACTCAGATGACGCGCCCCTGGCGCAGGAGATCGAAGAGCAGGCCCAGGTGGCGGGCCTGCTCAACCTTGCCGGTCGGGCCGACCTGCAAACGTTTATGGCCCTCATTGATCGGGCCCGGGTGGTCATCAGCAATGACAGTGCGCCTATGCACCTTGCCGTTGCGCGTCAGGTTCCGGTTGTTGCGATTTTTTGCGCGACGACGCCAAACTTAGGGTACGGTCCGTATAGCGACAATGCAGTGGTCGTTGAAAAAAAGGAGGTGTTTTGTCGTCCCTGCCGCCGGCATGGCGGTCCTTCCTGCCCACGTGGCACTGAAGAGTGTATGCGCCTGGTAACGGCCCACGACGTGTTAGCCGGGGTTGATAAACTGCTCAAACGACTAGCACTGCGGACTGCGCCGATAGGCCACAGCCAGTAGGGTTGCCATGACACTCCAAGAACGCTTTGCCGCACTCAATGCCACAACGTCGGCAAACGCCGCAGAATGGGCCAGACAAAACAAGCCGGCCAAATCCTGGCATTTTATCTTTCCCCCGCTTGGCAGGTTCTTTTCTTCCTATCTCGGCCAGGGCGAGTGGCGCCGCGGAATGCCTGGCTTGACGACAGCGCTGTTCGATTCCTACGCTGTGTTTGTCACCTATGCCAAGCTGTGGGAAATACAAAACGGACTGACAGCCAAGCCGCCTGAACCGCAGGGTAGCGCCTCCCCTCCTGCCGGTCATTCACACTCGGACGCGGCATAACTGTCAGTGAGTGGCAGACGGAAGATGAAACGCCTTGCCAGCAATGCCGCCCCCCGACCGAGGTTCGCCTTCTTCCGTTCTCTGATACCCCCAAACGGATTTACTGAGCACGCGACCACCGCCCGCGGCTGGTGGCTCAAAGACGGATACGGGCCTGCGCTGCGCTGCGCTTTGGAAGCGCTCAAAGATGGCAAGGCAGACCGTCTCCAGGGCGGACGGGGCGCAGTCTATCGCGTTCCGTTCGACACGCAGAGCCCTGCTATTGTCCGGCGCTATCAACGTGGTGGATTTGTCCGCCATTTTATTCACGATCTGTATTGGGACCATCCCCCTCGTCCCTTTGCAGAACTCTGCACGACAGTCATAGCCCGCGAACGGGGCGTTCCAACGGTTGAAGTTCTGGGCGCTGAGGTTGAGTGGCAGTCCTTTGGATTCTATCGCGGAACCCTGATCACTCGTGAAGCCCAGGGCTTCCTCAACTGGCGGGAATGGCTGCACACCAAACCGCCAGTTGAGGAACAGCGGGTTGTTACCGAAAAAATATTGCAGACGGTCAACTCCATGCACGAGAGCGGTATCTGCCATGCGGACCTGAACCTGACGAATATTCTCATTCGGAATGACGCTGCTCAGCGCGAGGCGCTCATTATCGACTTCGACCGTGCACGCCTCTTTTCCACGCCCCTCCCCGCTTCTTATCGCAAACGCAACCTTGCCCGCCTTCGCCGTTCAATCGCGAAACTTGACGCCGAGGAGCAGTTGCCTGGGCAGAAAGCGACTCTTGAGGGGTGATAGCGGGCTGTACGGCACCCGTGGGAGAGAGCGGCCTCGCGCGGACTCGCATTGCAGGGGGTCTTGCCTGGAGCCGGGAGACGTAGGAGCGCATTTATTATACCATCCCTATTGTGATGCAGCCCACTGTTGCCATCCAGCGATAGTGGCTGCGTTTCAACCCAAATACAGCCACTCGGACTGAAATACCGCCACTCAGGGCCAAATGCAGCCAGTACCCATCCAGCCTGACCGTATTCTCATTCTTCTCTTCGGAGCAATTGGGGATGTGACCCGCGCGCTCCCCTTACTCACCCGCGTCCGGCGGGGCTATCCGCAGGCGCATATTGCCTGGGCGGTGGAACCCGCGGCAGCTCGCCTGCTCGAAGCACATCCTGCCATCAACGAGGTCTTGCTCTATGACCGGTCTCAAGGGCCTCGACAGTTTTGGCCCTTTCTCCAAACGATTCGAGATAAACAGTTTGATCTGGTCCTGGACCTGCAACGCCATGCCAAGAGCGGCCTGGTCAGTCTCTGGTCGCGGGCGCCGGTTCGGGTGGGGTTTCATCGTCAGAATACAAAAGAAGGCAATTGGCTGTGTAATACCCACACGATTGACCCCGTTCCAGACTTTTCGCTCAAACTCTGGCAATATCTACGCTTTGCGGACAGGCTGGGTCTTCCCGACGACGGGGTAACCTTTGACCTCCGGCTGCGAGAAGAAGAAGAGCGGCATATTGACGCCTTACTCGCCGAGACCCCACGTCCGTATGTCGCCTTTTTTCTTGGCTCGCGCTGGCCAAGTCGGTTCTGGTTTCCAGCGGCAACCGCTCAGGTGGCACGGACCCTTCAGCAGGAGTATGATATGGGCACTGTGTTGATTGGAGGGCCGGGAGAGGCCGGGTTTGCGAACCAAGTCAGCGCCGCGCTGGGAGAAACCACAGCGACGGATTTGAGCGGGAAAACGAGTGTGCGTGATCTGATCGGTATTTTCTTGCGTGCCCGGCTCAGCATTGGACCGGATTCAGGCCCCATGCATATTGCAGCGGCAGTTGGAACGCCCGTGATTTCCTTGTGGGGCGCCACCAGCCCTATCCGCTCGGCCCCCTGGGGCTCGGAAGATTTTGTTCTGCGCGGACCGGCAGCGTGCAGTCCGTGTTATACGCGCGACTGTAGAATTCAGCGGGCGTGTATGCAGCGCATTACCCCCGAGCAAGTACTTGAGAAGGCGCGCGCCAGCCTTGAGCGTGGCCAGCCGACATAAGCGCGCCCGAGGAATCAGCGTCAACCGGCATATCTCTATGAATCGTCCGAATATCCTCTTTCTCTTAATCGACTGTTTACGCGCAGACGCGGTTGTCGGCGAGGACCGCGGCGCGCGCACCCCGACTCTGGATCGCCTTGTTCGCTCCGGTGTAGCCTGTACGCAGGCCATTGCCTCAGCTTCGTCGACAACGCCCTGCGTGGCCAGCCTGCTGACTGGCAGCTACTCTTTCGTGCACGGCATTCGTTCAATTTTCGGTCTGAAACTGAATCCGGCAGCCCCGTCTTTGGCTGACGCCTTCCGGACGCAGGGCTACCACACCTGGGCGGAAGTGAGTGGCCCACTCTTTCCTGAGACCGATCTGGACCGCGGCTTTGATGTCTATCACCTTCGAGAGGGATCAGCCTACCTGTCCACATCTTGGGGCACGGATTTTCGGCAGCGCCTGCAAAGCCTGACGGTACGGCAACCCTGGTTCGGCTTTCTCCACTTATGGGAACTGCATCATCACCGTCATATCCTGCCGGCTTTCCGAGGCCGGGCCTACGGCCGGAATCGTTACGAGCGCGCGCTCTCGTGTCTGGACGCCGAATTGGACAGACTGCTGGCCGTACTCCCTGAAAATACCCTGGTTGTGGTGCATGGCGACCACGGCGAACATGTCGTCAAGACCGACCTCCAATACCGTTGGTATCGCCTCGTGCGTGACTTATCCGGGCGTAAAACGGTCAAGCGCGAAGGGCATGAGATGGACGTTTCTGAGGATCTCGTCCGAGTGCCGCTGGTCTTTTCTATGCTGGGAGCCGGGGCAGACGCCCTCTGCCTGCCGGCCGGCAAACGTGTCCCTCAACTCGTCCGCCAGATCGACGCGGTGCCAACCCTGCTGGACCTCGTTGGCGCTCCGGTTCCGGGTCGGATTCATGGCTCAAGCATCAAACCCGCGCTATTGGATAATGCCCCGCTCGGCCTGGAAGCCTATATCGAAGCGTTTTTGCGCGTTCGTTCAGACCCGCGTGATCAGCGGGTCGGTTGGCGTACACAAGAGTGGAAATACATCTACGCCCCTAACAATTCGCAGATTCCGGCAGAGCTGTATCACCTTCCGAACGATCCTTCGGAACAGTACAACTTGGTCAACCAGCGCCATGATATGGCCGCGCTGCTTCAGCACCGGATTGAGGACATCCGACGCGGCCCGCTTGCCGCACCGCCGGAGTTTGTTATGTCAGAGGCCGAAAAGGCCGACCTGGAAAAGCGCCTGACCGATCTCGGCTATATGTAGGGAAGCCTGTCGTTGTGAGCCTTACGAGTTCTGCAAGAACAACTTTGCCCGCCATTATCCATTCCCACCTGGAGGCTGCGCGAGTCACCGACCTCGTTTCTTCCCAGCCAATCCATTGGCAGTGCACCCGCATTCTCAAACAGGACGCGGGCACGACCGTAACGCTCATGTCCGACTCAATCCAGTCAGTCGTTGTCAAGCGGCACCGACTGACTCACTGGCGTCGCCGGGCGGATGCCCTGATCCATGGCTCCCCGGCCCGCCGGTCGTGGCGTGGAGCGCGATTATTACAGACGTATGGCTTTCCCGTTCCTCAACCCTTGGCCGTTGTGGAGAAGCGGAAAGCTGGCTTGGTGCAGGAGAGTGTCTATATCAGCCAAGCGCTGCCGGACCCCCCACTTTCGGACTATTGGCGGGAATCCGCGCCCCACTGGTCTGTGACGCAGCGGCGTCTCTTTCTCCGCGAACTGGCGCTCTTCGTGCGGTCTTTTCACGCGGCCGGTCTGTATAGCGGAGATCTGAGAGACGCCAACCTCCTCGTGGAAGAATGCGACGAACAGCATGGCCCGCGGTGGCGGTTTTGCCTCGTTGATCTTGATCGCATCAAACACGATCCGAGCCTGGGGCTACGGCGACGCGTCAAAAATCTGGTGCAGATCGATCGGACTCTCGGCCGGCGAGCCCGGAAGACCGAGCGGCTGTTCTTTTTGTATGCCTATCTCGGGCCTCCGCTGCCAGCAGCCAGGCAGCGCCGAGTCTTGCTCGAAAAATTGCAGTCTACGCGCCGTCAGAAAGACCGCGAATACGCCAGACGAAAACGGCGTCGCACCGCGCCTGGAGCAAGCGAACAGACACGCGGCGCTCCGCGGCGCTCCGTCTCATGCTGTATTGTCTGCTTTAATGAGGAGCAGAGTATTCAACGCTGTCTTGAAAGCGTCAAGTGGTGCGACGAGATCATTGTGGTTGACTCATTTTCCACCGATAAGACCGTAGCAATCTGTCAAGACTATTCGACTCGTATCATTCAGCGCGCGTGGCCGGGCTATGTTGAGCAAAAACGGTTTGCCCTCTCCCAGGCAAGTCATGACTGGGTACTCAACATTGATGCGGATGAAGAAGTCAGCCCGCTCCTTCAGAATGAGATTCAGGCGGTGTTGCAACGGGATGACCCCGCAGTCGACGGCTTTTACATACCGCGTCTCGTCCACTATTTAGGTCGCTGGTGGTGGCGCGGCTGGTACCCTGGCTATCGCTTGCGGCTCTTTCGGAAACACAAGGTCAGGTGGGGCGGAGTGAATCCACATGAAAAAGTGCTTCTGCACGGCCACTCCGAGAACCTGAGCGGCAACCTCTATCACTACACCTATGACGATATCAGTGACCATCTCCGCACTGTGAACACCCTGACAGATGTCTCGTCTCACGAGCTGGCGCGGCAGAACCACCAGAGGCGTTCTATCGACATGGTGTTGCGCCCGTTGTGGCGCTTCCTGAGTTTTTATTTTCTGCGCGGCTGTATCAGAGATGGTCTTCCCGGCCTTTTTGTTTCTGCGACCTCGGCGTTCTACGTTTTCCTCAAATATGCCAAGCTACGGGAGCAGACACCACATTTTCCGCAGGGTTCTCGCCTGAACACTTCTCATGACACGCCGGTTACGGGTCCTGCACGTTGACCCAGAACGGAACTGGGGAGGCGGAGAGGTCCAGGTGCTGGGTCTGACCCGCTACCTCCACCGAGCTGGCCATGTCTCCCACGTTGCCACTCCTCTGCACGGCGTCCTGGCCCAGCGCCTCCAACGCGACGCCTTCACTGTTCAGCCTCTCTCGGTCCGTAATCACCTCGATGGCCTGGCAGGCTGGCGGCTGCGCCGTCTGGTCTGGAGAGAACACTACGACCTGGTGCATTTTCATACGGCCAGAGCACAGGCCCTCAGTCCGTGGCTGCACGCCCTGCCAGTCCGCCGCCTGGTCACACGGCGGATGGATTATCCGATCAAGACAAGGTGGTGGAGGCGGCTTCTGTATGGCAACCAGGTTGACATGATCGTTGCGATCTCCTCGGGCGTAGCCGCGGCACTGGGAGCCGCGCCGGTTTTTGACAGGCCCATCCGTATCATCCCGAGCGGGATTGATACCGCGCAGTTTCGGCCAACTGCGACCCAACGCAGGGCTATTCGAGGCCAGTACGGATTCGGCGAGGAGACTACGGTTATTCTCATGGCCGGGGCGCTGACGAAGCGCAAAGCGCCTCACACACTGATCGAAGCGGCCGCCCAGCTCCACTCCAGCCATCAGCAAGGAGCGCCATCTCTGCATTATCTCGTCTGTGGAGATGGACCACTCCGGCAGGAATTAGAAGCCCGTGTGCGAGCGCGTGGCTTGGCTTCCGTGTTTCACTTTGCTGGATTCTGTCGAGACATGCCCGCGTATCTGGCTGCCGCAGATATTTTCGTCCACACTCCTGTCTGGGAAGGCCTGGGCGTCGCCATTATTGAAGCGCTGGCCGCGGGTCTGCCTGTGGTGGCAAGCCGGGTTGGTGGTATTCCTGATCTCATAACCGAGAGAGAAACCGGTCTCCTGATACCGGCCCAGGACCCCGCAGCCTTACGTCAAGCTCTCCTCCAGTGCGTGCAGCGTCCTGACTGGGCGAAGACTTTAGGCGCCCAGGGACAAACCAAAGTCCAGACGTATTTTGATATTGAGACAACGGCGCGCGCCAATGAAGCCCTCTATTACGAACTCCTGGCTACCGCGCCGTGAGCGACTGAAGGGATCGCTATGAAGCCCCCGTTTTCTCATCGCCGTCAGGCCTTTGGCAAACTTGCCTCCATACTCCCCCGCTTCTCAGGCGTGCGGGTACTGGTCATTGGCGACCTCATGCTCGATCGTTATATTTGGGGCCAGGTCAGCCGCATCTCACCCGAAGCGCCGGTTCCTGTTGTGCGGGTCACACGAGAGAGCCTGCACGCCGGAGGAGCCGGGAATGTGGTGACCAATATCCGCGCCCTGGGCGGCAGTGTGACGGTCTGTGGCGTCACAGGCAGGGACCAGGCCGGCCGACTCCTGCGAGAAGCATTGCAGAGACACGGCGCAGGTGTCGAGGGGATTGTGACCTGTAGTCCGTATGAAACGATTAGCAAAACCCGCATCATTGCCCACAGCCAGCAAGTCGTCCGACTCGACCGTGACCCGAGCGATAGCCCGAGCGCGCGCGTCCGCGCGCGCCTGCGGACCTTTATCCAGCGACATATAGATGACTTTGATGTCTGTGTGGTGTCGGACTATGGCAAAGGACTGGTTGAAGCCGAGCTGCTCGACCTGTTGGCCACGCTACGGACGCAACGGGACTTTGTCTACGTGATCGATCCGAAACGCCAGAATTTCGGTCATTATCGCGGCGCGAGTCTGATCAAGCCCAATAAAGAAGAAGCGGGACAAGCCGTACAGCTCGACATTGTGAACGAGGCCGCCTTGCAACAGGCTGGCGCCCGGCTTCTTGATCTGTGGGACGCGGAGGCCGTTCTTGTTTCTCGCGGCGAAGAAGGCATGAGCTTATTTCAACCAGATTGCCGTGTGTCCCATTTCTCAACCACCGCCCGTGAGGTCTTTGACGTCACCGGGGCAGGCGACACCGTCATTGCCGTGTGCGCGCTCGCCCTCGGGGCCGGGTCTGGACTCGAAGCCGCCACCATTCTCGCCAACCACGCGGCTGGAGTCGTCGTCGGCAAAGTTGGTACAGCAACCGTTAATCCAAAAGAATTGAAAGCAGCATTAAGGACCCCCCAGCCATGAAAAGCATGACCGGATTTGGGAACGGGAGCCTCGCCTTTTCGGGCGGACGGGCGACGGTCGATATCCGTGCGGTCAATCACCGTTTTCTTGAAATCAAACTCCACCTGCCCCGCGGCTTTCTGGCACTTGAGGATGAATTGCGGGCCCTGGTTGCCGCCCAGGTGAAGCGGGGGCGGATTGAAGTCTTCCTCACGCTCTCGGGACAGACCGCGCGCTCGTATTCAGTTGTTCCCAATATTGAGCTCGCGCGAGCGTATCTACAGGCCGCCAAGAAACTCAAGGGTGCGCTCGACCTCGGTGGAGACCTTGCTATCCAGTTTTTTATGTCCCGGCCAGAAGTATTCCAGGTCGCCGAAGCGCACCAGCCTTCCAACGCCGAAATTGAGGCGTCAAAGAAAGCGCTGCAACGCGCCCTCACTGCACTGGAGCGCCACCGGCGACGTGAAGGGAAATTTCTGCAACGCGATCTCCGAGGGCGGATTGCGACTCTTGAAAAAATACGTCGGAGTGTCGAGCGGCGCAGCGCGCGCACCCAACAGGCCACACGCCAGAAATTGGCAGACAAGGTCACCGCGCTCTTGCCCCATCTCGACTCTGATCGCCGGCGCGTTCTGCAGGACGTGGCGAGTCTGGCCCAAAAGAATGATATCACTGAGGAATGCGTTCGGCTCCAAAGCCACTTCGAGGCGTTCGCTGATTTCCTCCGCCTGGTAGAGCCGGTTGGTAAACGGATGGACTTTCTCCTCCAGGAGATGCAACGGGAGATCAACACGATCGGCGCAAAGGCAGATGATGCGTCCATTCGTCATCTCGTCGTTCAGGCCAAGGAAGAGGTGGAAAAAATTCGTGAACAAGTGCAAAATGTAGAATAACGTATGCTGGACGATGCCGATCAACGCGCAAGCTTCTCTCGGCGTGGGATTCTTCTGATCCTGTCAGCCCCCTCTGGGGCTGGGAAAACCACCCTGGCGCATGAACTGATTGCGAGAACGGCCAACCTCGATTGGTCGATTTCGCATACCACTCGCCCTCGCCGAGTGGGGGAAGTCGACGGCGAGGACTATCACTTTGTGAGTGAGGCGACTTTTCTTTCGCTTCGGGCTCAGGGGGCCTTTGCCGAATGGGCTCAGGTCCACACAGCCTACTACGGTACGGCGCGCACGACGCTTGAGAGTACGCTCAGCATGGGTCGAGACCTCTTGTTGGACATTGATGTCCAGGGGGCTGAACAGCTCAAGTCATGTTACCCGGAGGCCGTGCTCGTTTTTATCCTGCCGCCCTCGTGGCAAACACTGGAAGACCGCCTCCGCGCGCGGGGAACAGACGCGGAAGCGGCCATTACGCAGCGCATTCGACGTGCGCAGGAAGAGACTCGGGAGTTAGCCCGGTATGACTATTGCGTTATCAACGATCAGCTCGAGTCCGGCGTCGCCGCGTTACATGCCATTCTCTGTGCAGAAAGAATCCGCGTATCACGCCTGGACCTCTCCCCCCTGCGTATCGATTCCGCTCCCTCAACGTGCGACGCGCCACTCATAGGAACCGGATGAACCAACACCGCGACCTGGATAAAATTATTACGAAAGTCCAGTCCTATCATCCTGAGGCGAAGGTCGGCCTGATCACAGATGCGTACACGTTTTCAGAGCGTATGCATCAAGGCCAGAAGCGCCACTCTGGCGAGCCCTACTTCATCCATCCGGTTGGGGTGGCCGAAATTATTACGGATATGAAGCTCGATGTGCCGAGCGTCGTCACCAGCCTGCTGCACGATACGGTGGAGGACACCTTAACTACCCTCGATCAGATTGAGCAGCATTTCGGTCATGAGGTCGCGGGCCTGGTCGATGGAGTGACAAAGATCAGCAAAATCCACTTCACCACTCGGGAAGAGCGTCAAGCCGAAAATTTTCGGAAAATGATTTTTGCCATGGCGCGAGATATCCGAGTTATTCTGGTGAAACTCGCCGACCGCACCCATAATATGCGGACGCTCTCCTATCTGAGTGAGGACAAACAACGGGAGATTTCGTCGGAGACGCTGGAAATTTATGCGCCCCTCGCCCACCGTTTGGGTATCTATTGGATGAAGAGCGAACTTGAGGACAACGCGCTACGCTATATATACCCGAAGGTGCACTCTGAACTGAAGCGGAATATTATCAAGAAAAAGAGCGAGCGGAAGCAATACATTACCAAGGTCATGGGCCTCCTCAAAAAAATATTAACGGAGGCCGGCATTACAGCCCAGGTCTCCGGTCGCCCGAAACACTTCTATTCAATTTATCAGAAAATGCAGTCTCAAAATCTGGTCTTTAGTCAGATTTATGACCTGGTCGGCTTCCGCATTGTCGTGCAATCCGTGCGCGAATGTTATCAAACGTTGGGCATCGTGCACAGTCACTGGCGCCCCGTTCCCGGCCGCTTTAAGGATTATATTGCCCTGCCCAAAGCGAATATGTATCAGTCGCTTCATACCACCGTCATTGGCCCGTATGGGGAACGAATCGAGGTCCAGATTCGGACACGCGAGATGCATCGGGTGGCAGAGGAAGGGATAGCCGCCCATTGGACGTATAAAGACGGCCAAGGACAAGAGGAAGCGCAGCGTTTCGCCTGGCTGCGCCAAATGGTTGAGTTACAACAGCACGTCCAGGACCCGCAAGAGTTTCTGCATACGATCAAGGAAGACCTCTTTACCGAAGAAGTGTACGCCTTCACCCCGCAAGGCGACCTCAACAGTTTCCCGCGGGGCGCATCTGTGATCGATTTTGCCTACCGCATTCATTCGGAAGTCGGCAATCATTGCACCGGCGCCAGGGTCAATGGGCGTCAGGTTCCTTTGCGCTATCAGCTCCAAAACAGCGATGTTGTCGAAATCGTCACAACCAAAAATCAATCCCCCAGCAAAGACTGGCTGAAGATCGTCAAAACCCCGAAGGCCAAGGCACGGATTCGGCACTGGCTCAAAGAAGAACAGCGAGAACGCAGCGTTGCCCTTGGGCAAGAACTCCTTGAGCGGGAGTTAGCCCGCACTCACAGCTCGCTGGCGGCAGTGCGCAAACAACGCAGAATCGGACCGACGCTAGAGGTGCTGGGATTCAGCGATGAAGAAACCCTTTTTGCGGCCCTGGGTTATGGACAAGTGACTGTAGGCCAGGTACTCGGCCACCTCCTGCCTCAATCCACCGCAGTGCCCGATCAGACGACGCATACCATTGAGCTTGAAAAAATCCGTCAGAAACCTTCAGCACAGGATTCCAGTGGCGTGAAGGTCGGTGGGATCGGGAATGTCCTCATTCGGTTTGGACGCTGTTGTAATCCCCTGCCTGGGGAACGCATTGTGGGCGTTATCACGCGGGGCAAAGGCGTCACCGTTCATACTATTGCCTGTCAGCGCCTGCTGGAAAGCGACCCCCAACGACATATTGCCGTCAGTTGGGATCCCACCGCAGAGTATGCGCGTCTCGTGAAAATCGAAGTCCTGTCCGAAGACCGGCCCGGCCTCCTGACCAGTATGAGTAAAGCGATCAGCACGGTTGGCCTCAATATCTCCAGTGCCGATGTCAGGACCCTTTCGGACAAACGCGCCCTCAACGTATTTGAGGTCCTCATCCCGAGCGCCGACGATCTTCAGCGTGTCATGCGCAACTTGGAACGGGTGAGAGGGGTGGTCAAGGTGTCACGCGTGGCTCCCTGAGGAGCGTTGCGCCCGGTCTCGTCCCCTTGGTGAGCGGTGTCAAAAAGGGGGCTCAGATAAACGATTTACAGAGACAATGAGAGAGGGGAGATATTTTAAGCCGCCTTCACAATTTTTCCAGAACGAATACAGCGCGTGCAGACGCGCAGGCGTTGCACCGAACCGGCGACCTTTGCCCGCACGCGTTGCAGGTTCGGTAACCAGCGGCGTTTCGTCTTGTTATTTGCGTGACTCACATTATTGCCCACCGCGGGGCCTTTTCCACAAATTTCGCATCTCTGGGCCACAGCCGTCCTCCTGAAAGCACCTGCATATACCACAGGCGTGACACTCGCGCAACATAAGGGGGCCGAACCCCTATTCCTGATAGGCGACAAGAATCCGTTCAATCAGATTTGTCGTTGAAAAGCCGGCCTGATGACGGACAGCAACGACCCGTCCACCGGCGTGTTCAACAACTTCTTTTCCCACAATAGCCTCGGGCCGCCAATCTCCCCCTTTGACCAGGATGTGGGGTTGAAGCCGACGAATCAATGCGAGCGGCGTATCTTCTTCAAACGTGGTCACATAGTCAACGACTTCGAGAGCGGCAAGCAGGGTCAAACGACTCGCTTGATCCAGAATTGGCCGTTTGTCTCCTTTCAGCCGTTTGACTGAGGCATCAGTATTAATACCAACCACAAGGATATCGCCAAACGTCTTGGCCTGAGCCAGCGTCGAGACATGACCGACGTGTAGCAGGTCAAAGCAGCCGTTGGTAAAAACGATGCGTTTACCCTGGCGGCGCAGCCGCTCCAGTTGCTCCGCCAACCGTTCTCCAGAAAAAATCTTTTGCATGGCGGTCCGCTGTCTCTCTGCTACTCTCCCCGAGCGAAGGGTCACGCGCCTATATCAAAATGCGCTCTTTCCAGCTGACGTAATGCCAATCAAAGACAAGGAAAACCGAAACTCAACCTCATCAGGGTTCACTTTCTCAACAACCCCGAAATCAAACGCCCAACACTTCTGCGGAGAGATGACGCGAAAGAAATAGCGCGACCCGATAAACGCTTGATCATTCAGATCATAGCGCGTGAAATAGGCCGCCATCAGATATTCATTCAATCGGAGGATGCCCCGCGCGTTAAGCTCTTTCAGTAACCGGTCAGAAATCGTCCGATACGAAACACCAACGCTCGTCCGGCGCTGTAAATGACGCAGCAGTGGACTCACTTCAGGGAGGGGACGTGGGTCATTCAGAAATCCACCGATCCGAGCGGCAATCATGTCGCCTTGATCGACGTCATACGTCGTCTCCCCCCTTATGGTAAAAAACGAGAAGGGGCGGATATGGGCGTTGATATCCATATCAGAAAAGTGCTGGTCCGTCTCACTCAGACCAAATCGCTCGCCCTCTTCTCGCAGCCGGCGGCTCGGGTCATAGGCATGGGTCACTGATAGACGAAGCAGCTCACGGACGCGGGCTTGCCGCTTGGAAGCGCCAGGCAGCGGATCAAATTTTCCAAGCAGTCTGTTTGCAACACCATACACAAAGAGACTCCGGCGGTTAATCCGGTCGAGCCCATCGTAGAGCGGCAGGTCATCTTGCCCCACCTGGGGGACATAGGAAAACGAGACCTGGGGCTCGATAACGTGCTGGAGTTTACTCACACGCCCCCAGCCGACATCGAAAACCCGCGAGAGGCGTGTGCCGAGCTCAGCCTGAAGCTGGGCCATCTCTCTGGTCTGAGTGCCTTTCAGGCGTCCAGAACCAGGCACGGTCGGTCGTCCACGAGCGCGGGAACTCATATGGTAGACCGTCTCCCGCCCCGTCGCCGTGACTGAGCCATAGACAGACCTGCCTAAGGAGAACGGGAGTGACACCCAGGGGGCAAGATCAAAGCGTTGGCCGTAGTAGCCACGATTCCGAAAGAAATGGCTGCCTTGCATGGTCACCCCAGCTTCAAGACGGTCGTTCCAGAAGCGGCGTTGGCCCTGAAAATTGATATGCGGCAGAACCTGAAAGGCATCATTCTGATCGTTCCGCAAATCTTGATAATAACGCGCCTCGGAACGAACCTGGGCGTTTTTCCAGGTTTTCACGCCGCCCACGCGGGAGTCTGTGAATCGCCGTGAACGGAGCTGACTGTCTTCGAGTCCTGGGTGGAAGGAGATATTGAGTTCACGCAAGAAGAAGTCGTCGCTCACAAAAAAGAGATCACTATACACCTCCACATCAGCGGCTAAACGCTGCCGATGCGTTCCCGCGACACTCCAGCGGTCAACAGGCGAGGTCGTCGAAGCCGGTCCCCGAATCTGTTCATTAAAATAGGAGGTGGAGAACTCGCCCTCGACCCGCTCACTGGGCGCATATCGGTATTCTCCCAGGAGTCCCACCCGAGAAGAGGTTTCAATATCCGCCGTGAGCGTGAGGTCCTGGCTCTTACTCACTGCCCAATAAAAAGGCTGTTCCCACTGGAAGCCACGCTTGCTCGAAAAGCTGTACTGGGGCGCGAGCGCGCCACTTTGCCGTTCCTTGCGGACAGGAATCACCCCATAGGGGACATACAGCAGCGGGACCCCTCGAGCCCGAAAGAGTCCGCCACGCAGTGTTCCTGTTCCACCCAGCGCAACATCAAACTCGGTCGCATCCAGCCGCCAATCCGCCCGTTCGGGGTCTTCACACTCGCATGTTGTGACTGTTCCGTCTTCAATATGATAGGTCTGCCCATATGATTTTTGGAGTTTTCTGCCTGTAATCGTATATTGACGCTGGGGCATGTGAATGATGCCATTTTCAATTTCGCCTGTTTCATCCGTGAGTTCCAGGCGCAACGCCTCGGCCTGAATGTCCCCTTGAGGGTCTCGCAGCACGACATTTCCGCGAGCCTTCAGTTCATTCCTAGTCCGGCTTACGCTCACCGTATCTGCGGTGAGCGTTGTTTGCCCCTTGGTGACAACGACGTTCCCTTGCGCGGATACTGTCTCCCCGTCCTCTTCATAGCTCAGGGAGTCGGCATTCACTTCTACGGGTTCTTGTGCGGAGGCAGTCCCTGCCTCGATGAGCCAGGCAAGCGTGAACCACAGAAGAAAACAGCAGATTCTTTGCATGACCACCTATATTCTCTCAGGCCAGCGGTCGTGCGGACTGAGAGACCGTGGGGCAGCGCCGGCTTCGGGAAAGAGCCGCAGCACTTCGCCAACCAGGAACAACGAGCCACACACCACAATGGCATCCTGAGGTCCGGCTCGATGCAGCAGTTGTCGGCAGGCTTCCGTCGCTCCCTCAACAACGCGCACGGAACAGTTAGAAGAAAAAGCCCTCTGTACAGTATACGGATCTTCGGCGCGTGATTGCGCGACCGCTGTCAGAACAACCTCGGCAGCCGTCTGTTCCAAGGCGGCTACCATCGGACGCCACTCCTTATCTCGCATGACCCCAAAGAGAAAAAGAGGGCACCGATTCGGGGCGAGGTCGGGGAGTTCGGCCAGTAACGCTTGCAGGGCCTGGATATTATGCGCCCCGTCAAGAATGACAAGGGGGCGCGTCGACACGATGTCCAACCTGCCCGGCCAGTGTACTGACCGTAACCCCGCCCGCAGGTGAGCCGTTGTGACCGGGAAAGAGTCTTGGAGACATTCCAGACTCGCCAAAGCAACCGCGGCGTTGCGCACCTGGAATTTTCCGTTCAGAGAGAGCTGAAGGCCCACCTGCTGAGACTGCTTGCCGCTGTAGCAGTACCGGCCGGAAGCGTCTTTCTCAAGAGTAAAATCCTGGCCATACGACAGAATCGCGCTGCCTTGATCTCGCGCCCTCCGATATAAAACGTCACGACTCTCCTGGTCGAGCTTCCCGAGAACGACCGGGGTCGCGGGCTTAATAATCCCGCCCTTTTCACACGCAATCTCGGCCAGAGTTGACCCCAGATATTGCTGGTGGTCAAGCCCGATACTGGTGATGATGGACACCAAGGGAGTGAGGACATTTGTGGCATCGAGTCTTCCACCTAAACCCACTTCCACAATGGCAATATCCACACGGGCTTGGGCAAAGATATGGAAGGCCAACACCGTCATCATCTCGAACGGAGTCAACCGAATCCCCGCTGGCTCAAGGCAGGACTTGATTGCCCCCACGGTATCCACCACCTCTGGACGGGAGACCCACCGCGTGCCAATCCGAATCCGCTCACAGAAGTCCCTCAGATGTGGAGACGTAAACAAGCCCACCCGATACCCCGCAGCGCTGAGGATGGCATGCAAGATAGCCGCGGTGGAGCCCTTTCCGTTTGTGCCCGCTATATGAACGCTGGGGAATTGGCGCTGCGGGTCATCGCCCAGACGGAGCGCGAGCGTGGTCCGCTCAAGCTTGAGGTCCATACGCTCGACCTCAAGCCCATATAACCACGCCAATGTATCTGAGTAGTCAGACATCCTGTCTTTCTGAATAGCAGCTTACAGGATGGCGCGTTATGGGGGGGAGTGAGACGCCTTTGGGGTTGAGCCAGCAGTGGGTACAGGCGTGCATAAGAGACCGAGCAGCTGGCCTAACACCCCGCGCAAATCCTTGCGCTCAACAACAAGGTCTACCATCCCATGTTCCAACAAAAATTCTGCGCGTTGAAAACCCGGAGGAAGCTTTTCCCGGATCGTCTGTTCAATAACGCGCTGTCCGGCAAAGCCTATCAAGGCTCCTGGCTCAGCAATATTAATGTCACCCAGCATACCCAACGAGGCGGCAACGCCACCTGTCGTCGGATCGGTCAACACCGATATATAAGGCAGCCCAGCTTCTCGCAAACGACCCAGCGCCATAGAGATCTTTGCCATCTGCATCAGCGAGAGCACCCCTTCCTGCATCCTGGCGCCACCGGAGGCAGAGAAGAAAATAACGGGCAGTTGTTCTGCGCGAGCGTGCTCGATAATCCGCGTCAGTTTTTCCCCCACAGCAGTCCCCATGCTGCCGCCGAGAAAAGAGAAGTCGAAACAGCCGAGGGCAATGCGACGGCCGTCAAGAGTCGCCTCCCCGCAGACAACGGCCTCGGCACGCCCCGACCGACTGCGCGCATCAGCTAAGCGCTGCGCGTAAGGTTTTCGATCGGTGAAAGCGAGCGGGTCGGTGGAGTGTATATGCGGCGCATGCTCAATAAACGAGCCACGATCAACAATAGTGAGCAGCCGTTGTTCCGCGGTCAGTCGGAGATGAGCCCCACATTTGGGACAAATAAAAAGGCGACGCTCGACTTCCTTCCGAAACAAAATTTCTTGACACGTCGCACATTTGAGCCAAATCGCCTCCCCCTCCTCTTGATTCACCGGGACTGCCTGTTCCGCCATACCCGCTTCTTCCTTCCGTACTCTTCGCCTGTCGTCAGGACCGTGATGAGGAGGCAGTCCCGGTATGGTTTCGCGTGGCGGCGGCGATACTGCGCAAGGCTGTTTTGAGTTCGGCAACAAGCGCCCCCACTCGCGCCACCAGGTCCGGCTGTCCGAGCGATTGCTCAATGACCTGTGAAATGGCGCTTCCGACGATAGCGGCATCAGCCATACCCGCGACCTGCGCCACATGTTCCGATGAGGAGATACCGAACCCAACACCAACAGGCACAGGAGAAATGGCGCGAATGCGTCGAACCATATCGCTCAAATCCGCAGGGAGTGTGGTCCGTACGCCGGTCACGCCGGTCACCGCAACATAATAGATAAATCCGCGCGCACGAGTCAGCACCCTCTGGGCTCGGTCAAGGGAGCTGGTCGGGGCAAGGAGAAAGATCATATCCAAATCGTGGCGGTCCGTCTCCCGTTTCAGCTCTTCGGCTTCTTCGGGCGGTAAATCAACGCACAGTACGCCGTCAACACCCGCCTGGCGAGCATCCGCGGCAAAGCGCTCCCCGCCGTAGCGCCAGATCGGATTATAATAACCAAAGAGCAGGATTGGGATCGTGAGTGACCGGCGTACACGACGCACGAGTTCAAATACGTGGGCCAACGACGTGCCATGCTGCAAGGCACGTTCCGCGGCACGTTGCAACGTCGGCCCATCGGCCATCGGGTCAGAAAAAGGAACGCCGAGTTCGATGATGTCAGCCCCTTGGCGCGCCATTTCATGGACTAACGCGAATGTCGTCTCGATATCAGGGTCTCCTGCGGTGATGAATGGAATGAGACCGACCTCTCCGCGGGCGCGCAACTGGGCAAAGGTGTCGGCAATGCGCGTCATAGGGCGTTTTCATCAAGAAAGCTGGCCACGCTTTGGAGATCTTTGTCTCCTCGGCCAGAAACGTTAATCACCACAATGGCTGTGGCTGGGAGTTGGGGGACGAGGGTCGCAGCATGGGCGACGGCATGCGCGCTCTCCAAGGCCGGAATAATTCCCTCTGTCTCAGCCAAGAGCCGCATCCCTTCAACTGCTTGCGCGTCCTGGACCGTCACACAGCGAAGGCGTTGCTGGTCGCTCCAATAGCTCAATTCCGGTCCAACTCCGGGATAGTCCAACCCAGGGGCAAGCGAATGCGTTGCGGCAATCTGACCGGTCTCGTCCTGTAGCACATAGGTCTTGCTGCCGTGCAATACGCCAGCGTACCCGTTTGACATTGAGGCGGCATTCCGACCCGCGCCGATTCCCCCGGCCTCGACCGCAACCATATGGACTGCGGTTGCGGACAGAAAGGGAGCAAACAGGCCCATCGCGTTGCTCCCACCCCCAACACAGGCAATGAGGTAGTCAGGCAAACGACCTTCGCGCTGCACAATCTGCTTTTTCGTCTCGCGTCCGATAACGGATTGAAAGTCGCGGACCAGCATGGGATACGGATGCGGACCAGCGACTGTTCCGATGACATAAAAGGTATGCGCTACATGCGCAATCCAGTCTCGCAAGGCTTCATTCATCGCGTCTTTCAGGGTCTGGCTACCGGAGCCGACCTCCCGTAGCGTCGCTCCCAAGAGGCGCATTCGGAAAACATTGGGCGCTTGGCGTACGGTATCTTCACGGCCCATAAAGACTTCGCACGAGAACCCGAAGAGGGCCGCAACGGTCGCCGTTGCAACCCCGTGTTGGCCAGCCCCGGTTTCAGCAATGAGCCGTTCTTTGCCCATGCGTTTTGCCAATAAGGCCTGGCCGATGGTGTTATTGATCTTATGGGCGCCAGTATGACACAGATCTTCGCGCTTAAGATAAACTTTTGCTCCCCCAAGCCGCTCAGTCAATCGGGCAGCAAAGGTTAACGGTGTCGGTCGGCCGATATATTCACGCTGAAGCGCGCGCAGGTCCCGCTTAAATGTCGAGTCTGTGCGGCATTGGCGATAGACCTCTTCGAGTTCAAGCAGGGCTGGCATCAGGGTCTCTGCGACATAGCGGCCGCCATAGAGCCCAAAATGTCCATGCTTATCAGGAAGTTTTGGCATTATTAATGAACGCGTGCAGTTTTTCTGCGTCTTTCCGTCCGGGGGCCGACTCAACACCACTGGCGACATCGACCGCCCACGGCCGCACGACCTCAACCGCGGTGGCCACATTCTCGGCATTAAGCCCTCCGGCCAAAATCGTCCGGTCCAAGGTCAACCGGGGAAGAGTCGCAGCACGCTCCCAGGCAAAGGGCTCGCCCGTCCCTCCGTATCCGCGGGAACTATACGTGTCAAGGAGGAGGTAATCGGCCTGAATCCCTTCGAGTTGATCAGGCAGAAATGTCTCCGAGCCAATCCGAACCGCCTTGATGGTCGCCACTGACCAGTCTGTCAGGGCAGCGGCGTCCTCATCACCATGAAACTGAATTGCGTCAAGCGCGAGTGCCCGAACATAGGCGTCGATATGCTCCCGCTCCGCATTAACGAAAACGCCTACACAGCGAACGTGCTGAGGAAGAATGCTTCGGATCACTTTGGCAGTTGACTCGGAAATATAGCGTGGGCTGGGTGGATAAAAGTTCAGACCAATCAGATCAGCGCCGGCCTGCACGGCAAGGCGGGCATCGGCGACCGTCGTAATACCACAGATTTTGACGTGGACGGACATGAGCGGGCTACGTGTTATGTCCTAACAGCGAGCGGAGCGGCTCTCCAGGGTCTGGAGCCGCCATAAAGGTCTCACCAATTAAGAATGCCCGCACCCCCTGCGCTTCGAGTCGGTCTAATTGGCACCGGGTTGACAGTCCGCTTTCAGACACTACCAGTACATCGGAGGGCAGACCTTGCACCAGACGTTCACTGGTCTCAATCGTGGTATGAAAGGTACGCAAGTCCCGGTTGTTAATACCCAGCAGAGACACTCCACAGGCCAGGGCGCGCTCACACTCTGCTTCGTCATGCACTTCGACCAGACAGTCCATCCCCAGCGTTTGAGACAGATGCCTCAGGTCTTGCAGCTGGGCGTCTTCGAGAATCGCGACGATTAAAAGGATGGCGCTCGCCCCGTGGGCGCGAGCTTCGTACACCTGGTAGTCGTCAAAGACGAAATCTTTTCTGAGGAGGGGGAGCCCTACCTGCTGGCGGATCTGTTTGAGATAATCGAGACTGCCCTGAAAAAACTTTTTTTCCGTGAGTACTGAGATGGCCGCTGCTCCCGAGGCTTCATAGCTGCGGGCGAGAGCAAGGGGATCAAAGTCTTGCCGAATCACCCCCTTGGAGGGAGAGGCTTTTTTCACCTCAGCAATAATCGCCCGCCCGTTCCAGGTAGACAATGTCTGGAAAAGACCGGGCGGCTGAGAGTGGAACAGCGGCATGTCTTGAAGCTGGCCGAGCGCTACCTGCTGTTTTTGGAGCGTCAGTTCCTCGCGTTTATAGGCCACGATGTCGTCAAGAATCATACCACTTCCCTATGCGTCAGCGGGATAAAATGTTCCAGCGTCCGAGCCGCGGCTCCACTGTCAACCGTTGCCCTGGCAAGCGCAATCCCGTCTTCGAGTGAAGCAGCCGCATTCCCGGCATACAGGGCTGCTCCAGCATTGAGCACCACAACGTCTCGGTGGGGCCCTGGAGTGCCAGCTAAGACAGACTGGATGATATCTGCCGATTCCTGGGCACTGGAGACCTGTAAGGCGGTTAACGGACGACACTGAAAGCCGTAGTCAGTCGGATTGATGCGATACGTGAGGACGCCCTGTGGCCCCCATTCAGCAACGTGCGTCGGGCCGCTCAGAGACACTTCGTCGAGTCCATCCTCGCCATGCACGATCAGGCCGTGCTGACAGCCCAATCGTCCGAGTGCGGCGGCCAGCGGCTGAACCCAACGCTGATCAAAGACGCCAATGAGTTGGTATTGCGCTCCCGCCGGATTCGTGAGGGGCCCAAGGATATTGAAGATGGTCCGTATCCCAACTTCCCGACGTGGGCCAACGGCATGGCGCATGGCTCGATGGAAAGCTGGGGCAAGCAGGAACCCGAAGCCGACTTCCCGCATGCAATATGCCACTTGCTGCGGAGACAGCTCAATACGAGCGCCAAGGGTTTCCAGGACATCGGCGCCGCCGACCGTTCCAGACATTGCCCGGTTGCCGTGTTTCGCCACACATAAACCCGCAGCGGCAACCACAAAGGCAGCACAGGTCGAAATATTAAACGTATGACAGCCGTCCCCACCAGTTCCGCAGGTATCAATAACCGCGCGCCCCGGACGGACTGGTGTCGCCATAGCGCGCATGGCCCCAGCCGCCCCAGAGATCTCTGCAACGGTCTCACCCTTGATGTGAAGCGCAGTCAATAAGGCTCCAATCTGAGCTGGGGTGGCCTGTCCGTCCATCAAATCGGTGATGACGGCATGCATCTCTTCTTCCGTCAGATCTGCGCCGGCAACCACGTGGGCGATGGCCTCTTTGACCGTCATAGATACAACGCGAGGGGTTAATCTGAGACCAGGTAGGCCTGGGCGAATTTCTCTTCGCGTCGAAAGCGCGCAGCCACGCGTTGGGCCTCTTCTTGGGTAAATGTTCCGACGCGCAAACGATACAATGTTTCTCCGTTCTTTGTCAGCCTGTTGACGGAGGCCGTATAGCCTCTTTTGCGGAGTTCCGCGGCCAGTTGACGTGCCGTACTTCGACTCTTTGTAACATGAACCTGAATATTCCACCCACGCCCAACCTGCCGCTCTTTTTGGCCTGGCGCTTTGGCGTCGCCTGGAGCAGGTGCAGGCAGTGCGATCTCTCGTTTTTTATTTTGCGGCGGCTGTGCTGAGTTCGCAGAAACGCTCTCCCCAGCAGGCGGGGTCGAGGGCCTCGTCTGCGATTGGCTATTCTGAGTCTGTTTCTCCAAGGTCTTCCTTAAAGTCAGCGGGAAGGTCTGGGCCGCGGGAATCGCAGCCTCGTTGTGGTCAGCCTGCTCAACAGGGAAACGCACGGTCCTTGTTTCCTGGGCAGTTTTGTACGCCTGTACTTCTTTTCCGATATAGACTCCACAAGCAAAGATAAGAAGAAAACTCACCACAGTACTCAAGAATACGATACCCCCCTCAGGAAGATTGAAGTGAAAGGCATACTGCCGAACAGCCATGGCGGGTCCTTCCTTCTATTGCCTGCTATCCATCCGTCTCGTCCAGGAGAACGACAAAGGGGGAGCTACGCTCCCCCTTCCCGACTCGTCTTCTGAGGTGTGCTCATCGAAGAGCTATTCAGATTCTCGACCACCCTGGCTGAAACACCGACCATCAACATTGCTGCTATGCGCTCCCAGTGTCTCCTCCCGTTGGGGGAGTACTTGCCCGTTCAGTAAACTCGACGAGTGAGACAGGAGCGGCATCTCCCCGGCGAGGTCCTATTTTCAGCACTCGTGTGTATCCACCTGCCCGCCCATGAAAACGCGGGGCAACTTCATCAAATAAACGTTGTACCAGTTTTCGGCTGCCAAGATACGAGAAGGCAAGGCGGCGCGCGTGGACCGAATTCTTTTTTCCAAGAGTCACCATACGGTCCGCCCAGCAGCGGAGTTCTTTGGCCTTCGCGTCAGTCGTTCGGACTTGTTCACGCAGCACCAACGCTTTCAGCAAGTTCCGCAGCAGCGCCTTTCTATGCGCTGCCGTACGATTCAGTTTTCGTCCTGCTTTCAGATGTCGCATCTTCCTTGCTTTCCTGTTGCCCTGACACTCTATGAGGTCAGGTTGCCCTCGCGGGATACTCGTATCCGGTCCAACTCTTCCCGAGGGGGGAAGGCTTCCAGGTGCATCCCCAGTTCCAACCCCATCTCATGGAGCAATTCCTTAATCTCGTTAAGTGATTTCCGTCCGAAATTTTTCGTTTTGAGGAGTTCGGGCTCGGCCTTGACAACGAGCTCTCCCACATATCGGATATCTGCACTCTGGAGGCAGTTGGCAGAACGAACAGAGAGCGCCAATTCTTCAATAGGTCGAAAAAGATTCTCATTTGCTGGTGACTGGTCTTCCTGCCCCATGCGCTCTTCTTGGCTGTCGATCTCTTCTGTCGGGCCGGAAAAAATAGCCATCTGATCTTGAGCGACCCGTGCGGCCTCGGCCACAGCTTCCCTCGGATCAATGCTACCATCGGTCCATATTTCAAGCGCCAGTCTTTCGTAGTCCGTCCGCTGACCAACGCGCGCATTGGTCACAGTTACATTGACCTTTCGAACAGGGGAAAACACTGCATCAAGGGGGATTGTGCCAACGGGGTCCTCTTCGGACTTGTTCCGTTCAGCCGCGACATACCCACGCCCCGAGCGAATCTCGGCTTCAACTTCGAGCTTGCCGTCCTTGCTCAGTTTTGCAACATGGGCCTCTGGATTGAGAACCTCGACCTGGGGGCCTACTACCAAATCCCCGGCGCTGACACTCTTCGCGCCATTCACTTTCAATGTGGCGGTTTCCACAGCGCTGTCATGGAGATGAAATCGTACCTCTTTGAGGTTCAGCAGGATATCCGTAACATCTTCTGTGACACCGGGAAGCGTCGAGAATTCATGCACAACATCTTGAATCCGCACCTTGGTGATGGCCGCTCCAGGTAAGGAGGAGAGAAGAATACGCCTCAGGGCATTGCCCAACGTTGTGCCGAATCCACGTTCAAAGGGCTCACCGATAAAGCGACCGTATGTGGGGGTCAGGGTTTTATCCTCAACATCGAGTGTCTTGGGCTTGATGAGATCATCAATATTCTGCATTGTGATTCTTTCATGCCTATCTCCGTTATTCGTCGGAGAGGCGACAGGCACTCCTTCCTCTCTGCTCGTCATCTAGATACCCGCTTCAAAAGACCAGAAGTTTATAATGCTCCGTAGGAGAGCCGTACTTAGTTATCCCGTCCGCCGCAACAATTCTTCTAGCGCATTGGTCTGTACTTCCAATGATCGGGTCTGCTCTCGGTTCTGCTCTGCCAGCGACCGGGTCGACTCTTCCAGCGACCGGGTCTGCTCCGCCAGTGCCCGAGTGGACTCGCGGTTCTGCTCCGCCAACGACCGGGTCTGCTCCGCCAGTGCCCGGGTGGACTCGCGGTTTTGTTCTACTAGCGCCTGGGTCGATTCTTCCAGAGATCGGGTCGTCGCCTCGCTCTGTGCTAGCATGGTGTCCAGTTGCCGGTCGCGCCGCTGCCCGGCGAGGTGCATCATCCACAGCCCCCCGCCTATCAGAGCGAGTTGAAGATAATACGCCAGCAAAGACGCCGCCTCAAAGAAAGTAAGAGCTGCCATTGGAACTCGCCGGCCCTAGACTTTCGAGTACAGCTCAACAATAAGTTGTTCGTTGATAGGCAAGGTGATCTCCGACCGAGCCGGTAGGGAGCGAACTTTTCCAGAAAAGGAATCCGTTTGGACCTCAAGCCATTCCGGCACTCCACGTCGCTGGGCAAGCTCGACGGACTCCTGGATACGGGTGATTTTTCGGCTCGCCTCGCGCACCTGCACCTCGTCTCCGGCTTTTACACAAAACGATGGAATCGTCACTCTGCGTCCGTTGACGTGAAAATGGCCATGACGTATCAACTGCCGAGCCTCTGAGCGTGAGGTCGAGAATCCCATCCGGTACACCATATTGTCGAGACGACTCTCGAGCAGAATCAAAAGATTTTCCCCGGTGATTCCACGTTGGCGCTCGGCCCGTGCGAAAAGGCGCCGAAACGGCCCCTCAAGCGTTCCATAGATACGTTTCAGCTTTTGTTTCTCTCGTAGCTGAACACTGTACTCGGTCGCCTTTCTGCCTCTCCCCTGGCCGTGTTGTCCCGGCGGATAGCTTCTTCTCTCAATTGCACATTTATCCGTGTAACACCGCTCGCCTTTCAGAAAGAGTTTCAATCCTTCTCGGCGGCATAGACGGCAGGATGGGCCTCTATATCGTGCCACAAAAACCTCCTGACTCTCGTATCAGCTCCCTGCTCGTAGACCCAAACTCTTAGACTCGGCGACGCTTGGGCGGACGACAGCCATTGTGAGGGATAGGCGTGACGTCCCGGATAAGGCTCACCGCAAACCCGGCGGACTGCAGTGCCCGCAGAGCGGACTCTCTCCCGGCACCGGGCCCCTTCACGTGCACTTGAACCGAGCGCATACCAGCATCGGCCGCTTTACGCGCAGCGCTCTCCGCCGCCATCTGGGCGGCAAACGGCGTGCCCTTACGTGACCCCTTCAGTCCCACACTTCCCGCACTCGCCCAGGCCACAGTATTTCCTTGCGGGTCGGCAATGGTCACAATAGTATTGTTGAAGGTCGAATAGATATTCACCACACCTTCTGGAATGTTTTTCCGAATTTTCTTCTTCCGTGAGACAGAGCGCCTCGCAGCTTTTGCCATACAGTGACTCTCTCCTTACGCCGTGTCTTATCTGGGAGTAGGCGCGACTTTCTTTCCGGCAACGGTCCGTCTCGGTCCCTTACGTGTCCGAGAATTATTTTTTGTCTTTTGGCCACGGACCGGCAGATTGCGGCGGTGTCGGAGGCCCCGGTATGCCCCAATGTCAATATAATGTTTAATATGACTCGCAACATCACGCCTGAGGTCTCCCTCGACACGGTGGTCTTGATCGATAACCCGCCGAATATTTGCGATCTCATCATCCGCCAGCGTGTCAGAATTTGCATCCGGGGCAACTCCTGCCTCGGCCAGAATTTTGAGTGCGGTGACCCGTCCTATCCCATAGATATAGGTGAGGCCGACGCCGATTTTTTTGTTCCGGGGTAATTCGATACCCGCAATCCGTGCCATACGCTTTCTCCGCTCTTGCTTTCGCCCGCGCCAGGAAAACCCCTAGCCTTGTCGTTGCTTGTGTCGCGGGTTTTCACAGATGACCCGTATAATTCCCCTGCGCTTAATAATTTTACACTTTCGACACATTGGTTTCACAGAAGCGCGAACTTTCATGCCAACCTCATTCCCATTCTTGATCTGAAAACGGTTACGTAGATGGGTACTGGTCTCTTACATCTTGCTGAGCACCACCGGTCCATCTGCCAGGATTGCGACCGAATGCTCGAAGTGTGCTGAGAGGCTGCCGTCTTTTGTCACAGCAGTCCACCCATCCTCCAGCATAGCGACTTCCGGAACGCCCATATTCACCATAGGCTCAATCGCGATGACCATCCCTTCGCGCAAACGGATACCCCGATTCCGCACGCCGTAATTGGGAACAGGCGGGTCTTCATGGAGCCTGCGCCCAACCCCATGACCAACAAATTCTCGCACCACAGAGAAGCCATTCCGCTCGACATGCTCCTGAACTGCGGCAGATATGTCGCCAAGACGATTACCAATACAGGCGTGACATATTCCGGCTTCAAGAGCGGCAGTTGTCGTCCTTAAAAGCTGCTGTACGGAGGGGTCAACTTCTCCAACCGCAAAGGACACAGCAGCGTCACCATAAAATCCCTCATACACTACACCAAAATCCAGACTGACAACATCCCCATCTTGAATGAGACGCTGGTGAGAGGGGATGCCATGGACTACTTCGTTATTCAAAGAGATACAAATATGGGCCGGAAACGGAACGGAACCATTCCGGATCGTATACCCCTTAAATGCAGTTTTTGCCTTCTTTTTTGCAATCCATTCTTCCGCGATAGCATCAAGCTCTCCGGTTGATATGCCTGATCGAACACGCTGTCGCAGTTCACCCAGAATTTCTGCAACAATGCGGTTCGCGGTTCGCATTATCGCTATTTCTTCAAGAGATTTCAGAAAAATCATCGCTGAGAAAACCGTGGCGGGTCCGCTAGCCTCGTCTTCCCCTGAGACGACCGCGCTTCATAAAGCCCTCATAGTTTCTCATAATGAGCTGTGTTTCAATCTGCGCTACGGTGTCCAGCGCAACGCCGACGACAATCAGCAGCGCCGTTCCCCCAAAGAAAAACGGGACATTAAAAGACCCAACCAGGAGATTAGGCAAAACACAGATAATGGAGACATAAATGGCTCCAGTCAGCGTTATACGACTTAAGACCCGATCAATATAGTCGGCTGTTCGTTGCCCAGGGCGAATGCCAGGAATAAATCCGCCATTTTTTTTCATATTGTCGGCAACGTCAGTCGGGTTGAAGACAACCGCAGTATAAAAATAGCAGAAGAAGATGATCATCGCGACATAACTGAGGTTGTAGATCGACCCTCCCGGCGTCAAAACATTTGCAACGGTTTGGGCCCACGGATGGTCGGCAAAGCCGGCGATTGTTGCCGGGAAAATCAAGACCGAGGAGGCAAATATCGGGGGAATCACCCCAGCGGTGTTCACTTTCAGTGGCAGATGAGAACTCTGCCCGCCATAGACTCTTCGACCCACGACCCGTTTTGCATACTGAACCGGAATGCGCCGCTGCCCGCGTTCCATAAAAATCACTGCGGCAACAATGGCAACCATGCCGACTAACAGGAGAAGCAACAAAAGGATGCTTAATTCGCCCTCTCGAACAAACTCCGTCGTTGCGGTTACCGCAGAGGGAATACTGGCGACAATACCGGCGAATATGATGAGCGAAATACCATTGCCAACGCCACGCTCGGTAATCTGTTCGCCTAACCACATGATGAAAGCCGTACCGGCGGCAAGCGTGAGCATCGTCATGAGACGAAATCCCCAGCCTGGATTAAAAACAACCAGGCTCCCTCCAGGCGCCTGAATCTGTTCGAGTCCGATGCTGATAAAGAGACCCTGGAGAAGCGCTAAACCGACAGTGCTGTAGCGGGTGTACTGGGTAATCTTACGTCGCCCCTGTTCCCCTTCTTTTGACAGACGCTCAAGGGTGGGGACCACGACGGTCAGAAGCTGAAAAATAATTGAGGCACTAATATACGGCATAATGCCCAGTGCAAAGATAGAGAAGCGCTCCAGGGCACCGCCGGAGAAAAGGTTCACCAGACCAAAAACAGTGCTCGCCGCTTGCTCGAAGAACGCCGCAAGAGCCTCTCCATCAATACCCGGAGTTGGTATCGCCACTCCGATTCGATAGACGGCCAGCAAGCCAAAAGTGAAGAGGAGTCGGCGACGCAGGTCTGCTATCTTTGTCGCGTTTTGTAAGCCCTCAAACATGACTACCCGACCTCGGCTGTCCCCCCCAGCGCAGTAATCTTTTCACGCGCCTGTGCACTAAAGGCATGGGCTCTTACAGTCAGGGCCTTTGTCAGCTCTCCCTTTGCCAATATTTTCACCTTGCCCTTGCGGCCGCCCACGAGCCCAGTCTGGCGGAAAACATCAAGGTCAACGACACTGCCCGCCTCAAAGCGTTCCAGACTCCCAAGGTTAATGACGGCGTACTCCTGTCGAAACGGATTGTGAAATCCCCGTTTGGGCAGCCGGCGGGAGAGCGGCATCTGTCCGCCTTCATAGCCAGGTGGTATATTGCCACCAGAGCGCGCCCCGCTTCCTTTATGCCCTCGACCTGCTGTTTTGCCGAGGCCGGAGCCCGGACCGCGGCCGACTCGCTTCCGCTTTTTCATCGCCCCGGGGGCGGGCTGTAAGTGACTAAGATCCATTCTCACGCACCTCAATAAGATGGGATACTCGATTCACCATCCCTTGGAGTGAGGGCGAATCGTTCCGCAGCACAGTCTTGCCAATATGGGTGAGGCCGAGGCCGCGCAGTGTCTCGCGCTGACGCCGCGTGCCCCCAATGGCACTCCGCTTCAAGGTAATGGCTAAGACCTGCCCTTTTCCTGCGTCGGTCATGCCCTATCCTTTCATACTCAGCGCGGGTTTCCCCCTTCGCTCGGCAACTTGCTCCGGACCATCCAGGCTCTCCAAGGCAGCCAGGGTGGCCTTGACGGAGTTATGCGGATTCGTCGATCCGAGACATTTTGTGAGCGCGTTACGCACGCCAGCTAATTCCATAACGATACGCACGCCGCCACCCGCGATGAGGCCGGTACCGGCCGCAGCGGGTTTGAGCAATACCTTGCCCGCGCCGTGCCGACCAATAACCGTATAGGGTAACGTATCTTCGACGAGCGGAACGCGAATCAAAGACTTCTTCGCGTGTTCAACGCCTTTCCGGATGGCTTCCGGGACTTCGTGAGCCTTCCCCAAGCCGTAGCCAACATGCCCCGCGCCGTCCCCAGCCACAACAACGGCGCTGAAACTGAAACGGCGCCCACCCTTGACCACTTTACTCACGCGATTGATATGAACGACCTTCTCTTGAATATCGAGTTCGTCAGGATTAATCCGATCATCGTCAGCCGCCACAGGCATCCTCCTTAGAGTTGTAGGCCAGCCTCGCGCGCTGCATCGGCGGCCGCGCGGATCTGTCCGTGAAAGAGGAATCCGTTCCGATCAAAAACGACGGTCTGTATTCCCTGCTCTTGACACTTTTTCGCAATGAGCTGTCCCACTTCTTTTGCCGCAGAGACCGTTGCCGCCTTGTGTTGAACACCTCCCTTGATGTCTGCTGAAAGGGTTGAGACGGACGCTAAAGACCGGCCACTCTCATCAGAGATCACTTGGGCGTAGAGATGTTTATTGCTGCGGTAGATGCATAGGCGCGGTCGGCTGTCCGTTCCACGCACCTTTCGTCTTATCCGCTTTCGACGGAGCAGGCGGCTCCGTTCACGAGGGTTCATCCCTGCCATGCCTATCCTCCAGCAACAGCGGTCTTTCCGGCCTTTCTCCGCACGTGCTCATCTATGTACTTAATCCCTTTTCCCTTATATGGCTCAGGTGGCCGGAGGCGACGGATTGAGGCCGCAACTTCTCCGACGAGTTGCTTATCGGCCCCCTCAATTGTAATCTGCGTCTGCCGCTCAACCTTAGCGCTGACCCCGACAGGAAGTTGGAAAAAAATGGGATGAGAAAACCCGAGGTTCAGCTGGAGGATGTCCTTCACCGCGTCCGCCCGATATCCGACCCCGTTAATTTCCAGCACTTTTGAAAACCCGGTCGAGACCCCTCGAACCGCATTGGCGACAAGCTTCCGGGTGAGCCCTTGCCGCGCTTTAGAACGGCGAGAATCATCTGCCCGTGTCAATGACACACTGGACGGCGCAATTTCGACCGAGAGGGCGGCGTCAACCGGCACGTCCAAGACCCCCTTTGGTCCTTCAGCCGTGAGCATTCCCTGATCGTATGAAATTTTTACCGTATCCGGTAGTGGAACCGGCTTGTGCCCAACACCAGCCATGCGTTCTTTTCCTCTTGCTGTTTTACCACGCGCTACACAGGACTTCTCCGCCGACGCGGAGCGCGCGTGCCTCTCGATCAACGATGACTCCACGAGAGGTTGACAAAATATTCACGCCAAGTCCGTTCCGCACGGCTGGAATCGCATCGGCCCGTACATAGATTCGCAGACTCGGCTTACTCACGCGCTGCACACCGTGGAGCGCGGGGCGTCCTGCGGCGTCGTACTTGAGCTCAATAGTGAGATAGGGAAATCCGTTATCCTCAACGTGACGATAATTCTGAATGAAGCCTTCAGTGATAAGGATGTGAACAATGGATTCCTTGATGCGGGAGCGCGGCACCGAGACGGTCTTTTTCCGTGCCCGCAACGCGTTGCGGATACACGTCAACAAATCGGCAATAGGGTCAGTTTGCATAATCCTCTTCCCTACCAACTTGCCTTGGTCATACCAGGAATTTGGCCCTTCAGCGCATAGGCCCGCAGACAGATACGACACATGCGGAAGCGACGGTAGAAACCACGAGAGCGGCCGCACAGCGGACAGCGATTATATTCCCGAACGCGAAACTTAGGCTTCCGTTGTGCCTTTACGCGCAAACATGTTCGTGCCATAGCTCTTAACTCCGAAAAGGCATGCCAAGGGCGCGCAGTAACGCACGCCCTTCTATATCTGTTTTTGCTGTTGTTACCATAGAGACGGTAAATCCTTTTATTTGATCAACCTTATCTAAATTTATTTCAGGGAAGATGGTGTGCTCCCGAATCCCCAGAGAATAATTCCCGCGACCGTCAAAAGAGCTATCGGATATGCCTCGAAAGTCTCTCACTCGGGGAAGCGCCACATTGACCAGGCGGTCAAAAAATTCATACATGCGCTCCCCGCGTAATGTAACAGCGCAACCGATCGTCATTCCTTCACGAAGTTTAAAATTCGCAATAGATCGGTGTGCCCGAGTGACCACCGGCTTCTGCCCCGCAATAAGGCCAATTTCCTCGACACTATTTTCGAGCAATTTGGCGTTTGTGGCCCCTTCTCCCAGCCCCATGTTAATAACAATTTTTGACAGACGAGGGACCTGCATCACATTCGCGCACCCCAACTCTTGCTTCAGAGCGGGCAGTATTTGTCTGTAGTAGAGGTCTTTGATACGAGCCATAAATATTAGTCCAACACGTTCCTGGTGCGCCGACTCACCCGCATCTTCCGTCCATCAACGAGCTTGAATCCGACCCGAGTCGGGCGCCCGTCTTGAGGATCCACCAGCATCAGATTTGAAAGATGAATGGAAGCCTCTTTTTCCAATATCCCGCCAGAGTCCTGTGGCCCACGCGGTTTGACGTGGCGCTTGACCATATTGAGGCGCTCAACAACGGCGCGCTCCTGTTGCGGCTGTACCCGGATGACTTTTCCGACTTTCCCTCGCTCTTTCCCGGCGATAATCATCACAGAATCGTTTTTTTTAATACGTGCAGCCATGGCCTGTCCTACAACACCTCTGGGGCGAGGGAAATAATTTTCATAAAACGCTTCGCCCGCAGCTCACGCGCCACAGGCCCGAAAATACGTGTTCCAAGCGGCTCACGTTGGTTATCGAGCAGTACAGCGGAGTTGGTATCAAAACGAATATACGAGCCATCTGGACGACCAAGCTCCTTAGCCGTCCGAACAACGACAGCCCGCATCACATCGCCTTTTTTCACTTTCGCATTGGGAATAGCTTCTCGGACCGAAACAACAACTTCATCACCAACCGAGGCGTACCTCCGACGTGTGCCACCCAGGACACGGATACACCGGACGCGTCGCGCCCCCGAGTTATCGGCAACGTCAAGCACGGATTCCACCTGAATCATACGCCTCCCTCTTTACTGTACCGCCCCTGACGTCTCGGACTTCAATATCGCTCGTACGCGCCAGCGTTTATCCCGGCTGAGGGGTCTCGTTTCTGTGATGGTGACAACATCGCCGGTCCGGCATTCGTTGGCAGGGTCGTGCGCTTTATATTTTTTCCGTTGGCGAATGTACTTCTTGTACATCGGATGACGGACCAGCCGTTCAACTTGGACCGTGACAGTTCTGTCCATCTTGTCACTGACGACGACTCCTTGTCTGACTTTCCGGTTTCCAGGCACACCTAGCTCCGTTCTTTACTCGCGGTGCGAATACGTTCGAGTTGTATAGTCTTCACCCGAGCAATATCTCGACGAATTTTTCGGATCCGCGTGGCGTCTTCAATTTGCCCTGTCCCTCTCCTCAAACGGAGACGAAAGAGTTCTTCGCTCAGCTCTTGCGCTTTGCCCTGCATTTCTTCGTCGGTCAACTCTCGGACTTCACTCGCCCGCATATGTCGCTCCTAGTCGTTCTCGTATCTGCGTGCTGACGGGCAGTTTATTGGCAGCAAGCCGGAGCGCCTCGCGGGCGGTTTCGCGCGGGACGCCTTCAATTTCGAAGAGCATCCGTCCCGGCTTGACAACGGCCACCCAAAATTCGGGCGATGCCTTGCCCTTCCCCATGCGTGTTTCCGTTGGCTTTTTGGTCACTGGCTTATCAGGGAAGACCCGTATCCAAATACGCCCCCCGCGGCGGACATGACGGGTCAACGCAATCCGGGCGGCTTCTATCTGTCGGGCGGTCACCCAGCCGCGCTCAAGCGTTTGCAGGCCATAGTCGCCAAACGAGAGCACCGCGCCACGCTGGGCGTTTCCGTATATGCGCCTCCGTTGCTGTTTTCGGAATTTCGTTTTCCTGGGCGAGAGCATATCCGGCGTCCTTTATGCGCTCACGGGTGAGCGATGCTGCTCTTCGTCTTTGGTGAGAATCTCACCTCGGAAGATCCACACCTTTACCCCTATCACACCATATGTGGTTCGGGCTTCTGCTACACCATAACTAATATCGGCACGCAAGGTATGCAGCGGAACCCGGCCTTCTCGGTACCACTCGGTCCGGGCGATCTCCGCCCCACCGAGCCGCCCCGAACAACGCACCTTCACTCCTTGTGCGCCCATGCGAATGGCCCGTGTCACACTCTCCTTCATGGCCCGCCGAAAGGCCACCCGTCGCTCAAGCTGAAGTGCGACATTTTCAGAGACGAGCTGCGCGTCCAGGTCAGGACGGCGTACTTCGTGGATGTTCAGATAAACTTCCCGGTCGGTCCGCTGGGCAAGGTCGGCCTTCAGCTTTTCTATCTCTACCCCTTTTTTCCCAATCACAATGCCGGGACGAGCGGTATAAATATTGATCTTTGCCTTATTCGCGGCGCGCTCCACCTCAATTTTTGCAATCCCGGCATGATAGAGACGCTTTTTAATGAACTCCCGGATACGGATATCATCGTGCAGCAACGTGGCGTAGTCTCTTTCTGCAAACCAGCGAGACTCCCACCCTTCGAGCACGCCAACCCGGAACCCTTTTGGATGTACTTTCTGCCCCATCCTGTTCTTCTTTCGTTTATTTCTCGTCTACAACAATGGTGAAATGACTCGTGCGCTTCCGAATCGGTGTTGCGCGTCCATGCGCACGTGGGGTAAAGCGCCGAAAGGTTGCTCCCCCGTTTACGGTGGCCTGCTTCACATACAACGTGTCAGGATCAACATTCTGCGTATCTGTGGCGTTGGCAATGGCTGATTGCAGAGTTTTTATAAAAACACGAGCGGCCTTCTTTTGAGAGAAGCGCAGAACCATCAACGCTTCTTCGACCTGTTTCCCCCGGATGAGGTCCGCGACTAAACGGGCTTTCCGCGGCGCCATCCGCACCTGACGAGTAATTGAGCGAACCTCCATAGCCGATACCTTCTATCTCCTTTTTACGTCACCCTTTTTGTCCCCGGCATGGCCATAGAATGTCCGCGTTGGAGAAAATTCACCGAGTTTATGGCCCACCATATTTTCAGTCACATAGACGGGGATAAATTTTCTTCCATTGTGAACGGCGAAGGTCAATCCGATCATTTCAGGGGTAATCGTGGAACGGCGTGACCACGTTTTAATCACCTTTTTATCACCGCTTTGCACAGCGGTATCGACCTTCTTCAACAAGCGGTCGTCAATGAATGGACCTTTTTTGACTGAGCGGGGCATCTTATTTCTTTCTCTTTTGGACAATATATTTGTCTGACTTTGAGTGTCGTCTGGTCTTATACCCCTTGGCCAGTACACCCCAGGGACTCATGGGATGATTGCCTTTACTTCTTCCTTCACCTCCCCCAAGTGGGTGGTCTACCGGATTCATGGCAATGCCTCGCACACGTGGCCGACGGCCAAACCACCGACTCCGACCAGCTTTCCCGTATGAAACATTCTCATGCTCAAGGTTGCCGACCTGACCGATGGTAGCTTTGCAGTTGTGATGCACCAGCCGCATTTCTCCCGAAGGGAGCTTCACTGTTGCGTACACGCCTTCCCTCGCCATCAGTTGCGCAGAGGTCCCGGCGCTCCTGACAATCTGAGCCCCTTTGCCTATCTTCATCTCTATGTTGTGGATAATCGTCCCGACCGGAATACACCGCAACGGCAAACAATTGCCAGGACGAATATCTGCTGATTCTCCTGACATGACCGCATTCCCAACCACCAGACCGACAGGGGCAAGAATGTAGCGCTTCTCTCCATCCCGATAATGGAGTCGGGCAATATACGCAGAGCGATTGGGATCATATTCTATGGCAGCAACCGTCGCCCCAATCCCGTCCTTGTCGCGACGGAAGTCTATCAAACGATACCGTCGTTTATGTCCACCGCCCCGGTGCAGGACAGTGAGTCGCCCTCTATTATTCCGCCCACCGTGCTTATGGAGGGGTGCCAGCAAGGACCGCTCCGGCCCCTTTTTTGTCTTCGTCACATCACTAAAGCTGGAAACACTTTGGGAGCGTCTCCCAGCAGACGTTGGTTTGTACTGTCGGACAGCCACGAGTTACGCCCCTTCAAAAAAGTCGATCCGGTCGCCATCACGCAGGGTGACATAAGCCTTCTTCCAGGCTGCCTTTCTCCCCTGCGACCGACCAACGCGCCGATGTTTGCCGATATATTGAATAGTCCGCACTTGTTTGACTTTCACATCAAAAAGCGCCTCAACCGCGTTTTTAATACTCACCTTATTAGCCTGTGGATGGACACGAAAGACGACCTGATTCCCGACCTCACTGGCCAGGGTTGACTTCTCGGTGATCAAAGGCGCAACAAGAACGGTATAGACATCCATACTACTCTCCGCCTAGTCGCTCACTGACCTGTTGCAGCGCTGCTTGTGTCACTAATACCTTCCGGTAGCGGAGCAGATCATACACATTCAGCCCTTTACTCAGCAGGACTTTTACCCCCGGCAAATTGCGGGCAGATTTCTGGACGTTGACGTCCGCATCCGCCAAGACGATCAGAACGCTATCGCCCATCTCGAGTTGTGCCAGCAGGGTGACCATCTGCTTTGTTTTTGGCTCGTCAAACTGAATGGCGTCGATGACAACCACCTCGTCTTGGCGCAGCTTCTGCGCGAGTGCGGCTCGCAGAGCAGTCTTCCGGGCTGATCGCGGCATACGGTACGCATAAGAACGTGGCTGGGGGCCAAACACCGTTGCTCCACCGACCCACACCGGAGACCGGTTACTGCCCGCTCGCGCCCGTCCCGTTCCTTTTTGTCGCCACGGTTTTCTTCCTCCACCGCGCACCTGCGCCCGCGTCTTTGTCGCCGCCGTCCCGGAGCGACGATTGGCCAGCTGCATTCTCACTATTTCGAACAAGAGGTGCTCCCGCTGCGGCTGCTCGGATATCACAGCAGGAAGAGGAATCTCTCCAACCTTCTCTCGTTGGGCAGAGAGAACGCTAATAGACGTTTCTTGGGCTGCCATTGGTTATCCTTGTTAGGGCTTATGGATAAGGACAACTTGTCCTCTCGCACCCGGTATAGACCCACGCAGGAAGAGGAGATTCTCATCTGGCTGGACATCAACCACTTGCAGATTTAACGCCTTCATCCGATCATTCCCGTAATGGCCGGCCATTCTCTTGCCTTTGAAAATTTTTCCAGGGTAGGAGCGGTTTCCGATGGCCCCACCATGACGAAAATACTCATGCGTTCCATGACTCTTCGGAAACCCTCCCATGCCGTGTCGTTTCATCACGCCGGCATAGCCCCGGCCTTTTGTCCGACCGACAACGTTGACTCGATCTCCAGACTGGAAGACTTGTCCAACGGTGATTTCACCACCGACCTCGTAGCCATCAATGTCATCGACCCGAAATTCCCGGAGGACGGCGAAGGGACCGGCACCGGACTTCTGCGTATGTCCTAAGACAGGCTGAGAAACACGGTGTGGTTTTTGACTTCCAAATCCAAGTTGGAGCGCAGTATACCCATCTCTCTGCTGGGTCTTTTTTTGCACAACAGTACATGGTCCGGTCTTTATGACCGTGACCGGGACAAGGTTCCCCTCAGCGGAAAAAACCTGAGTCATGCCAAGCTTCTTACCTATTAATCCTTGCATCGTCGCCGCTCCCGCTACTCCAGCTTGATTTCAACATCAACTCCAGCGGCCAATTCCAGTTTCCCGAGCGCATCAATTGTTTGCTGAGTGGGGTCAAGGATATCAAGCAAACGCTTGTGGGTCCGTATCTCGAACTGTTCCCTCGACTTTTTGTCAACATGGGGTGAACGGTTCACCGTAAACCGTTCGATCCGCGTCGGAAGCGGGATAGGACCAGCGACCCGCCCTCCGGTCCGCTTGACTGTTTCGACAATCTCTCTGACCGATTGATCAAGTACCCGGTGGTCATAAGCTTTGAGGCGGATACGGATCTTTTCATTCATCATAGTGGTCATAGGACCCTACTCCAAGATTTTCGTGACGACCCCCGCGCCCACCGTGCGCCCGCCCTCCCGAATCGCAAACCGCAACCCCTCATCCATCGCAATCGGAGTCAATAACGCCACCGTCATCTGTGTGTTGTCCCCCGGCATCACCATCTCTGTCCCCGCCTGTAAGGTCACCGACCCGGTCACATCCGTCGTCCGAAAGTAAAACTGCGGCCGATACCCATTGAAAAACGGCGTGTGCCGGCCTCCCTCATCTTTCGTCAATACATACACCTCGGCCTCATACTGCGTGTGCGGCGTGATACTCCCCGGCTTGGCCAACACCTGCCCCCGCTCAATCTCTTCCCGCTTGATCCCCCGCAGTAAACACCCCACATTGTCTCCCGCGACCCCTTCATCCAGGAGCTTGCGAAACATCTCGACACCGGTCACGGTCGTCTGCTGGGTCTCCCGTATCCCGACGATCTCGACTTCTTCGCCCACTTTGATCCGCCCCCGCTCTACGCGCCCTGTCGCCACGGTCCCGCGCCCTGAGATCGTAAACACGTCTTCGACTGACATTAAAAACTCTTGGTCTACATCCCGCGCTGGCTCGGGAATAAAACTGTCAACCGCAGCCATCAGTTCCAGCACTTGCTCCTCCCCCGCGGCGGCTCCCTCTAACGCCTGCAACGCACTCCCCCGAATGATGGGCGTGTCATCGCCCGGAAAGTCGTACTTCGACAGTAACTCCCGCATCTCTAATTCGACTAAGTCCAGTAACTCCTCGTCATCCACCATGTCCACTTTGTTCATGAACACCACGATCGCCGGCACCCCCACTTGCCGCGCTAATAAAATATGCTCCCGTGTCTGCGGCATCGGCCCGTCGGAGGCGGCCACTACCAGGATCGCGCCGTCCATCTGCGCCGCCCCCGTGATCATGTTCTTGATATAGTCCGCATGCCCCGGACAGTCCACGTGCGCATAGTGCCGCTGCTCGGTCTCGTATTCCACGTGCGCGGTGTTGATCGTGATCCCCCGCTCTTTCTCCTCTGGCGCTTTGTCGATCTCGTCAAACGCCACGGCCTCGGCCATCGCCCGTGCCGCCAAGACTTTCGTGATCGCCGCTGTCAGCGTTGTCTTCCCATGGTCAATATGCCCTATCGTCCCCACATTCATGTGCGGCTTCGTCCGCTCAAACCGCTCCTTCGCCATCATTCTCCCTTTCTGCGTAATGCGATAAGAGTATCTACTACGAACAGAGGGGGCCTGTACGACCACCTCATCGTTGGAGCTCGTCTTCGGAGGAGCGTACCAGTACCTGGCGCGCTCCGTTATTCTGAAGTTCGCAATTCTAAATGCTATTTCAGAAGAGTCAACCGCCTACTGCTGTAGATAGTCAGGCCCGTTTCCCTCTGCTCTTCCCTTGCCTTTTCTTCAGGTCACATATGGTCGAAATATGAAAAAGAAATCTGTTTATCCGCCCGATGAGTAATTGTATCTCTCTTACCAGCGATAATGGGCAAAAGCTTTATTGGCTTCCGCCATGCGGTGCGTGTCTTCCCGTTTCTTCACGGCCCCCCCTCGATTCTGAGACGCCTCAAAGAGTTCGCCGGCCAACTTCTGTTCCATGCTCTTTTCCGAGCGTTGCCGGGAAGACTGGACAAGCCAGCGCATAGCCAGGGAATTCCGCCGGACTTGGCGGACTTCAACCGGCACCTGGTAGGTCGCGCCACCAACTCGACGTGAACGGACCTCAACCAGAGGTTTTACATTTTCTAATGCGCGCTTAAAAACCTCAAGCGCCTCCTCTCCCGTTCTCTGCTGGATCAGCTCCATTGCTCCGTATATGATTTTCTCGACTTTGCCCTTTTCTCCATCGAGCATCATCATATTGGCGAATTTTGAGACACTAATATCGTGGTATTTTGGGTCTGGTATGATCTCGCGTCGCGCGGCAGGTCCCTTACGTGGCATGCTCTTCCCTCTCGTTTACTTGGGCTTTTTTGCGCCGTATTTTGATCGGCTCTGCTTTCGTTCCTGGACACCAATGGAGTCAAGGGTGCCACGGATAATATGATATCGGACGCCAGGCAAGTCCTTGACTCGACCGCCACGGATAAGCACAACCGAGTGTTCCTGCAGATTATGTCCGATTCCTGGGATATAGGCTGTCACTTCAATACCGTTAGTCAGTCGAACACGGGCGACTTTTCTCAAGGCTGAGTTCGGCTTCTTCGGAGTCGTCGTATAGACCCGCGTACACACCCCCCGCCGTTGGGGGCAGGATTGCAGAGCTGGAGCGGTCAATTTTCTGCGTTGTTGCGCTCTCCCTTTTCGTACGAGTTGCTGAACTGTAGGCATGCATCCTCCTTGCGAGCCTCGGCCTTCCCTTCTCTATGCTTCGAGTATTTGGGCAATGGGCAAAGGCTCTTCTTCCTCGGGCAAAATTTCTGGGCTTCCGGCAGTGAGCTGCGTATAGCTCGGGGTGCCGGTCCCAGCAGGAATGAGCCGCCCCATGATGACATTCTCTTTGAGCCCCAACAGATAATCGACTTTGCCGTTAATGGCCGCTTCCGTCAGCACCTTGGTCGTTTCCTGGAACGAGGCGGCTGAGATGAAACTATCGGTCGAGAGACTCGCTTTTGTAATTCCCATTAAGAGCGATTCCGCTTCTGGGGGGGTTCCTCCATCAGCCAGAACACGTTCAACCTCTTCTTGGAAACGCCACTTTTCTACTTGCTCACCAACCAGGAAATCCGAATCTCCGACCTTGGTCACAAGAACACGCCGCATCATTTGTCTTACGATCACTTCGATATGTTTATCATGGATACGCACGCCCTGAAGACGATAGACTTCCTGGATAGCGTCCACGATCCTCTTTTGGAGATCACGGTCTCCGCGAACGCGAAGGATATCATGGGGGTTTTCAGAGCCATCCATCAGCGGGTCTCCAGACCGGACATAATCGCCTTCTCGCACGCTGATGTGTTTTCCCCGAGGAATGAGATACTCCCGTGTTTCGCCAACCTCAGGAGTAATCACCACCTTCCTTTTCCCCTTGGTATCTTTCCCAAAGGAGACTGTCCCTTCAATTTCGCTGATAACGGCGAACTCTTTAGGCTTCCGGGCCTCAAAGAGTTCAGCTACCCGCGGCAGGCCACCGGTAATATCCTTCGACTTGGCGGTCTCTCGTGGAATTTTGGCGAGCACATCCCCTGCTTCAACACGTTGGCCGGCGCTCACATTCATATTGGAGCCAACCGGCAGCAGATAGCGCGCATCCAGTCCATTCGACAGCTTCGCCGTTTTACCGCTGTCATCTTTGATTGATACCCGTGGACGCATATTCGGATCGCGGAATTCGATAATGACCCGCGTGGACAGGCCCGTCCGCTCATCCACTTTCTCTTGCATAGTCAGATCGTTGATATCACCGAATCTGACCTCACCGCTGACTTCAGTCAGGATGGGGACGGTGTAGGGGTCCCATTCCGCAATCAAGTCGTTGGTTTTGACCTTTGCTCCATCTTTCTTTTTCAGCTTGGCACCATAGACGATAGAATAACGTTCTCTTTCACGCTCCCGTCCTGACTCAAGCATCTCAACTACTGCGACCTCCCCGTTTCGGTTCATTGCGACCAGATCACCATTCCGGTCAATCACGGTTTTGAGCTTAATATAGCGAAGGACACCTTCATTCCGAACCGTTAGCGTCGTCTGCTCGGCCAGCCGACTGGCCGTCCCACCAATGTGGAACGTCCGCATGGTCAGTTGGGTGCCTGGCTCACCAATCGACTGCGCGGCAATGATGCCGACCGCCTCGCCAAGATGCACCAGCCGACCGCGGGCCAAGTCACGTCCATAACAGCGGGCGCAGAGGCCTCGTTTGGTCGCACAGGTCAAAGCAGATCGTATCGATACGCGCTCAATCCCGGCTTCTTCGATGCGTACGACGCGGTCTTCATCAATTTCTTCGTTTGCGTGAACAAGGACTTCTTGGGTAAAAGGATCGCGAATATCATCAAGGGCAACGCGCCCCAAGACACGCTCGCCAAGGCGCTCTATTATTTCCCCACCCTCAACCAGCGGGGTCATCTCGATACCATCAATCGTACCGCAGTCCTCTTCGCTCACGATCGAGTCCTGAGCGACATCGACCAGCCGGCGGGTCAGATAGCCGGAATTCGCCGTCTTGAGGGCGGTATCCGCTAATCCCTTCCGCGCCCCGTGGGTTGAGATGAAGTACTGGAGCACGGAGAGCCCGTCACGGAAGTTGGCCGTGATCGGCGTTTCGATGATTTCTCCCGAGGGCTTTGCCATTAATCCGCGCATACCCGCGAGCTGGCGGATCTGCTGCGCGCTGCCACGCGATCCAGAGTCCGCCATCATATAGATGGGACTAAATCCGTCCTTGTCTTCTTGGAGCCCTCTGAACATATCGTTGGCCGCTTCATCCGTGACCGAGGCCCAGGTATCAACAACCTTGTTATGCCGCTCGCCATCCGTAATCAGCCCATTGGTATACTGCTCTTGGATTTTTTGTATTTCCTTCTGCGCATCGGAAAGCAGCTTCGCTTTGGTATCAGGGACCTTCATGTCTTGAATGCCAATAGAGATGCCAGCCCGAGTGGCATACTCGAAGCCAAGGTCTTTCAAACGGTCGGCGAAAATCACGGTGGCCTTGTTGCCCGCTTTCAAAAAGGCAGCATCAATCAAGGCGCCGAGTTCTTTTTTCTTCATCACCCGGTTGATATCCGAGAAAGGAATCTCGGGCGGCGCAATTTCCGCCAGCAAGATACGACCCACTGTTGTCTCGACCCGCTCGCCGTTCAGGCGCACCGTAATCTTGGCCTGCAAATCGACCGCGCCTTGATCGTAGGCGACCCGGACCTCACCCGGACTACTGAAAATCTTTCCCGTGCCGAGCGCGCCGGGACGTTCACGGGTCGCGTTATACAGTCCAAGAACGATGTCCTGGGTGGGGGCGATCACCGCCTTGCCATGAGCCGGCGAGAGAATATTATTGGTTGACATCATCAAGCTGCGCGCCTCAACCTGGGCCTCAACCGACAGCGGGACATGCACGGCCATTTGGTCGCCGTCAAAGTCGGCATTATACGCCATACAGACGAGAGGGTGCAGCTGAATGGCCTTGCCCTCAATCAGGACGGGTTCAAAGGCCTGGATGCCGAGCCGATGCAGGGTTGGAGCGCGGTTGAGCAGAACCGGATGCTCCTTGATCACTTCGTCCAGGATATCCCAGACTTCCGGCCGTCCATTTTCCACCATCTTCTTGGCACTCTTGATCGTGGTCGTATAGCCCCGCTCCTCAAGCTTGTTGTAGATGAAAGGTTTGAACAATTCCAAAGCCATATACTTCGGCAGGCCGCACTGATGCAGGCGTAATTCCGGTCCGACAACAATGACCGAACGCCCCGAATAATCCACGCGCTTTCCGAGCAGATTCTGGCGAAAACGCCCACTTTTTCCTTTCAGCATGTCGGACAAAGACTTGAGGGGACGCTTGTTGGGGCCAGTCAAGGGTCGGCCCCGACGGCCGTTATCAAAGAGGGCATCGACCGCCTCTTGCAGCATGCGCTTCTCGTTTCGGATAATAATATCCGGCGCGCTCAGCTCCATGAGCCGTTTGAGGCGATTGTTGCGGTTAATCACGCGACGATACAGGTCGTTCAGGTCTGAGGTCGCAAAGCGGCCTCCATCGAGCGGGACGAGGGGACGCAGGTCTGGTGGAATGACGGGGATGACTTCCAGAATCATCTCTTCCGGATGGTTGCCCGATTGCCGAAAAGCATTGACGACCTTCAGACGTTTCGCGGTTTTCTTTCGTCGGGCTTCGCTTGATGTCTCGATCATTTCAACCCGGAGCTCTCGCGCCAGCTGTTCCAGGTCAAAGTCCTGTAATAACTCGCGGACCGCCTCCGCGCCCATCCCTGCTCGGAAGCTGCCCGGACCAAATTCCTCAACGGCTTTCCGATACTGGGTTTCACTCAGCAGGTCTTTTTGCTTGAGCGGCGTTTCACCCGGATCAAGAACGATATAGGACTCGAAGTACAGCACCCGCTCAAGGTCTTTGAGCGTCATATCCATGAGTGTCCCGATCCGGCTGGGGAGGCTCTTCAAAAACCAGATGTGCGCCACCGGACTGGCAAGGTCAATATGGCCCATTCGTTCGCGCCGGACTTTCGACTGAATGACCTCGACCCCGCACTTCTCGCAGACCACGCCTCGATGGCGCATCCGTTTGTATTTGCCACAATTACACTCATAGTCTTTGGTCGGTCCAAATATTTTTGCACAAAAAAGCCCGTCACGCTCAGGCTTAAACGTGCGGTAATTGATGGTTTCAGGCTTCTTGACCTCACCATGAGACCAGGAACAGACCATCTCTTTGGACGCCAGCGAGACCTGGATCGCATTGAAACGGAGCGGATTTTGGGGTTTTTCAAAAAGACCCAGAAAATCTTCCATTTTGTCCTCACCTCACCTTATTGATTTTCTTCAAGGGGATGCAGCTCGACATTGAGCCCTAGGCTCTGGAGTTCGCGAATCATCACATTGAATGACTCGGGCAGTCCAGGCTCCAGGACATTTTCTCCCTTGACAATCGCTTCATACATGCGAGTGCGGCCGGCAACATCGTCCGATTTGACCGTGAGCATCTCTTGCAGGCTGTACGCGGCGCCATAGGCTTCCAGTGCCCACACTTCCATTTCCCCGAGCCGTTGTCCCCCAAACTGGGCTTTGCCACCAAGAGGCTGTTGCGTCACAAGGGAGTAGGGCCCAGTTGAGCGCGCGTGAATCTTGTCTTCAACAAGATGGTGCAGTTTCAGGATATACATTACGCCAACGGTCACTGGCTGACTGAAGGGCTCCCCGGTTCGCCCATCGTAGAGCGTTGTCTGCCCGGTATCGGGCAGGCCGGCCTGCTCAAGCAAAGAGAAAATTTCGGTCTCCGGGGCACCGTCAAAGACCGGCGTCGCAACGTGAGAGCCGTGTTTCGAGCGACCGGCCAGCTCTTTAACCTCGGCCTCCGAGAGTCCGTCAATCAGCCGGGACACCTCGGTTGAACGAGCGAGGTCCTTCAGCCGCGCGCGCAGACTGGCGACCGCCGCTTTTCCCCGTCTCCCCGTATCACTCCCGACCTGTTTGCCAAGGGACTGCACCGCCCAACCCAGATGGGTCTCCAGGATTTGCCCAACATTCATACGAGAAGGGACGCCCAGAGGATTCAGGACAACATCGACCGGCGTGCCGTCCTCAAGGTATGGCATGTCCTCTTCCGGGAGAATCCGGGACAGCACCCCTTTGTTCCCATGTCTCCCAGCCATCTTGTCCCCAACTTGGAGGCGACGTTTTATGGCGATAAAGACCTTCACCATCTTGATAATCCCTGGGGGCAACTCGTCTCCACTCTTCAGTCTCTCAACTTTTCTTTCACATTCCTCGCGGATGGCGCCAACATGGTCGGCAAGAGAACCGACCGTCTTCCGAATCTCCTCCTCTACCGTCTCATCCCCGACTCGAACCCTGCTCCACAACTGATCTGGCAGCGTCTCCAGAAGCTCTGCCGTAATCTCCTGCCCTTTCGCGACCACGACGCGTCGAGAATCGTCGTCACTGACCCGCATCGTTGCCGTCTTCCCGACCAACAGTTGCGTGATCTTGCCACGCGTACTGTCTCGGATAATGCGAACTTCCTCATCCCGATCGTGTTGCAGCCGTTGAATCTCAGCCTCTTCAAGGTCCTGGCTGCGCTCGTCCTTGGTCTCGCCTTTCCGTGAGAACACACGAACATTAATCACCGCGCCTTCGACCCCAGGGGGGACACGGAGTGAGGTATCACGAACCTCTCCGGCTTTTTCACCAAAAATTGCCCGGAGCAGTTTCTCTTCTGGAGAAAGTTGCGTCTCGCCTTTGGGCGTTATTTTTCCAACCAGAATATCGCCCGGGCGCACTTCAGCGCCGATTCTGACGATGCCGCTCTCGTCGAGGTCCTTGAGCGCTTCTTCTCCAACATTCGGAATGTCTTGGGTGATTTCCTCCGGTCCGAGTTTTGTGTCCCGAGCGACACACTCAAATTCCTCGATATGGACCGAGGTAAAGACATCGTCGCGGATAAGTCGCTCACTCACCAGGATGGAATCCTCGAAGTTATAGCCCCCCCAGATCATAAAGGCGACCAGGACGTTTCTCCCCAGCGCGAGTTCTCCCATTTCTGTGGCTGGGCCATCGGCGATGACATCTCCCACCTCAACCCGATCGCCAATCTGAACGATGGGGCGCTGGTTAATACACGTATTTTGGTTAGAGCGTTGGTATTTCGTGAGACCATAGATATCAACACCAACATCGCCCTGTGTGGTCTGCGATTCAGCCTTGATCACGACCCGGGTGGAATCCACACTCTCGACGATTCCGTCACGCTGGGCGACAAGGGCGGCTCCAGAGTCCCGAGCCACGACCTGCTCCATTCCCGTGCCAACAAGCGGAGCTTCTGTCCGCAGCAGGGGCACCGCTTGCCGCTGCATATTGGAGCCCATTAATGCCCGGTTGGCATCGTCATGCTCCAAGAAGGGAATCAGGGCGGCTGCTACACTCACCAGCTGCGTCGGGGAGACATCCATGAGCTGGACCTGGTCGGGCGGCACCATCACAAACTCTCCGCCAAGGCGGGCGGAAACCAAGGTGTTGACAAAATTGCCTGTGGCATCAACCGGCGCGTTCGCCTGCGCGATTGTCTGACTCTCCTCCTCCAGGGCGGATAAATAGTGAACGTTCTCCGTCACTCGTCCGCTCTCCACTGTCCGGTAGGGCGTCTCAATGAACCCAAACTCATTGACCCGAGCATAGGTCGAAAGACTTGAAATCAGCCCGATATTGGGCCCCTCCGGCGTTTCAATCGGGCAGACGCGGCCATAGTGAGTGGGGTGAACGTCCCGCACCTCAAAGCCGGCACGTTCCCGTGTCAGCCCGCCAGGCCCCAGCGCGGAGAGCCGGCGCTTGTGGGTGACCTCCGACAAGGGGTTCGTTTGGTCCATGAATTGGGAGAGTTGGCTCGATCCGAAAAACTCCTTGAGCGCCGCTGAAACCGGCTTATAGTTGACCAATTCTTGCGGCATTAAGGTCTCAACATCCTGGAGACTCATCCGTTCTTTCACCGCCCGCTCCATACGGACTAAGCCGATACGGAACTGGTTTTCGACGAGTTCCCCGACCGCACGGACGCGACGATTTCCTAAGTGGTCAATATCATCGACAACGCCATTACCGTTTTTGAGTTCGACGAGATACCGAACGGCCTCCAGGATATCTTCACGACGGAGGGTCCCTTGACCCAGCCCATCGTCGTCGGTGGGGAATCCGAGCTTATGGTTGAGCTTCAGACGCCCCACTCGGGAGAGATTGTAACGCTCGGGATTAAAGAACAGGTTCTGAAAAAACGACGTGGCCGCATCGTCGGTCGGCGGGTCGCCAGGACGGAGGCGGCGATAGATCTCAATCTTCGCCTCTTTTGAAGAAGTGATCTTGTCCTGGAGGAGGGTATTGCGGAACGCAGAGCCGACATACGCATCGTCAATAAACAAGACTTCAAACTGGGGCACGCCACGCTCAATGAGGAGATCAAGAGAGTCTTGCGTCATTTCCTCATTACATTGGACGAGCACTTCTTGTGTCGCGGGATCGACGATATCGCGTGCCGCCACACGTCCGAGCAGTTCCTCCCGCGTGATGGGTATCTGCTCAAGACCAGCCGCCTCTAATTGCCTGAGGGCTCCGCGGGTAAACTTCCGGCCCTCCTTTACCAACACATCACCGGTTTCAGGGTTGCGAACGTCCTGCGTTGCCCGCAGCCCGAGCAGGTGGTCTGGCAGAAAGGCCCGTGTGAGCGCTTGTTCACCCGTGCTGTTGAGAAAGATCGTATCTCTTCGATAGAAATAATTGAGCAAATCCTCGGTTGACATCCCCAACGCTCGGAGGAGCACGGTTGCGTGAAACTTGCGACGGCGGTCAATCCGAACATAGAGAATATCTTTGGGGTCAAACTCAAAGTCGATCCACGACCCCCGGTATGGAATGACGCGTGCGGAGTAGAGTAATTTCCCGCTCGCATGCGTTTTCCCTTTGTCATGATCAAAAAAGACTCCGGGGGACCGGTGGAGCTGACTCACAATCACCCGCTCAGTCCCGTTGACCATAAAGGTACCATGATTGGTCATTAACGGGACTTCGCCAAAATAGACTTCCTGCTCTTTTACATTTTTGATCGTCCGCGCACCGCTACTGGCATCAACATCCCACAGGACGAGTTGAATGGTGACTTTGAGGGGAGCGGCATAGGTCATCCCTCTTTGGTGGCACTCTTCGACTGAGTATTTCGGTTCGCCCAGCGCATAATCCACAAACTCAAGGGACGCCGTCTCGTTGAAGTCTTTGATCGGAAAAACGGACCGAAAAACCCCTTGGAGTCCGGCATCAGTCCTCTGGTCAGCAGTCAGCAACCGTTGGAGAAATTCGTCGTAAGAATGACGTTGAATTTCCAACAGATGCGGGAATTCGATAATTTTTTCGATATGACCAAAGGACCGTCGAATACGGAAGTTGTGCGCGAGCTTTCCAGCCGTATCAGCCATACATGCCCTCCTCCCACTCAAATCTACTGCAACTCAACCGATCCTCCAGCCTCTTCCAACTTGTTTTTGATCTCTTCCGCTTCCGCCTTGGATGCCCCTTCTTTGACTGCTTTGGGCGCGCTATCGACAAGCCCTTTGGCTTCTTTGAGTCCGAGCCCGGTCAATTCACGCACGACCTTAATAACCTGGATCTTTTTCTCCCCAGGCCCTGTCAACACAACGTTGAATTCGTCTTTCTCCGGTTCCGCAGCAGGCGCGGCCTCACCCCCAGCAACCCCTCCAGCAACGACGACCGGAGCAGCGGCGCTGACTCCCCATTTTTCTTCGAGCTTCTTGACTAAATCGGAAGCCTCAAGAATCGTGAGGTCAGAAAGCGTGGTAATGAGTTCATCCATCTTCTCTTCTGTCAGAGCCATACATTCCTCCTTCAGGAAAGTAATTTTCGATTAGTCCGAGTCCAGTTGGGACATGCGTTCATTCAGTAATCGGGCAAGTTGGCCCCCAGAGGCGGACAACGCCCCGACAAGGCGGGTGGCAGGTTGAGAGAGCGTCCCGAGCAATTGTGCCAGGAGCGCCTCACGACTGGGCAGTGTCGCTAACTCCTCTATGCCGGCAGGCTCCAGGAATTGCCCCTCTGTTACCCCTCCCTTAATAGTGAACTTCCCGTTTTCAGAAGCATAACGGGCAACAATTTTTGTGAGCCCAACAACATCACCGTATCCAAGGACCAGGCCATTCTGACCGGCCAGGAGTTCCTTCAAGGACAGATACGGCGTGCCGTCAATAGCGAGCGCTACCAGCGTATTCTTGGCGACGCGGTATTCCCCGGACACTTCGCGCAGTTCGCGGCGGAGAACGTTGATCTCTTCAACTGTTAAACCTTTGTATTCGGTCACCACTGCTGCAGTCGCACTGGCAAATCGATTCTGCAGGTCAATAACCGTTTCTTCCTTTGTTTGTCGGTCCATTGTTTCTCTTTCGTCGCACTGAGAGGAATAGTGTCGCTTTTCCTTGCCTTAACGGGAGGAGCCAGCCGGGTCGACTCGGACTCCTGGCCCCATACTGGTACTCACCGTAATACTTTTGAGATAGGTGCCTTTGGCCGAGGCAGGTTTCGCGCGTACCAGGCTCTCAAGAAGAGACTGGGCATTGTCAACAAGCTGCGCCTTTTCAAATGATGCTTTACCGATAGGCACATGCACATTGCCAGCTTTGTCAACCCGATATTCAACCTTTCCTCCTTTAAGGTCTTGAACCGCCTGGGCAATATCTGTGGTCACCGTCCCAACTTTCGGGTTCGGCATCAGGCCTCGCGGCCCGAGAATTTTTCCGAGTCGCCCAACGACTCCCATCATGTCTGGAGTGGCAACCGCCTTATCGAACTCCAGCCATCCTTCATCACTAATACGCTTTGCAAGGTCCTCACCACCGACAACGTCCGCCCCTGCTTCCTCTGCCTCTTGGGCCTTCTCGCCTTTTGCGAAAACAGCAACACATATGGACTTGCCGGTTCCGTGCGGAAGGAGCACTGTCCCACGGATGTTTTGGTCGGCCTTCCGCGGATCAACACCAAGTCGTACCGCAAGTTCGACACTCTCATCGAACGTGGCGCGTTTCGTCTCGCTGGCAAGGGCTAGCGCTTCCTCTAAGGGGTAGCGCTGAGTCCGGTCAACCTTCTCCTGAGCGGAGCGATAGCTTTTGCTTTTTCGAGCCATATCAGTTCACCACCTCTATTCCCATGCTGCGCGCCGTCCCTGCAACAATGCGCATTGCGCCCTCAAGGTCTTTCGCATTCAGGTCTGGCATCTTCGTTGTGGCAATCTCTTCAATCTGTTTTTGGGTAACGGAGCCCTTCATTTCTCTCGCCGGTTCACTGGAGGCTTTTTCCAGTCCGGCAGCCTTTTTCAGGAGCGTGGAGGCGGGCGGCGTCTTGGTGATAAAAGAAAAGGAACGGTCCGCATAAACGGTAATCACAACCGGAATCAGCAACCCTTGCTGGTCCTGTGTTTTCGCATTAAACGCTTTACAGAACTCCATGATATTAACCCCCCTTTGCCCAAGGGCAGGGCCGACGGGCGGGCTGGGGTTCGCTTGTCCAGCCGGAATCTGAAGCTTGATTGTCGTGTCTATTTTCTTTGCCATCGTTTCTCACCGTTATTTATGCTTTTTCAACTTGGACGAGATCAAGCTCAACCGGAGTTGCCCGACCAAATATACTAATTAAGACCCGTAACTTCCCCTTATCCGGTTTCACTTCCTCAACAACACCGGTAAAATCCTGAAAGGGGCCATCAACAACCTTCACACCTTCTCCTGTCGCAAATGAGATTTTTGGCTTAGGCCGCAAAGCCCCCTCTTCAACTTGCTGGTGAATCTCGGAAACCTCGGCTTCTGACACTGACGGGATAGTCTGAGGGTCGTTTGTTCCGCCAACAAATCCAGTCACTTTGGGCGTTGACCGAACAACATGCCAAGTCTCATCATTCATCTCCATCTGTACGAGGATGTAGCCTGGAAAAAATTTCCGAGACGAGGTGCGCTTTTTTCCTTTTACTAACTCAACGACTTGCTCCTCTGGCACGAGCACGTCCCCAAACGCTTCCTGCTTCCCCAGAGTCCGAATACGTTCCTCCAAAGCGGCTTTCGCTTTGCGTTCGTACCCGGAATAGGTATGGACGATATACCATTGCTTGCCCATAACCTCAGGCCCCTTTATGCCGATAGTTAATTTCCAAGGAACGAGCGAAACAGCCACGACAGTACAGCATCGACTGAGAACAAGAACAGGGCAACGATTGCAACAAGGAGGAGAACAACCAGCGTCGCAGAGCGAACCTCTTTGCGGCTCGGCCAATGGACCTTTTGGGTCTCTGCCCACGCCTCTTGGCAATATGCCCGTGCTGTCTCAAACGCGCCCATATAGTACTATCCTCTCTCGCCAGAGGAAGCGCACCTGTCCAAAGGAGACGGGTCAGGCAGGACTCGAACCTGCAACCCCCGGATTTGGAGTCCGGTGCTCTATCCAATTCGAGCTACTGACCCTCCTCTCTCATACCTTTACTTCTTTATGTGAGGTATGAGAGCGACAGACCGGACAAAATTTTCGTCGAACAAGTTTATCGGGAGTGAGTTTCTTATTTTTAGTTGCGGTATAATTTTTATTTTTGCACCGCTCACAGGAAAGTCCCACAAGGTCTCTCATAGTAACTGCTCTCTTCTCTTATTCCAAGATTTTCGTGACGACCCCCGCGCCCACCGTGCGCCCGCCCTCCCGAATCGCAAACCGCAACCCCTCATCCATCGCAATCGGAGTCAATAACGCCACCGTCATCTGTGTGTTGTCCCCCGGCATCACCATCTCTGTCCCCGCCTGTAAGGTCACCGACCCGGTCACATCCGTCGTCCGAAAGTAAAACTGCGGCCGATACCCATTGAAAAACGGCGTGTGCCGGCCTCCCTCATCTTTCGTCAATACATACACCTCGGCCTCATACTGCGTGTGCGGCGTGATACTCCCCGGCTTGGCCAACACCTGCCCCCGCTCAATCTCTTCCCGCTTGATCCCCCGCAGTAAACACCCCACATTGTCTCCCGCGACCCCTTCATCCAGGAGCTTGCGAAACATCTCGACACCGGTCACGGTCGTCTGCTGGGTCTCCCGTATCCCGACGATCTCGACTTCTTCGCCCACTTTGATCCGCCCCCGCTCTACGCGCCCTGTCGCCACGGTCCCGCGCCCTGAGATCGTAAACACGTCTTCGACTGACATTAAAAACTCTTGGTCTACATCCCGCGCTGGCTCGGGAATAAAACTGTCAACCGCAGCCATCAGTTCCAGCACTTGCTCCTCCCCCGCGGCGGCTCCCTCTAACGCCTGCAACGCACTCCCCCGAATGATGGGCGTGTCATCGCCCGGAAAGTCGTACTTCGACAGTAACTCCCGCATCTCTAATTCGACTAAGTCCAGTAACTCCTCGTCATCCACCATGTCCACTTTGTTCATGAACACCACGATCGCCGGCACCCCCACTTGCCGCGCTAATAAAATATGCTCCCGTGTCTGCGGCATCGGCCCGTCGGAGGCGGCCACTACCAGGATCGCGCCGTCCATCTGCGCCGCCCCCGTGATCATGTTCTTGATATAGTCCGCATGCCCCGGACAGTCCACGTGCGCATAGTGCCGCTGCTCGGTCTCGTATTCCACGTGCGCGGTGTTGATCGTGATCCCCCGCTCTTTCTCCTCTGGCGCTTTGTCGATCTCGTCAAACGCCACGGCCTCGGCCATCGCCCGTGCCGCCAAGACTTTCGTGATCGCCGCTGTCAGCGTTGTCTTCCCGTGGTCAATATGCCCTATCGTCCCCACATTCATGTGCGGCTTCGTCCGCTCAAACCGCTCCTTCGCCATCATTCTCCCTTTCTGCCCTGCACGCTCAACAGTGAGAAACTTGTCCCAACCTTCTCGACAGTCAAGCTTTTAGCAGTCCGTTTCTTTCGTGAAAATGGGACAAGCCCAGGAGCGGGCTTGAACCGCCGACCTCGTCCTTACCAAGGACGTGCTCTACCTACTGAGCTACCTGGGCGCTGTGGTCAATTTTCTCACTATCATAACCTACTGAATGAAGTATCTGTCTTATTAGAATTCCAGAAGAATTGTAGGAAAACGCCGTTCCTTCTTGCAAAATGTTGGAGCGGGAAACGGGACTCGAACCCGCGACCCCGAGCTTGGAAGGCTCGCGCTCTAGCCAACTGAGCTATTCCCGCCCAAAGTCTTCCCTGTTTTATAGTGGAGAGGGAAGGATTCGAACCTTCGAAGGCATGTGCCGGCAGATTTACAGTCTGCTCCCTTTGGCCGCTCGGGCACCTCTCCATGTACACGGTTTTCATCTCGACGAAGGCTGGCGATAGGAATTGAACCTACAACCTACTGATTACAAATCAGTTGCTCTACCGTTGAGCTACGCCAGCGTTCCAGAGTATGGTTTCCCGTAGCTCAATAGTTATGTGGATTTCAGGACCTTTTCAAACGAAACCTTGTTATATCTCAGAAGAGCGGATTATCCTACCCTAGCTCATTCCAGCAGTCAATAGCAATCAAATGTCTTAATCCATTTTCTCCTGGAGAAATAAAATCCCTTTCAATTTGCGCACTTACGGATGACTGGTAAAAAAACAACCTAACGCCAAACAAGTACGCTCTCATGAGACTTCATAGTACTATGGTTTACGAATTTGACGGAGACGTTCATAGAGTACGAGGGCACCGGCAACAGAAACATTCAGAGAGGAAATCCGTCCTTCCATCGGTATTGATACTAAGTAGTCACAGGTGTTCTGGACAAGCGGGCGAATTCCCTTCCCTTCGCCACCGAGAACGAGAGCGACTTTTCCAGGCATATCGAGATCATAAATTGTGGAGGTTGCCTGCGGATTGAGCCCGACAAGCCAGAAATTCGCTTGTTTTAATGCCATAAGGGCATGCCGCAAATTTCCAACTCGACATATAGGAAGATACGCCGTTGCCCCAGCCGCTGCTTTTTCAACACTCGCCGAGAGTTGCGCAGAACGTCGTTTCGTCAGTATCACGCCTCCAACCTTTGCTGACTCCGCTGTTCTCAGCAGCGCCCCAAGATTTTGAGGGTCCACTATCTCGTCAAGTACCAGAATACAGTCTATCGAACTCTGTATGAGGTCAGTCAGGACAGCATACTGAAACGGACGCATCTGAGCGGCGATTCCTTGGTGATTTCCCCCGTGCGTCAGGGTATCCAGGAAAGCCACGGATTGGTATTGAACGGGTATGTGAAGCTGTCGAGCCGATTGAATTATACCCTCTGTTTTCTGCAATCGGAGGGCATGAATGGTCTCGATTGTCTCCGGCTGTGTTCGGAGGTACTCGTTGAGGGGGCGGAGTCCGTATAGTACACGCGATTTACAGTGTAAGGTATTTCTTCTAGGATTTCGTTTCATGGGCAAAATTCTGACACGCTACATCTTCTTTGAAATCACCATGCCCTTCTGTCTCAGCTTGCTCATCTTTACCTGCATTTTGTTCACAGCTCGTATCCTGGAACTCGTTGATTTAGTCGTCAGTCGAGGCGTATCAATCCTGCATATCAGCAAAATGCTATTTTTCGTCCTTCCTTCTTTTCTTGAGGTGACCGTGCCGATGGCCTTCCTCCTGGCCATTCTCTGGGGATTTGGCCGTCTCTCAACAGACAAAGAAATCATTGCGCTGAAAAGTTGCGGCATGAGTCTTTCTCAAATGGCCGTGCCGCTGTATCTGCTAACAGGAGTCCTTTTAGGGATATCTTTTTTCCTTACCCTCTCTGTCCGTCCATGGAGTAACGCAGGACTCGACCGTGTATTCTATGATGTTTCGAGAACACGGGCAACCGCCGGCTTAAAAGAAAAGACGTTTAATAGTGAGTTTTCAGGTCTGGTTATCTATGCAGAAGAAATTGAACCGCCAGGGACGGTTCTCAAGGGAATCATGATCGCTGATAGTCGGACTCCATACAGAAAAGATACCATTTTTGCCCATGATGGCCTCATTGTTCCTAGTACTGAAGGCAATCTGTTGACCCTCCGCTTAAACAAGGGGACGGTGCATAGTATGCAACAGACAGAAAAGGGCCATCAGACAACCCACTTTTCTGTCTATGATGTGACTTTGGATACGGCGGCGCTGCTCGCTCACGAGAGCGAACCGAACCATAGCCCCAAAGATATGACAATGACGGAGCTCCTCCACCGCTTGTCTCAGAGTCAAGAGGCGTCTTCACAACATAATAAAGCACTTGTTGAATTGCATCGTCGCCTTGCCCTGCCGTTCGCGTGTGTAGTCTTTAGTCTGATTGCTCTTCCTCTCAGCGTGCGAACGATCTGGGCCTTTCGTTCGGTCGGATTTGGCATGAGCCTCGGTATTATCCTGTTCTACTATCTTCTGCTTACTGCAGGAGAGACCTTTGGAGAAAGAGGGGTACTCTCTCCTGCAATTGCCCTATGGATACCGAATGGTGTCTTAGGCGGTCTCGGCATCTATCTCTTCTCTCGGGTGACGCAAGAAAAACCTCTTTTCCCTCTCTTGACCTGGTTGTCGCAGGCTTTTTCCAAGCGTTCATTGTCCTCTTTGGTCATCCAATGAGTCCGACACGGGTTATGGGTCAAACCGGATTTCCTTTTCCTTCTCGACTCATAGCAGTTTATCTGTGCAAAGAATTTATTCGTCTTTTTGCACTCTGCCTCCTCCTCTTTCTCGGACTTTCACTGCTGGTTGATTTTTTTGATCGCTTTAATAGTTTCGTAAAATACAAAGCGCCCCTGTCCGCTATAGGCAGCTATTTCCTTTTTAAATTACCCCTCTTTGTCACCCAAGCTGTCCCTGCCGCGGCACTCGCCGGATCGCTGCTCAGCCTCGGAATGCTCTCCCGCCATAAGGAACTCCAGGCCCTCAAGGCCTGTGGTGTGAGCGCCTGGCAGATGGCTGCCCCACTCCTCTTAGCTGCTGGTGTGTTAAGTCTTGGTGGATGGGTGTGGAATGAGAATGTCGTTCCGTACGCCTTCCACAAGTCTCGCTATATCAATACCGTGGAGATTAAAGGCAAGGCTTTTAAGGGTCTCTTTCAGACGCGAGGGTTCTGGTATCATGGGGCAAATAGCTTCTACCATATCAACCACTTTGATTCGCGCCGGAATATCATTTCCGGTCTCACTATTTATACCCTTGGTGAGAATTTTCAGGTGCAGGCTTTGACCGAGATTGCTCAGGCCTCTTGGCGAGACGAAAAATGGCATTTTGAAGGAGTCCAGGAAAGCAAGCTAGAACGAGGAGACGCGCATCATTCGCTTCCGCTCTCTCTTTTGCTCAAGGAAAAACCAGAAGACTTCTCCCTTGTTGCCATGAAATCCGAAGAATTTTCATCACAGGCACTCAGGGCTTATATCGCCGACCTCCAACAAAAAGGTCTCGATACGACAGAGTATCAAGTAGACCTCAAACTCAAGGGGGCAATCCCTTTTGCGGCATTCGTTATGACACTGTTAGGAGCGGCGCTTGCGATACCCGGCGCGAAGCAGCTCACCGTGCCAACAGCCCTCGGTTCGGCGCTGCTTGTCGGGTTTGGCTACTGGGTCTTTCTCGCCCTCACCGTTTCTCTGGGTAACGGCGGGATTCTTCCTCCGACCCTGTCCGCTTGGCTCGCTAATGGGACGTTAGGCTTAGTCGGTATTTATTTCCTTCTCGGCATTGACTAATTGGCCTACAAGGTATTACCGCTTTGAATACTGAGGACGCTTCCGCGCCTTGTGCCTGCCATACTTCTTGCGCTCAACTTCTCGTGAGTCGCGGGTAATAAATCCTTCTTTTTTCAGGAGGGTCCGAAAGTCCGGGTTGGCTTTGAGCAGGGCACGGGTAATCCCATGACGAATCGCCGCTGCCTGGGCAGAGTTTCCGCCCCCTTGGACATTGACCTTGACATCGTATTGGTCTTCCGTTTGCGTCACAATGAGTGGCTGCCGCGCAATCATGCGGATCGCTTCCCGGCCAAAATATTCGTTCAGGGATTTTCTGTTGACCGTGCACTGCCCTTCCCCAGGAAGAAGGCGGACTCTGGCAATCGCAGTTTTTCGTTTTCCAGTTCCCCAACATTCTGATTGATTCTCGGCCATACAAAGCGCCTTCCTTCTCTCTTTCTCGACCCCTACCCTCTATCTGGCGGTTGGCATCTGGGCGGCGTGCGGGTGTAATGCGTCAGGATAAATTTTTAATTTCTTTACCAACTGGCGTCCGAGCGCATTCTTCGGCAGCATTCCCGCCACCGCTTTTTTCAGGATGTGTTCAGGAGACGATTTGATAATCTGTTCCGCAGACTGTTGTCGTATACCACCCGGGTATCCCGTATGCCGGTAATATTGTTTATCCTGAAGCTTCTTTCCCGACAGTCTCACATGACGGGCATTAATGACGACAATAAAGTCTCCAGTGTCAGTATGAGGAGAAAAGGCAGGATTTCCCTTGCCGCGCAAGGCGCTCGCGATGTTACTTGCAAGACGCCCAACAATCTGGTCTTTCGCATCTACAAGATACCAATGACGGGCCTGGAGCGCTTGCTCCTGGGGTAATGTTTGAGTTTCTTTCTTCATAGCTCGCAGCACCTTCACCTAAAGGTATGGGGATGGCGGGGCCGACGAGACTCGAACTCGCGACCTCCGGCGTGACAGGCCGGCGTTCTAAACCAGCTGAACTACGACCCCACCATATGGGCGGTATCCGATTTGAACGGATGGCCCTCGGCTTGTAAGGCCGATGCTCTTCCTCTGAGCTAACCGCCCTACTACATACAGGGACAAGAGGTGAGCGGACGAGCCTTACCCTAAACGAGGCTCTGAACTCTACCATTGCTCCCTTTCTCAGTCAATCACCTCAGGTGCATTAATGGGTCACGATCTCGGTTGATTCGGTCGGGTTAGGTGTATCGGAAGAATAGAGGGGATCCTCATCAACCATTGCCTCATTCTTTGCCAGGAACTCATCGGGCTCGGCAAGGACGAGAGCATTTCGTAGCACCGCGTCGAGATGGTCAACAGGTTCGACATGGACTGCTCGCAGGATATTCGCTGGAACTTCCTGTAAGTCTTTTTCATTTTCAATTGGGATAAGTATTCTGGTTATCCCTCCACGATGGGCAGCGAGTATCTTCTCCTTGAGCCCTCCAATGGGGAGCACACGACCACGAAGGGTAATTTCTCCGGTCATAGCGGTATCATGTCGAACCGGAATCTTTGTCAGGGCTGATACCAGACAGGTTGCCATTGTCACGCCGGCCGATGGGCCATCTTTCGGGATAGCGCCTTCCGGAATGTGGATATGCACATCAATGTTCTGGTAAAAATCCTTGTCGAGCCCCAACTCATCGGCCCGTGAGCGTACATAGCTCATCGCCGCCTGGGCCGACTCCTGCATCACGTCGCCAATTTTCCCAGTAATAGTCAACTTGCCTTTCCCAGGGACAATCGTCACCTCAGTAGCAAGCAGTTCGCCTCCCATATCCGTCCAGGCTAAACCGGTCACGACACCAATCTTATCTTCCTGCTCTGTCTTACTCACCCGATAGCGGGCAGGCCCCAAGTATTTTTCGAGGCGTTTCTGATTTAATCGAACATGCGTGTCTTTTCCCTTTTTGACGACTTCGACGGCAACCTTTCTACACAGCGTCGCAATTTCTCGCTCAAGATTTCTGACTCCAGATTCTCGCGTATACGCGCGGACCACGGTAGACAGGACACGGTCAGAGCAGGTGATATTATGCTCGGTCAGACCGTTTGCGTCACGTTGCTTTTTAAACAAAAAATGCTTCGCGATGTTCAATTTTTCCCACTCGGTATAACCGGGGATTCGAATGATCTCCATGCGGTCCTGTAGGGGGCGTGGAATCCGCTCAAGACTATTTGCCGTGCAGATAAAAAGAATTTTTGACAGATCGTAATCCACATCAAGGTAATGGTCGTTGAAGGTCGTATTCTGTTCTGGATCAAGGACTTCCATCAACGCGGCAGACGGATCTCCTCGGAAATCGGTTGACATCTTGTCGACCTCATCCAGCAGAAAGACCGGGTTCCCCGACCCGGCTTTTTTCATTCCTTGGATTATTTTCCCCGGCATTGCTCCGATATAGGTCCGTCGGTGCCCCCGGATTTCTGCCTCGTCGCGCACTCCACCGAGGGAGATCCGAACAAACTTCCGGTCCGTCGAGCGGGCAATGGATTTCCCCAAGGAAGTCTTTCCCACTCCCGGAGGGCCGACAAAGCAGAGAATCGGCCCCTTCAACTCGCCGACCAGGCTTTGGACGGCAAGGTATTCCAGGATTCGTTCCTTGACCTTTTCCAAGCCGTAGTGGTCCTCGTCCAGAATCTTTTCTGCATCCTGAAGGTCCAGCTTATCTTCCGTGTATTCATACCAGGGCAGGACGAGCAACCAGTCAATATAGTTGCGCACAACCGTCGCCTCGGCAGACATCGGAGACATCATCTTGAGCTTCTTGAGCTCCTTTTCTACCTTGTCCCGAGCCTCTTGGGACAGCTTCTTTTGCCGAATTTTTTCTTCGAGCTCTTGCAACTCGTTCTTGAATTCGTCTTTCTCTCCGAGCTCTTTTTGAATGGCCCGCATTTGCTCGTTGAGATAGTACTCCTTCTGGGTCTTTTCCATTTGCTTTTTAACCCGGTTGCGTATCCTGCGTTCCACCTCAAGTATCTCAATCTCGGAACGCGTAAAGCTCAATACTTTCTCTAACCGGTCGGCGGAATCGATCGTTTCAAGCAGGGTCTGTTTATCTTCCAGTTTAATCCCCAGGTGCGCAATAATGGTATCGGCGAGCCGGGACGGATCATCAAGCGCCGAGACCGACATAATCATCTCTGGAGGAATCTTCTTATTCAGACGAACATAGTTCTCAAATGCCGTATTGACGCTTTTCACCAACGCGTCGATTTCAGCTTGTCGTTGTGACGTTTCTTCAACCTCTTCAACCTCAGCCCAGAAGAAGTCATTCTGCTCTGCATATTGGACAACCTGTCCACGCTGTTTCCCCTCAACCAGCACCTTCACGGTCCCGTCTGGCAACCGGAGAAGCTGCACCACATGCCCAATGGTGCCCATGGAATAAATGTCATTGGCAATCGGATCATTGACTTTCGCATCACGCTGCGTTGCGAGAAAAATCAGTTTATCGCTGGCAACTGACTCTTCGAGGGCCTTAATCGACTTTTGCCGTCCCACAAAGAGGGGAACGACCATATGAGGAAAAACAATAATGTCTCGTAAGGGTAAAAGCGGTAGACGCACGGCCCCTCCTTTTTCCGGTCTCTCTTTATTGATCATTCTGGAACAACATGGTTCTGCTTTCCGAGTAGGGGCGTCAGGCGCTCTCGGCCGTTGCCTTTTGGTACATCACAATAGGCTGCACATTGCGCGACACCACTTCTTCGGAAATGAGGACTTCTTTGATATTCGGCTGTGAGGGGATATCGTACATGATATCCAGCATGATGTTTTCCATGATAGCGCGCAGCCCACGAGCCCCGGTTTTTCTGGCGAGTGCCTCACGGGCAATCGCAGTCAGCGCGCCTTCAGTAAAACGCAGGTGCACACTCTCCAGTTCAAAGAGCTTTTGATATTGACGAACAAGGGCATTTTTTGGCTCGCGCAAGATCCGGACTAACGCCTGATCGTCCAATTCCTTGAGCGTCGCTAAAACGGGAAGACGGCCGATAAATTCCGGGATCATGCCAAATTTCAGGAGGTCTTCAGGTTGCACCTCTGTGAGCAGGCTCCTCCCCTTCTGGCTGGTGCTCCGAACATCAGCCCCAAACCCAAGGCTCTTCCCCCCGATCCGTCGTTGAATAACATCTTCCAGACCGACAAATGCGCCACCACAGATAAAGAGGATATTCGTCGTATCGACCTGAACAAACTCTTGCTGCGGATGTTTTCGGCCTCCTTTTGGAGGGACGCTCGCGACCGTCCCTTCAATAATCTTGAGCAACGCTTGTTGAACACCCTCACCGGAAACATCTCGCGTAATCGAAGGATTATCCCCTTTTCGGGCGATCTTATCGATCTCATCGATATAGACGATTCCCTTCTGACATTTCTCGACGTCATAGTCCGCGTTCTGTAATAAACTTAAAACAATATTCTCGACATCTTCCCCAACATACCCAGCCTCGGTCAGGCTGGTTGCATCACCAATCGTAAAGGGAACCTGGAGAAAACGCGCCAAGGTTTGGGCCAGGAGGGTTTTCCCTGAGCCCGTCGGACCAAGGAGGAGAATATTAGACTTTTGGAGTTCCACCTCACTTGTCATCAACTGTGAATCAACGCGTTTGTAGTGATTATGAACGGCGACAGAGAGAATTTTCTTTGCCTGCTCTTGCCCGATGACGTATTGGTCCAGAACACGCTTGATCTCTGCCGGCTTGGGGACGGCTGAGGAGGCCGCCAACGTGTCTTCCTGGTCACACTCTTCCGCGATAATGTCATTACACAGATCTATACATTCGTCACAGATATAGACCGTAGGGCCGGCAATCAGTTTACGAACCTCATCCTGACTCTTGCCACAAAAAGAGCAAACCAGATTTCCGGGACGATCATCGCCATTTCTGGGCATATCGACTCCTTGGATCGTTTTTATACCGTACGGCATAGGGATGCGTGTTCCAGGCTAGAACGTCCCTTCGCTCGGAAGAAAAAACAGTATCCATGCTAGCTCACCTATTCGTACTGGGTAACCAGCCGATACATCGTGTTACAGGGAGGAGCATTCATCTGTTAGTCCTATCGCATGGGGAGCGAAAAAGGTTCTTCACAAAGAGTCTATACTAATCGTTTTCCTCGGCACCAGCAACGTCCTCTTGGACCACTCGAATATGGGCCTTCCCGACAACTGCCTGAAGTGCCTTTTCTCTACGCAGCCGCCCTTGCAGCATCTGACGATTCGTCGGATCAGCGTAGAACGCCTCAATCTGCTGCCGCTGTTCGACACTCGCCGCTCCAAAATCCTCAATCTTCAGAGCAACCTCGTCCTCCGTGCTTGAGATACCGAGTTGCTCCACGAGTGCGTCAAGAAGCAGGGTCGTCTCAATCTGCCGCTTTGCCCGCTGGGAGAAGTCCTCACGTATAGCCTCAGGAATAGTCGGGTCATCAAAGCTGCCATTGCCCCGCCCCTGCATGCCCGACTCAACGAATAACTGCTGCGCTTGTTCACGGATAAGGCCGGGAGGGACTTCAAAGGGATTTTTATTGAGTATTTGGCTCAGCACAGCATCATGCATCTGCCCCTCGGCTGTCCGCTCCGCCATCTGTTCCATATTATCTCGAATCTTGGCGCGCAATTCTTCGAGGGTATCACACTCTCCGTGGTCTTTTGCAAATTCATCGTCTAAAAGAGGCACTTCCTTTTGAGCGATATCGTGTATGGTGACACGAAAAGTAGCGGTAGGAATGGCCTGCTGCTGATCGGAGTCCGTCTCTTGAGGCCCCTGGGGTAATGGCAGCGAAAATTCAACAGTCTGTCCTTTCTTGATGCCACTGAGTTGCTCTTGAAACCCAGGCAGGAAAGACTCTTTGCCCAACTCAACCAATCGTCTCTTTCCTTCGAGCCCCGGAATGACTCGCCCGTGTTGTACGGCACGGTAGTCCAGAGTCACAACATCTCCCGACTCAGCCTGCTCTCGATCCGTTACGGGGTGAAGCTGAGCAAAAGATTCGGCAAGTCGGGCTAAGGACTCGTCAACCTCCTTCTCCGCTACTGACGAGATTACTTTGTCAACCGCTATCCCCTCGTAATCAACATTCGTGACTTCAGGCTTCGTCTCGACAGTCGCTGAATAATAGAAAGGATTGCCCGCAACCAAGCGCTCAGTCACAATTTGGGGCTTTGTCACAATGGCAAGTTCATGTTCCTCTATGGCTCTGGTCAGAGACTCCTCAACCAGAGAGGAGCTCACTTCTGCAGCAATCTCTTCTCCAAAGCGACGTTCGAGCACCTGCCTTGGCACCCGCCCAGCGCGAAAGCCTTTCAGTCGAACGCGGTTTTGATAAGTTCGATACGCCTTCTCCAGTCCGGCTTGGACCTGATCCGCAGGAATCTCGAAGGCAATTTTTTTCTGGACCGAGCTCAGCCTCTCAATCGAAATCTTCATACAGCAACCTAATTACGGATATTAACGGCCCCCTTCAGACCACCCGGATACAACACGCATGCGAGAGGGGGGACTTGAACCCCCATCCGCTTCAAGCGGACTAGATCCTAAGTCTAGCGCGTCTGCCAATTTCGCCACTCTCGCATATGTCTTCACCGAGGGTGATGGGCCGCCGGAGATTCGAACTCCGGACCCGCTGATTAAGAGTCAGCTGCTCTGCCAACTGAGCTAGCGGCCCGCGGGCACCATAACTACTATTCCTGGTGATGGCAACCGGAGCCGTAACCGCGATTATCAGGAGAATGCCCTGCTATGAAGTGGGGGGACAAGGTGGGTGAAGGGACTTGAACCCTCGACTCCTGGGACCACAACCCAGTGCTCTACCAACTGAGCTACACCCACCCTATGCGCCAGAAGGGATTCGAACCCCTGACCCACGGCTTAGAAGGCCGTTGCTCTATCCAGCTGAGCTACTGGCGCCCTCAAGGCCTCGCGTGTCAGGAGTATTGGGCTTTTCCTCCTGACAGTGACATCGTATCGGGGCGAGCCGATTTGAACGGCCGACCCCCTGCTCCCAAGGCAGGTGCGCTACCAAGCTGCGCTACGCCCCGACATGGTTCAGTTCCTGTTCAACGTGAGGGTTGCGCCGTCCTTGCTCTCCTACCCCAATATGCCGTCAGCTGCTGGACAAATCGAGCCCTCTTCCCGCTCCAACGTAACCTCGTTCGCTAGCTGCCCAGGAAAAAACGTGTCGAACGGTCGGCAAAATCGAAAACGGGCGCCCAATACACCCCGAGGACAACAGTCGCAACACTCAAGATTGCCAATAAGGAGCCATTGTGTGGATCGAGAGCGACCTCACCTTCCAAATCAGACGGCTCATCCAGGAACATCGTCTTTACAATGCGCGCATAATAATAGAGGGACACGACACTGTTCAATATCCCGACCACGGCAAGCCAATAGAATTGGCCCTTCACCACCGCGGCAAAGAGGTAGAATTTGCCAATAAAGCCCGCGAGCGGGGGAAGACCCGTGAGCGAAAAGAGGAAAATTGCCATCGCTGCCGCGGGCAAAGCCCCTCCTCTCCAGGCCAGCCCACGAAAGCCTTCTAGATCTTCGCGGCCAGTATTATTCGCCACAACCATGACGACGATAAACGCCCCGAGATTCATCAAATAATAGACGACGATGTAGAACAGCATCGCCCGCAGCCCTTCGTCGCTGAGCACAACAAACCCCATGAGGATGTAGCCAGCGTGAGCGATGCTGGAATAGGCTAAGAGACGCTTCACGTTATGCTGGTTCAGAGCGGCGAGGTTCCCAAGCGTCATGGTCACCATCGCCACAATAAGCATGAGCTGGGGCCACTCGACGCCGGGGACGAATTGCCACATGCCGGCGTCTCCACTTTGAGAGAGCGCTGGATAGAAAAATCTCATGAGAAGAGCGAAGCCCGCAGCCTTTGAGCCGACTGAAAGAAAAGCCGTCACAGGAATGGGCGCCCCGTGGTAGACATCGGGCGCCCACATATGGAAGGGAACGGCGGCAATTTTATAGCCAAACCCAGCCAACATGAGGACAAGGGCGATAAAGAGCGTGAGATGATCCGGAGCATTTTGCAGCAGCGCCGCGTTAATTTCCGCATAATCCAGGCTGCCGGTCAAACCGAAGATCCAACTCATGCCGTAGATCATGGTTCCCGATGCGACCCCACCGTAAATGAGATATTTCAGCGCGGCTTCTCCAGACCTTCGATTCCGCGTCAAATATCCTGTGAGCACATATGATGTCAGACTGACGAACTCTAAAGACAGGTAGGCCAGGAGCAGATTCGTTGCCGAGGCCATGAAAAACATGCCCAGCCCGCTCGCCAGTAAAATCCCATAGTATTCACCCTGATTCGGCCCATTGATCTCCCGTGAGCCAAGCGACATCCAGACGGTCCCCACTACCGACAGGGAAAGAATCACCTTAAAGAAAATGGCAAAACTATCCAGCGCAATCATGCGATGAAACAGCCACCCTTCCCCAGCTCCTTGTAATCCTTCGATAAAGCGAACGCCAAAGAAGGACAGGCCTGAAGTAAAGACCAGGGCCAGAGCGGCTCCAATCAGGGCAATATTGCCGAGCCGCTCCTTATCCTCCACACAGAGGTCAACAAGAAAAATCGCCAAAATAGAGAGAACAAGAATCCCTTCAGGGTAGAGATATGCCAGGCTTTCAATACTGCCGAGGTTCATGGCATTCTTTCTATCTCGTTCAATACGCTAGCGTAGCGCTACTGCCGCAGCATCAGGACTACTCGTGCTTGCCGACAGCACCACCTCGTTGAGCCCCTGGAGCGAGACATCGAGCAGGTCCAGAACGGCATGCGGATAAAATCCCAGGACCACAACAATAACCCCAAGCGGGGCTAACATACACAGCTCTCTCGTATTGATTTCTGAGAGGTGCATGTCTGCGTACTCCTCACGAGGTTTTCCGAGAAACATTTGTTGGATCGTCCAGAGCAGGTAACTCGCTGTAATGATTACGGTCAGAGCGCCAAGCAAGGTCGGAATTTTATGCGTGTGCCAGGCGCCGAGGAGACACAGGACCTCAGAGATAAAAGCCGACAGACCCGGGAGCCCCATGGCGGCAAAAAAAGCGAGTCCCATCACGCCGGTATAGACCGGCATCACCGAAGCTAAGCCGCCAAACCCATCGATGCGCCTATGGTGGGCCCGATCATAGATGACTCCGACAATGAGGAAGAGCATGGCGGTAATCGTTCCATGATTGAACATCTGCAAGACCGCACCGTTGATTCCCTGTGGGGTAAACGACGCCATCCCCAGCATGACATACCCCATGTGACTGATGCTGGAATAGGCCACGAGTTTTTTCAGATCCTTTGGCTCGGTAAAACACTGGGATAAGGCGCAGAAGGCCCCGTAGACGATATTCCACGCTCCCAAGGCAGCCAAACAGTACGGCGCAAAAAAGAAGGTTTCTTCCGGTAGCAGGGGATAATTGACGCGTAAAATCCCATACGTTCCCATTTTCAGCAGGACTCCCGCCAGAATAACGGAGATCGCGGTTGGCGCTTCGACATGGGCGTCCGGCAGCCAGGTGTGGAAGGGGAAGGCGGGAATTTTCACGGCAAAGTTAATAAAGAGCGCGAGCCACATGATTTGTGGCAAAGAAAAGCCGAACAAGAGCGGCTCGGCCTGAAAGTGCTGCGCCACGGCAGGGAGTTGGGTCAGATCAAAAGTGTAGCCAACGCCTTCGACAGCCCCGGCTTGAAAATAGAAGACCAGCATACAGACCAGCATCAGGGCACTGCCGAGCATGGTATACAGGAAGAATTTAATCGCCGCATATTCACGCCGCGGCCCACCCCATATGCCAATCAGGAAATACATAGGCAGCAGCATCAACTCCCAGAAGATGAAAAACAGGAAGAAGTCCATGGCGCAAAAAACACCGGTCATGGCGGTATCCAACAGCAGGAAAAGGGCAAAATAGCCCTTCTCGGCCCGCTCAATATTCCACGAAGCGAGAATGCAGATAGGACACAGAAGGGCGGTCAGCAAAATCATGGATATGCTGACTCCATCGACGCCAACAAAATAGCGGATATTAAAGGACTCAATCCACGGGACATTCACGACAAACTGAAGCGCTGTGGTCGTGGTATCAAAGTTCTGGTAGAGCCAGATTCCCAAAAAGAAGGCCGGCAGGGTAAAAGCAAAAGCAGTCCATCGAATTAAATCTTTTGCTTGACTCGGCAGGCAGAAAACGGTGATCATGCCTGCCAGAGGAAAAAAAATCATTAAGGTGAGAATAGAGGACTCCATAACGGCTCCTTACCGCACATCCACACACTGGACTTGATAAAAGGTCTGGTTCACCGGAGCTCCGAGACTCCCTCTTTTGTCAACATCAGACGCCACTGGATGCGTCTGGTGGAGAGCCATAGCGCTATTCCGACCACGATCACCAGAGAGAGAAACACGATAACGACAGGGAATAATATGTCCGCTCCTACCCGCGGTAAGAATTGGGAGACGGCAATCGCACCAACAATGACATACAGATAAATACTGAGATTGCCGGTCTGGATTTGGCGCAACCGATTGCCAATGCCAAAGGTGACATCGGCCAGTCCGTTCACCAACCCATCAATGATATAATGATCAAATCGACCAACCGCCCAGCCTATCACGCCAGTGACTTTGGCAACGTTATTTACGATAAAGTCGATGACATTACGATCAAAGACGGAACAGAGCCAGCTGACAGCCAGGGTCCCTCGGACGGCGGTCGCATGGTAGAGTTCGTCAATATAGTATTTATTAAACACGGCTTGATACGGCACACCGCCCCCGACCGCAGTAAACGTGTCGGCTGATACGGACCGCCGATAGTAAATCAGATACGCAAGGAATATACCGACTGCCGCAATGCCAACGGAAGCTGCCATCAGGACATACTCAATCACCTCAACGTGATGATGGGCAGTATGGCCGCCGCCATGACCACCGGCAAAGACGGGCTCCAACCAGTGTTCCAGGATATTACTCCCGCCGAGGGCGGGTGGCACCCCGAGAAAACCGGCAAAGAGCGCCCCCACGGCCAGAACAATCAAGGGGTACGTCATCACTGGAGGGGATTCGTGCAAATGCTCTTTGGTGTGCTCATCCGCCCGATTCTCTCCAAAAAACACCATGAAGATCTGACGGAACATATAGAACGCGGTCATCCCGGCAGCAGCGAACCCGATCAACCACAGGAGCGGATGTCCACCGGAAAACGTCAGCCACAGAATTTCGTCTTTTGAAAAAAATCCAGCCAGGGGCGGGATACCCGCAATAGCAATAGTGGAGATCAAAAATGTCCAAAAGGTGATTGGCATTTTCTCTCTGAGCCCACCCATCTTGCGCATGTCCTGCTCATCGCCCATCGCGTGAATAACGCTTCCCGAGCCAAGAAACAGGCAAGCCTTAAAAAAGGCGTGCGTCATCAGATGAAAAACAGCAGCGCCATACGCTCCCACGCCGACGCCAAGCACCATGTAGCCGAGCTGACTGACCGTTGAATAGGCAAGCACCTTCTTAATATCAAACTGGGCGAGGCCAATGGTTGCCGCAACGAGCGCGGTGAGGGCCCCAACCGTCGCCACCACGCCGAGCGCAACCGGCGACATGGAAAAGAGAAAGTGCATCCGGGCCATCATATACACGCCGGCGGTCACCATGGTCGCAGCATGGATCAAAGCACTTACCGGAGTCGGTCCGGCCATCGCATCCGGCAACCACACATAGAGTGGAATTTGGGCGGACTTCCCGGCCGCCCCGACAAAAAGACACAGCGCTGCGAGCGTCGCCGCGGGGATACCCCAGACCAGCTGACCTTCCAGATGATGAATCAGCTGACTCAGATCGCGAAAGACCGCGGTCGTCCCGTGTCCCGCTTCAAAGAGACTCCAGAAAATAATGAAAATACCCAGCGTAAAACCTGCGTCACCAATCCGGTTGACAATAAACGCCTTGTTTCCAGCGGTGGTGTTCGCATGTTCCTTGTACCAGAAGCCAATCAGGCCATAGGAGCACAGACCAACGCCTTCCCAGCCCACAAACATCAACACCAGATTATCGGCCAGCACCAGGGTCAACATCGCCGCGGTAAAAAGATTGAGGTAGGCGAAAAAGCGCCAGTACGCTTCGTCATCGTGCATATAGCCGATCGAATACAGATGGATCAGACCGCCAATGCCGGTGACGATCAGGATCATCATGGCGGATAGTGGATCGACAGCGAACGCAATATCGACCTGAAGAGAACCGATGTGTATCCAACGCAGGAGCGTATCGAGCAGATACCGTTCTTCGGGCGCTACGCCGGTGAGCTGAAAGAAGGCACGCAGCGCAAAGATAAAGGCAAGGCCAACAGCAGCGCAGGCAACGATACTGATTCCATTCTTCCCAAAGCGCTCCTGAATTTTCGCCCCGAAAACACCATTGACCACGGCTCCGAGCAGGGGAAAGAGGACGATCCAGCGCAGGTAGGAGACGAGAAGCGGGTGATCCATAGACTAGCCTTGCAAGCTATCGACGGCTTCGATATCGATCGACGAAAAATTCTGGTATATCCCGAGCACAATGGCCAGGCCAATCACCGCTTCGGCAGCGGCGAGCATAATCACGAAAATCGCAAATACCTGGCCATCGTAATTGCCGGAAGAAAAATGTGAGAAGGCAATATAGTTAATGTTGGCGGAGTTCAGAATCAACTCTACGCCCAAAAGGATTCCGATGGCATTCTTCCGGGTCAGGACGCAATAGAGGCCAAGCACAAAAACAGCCAGACTGACAAACAGAAAGTGCCGTAGCCCTATATCGAGCAGTAGTCCATCCATAAGCATTCGTAGAGTGAGGAAGGTTGCCCCGTCTTAAATGGGAGGAGGAAAAAAATCAAGGGAGGCTGTCGAGCGCGCGCCGATCCTTGACTCAGCCATCATCCGTCGACCATGGGCCCACGCAGTTCCTTCCGTGATACGACAACCGCTCCAATCAAGGCCACGAGCAACACGACTGAAGCGAGCTCAAATGGCAATATATACGGCCCAAGGAAAGCCTCTCCAATACCGAGCGTCGTTGGCTCAACCACCGGCTCAGCATGCTGTACCCATTCAGCCGCCTCAATACAGACGCCCATGACTGTCCCAACAACGCCAAGAATCAAGGCAGCGGGAATACGTCCGACCGTCCGATTCGAGACCTCGACATCGGCGATCCGATGGGTAAGCATCACCGCAAAAAGGATGAGCACGAGAATGCCACCGATGTAGAGCATGACCTGAATCACCGCGACAAAGTCGGCGGCTAACAGAGCGTACAGGCCGGCGACCCCCATGAATGTTCCCAACAGCGCAAAGGCAGAATACACCAAGTTATGAGAGCCCGCGACGATGAGCGCCGACCCGATAGTCAAGGCGGCCAGCAGATAGAAAACCAACGCTTCCAAAGGCATGGCGATATCTCCTCATCCGCAACTTATGGGGCGGCCTCTTCTTGCTCTTTTTTATACTTCTTCATATCAACGGGCTCCGCCCATTCTGCAAGAAATTCCATGCCTCGATCCAGGACCGGCGCAATCAACGGATCAGTCTCCTCCCCTTTCTTCGCCTTATACGCCAATACGGGGTCCTTCACGAAACGGCGGATCATGCTCTCCAGTGAGTAATCCGCCCCTTCAAACTCGGTCGTATGATGGATCGATCCGGTGGGACAGACCTCGCTGCACAGGCCGCAGTACATACATTTGGCGATGTCGATATCAAAACGGCTCAGGAGCATCGCCCGAGTCGCTTTATCCTTTGGCGCGTCAATCACAATACAGTCAATCGGACACGCCCGCTCGCACGCCAAACAGCCAGTGCAAATCTCCAAGTCAACTTCAAGAATGCCGCGATAGCGAAGGGGAAGCGTATCTTGAACGCGAACCGCAGTCCGGTCAGGGTACTGAATAGTATATGGCTTACGAACGAAGTGAGACATGGTGACACTCAGCCCTTCGAAAATCGTGGCAACCGCATCTTTCGCGTGCTTCAGATATCGGCCTATACTACTCACCATAGAGCGTTCCCCTTATGGTCACTTTAGATTGCCGGATTAAAATAGAGTTCCGGCTTAGCCCGACGTAAATGGTATAGGACGCGTCGGAAGAAAATGACAACAAGCGCCAGCGTACCGATAACCATGAGATACGGCACGAACGGATTTCCCTCGGGCCAAATCACCATCCAGACCGCGGTCCCAACCAAATTCACAAAGCCAAGCGGCACCAAATACTTCCAACACAGCGACATCATCTGATCCACCCGGATACGAGGCAGGGTGGCGCGTATCCACATGGCCAGGAACACCCAGAAATACGCCTTGAGGAAAAAGACCGCGAGCTGCACGATATTCAACACCACCGTGTTATTTGTCCAGCCAGTCGGGACCTGCCAGCCACCCAGGAATAAGACGGCCATAATGGCACCCGTCACGTATAAGCTGCCCCATTCTGCCAAGAAGAAGAGCGCAAACCGGAAACCGCTGTACTCGGTCGCAAATCCAGCCACCAGTTCCGATTCCGCCTCTGGAATGTCAAAAGGCGTCCGGTTGGTTTCCGCAAGGGCGGAAATATAGAAAGCAAAGGCGGCAATGAACGTAAACGGACTATGGAATAGGAACCAGTCCCAGGGGGCCCAGCCTTGCGCTTGAATAATGCCTTGGGTACTCAACGTTCCGGTAAGCAACACAACGGGCAGCAAGGCCAGTCCAGCGGGGATTTCATAACTCACGACCTGGGCGGCGGAGCGAATGCCTCCCAGCAGCGACCATTTATTATTCGAGGCCCAACCTGCCATCAGGACACCGACGGCGGAGAGGGCAACGATTGCCGTGATGTAGAGAATTCCCACATTGAGGTCAGCCACAACGAGCGCACTGCTGAACGGAATAACGACAAAGGTCGCCAGAAATCCCCAGACCAGCAGATAGGGCGCAAACACAAACAGCGGACGGTCCGCGGCATCAGGGACCACATCTTCCTTCAGGATATTTTTTACCCCGTCGGCCAACCCTTGCAGGACGCCTTGAGGTCCAACCCGATTCGGCCCAACCCGTGACTGAATGCGCGACCAGACCCGGCGCTCAAGCCAGATGGTGATCGTCACCAAGGGCAAAACAAAGCCAAAGACAACGAGGGAGGCAAACAGAAACATCATGGCGGGATAGACTGCCTCCGCAGGGAGCCCACCAAATACTCCGCTGGCAATTAGACCGTCAATAAAGCTCTGCATAGCGCCGCACTCGTACCGTATTTCCCGTTACCGGTCAACTTCAGGAGCCACCACATCGAGGCTGGCAATCAACGCAATCAAGTCGGCAATCATAATCCCGCGACTGAGTTTGTCCACTATGCTCATCGCTGAAAACGAGCCAGTTCTAATTTTTGTTCGATAGGGAAACTCACTCCCGTCACTGACCACATACCAGCCCATATCCCCCCGAGAGGCTTCGACACGGACATGCGCGTCGCCAACCGGCGGTTTGAGCTTCTTGGCCACTCTCGCCAGAACCGGCCCGTCAGGAATCATATCCAGGCATTGGCGGACGATTTTGCAGGATTCTTTTAATTCTTTAATCCGCACCATGTAGCGGTCAAAGCAATCGCCCAGGGTGCCGACTTCGCCAGTCCCAACTGGGACATCAAAGTCTAATTCCGGGTAAATCGAATACGGCTCATCCCGACGCACATCATACTGAAAACCACAGCCGCGCAGATTAGGGCCAACCAAGTTGTAGTTAATCGCCTCTTCTTTGCTGACCGCGGCAACATTGGCTAAGCGTTCGACATAGATCTTATTATAGGAAATCAGGTCGTTGTATTCGGCAATGAAGGGTTCAAATCGATCCAGGAAGGCCGTCACTTGTTCTGCATACCCCGGCGGCAAATCCCAGGCGACGCCGCCAATACGCATATAGTTAAAGGTCAGCCGCGCCCCGCACAGATCTTCAAGCAGGTTATTCACCTTCTCCCGCTCCCGAATCGCATGCGTAAATGGGGTCATACCACCAATATCCATGACCATGGTCCCAACCGAGAGCAGGTGACTGGCGATCCGGCCTAATTCGCAAGCAATAATTCGACAAAATTCTCCCCGCCGAGGAACCTCAATCCCGGCCGCGCGCTCGCAGACCATGGCCCAGCCCTGGTTACACTGCATAGCCGACACATAATCGACGCGGTCCGTATAAGGCATGAAGCCGTGATAACCGACTTTCTCGGATATCTTCTCTATGGAGCGATGCAGATAGCCGATATCAGGAAGCGCCGTCCGCATGATTTCGCCATCAGCCTTGACCACGAAACGCAACACCCCATGCGTACTCGGGTGTTGGGGACCCATATTCAGGGTCATCTCTTCTGTTGCCAGACCATCATCACGTTGGACTTCAAACTCATACCCTGCCAGGCTCATAGAGGCCTCCCGCTTTGGGTTTGCATACAAGGGGCGATAGAAAAGACGAAGGTGGGTTGGAACACGAGCGTGAATTTATTTCAGCAAGCTCTCTCGGCGCGTGCTGATGCCATGGTACTCTTCAGGCTCGATAAAATCCTTGCGGAGCGGATGCCCGACCCAGTCTTCCGGCATTAATAAACGCCTCAAGTCCGAGTGTCCGGTAAAAACGACGCCAAGCAAGTCGTAGATCTCGCGTTCCAGCCAATTGGCTGCTTTCCAGATCGTTTCCACAGAGGGCATGCTGGGCTCTTCGCGCGACATATTGACCTTGACCACAATCGCATGTCGATGAGTATAGGAGTAAAGGTGGAGAACAACCTGAATATATTCCTCTTTTAAGAAGTCAACGCCGGACATATTCGTTAGGCAGTCAAAGGCCAGATCTGGATCGTTATGAAGAAATTGACAGACCTCAACAATAGAGTCTGACTTGACAAGGACAAAGGGATCAAGGGCGTCCGCCTCAAAGGCTGTAATGGCGTCGTCGTGCTGGTCTTGTAATCTCTGGTGTATCTCTGTGGGACTCATAGTTCACACACTGCCGTGCCCTTCCTGATGCGTCGCTTGTCGTCAATATCCTTTATGCTGCGGCTTGCGCAGAGGAGCCCCTCACCAACCAGCGCTCCTGCATCATCTTTTCCTGGAGTTTAAGCAAGCCCTCTGTCAGGGCTTCAGGACGGGGCGGACAGCCGGGAACGTATACGTCAACGGGAATCACCTTATCGACACCATCGCAGACCGAGTACGCTAACTGGAACAGCCCACCGCAATTTGAACAACTCCCCATAGAAATCACATATTTAGGATCGGGCATTTGATCGTAAAGGACTTTAGTCCTGAGTGCCATCTTCAATGTGAGCGTCCCAGCAATAATCATCATGTCAGACTGACGCGGGGTCGCCCGTGGGGCTGCCCCGAAACGTTCCAAGTCTGCTCGGGGACCGCCGGTTTGCATGAGCTCAATCGCACAACACGCAAGGCCGAAGAGCATGTACCATACCGATGATTTCCGGGTCCAATTAAGAACCTCATCAAGCTTGGTTGTGACCACCATCTCTGGAACACTATTGATCAGGGACATGCTTCCTCCTCATGCGGCTTTCGGCAATTCGGATTCTTTCGCTACGGTCTGAGCTTCGGCGGCGGTTGGTTGCAGTCGCTTGAGCCATTCAAGGTCGCGCTTGGCCCAGACATAAACCAGCCCAACAACAAGAATACCCAGAAAGATCAATATCTCGATAAGAGCAAAGAGCCCCTGCCCATTGAGCAGCCAGTCGCGAAAAGCGACGGCAACCGGGAAAATAAAAGCAACCTCGATTTCAAAGATCACAAACACGAGGGCGATCAGATAGAAACGGATATTAAAATTAATCCAGGCGCTCCCGGTCGGCGGCTCTCCACACTCATACGTGGTCAGCTTCTTTGCCTCTGGATTATGCGGACGCAACAGCTTTCCCAGCGCGAGGTGCACGGCGCAGAACGCAATGGCAAGGATGGAAAAGACCAGAACATTCCCAAGATTAAACAGCACCGTACACACTCCTTCTGTTTAACAGGTTCCTCCCAGGTGGCCGTACTTCCAGTTGGAAAGCAGTCCACCTTCAGAGCGACGGCTCAGCAATATCAGCAGCATAAGGGCGAGCAGATTCTGTATACTCTCCCTGCTCTCGATGGGCAAGCTCCTCTCGCAACCCCAGCTTATGTGCGATCTGTCCGATGGAGACATTAGCCAGATACGATCCCAACAAGCGCTGCGCCTCCCCCCATACAGAGATCTGACGACACACCGGATGATAGCAGCAGGCATTCCCGTCCTCGTCGAGACATTCCATCAGCAATAGCGGTCCTTCTAAACACTCATACACCGCTCGCAAGCTGATATCAGACGCAGGCTTCTTGAGCGTAAACCCGCCACGCGCCCCCATATGGGATTCAACCAATCCACCAGTCGCAAGCTGTTTCATAATCTTCGACAGGAAGTGCGCGGGGATATCTTGTTTTGTCTGGATCTCCCGCCTTGGAACAACCCTGTCCTGGGGCTGAGCAGCAAGATATGTCAACGCCCGAACCGCGTAGTCTACCCGCCTTCCGATATTCATCAGAGAGCTACGCTCGGTTGATTTTGGGAGTACTCCGGCATCCATAGTCGCCCGTTATCAGCACTTCAGTCGAGATACCACTCTATTATGATTCCATGACTTCTACAGTTCAGCTCCGCGGAATTTCTGCTTCTGGCTTTGAATTTTGCGCTGCAATGCCATAAGGGCGTCTAAAACATTCTCAGGACGGGGTGGACAGCCAGGCACGTATACGTCAACCGGGACAATATGGTCGATACCAGCGACGGTGGTGTAGTTATCATAAAACCCTCCGGTTGAAGCACAGGCCCCAAAAGCCATCACCCAGTTCGGCTCTGCCATTTGCTCGTATACACGTTTCAGGATGGGAGCTTGGCGACACGTCACCGTTCCAATCACCATCAGTAAATCAGCTTGTCTAGGGCTAAACCGGGGCAGTAACGCCCCAAAACGATCAATATCATACGGCGTCATAGACAGCGCCATATATTCCATGGCGCAGCACGCCGTTGCGAATGGGTAAGGAAAAATCGAATATTTCCGGGCCCAGCCAATGGCCTTATCCAATTGGGTCAAAACAACCGCATCACCGAGCAAGGCTTCTTCTCCACCCTGTAGCCGTGTGGCCGTTACCTGCGTGGCGCTGTTTTCCATATCTTCCCCGTCCCGCTGTCGGTCGCGTTGTCCGTTGGTCTAGGCGGCATCCTTCTTGGGTGCCCCCGCTCCTTCTGCCCGGTCCCGCCAGTCCGCCACCGCCGCCTTGATCGCATCCTCCGCTAACACCGAACAGTGAATCTTCACCGGCGGTAACGCCAACTCGGTCACGATCTCCGTGTTCTTGATCGCCCCTGCCTCCGCCACTGTCTTCCCCTTTACCAACTCCGTCACATAACTCGACGACGCGATCGCCGACCCACACCCAAAGGTCTTGAATCTCGCATCTTCGATCACTTCGGTCTGCGGGTTGATCTTCAACTGCAACTTCATCACGTCCCCGCACTCCGGGGCCCCCACCACGCCCGTGCCCACGTTGCCTTCCTCGGCCGCAAAACTCCCCACGTTCCGCGGTCGCTCGTAATGCTCTACCACTCGCTCGGTGTATGCCATCGGTGTCTCCTTGTAAAAAGCAGTTATGCCGAAAATCCCTCACTTATTGATTGAGCTGATGATAGACTTCTAAGGTCCAACTTGTCAACCGTTCCGCTGTGGAAGAAGCGCCGGACAGATTCCTTTCTGCCGGTTGTTCAACATTGTTGTTCAATATCATAGCGCTACCATTTTTCATATTTCACCGCCTGACGCTCGTATCCGGCTCCACGCAGCAGGTCTCTCAATAACAGAACGGGCCGACCTATCCCGCAGATATAAAACTGCCGGCTGCGCGGTCTCGCCTCTTTCACAAAATGCTGTTCGATGTAAGGCAGGAGGACTCGCTCTATTGAATATTTCTCTGGCTCACACTGATCGGTCAACGGTCGAAAGGAAAAACGAGCGCGCTGGCATTCCCACTTTTGCCACTCGGCAGCGTACAGCACATCTCTTGCCTGTGGCGCGGCGTACAGCAACCGGGCAGGGTGAGGCCCTTTCGTTGTCAGGAGGCGGGCAATCATCGGACGAAAAGGCACGACACCAACTCGGTCGGCAATAAAAATGTATTCAGTGTCCAGTGGCTGGTCGAGGACGAAAGTTCCCCACGGTCCGGTAAAGCACAAGAGGTCAGTTTCTTTCAGGCTGAAGAGGTATGCGGAACCAGGACCACCACGAACCTGATTCAAACAAATCTCAAAACATCCCTCTTCCTCGGGCACGGAGGCAATCGTGTATGCCCGAGTGAGCGTCTGTCCACTAATCGGGAGTAAAAACGAGAGGAATTGGCCCGGCAAAAATGAGAGCTTCTGGCCATTCACAACCCGGAGAAAAAAAGAGCGGGTCTCTGGGGTTCGTTCAATAATCTTCTCGATAGTTGCGGTAAAGGTCGGCGAGGAAGACATGCGTGCGTCCGCTCCCCGTTATACCTGTTGGTTAATCGTGTGGCGAGGAATAAGAATTTTCACCTTACCTTCCGCCATAACCGCTTGGCAGCCCAGCCGCGAGGTTGACACCAGACCGGGCGCCTTGTCGAGCATATCGTCTTCTTCCTCTTCGTTCTCAGTCAAATGCGCCATACCCTGGGTGACAATTACGTGGCAGGTCGTGCAGGCACAATTGCCGCCACACGCGTGTTCGAGATCAACCCCATGGCCGAGTAAGATGTCGAGTATGGAACCCGGCTCGCCATCATGATGAAAAGGCGCTTGGGAGGGATCAAATTCAATAAGCTGTTCAGGATTCCCGTTTTCAAACGAGACGTATAACTTTGCCATGTCAAGGAACGGAGGTTGACCTATTGGAGAGGCCCTGGGCGAACGGACGATGTTTCGACCTGCTTCAGGACTTGCTGTGCAATCTCAAGGAAAGTCTGACTCTGCGGGTGGTCAGGCTGGGCGATGACAAGCGGGATGCCGGCATCCCCTCCGGCGACAATCTCATGGACGAGGGGTAGCTGGCCAAGGAACGGAAGACCAAATTGCTCGGCCATTTTTATTCCGTTGCCATGAGAAAAAATATGCGCTTCATGTCCACAGGAACGACAGAGCAGGTAACTCATATTTTCAATAACACCTAAGACTGGAACGTTGACTTCCTCAAACATCTTGATGCCCCGCCGCGCATCGAGCAGCGCCACATCTTGGGGCGTCGTCACGATGACCCCCCCGGAGAGTGGAACCTTTTGCACCATGGTCAGCTGCGCATCACCGGTACCGGGCGGCAGGTCCACAACAAGCACATCCAATTCTCCCCACTCGACCTTGGTAATAAACTCGGTCAGCAGCTTATCAATCATCGGTCCGCGCCAAATGACAGCGTGGCTGTCTGGAATCAGAAAGCCCATGGACATGATCTGCATGTCGTATTTGGTAACGGGGATCAAGCGTTTATCTTCCGTACTCTTGGGCTTCTCGGTAATACCCAACATGAGGGGGATACTCGGGCCATAGACATCGGCATCCATCACCCCAACCCGCTGGCCGGCTCGAGCCAGCGCGGTTGCCAGGTTCACCGAAACCGTTGATTTTCCAACTCCCCCTTTGCCACTGGCCACCGCGACCACATGCCGCACCCCTGGAATCTCAGGCTTGGACTGCGGCGTGGGTTTTGGGGCGTCCGGCTGCTGGATGGAAATCTCTACAGGCAGGTGGACGAGCCGGCTCAGCGTTTCAATCACGCGCTGTCGAATGTTTGCGATGACCTCCGCATTGCCGGTTGAAGGGGCGAGTTCTACCGTCACCGCCGCGCCGCCGACAGCAATATCTTTGACCACGCCGAAGGCGACAATATCTCGGCTAAAGCCAGGATATTTGACCTGCTTGAGGGCTTCTAATAATTCCTGGGGTGTTGGTGGTGTTGACATAGATTGGCCTTTAGTCGGGCTCCTCGGGATTATTGTGGCTGTGCGGATGATCTTGGCTCTGGCCTAAACTCCGCAGGTAGGCATAGGTGTAAATGCCCGTTTCGTGGCCATCATTCCAGGTCGGATTCACGGCATAATTGCCGACCATATCAATACTTACAAGCTGAGGATTTTCCACCTTAATAAAGTGGCGTTCGCCACCATGCCCCTGGCAGACCGCACACGGACACCAGCCCCGCAGATAGGCGAAGGGATAGTCGTTCAGGGTATCGTCATCCCACAGCACCCGCAGGAGCTGGTCTTCCATAATGGGCGTTAGGAGCAGGGGCGTCGGCATAGCATCCTCGTTATTCAGCCCTAGTGAACCGACTGGGGCAACTGCATTTCCTCTGCCGCGACGACCTGCCGGGCGATCCCGAAAAACTCCTGGGCAACCGGATGGTCAGGAGCCGAGACAACCACCGGCTTGCCCGCGTCGGCCCCAGCTCGGACTTCTTCAACCAGGGGCACCGCGCCCAATACCTTCAGGCCCGTTTTCTGCGCGCCGCCACGGCCAAAGACTTCTTCTCTTTCGTGGCAGACCGGGCACTCGTAAAAACTCATATTCTCGATCACCCCAAGAAGCGGGACATTGACCTGTTTGAACATGCTGATTCCACGTTGGACGTCAAGCAGGGCCACATCTTGCGGCGTCGTCACGACAACGCCCCCGTGCAAAGGAACTTCCTGAGCCAGGGTGAGGGCAATATCGCCTGTGCCGGGCGGTAGGTCCACAACCAAATAATCCAACTCACTCCAGATCACGTCGCGCAGGAACTGGCGGACAATGCTCATCACAATGGGACCTCGCCAGATCACCGGAGACTGGTCATCCAGAAAAAAGCCCATTGAGATGAGACTGACCCCATACTTTTCAACCGGGTAGATCTTTTTGTCCTGCCCTGCCCGTGGCGTGGCGTCAGTCCCCATCATCAGCGGCACACTGGGTCCATAAATATCCGCATCAAGCAGCCCGACCTTATGCCCTAACGATGCCAAGGCCAGGGTGAGGTTGACCGCAACCGTAGATTTCCCGACCCCGCCTTTCCCGCTGGCCACCGCCAGAATACGCCGAACACCAGGGATATCCGCGCGCTCTCGCACAGCTTGATTCCCCGCTTGGCCCCCTTGGTGTGGTTGCCCGGATTGAGCGGCAAACGCGTGGATATGGACGTGCACGACCTCGGGTAAGGTCATCAATTCTTGTGTTATGCGTCCGCGCAGGTGGCGGAGGACATCTTCTTTGATACTGCTGGCCCGAATCTGCACCACCACACTGTCTGCCTGGACTTGAACCTTGCCAACAAGTCCTAAAGTCACAATATCCCGCTGTGAGCCTGGATATTGAATCTGCCGGAGGCGCTCAGTGATACGGGTGTGGATGTCGGGAGTGTTGTGTTCGCCCACCCAGTTTCCTCCTCAGCATCGACGCTGCTGTTGATCTCTCTCCTGTTTAAGACATGCGAGAACGATTCTGCACGCATTTCGCTTCCCCGCCGCTTGCCTCTGTCGCACCGCACAGCAGAGATGACGAAACCCGTACAAATGTAGACCTGTAAAGTCTTCATTATCAAGCCCCGTGGATCCATTCAAGAATGGTCGTGTTACACCTTAAAAAGGGAGACGGACTATGAGACGACCGAACGGGGAGGCGATGAAGACGGCTCCGAGAGGAGGCCAACGCCAATTGCAAGGGCTTAGTCGGCGTCTTCTTTTTCTTTCCTTTGGGGTGGCAGAGTGAGCGTATCCGGGGGGTTGGCTGAGACGCTCCTGAGCAAAATATACGGATCTCCACCAACGCCCATTCCCCGCGTAATGCCCATCGTTCCGTACTGATAGCCGATCAACGTCCCGGTAAACCAGTACGACTCGCCCTTGAGAGGGATATCTTTCACCAAAGCCCGGTCCGAATAGAATAGGAGTATCCGGTCCATGATACTCGCCTTCATGGAAACGACACCATTACCGGCAATCAAGGTCGGAAGCATCGTCATCCCATAGTACTCCACGTACTCAACATTACCCGTTTGACTATCCCGTATAAAATAGCGCCGTTTGTCCTGATCGGGAAAACGTCGGAAGCCGCCTGTCACCGTGATCTCCTGTCCGACTTTTTGATTTGCCAAAAAGCGCACCAATGCACCCGCCCGCGCCTCCGCGCTGGGGTAGAGGAGTGCCATTCCAATGAAGAGATGGAGCCAGAGCGTCACCGTCCGACCTGTCCGCATCGTCTTCTCCTCTTGTCCTCTTGTCCTCTTGCCAAAAATTGACCGCCCGCAGTCTATCTATGCAATTCCCAGATAAAAGAAAAGGATTGCGGCCCCTGCCGCTCTCTTGCCGCGTCGCTCCTTTCAGGCCACAATAAGTGAGGGTGTGCAGGAGGGCTGCAATGCGGCGACACTGGCGTGCAAAACTGACTCCTTTTCAGCAGCGAATTTTTGATCGCAGCACTGGGATCACAACGATTGAATTTGACCCCACCCCACAACTTCGAGCCGCGGTCAGAGCCCTGCCTGCCGCGCTCAAGGCGCAAGAGCAGGCCCGCGTCGCAACGCTCTCCCAAACCATTGTCAATCACATCTGCTGGCGGCTCAGGGTCCGCACGGTCCAGGTCCGCGTACACGGCACTCGTCCGTCGAACCAGCAGGGAGAACTTCACGGGCTCTATACGCAATACGGCGGGGGCAGTAAAAACGACTCGATCCAAGTCTGGATGCGAACGGCAAAACGCAAACAAACCGTTGCGTTCCGAACCTTTCTCAGAACCCTGTTACATGAGGTCTGTCATCATTTAGACTATACGTACTTCCACTTTCGGGAATCCTACCATACTGAGGGGTTCTTTCAGCGCGAGTCTTGCCTCTTTCACCGCGTCATGTCTCCACCGACAAAAACGTCGCCGACGGCTCGGAAGTCGTCCCGCTCATTATCCTCTCTGGTGCAAGAATTCCTCCCAAGTCAGAGCCCTGCTCAGCCGGAACAATAGCAATCCCTGACCAGGGCTCTCCAGTGTCCGCCTCATGCCTTTCTCTTCCTTTGTGCTATAGTGCTCCTCTGAACCGCATCCAACAGTCCAGGAAGGGAATGGCTATGCCTGAGTGGGTTTATATAAAGGATATTGCCCAATACGAAGGGCAAGAGGTCGAACTGCGAGGCTGGTTGTATAATAAGCGCTCCAGCGGGAAGCTGCACTTTCTTCAGGTGCGCGACGGCACCGGCACGCTCCAGTGTGTGGTGTTCAAGGGCGACGTCTCAGCCGAAACCTTTGCCTTGGGCCAGGACCTCACCCAGGAATCGTCCGTTGTGGTCCAGGGTACGGTCCGGGCGGATACGCGCTCGCCGATTGGATTTGAACTTGGCGTGAGCGCCTTACACCTCACCCAGCAGGCCCACGCCTACCCGATTAGCCCCAAAGAACACGGGGTTGCCTTTCTGCTCGACCACCGCCACCTGTGGCTGCGCTCCTCACGCCAGCAGGCTCTCCTGCGTGTTCGCAGTGAAGTCATCAAAGCGTGTCGAGACTACTTCGATACGCGGGGCTTTACCCTGCTCGATGCCCCGATCTTCACCCCTGCCGCCTGTGAAGGCACAACCACCCTCTTTCCAGTCGACTATTTCGATGACACCGTCTATCTCACCCAGAGTGGGCAGCTCTATATGGAAGCCGGCGCTATGGCGTTCGGCAAAGTCTACTGCTGCGGTCCGACTTTTCGTGCCGAGAAGTCCAAGACGCGACGCCATCTGACTGAATTTTGGATGATTGAGCCCGAAGTGGCCTACTGCGACTTGGATGGCGATATGGACCTGGCCGAAGATTTTCTGGAGACCGTTGTCCAGCGCGTCCTGACCAACCGGCAGGCAGAACTCCAGACGCTTGAGCGTGATATCACCAAACTCGCTCAGGTCAGGAAGCCGTTTCCGCGTATCAGCTACGGCGAAGCTATCGAACGCCTGCAATCCACGGGCGTTGACATTCAGTGGGGAGACGACTTTGGCGGTGATGACGAGACCATTTTATCCGAACAATTTGACCGGCCGGTTATAGTGCATCGCTATCCGATAGCGAACAAAGCCTTTTATATGAAGACCGACCCGCAGCATACGACAGTTGCCTTATGTATGGACGTCTTAGCGCCAGAAGGCTATGGCGAGATCATCGGAGGCGGCCAGCGTGAGGACGACCTGCCCGTCTTACAAGGAAAACTGGAGGCGCACGACCTGTCCGAAGAAGCCTTCTCTTGGTATCTGGACCTGAGGCGCTACGGCTCCGTTCCCCATGCCGGTTTCGGCATGGGTATTGAGCGCATGGTCACCTGGCTGTGCGGCCTGCATCACGTTCGAGAATCAATTCCATTTCCCAGAATGCTGGAGCGGGTGACACCCTAACGGGTTACTGGAGAGCCGAGGCGGTTTTTGGCGCCGGCGCGTGTGGAGCCTGCTCTTCGCGGATTGCCCGCAGCAGCGCGATATTGTCGCCATGTCCCGTCCGGTAGGCAGTCACCTTGCCGCGGATAGGTTGGCCTAACAGGTAGAGATCGCCAAGCAGATCAAGAATCTTGTGGCGGACAAGCTCATCCTCAAAGCGGAGGGGCGGATTGAGGATCCCGTGCTCACCAATCACGAGGCAATTATTCAGCCGACCGCCGTTGGCAAGACCCATCTCTTCAAGTGCCTCAATCTCCTTGAGAAAGCCGAAGGTCCGCGCCGGCGCAATAGTCTCACGATAACTGTCAGCATCGCGCTGGACGTAGTGGAACTCCTGTCTCCCAACTGGCTCTGGATATTCCAGGCAGTAGTCGATCTCAAGCTGCTCCGAGGGTTCAATGCGGAGGAATTTCCCCGCGCTGTGGTCGCCGACCTGATAGGTCCGGTCTACGCTCAGGGCCTCCACCTCTTCGTCTTGTTCAACACTGCCGGCACTGTCGAGCAATTGACAGAATTCCAGCGCCGACCCGTCGAGAATAGGGACCTCCCCCTGCATTTTAATCAGCAGGTTGGTGATGCCATATCCGTGCAGAGCCGAGAGCAGATGTTCAACCGTTTTCACCCCCGCCCCCTCCCGATACAGGCTGGTTGCATAACCGGTCGATTGGACATACTCGACGGTTGCCGGAATCATCATGTCCGAGGACAAGGGACCGAACACAATACCGCTCCCCGGCGATAAGGGATGTAAAATAATCCCAGTACGCACCCCCGAGTGGAGCCCCCGGCCATGCACGACAACACTCTGGCGAATGGTCCGAGCCGGGATTTTTCGCGGCGCGTGCCCAGCCGGGATGTCCGCGTCAGCCGCGGCGGCGATCTGGGCGGCAGTGGCGTGGCGTGGCTCTTTTCCCAGGGCGCGCTGGACCGAACGGAGTAAGGTGTCCAGCGAGAAGGGCTTTTCGAGGAAATCCACCGCGCCGAGTTGTGTGGCGCGAACGGCCGTTTCGATCGTGCCATGACCGGAAATCACAATAACCGGCAATTCGGGGTCCCGGGCCTGGAGCTGTTCGAGGAGAGCAATCCCATCCACATGTGGCATCCAGATGTCGAGAAGCACTAGGCGCGGATGCCACTTGGCGACTAAGTCGAGAACCTCTTCACCTGAGTCCGCCTCAAGCGTACGGAATCCTTCATCTTGAAAAATGCCGCGCAACATCGTCCGGATTTTCTCTTCGTCGTCCACAATTAAGATAGGCTCTTCCATTGACGTCCCTCCCCTGCCTCAGGCTGCGTTTTCAATTGACGCAGCCGAGGGCTTCCCACGCCGCATATCTGTCTGACGCGCACTTCCGCGCACAGGCATCTCAATAATGAACCGGCTGCCCCGTGGCGTATTGTCCCGCACGCGGATAAATGCCTGGTGATCAGCCACCACAGTGGCAACAATGGCCAGCCCGAGTCCGGTTCCATCCTTTTTGGTTGAAAAATACGGCTCAAACAAGCGCTCCTTGATGTCAGACGGAATCCCACAGCCATTATCAGCGACTTCGATGCAGGCAATGCTAAGCCGGCGCAAATAGCGAATCGTAACTTCGATACGTCCCTGAGTCCCATCCGTCCCTGCTCGGCAGGCGACAACGGCATTGTCTAACAGATTGCGCAGAACACGGCGCATCCCCTCACGGTCCAGCTCGAACAACGGCAGTGAGCGATCCGGCGCGAAGGCAATATCCAGATCGCGGTAGGCTTCGGCGATCAGGACAAGCGTCTCCTGTGCCAACGCATTCAGGTCATGCAGGTTATGCTTTCCCGTCGGCAGACGCGCAAACGTAGAAAATTCGTTGACGAGTTTTTTAATCGCATCGACTTCATGCGCGATGCTCTGCACACACTCGTCAAACACCTCGCTCCCGTCCGTAATCTGGGGACCAAACCGGCGCTGGAGGCGCTGGGCCGCAAGCTGAATCGGTGTCAGCGGATTTTTAATTTCATGCGCAATCCGACGGGCGACCTCACGCCACGCTTCCATCCGTTCAACTTGGACGATCTGCGTCACATCCTCAAAAAAGCATAACACCCCGAGGGCATGATCGCGGTCGTCAGGCAGAGAGGTGCCGGTTATCAGGAGGGAGTGGACATGCCCATCGCGGTCCAAACGGAGCTGGCCCTGCTGTTCCTGACTGGCGGCGTCGCCGTTGTCGTGTTGCACCAGAAGGAGGTCATGAACGATGCGCTGCACGGCTTGGAACTCGCTTGCGGAGAAAACATCCCGATAGTCCTGCCCAATGACGCTGGCGGCGTGCAGACGCAGCAGCTGCTCCGCCGCCCGGTTCAGGGTAGAGAGCCGACCGGCCCGATTAAACGAGACGACGCCGGCGTTGATATTCCCGAGCAGAATCTCCATATAGCGACGCCGGGCCTCAAGTTCCTGGTGACTCTGCTGGAGGTCGACGGTCATCCGATTGAAGGCGGAAACGAGCGTTCCGATTTCATCCTCCCCTTCTCCCTCAATCCGGTGCGCCCAGTGGCCCTGAGCAACCTCCCGCGTCGCGGCCGATAATTGCTGGAGGGGAACAGTAATTTTTTTCGCCAGATAGACACCGACCCAGATCGCCGAGAAGATGACGACGAGGGTGACCAGGAACATCGTGATCACATAATTGTTTTTGATTGGCTGCTTCAAGATTCTGAGCTGGCGATATTCACCCAACGCCTCGACCACCTGCAATCCTTGTCTGCCGATATCCACAGGAACCTGAGCGCCGGCCACCACAACACCAGCGAGGTGTTCTCCTATGATGACGGGAACCCCTCCGTACACCAACTCGGCCTGCTCCAGCGTCACGATTTGCTGGACCTCTTCGAGCTCAGACCGGACTTGTTCCAAGAGAGCCTCGCTGAGTTGGGGAGCCGTCAACGCCCCGCTCGTCTCCGGCGCATGGGCCACAAGGGTGAGCGCAGCGGAGTACACGACGAGCTGGGTCAGCCCACGTTCGCGCCGCTCGTTGTTCATGCGGGCCTGCAAGCGCTCGTAGTGCGTCGGCTCAAGGAGTTCCTGGGAGATAATCGTCCGGGCGATTGCCCGCGCGTGGGTGAGGGTCTCATCCGTAAGACGGGCATAGACCCCATCAACGACCTCAAGCGCGCTGCTCAACGAGCGCTCAACACGTAAGGCGAACCAATTCTCGATCGACTGCGTCATAAAGCCGACCCCGATAAAGAACAGGAGTACTGCCGGGAAAAGGGAAATGCCTAAAAAAGCGAGGACGAGTCGAGAGCGGAGGTGCGCGCCGGGCAGCTTTCGACGGCGCTCGTAAAACAGCTTCAGCAGGTTCCGCCCAACCAGGAAAACGAGCAAAACAAGCAGAATGATATTGAGATTGATCAGCAGAATAAAAGTAAGGTTGCCGATCAGGCTGTCGCTGTCGCTGAGCTGTGGCGAGCGGCTCTGGAGAAAGGCGAATAAAAAGACACCTAGCCCCGCGGCGAGGATGACCAACCCCTCCCAGAACAGGCGGCGTTTGTGCTCCTCCGAGCGATTGTCGTGGACCGAGGCTTCCATACTCACTCGTCCGCTCCTATCAGCAGCAAAGACACCGGGGATATACCACCATCATCAACGTTCCACCATCATCCATTTTGGCCGTTCTCGTCAGAACAAATCGCCCTGCTCTTTTTTCCGAGGCTGGTCAATCTGCAAATGCTGGTACGCCTTGAGGGTGGCCACCCGTCCCCGCGGCGTGCGCTGCAAAAACCCTTCTTGCAAGAGATACGGCTCATATACGTCTTCAATGGTGTTCTTCTCTTCGCCAAGGGCTGCCGCTATGGTCTCGACACCGACCGGCCCACCGTTGAATTTCTCGATAATCGTGCGCAGAATCGCCAGGTCCATTTTATCAAATCCGGCCGCATCCACTTCAACCAGCGTCAGGGCGACATGCGCCACTTCTTGCGTCACCACCGGCTCTTTCTTCACTTGGGCATAGTCCCGTACCCGTCGGAGTAAACGATTGGCAATCCGCGGCGTTCCCCGTGAGCGACGCGCGATTTCCGCGGTTCCACCCGCATCGGTCTCAACCTCCAGAATTGAGGCCGACCGACGAATGATCTGTTCCAACTCGGACACCTGGTAAAAATCCAGTCGAAACGTTGACCCAAAACGATCGCGCAGCGGTGAGGTTAACAGCCCGGCGCGGGTAGTGGCACCGACTAAAGTGAAGTGCTTGAGTGGCAACTTTACCGTGCGCGCTGAAGGGCCCTGGCCGACGACGAGGTCAAGTTCAAAGTCCTCCATTGCCGGATACAGAAATTCCTCAACCACGTGATTGAGTCGATGGATCTCGTCAATGAAGAGCACATCCCCTTCTTCCAGGTTGGTCAGAATAGCGGCCAGGTCGCCGGGCCGTTCAACCACCGGGCCGGTGGTGGCCCGAATCGTTCCATCCATTTCCCGCGCAATAATATGCGCCAGGGATGTTTTTCCCAATCCGGGCGGCCCACAGAAGAGCAGATGGTCAAGAACATCAGCCCGCTGTTTGGCGGCTTCAATCGCGATCGCCAGATTCTGTTTTGTCCCTTCCTGTCCAATGTATTCTTCAAGGCTGCGCGGGCGGAGCGAACCCTCGACACGTGGCTCGTCAGGCCAGGCAGCGTCACCGTCCGACAGAGCATCCAACGACGACGCTTGGGGATTCAGCACGTCGCGCCCCGGACTAGCCGGATTGTCGGGCGTCTCTTTTGGCCCGTCTCTCGCGGCGCGGCTCATGTGCTGAGCCTCCGTAACGATTCTCGGATCACGTCGGCAATAGCCGTGTGCCCATCCCGGACAACCGCGCGCACCGTCTTCTCGGCTTGCGCCTGCCGATAGCCCAGATTCACCAGAGCAGAGGTCGCTTCAGTCGAGAGTGGACTGGGCATTGCCGCTGGCAGGCCATTCTCCTGTTCACTCGCGCCGACTTTCTCCTGGAGTTCGACAACCAGACGTTCAGCCGTCTTTTTTCCAACACCCGGAGTCGCAACCAGGCGAGTCACGTCGCGCGCATGAAGCGCGCTCTCAAGCTCATTCACTGGAATGCCCGACAGGATATTCAGGGCCAGGCGCGGGCCAATGCCACTCACGCTACGCAGCAGCAGAAAATAGGTTTTTTCCTTTTCTTCCAGAAAGCCGAACAACTGGAGAGCGTCTTCTCGCGCATGCGTATGGATGAGCAAACTGACCCGTTCCCCTACTCCCGGTAGATGATAGAAGGTTTGCAACGACACCAACACCTGATAGCCGACTCCGCCAACGTCGACAATGAGCTGCTCAGGGGTCTTTTCGTGAAGCACTCCGTGGAGGCGCGCAATCATAATCTGTTGCCGTGCGAGCTGTTACCGATGCTTTTTCTGATCTGCTGCAAGCATCTGAGCGACCGTCTGTTCAGTAAAGACGTCGCGCAAAGAGCGAGCCTTCCTGCCCCCAGACCGCCGCGGCGGAGCGCCGACCTGGCGGAGCATATCGGGCATACGGGCGGCGCTGCAGTAACAAATGGCTGCCGCGAGCGCATCCGTTGCATCCTGGCTTGACGGAAAGACCCCGGCTTCTCCGTCTGGATGGCGCAGTTGGGAAAAAACCGCTTTTTGGACCTGCATTTTTCCTGCCCGGCCATACCCGGCCACCGCCGTTTTGATTTCCGTCGGATTATACTCGGCAATCCGCAGACCGGCTTGGGCGGCGGCCAGAAGCACCACACCCCGCGCCTCGCCGAGGCGCAGAGCGCTCTGGACGTTATGCGCCACAAAGGCTTTTTCAAGACTCAAGACGTGGGGAGTCCAGCGGTCAATCACCACAACAAGTTCTGCGTAGATGAGACGCAGGCGTTCAGGCAGGGAGCGGAAGCCTTTGACGGAGACGACATCGCCGGCACAAAAGGTCAACGTCCGGCGCGTCTTCTCAATGACACCCCAGCCGGTCCGCAGGGTGCCAGGGTCTATCCCCAACACACGCAATGGAGCCTGGGCGTTGCGAGAGTCGATGCTTTCCCCCTTCCTCAGGCCGCACTGAGCCGTTCCATCTCCTCTTCAGCAATTTCTACATTAGCGGAAACGGTTTGCACATCGTCGAGTTCCTGGAGTGCGTCGAGCAGACGTAAGGTTTGTTCGGCCTCCTTGCCGGAGAGACTGACCGTGTTTTGGGGCACCATTGTCGCCTCAACCGATACCGTCCCGATATCGGCGTTTTCGAGCGCCTGCCGCACGTCTTCGAGACCGGCAGGCGCTGTCACAATCTCAAACATATCATCGCCCGTTGTGACATCTTCCGCTCCGGCGTCAAGGGCGATTTCCATAATTTGATCTTCCTCAGCCTGATCTTTTTCTATGGTAATAATACCCTTGTGGGTGAACATCCACGCAACGGAATTGGGCTGGCCTAAACTCCCACCATTTTTGGTGAACAGATGGCGCACTTCAGAAACCGTTCGCTTTTTATTGTCCGTCAGCGTCTGGAGCAGAATGGCCGCCCCGCCTGGCGCATGCCCCTCGTAGGTCACCTCTTCATAGCTGACGCCCTCAAGCTCTCCGGCGCCTTTTTTCACCGCCCGGTCTATCGTATCTCCCGGCATACTGGCCGCTTTTGCCGTGGCGATGGCCGTGCGTAAGCGGGGGTTTGCGGCCGGGTCGCTCCCACCCATCCGGGCCGCAATCGAGAGGTCTTTAATCAATTTTGTGAACATCTTGCCCCGACGGGCATCCTTGACCGCCTTCTTATGCTTAATTGTGCTCCATTTGGAATGGCCGGACATGACCGCCTCCTCCCGGCGTAAGACTTATGGGTAGGGGTAACATATTTCCGGGGGCGAGTAAACGCGCGAACACCCTGTTAGCGTATCCGCCCTGATACAGTAAGGCCCCGCAATAATTGGACTTTCAGCTTTTCTCATTACAGCCGGATGCCATGCGGGGAGTGGCCGGGGACAAAAAAACACGCTACACCCGAACCTCGCCGATACGCGCTTCCCGTGGGGAAAGGACATTCCGAGTGCGACTCATTACCATTCTTGCTCATACCGGTGTGGTCACCGGACTCGCCGGCTTATTTTTCGGTGGCCTCGCCTGGCTGTATCATTCTCCGTTTGGGGCAGTCATGGTTCTCGGCAGCCTCGCGCTTCTGTTCGTCAGTGGCCTGCTGGGCTGGTATTACGGTTTTAGTCCCATGTGGCGGCCGGCTGGGTGGGAAGAGCAGGTCGCCCACGACGCTCAGCATTATGTGGTGTCAACGCAGCGCTACCCCCCCTATCTCGTTCGCCAGGCAAAGAAGCAGGGAGGCATGCAGTTTGGAACCGCGGTGTATGCCGTGCACGCAGCAGACCAGGAAGTTGCCGAGGAAGCCCAGGCCGTATACGGGCTGCAATGGCGGGAGCGCCAAGAGGCGCAGGAGGGGCATCAGTGGGTCGTACACGTTTTGCGACAGGGTCGCCTATCCGAACTGGAGGGTTTTCGGCCGGTGTCAGAGGACATGATATAAAGACACTCCGGTTCTCCACTTTCGTTTTCACACTCCGGCAGCATAATGCCGGAGGAGGCGTCCGTTGCAGACCCCGCGGTGGCGTCCCTGCTCTATGGTGACTGTCCCGTTCACAATAACCGAGTGAATGCCGGAAGGATGACGGCGCGGTTCTTGATAGGTCCCAACATCGGCAACCGTCTGGGGATCAAAGATAACAAGGTCAGCATAGGAACCGTCACAAATGAGGCCACGGTCTCGAAGACGGAATTTTTGTGCGGGGAAGCCAGTCATCCGATGAACCGCTTCTTCTAGCGTCAGCAGCCGTGCGTCCCGGACGTATTTCCCCAGGACACAGGCAAACGTGCCGTACAGACGAGGATGCGGCTTACCCGCAACAGACGGAATGCCATCAGAGCCGATCATGGTTGTGGGGTGGGCTAATACGCGACGGACATCTGTCTCATCCATCCCAAAAATAACAGCGACCGTACTTTCTCCTTCTCCGGCAATAAGCTCAGCCACAGTCTGCTGGAGGGACTTTCCCGTCAGTTGGCAAATGTCTTCCAAGGTCTTGCCTTCATATTCATGCTGGACGGGCGTTGAGGCAATCAAGACATCGCGCGGAGCGGCGCGTTCAATCACCCCCCCCTGGACGAGCGCCGCCAGCGTCGTACTGCCCGCTGTATACGGATAGGCGTCAGAGGAAATATCGAGACCGCGCGCCCGCGCCTGCTCAATCAGAACCAAAGAGTCTTGCACTTTGCCCCAATTCTTTCGGCCCATCGCTTTGTGATGGGAGATTTGGACCCGCGCGCCTGACTCTTCACCAATGCGGATCGTTTCCTGAATGGAGTCGAGCAGATGATCGGCTTCATCGCGCATATGCGTCGCATAGACACCATTGTATTCGGCCACGACTTTTGCCAGGGCAATCACTTCTGCTGTCTGAGCATAACGGCCAGGCGCGTAGAACAGGCCGGTTGACATGCCAGCCGCCCCGGCCTCCAGCCCTTCTTGGACAAGGGCCTGCATGCGCCCAATATCCCGAGCGGCCGGCTCCCGCTCCTCATCAGATAGCGCTCCGTACCGAACGGCTGCGTGAGGAATGAGACAGGCCACATTGACGGCGGCTGGTCGGGATTCGAGCGCATGATAAAACTCAGCCGTTGTCTCCCACGAAAAGTCGCCCAGCGGACCGAACAAGAGCGGCCCAAAGCTCCGTAAGAAGTGGCGATAGGCATCATTTGCCGGGGCGGCCCCAAAGCCGCAGTTGCCTATGACCTCAGTCGTGACACCCTGCAGAATCTTGAAGTCGCACAGCGGACGATCAAGCAGAGCAAAGTCATCGTGGGAGTGGACATCGATAAAACCAGGGGCAACCACATGGCCCGTTGCGTCAATCGCCTGGCCGGCATCACCACTCAGGCTGCCAACAGCGACGATCCGATCGCCCTGGACTCCTATGTCTGCCTGCGCGCCGGGTTGACCAGTGCCATCGATAATCGTTCCGTTCCGAATAATGATGTCGTAGTGCATGTACAATCTCTGCCCTTATGCCAGGACCGGTCGGAACTTGAGCACCGCTATGTCCTCGGACCAGTCCTCAAAAACGCTCTCGACCGGCATGCCAATCGCCACTTGCTCAGGGTCACACTCGATAATATTGCTCATCAGTTGTGGACCTTCCTCCAGGGTGACAAGCGCCACGACATAGGGTACCTCCTCGGCAAACGCTTTGGTCACCGGACGGTAGACAACGGTAAACGATAATACTGTTCCGCGGCCGGACGCCCGCACCCATTCGACTTGCTCGCTCATGCAGGCCGTACAATACAGGCGCGGATAAAATTGGTAGTGGCCACAGGCGCTACACTGCTGTATGCGCAACTCATGATTCCGACAGCCGTCCCAGAACGGTTGCGTTTCGCCGGTTGGAACAGGCAGGGCCTTTGCTGGGGCCTTTGCTATTGACGTTGTCATCAGCCCACCTCCTTCCCAAGAATCATGGAGCAGTGAGTGGACATAATGCCCCCCTGCGCATGGACAAAAGCGATGTTGGCATCTTTGACCTGACGCGGGCCGCATATGCCGCGCAGCTGGAAGACCGCTTCCGTTACCGAAAACATTGAGCCGGGATGCCCAGGGTGACAGTGCGACATCAGCCCACCATGCGTATTCACCGGGAGCTCACCCCCCAACTCAATCCGGCCATCCTCAACAAAACGCCCGCCTTCTCCCTTGGGACAAAAACCCAAGTCTTCCAGCTCAATGACCACGACCGGGGTAAAGCAGTCGTACAGCTCAGCCACGTCAATGTCTTTTGGCCCCAGCCCGGCCATGGCATAGGCCCGCTCGCCAGCCTCTTTTGCCGCGGATGTGGTCAGGTCGCGGGCTTGGCTGATGTGTTCGTGCGAATGCCCCTCCCCGACCCCCAGCATATAGACGGGAGGATGTGGGAAATCCCTGGCGCGTTCGGCTGAGGTGAGAATAAGAGCCGCTCCACCGTCGGACACCAGCGAGCAGTCCAGCAGGTGCAGGGGCGAGGCAATCATCCTTGAGTTGACAACATCGTCAACCGTAATCGGGTCGCGCATCTGCGCGGCCGGATTCATTGAGGCATGTCTCCGACAGGCCACCGCCACCGCGGCCAATTGCTCGCCAGTGGTTCCATAGGCGTGCATATGCGCCTGTGCAATCAGAGCGTAAAACGCCGGGATGGGGGGACCGTAGGGGCGTTCAAACTGGGCGTGTCCGGCCGTTGACATGGCTTCAATCGCCCGGTCCCGGGAGAGGCCGGACAGCATATTGTCCGCCATAGTGATGAGCACTGTGTGGCACATGCCACTGGCAATAGCCGCGGCGGCGTGATGCAGAATTGCCAGGGTCGTCCCGCCGCCCGTGGCCACGTTGAGACAGTAGCGCGGGAAGATTTGCATATACTCGGCGATCATCTCGGCATGATACATATAGGGCTCGACAAACGAATTGCAGGTAATCAACCCATCGACCTCATCCTTGGTGATGCCGGCGTCTTCCAGCGCTCGTTTGGCCGCGTTGACGTAGAGTTGGGTGGCGCTCAGTTGGGGCACGACACCAACCTCGGTATCGGCTGCCCCTACAATGGCGACTTTTCCTCGGAGCGATTCCATAGCTCTCCTCCGTATGCCTGTGTTTTAGCGATTCTCTGTTCTTGGCATCATCTCAGCCCACACGCAAGGCGCCGGGCAGGCCGTGGCGCGGCGTTCACCGACCCGGCAATGGTTCAACCAGATCAATCCCCGGTGGCAACTCGAACCTGAAGAGATCGTCGCCCAGCGCCGTTTCACGGTCGATATTCGTAAAGGATACCCGCGTGGTATTGCCCAGCGGGTCAGTAATCAGGGCCTGGAGGATATCGAACGTCTCTTTACTCACCTCGATATCCAACAGACCCACGGCCTCAGCCGCTTGCTTGGGCGTGAGCCGCAGCCGGTGCACGCTGCGGCTCTCCCCTTGAGGCATGATGGAGAAATCTTCTTCCAGGCGCCCGACTCCGGTGAGAAACGAGATCGGCGTCTGCGAGCTGAAGGCGTACTGAAAAGGCGTCTTTATCACTTGCCGCTCCGAGGGTTGATACAGCCAGAGCGCGCTGCCATCGGCAATCAGAAGTTGCCGCGGGTCCGTAAATTCCCAACGCATCCGGCCCGGTTTCTTGAAGAACACCTGGCCGCGAGATGTGAGTGTCTGGCCCAGTGTGGCCGAGGAGACCTCCTGGACAAAGTCGGCCCGGAAGCCGGCGGTTTCGTCGTAACGCGCCTGGAGACGGGCCACAAGCGTTGCGCTCGCGGTTGTCTCGCTCGGCGCTCTCCTGTCGGCAGCTTGTCCCTGGGGCTCCTCGGCCGCGGGAGCGGCAAAAAAATAGCCCACAGGCAAGACCATCAGGAAGAAGAGCAGACTGGTCCTGAAAAAGCGCATGGACGGTCTTCGCACAGAATGAGAGCCAACGCAAAGCCTGGTACTGGTTGGCGGAAAGAAGGAGAGTCCAGCCAACTGTCTCCAGTCTACTCGGCCTCGGCCTGGGCCGGCACAAGAACCTCACGCGGCTTCCCGGCTTCGCCGGCAGGCGCGATGAGACCTTCGCGCTCCATCCGTTCAATCATGCGCGCAGCCCGGTTATAGCCGACGCGCAAGCGGCGTTGCAGCCAGGAGATGGAGGCCTGGCGACTTTCCATCACCAGGTCGCGGGCCTGTTCATACATTTCGTCATAATCCTCTTCTTCGTGCGGACCGGCCCCCTTCTGCGTCCGCGCCGATTCGAGCGCCGTAACCAGTTCCTCGTCGAAAACCGGCTTGCCCTGCTTCTTAATCGCCACGGCGAACTTTCTGATCTCGGGTTCTGATACAAAGGCACCGTGGATACGCTGGGATTTGGCGCTGCCCGGCGGGAGGAACAGCATATCGCCATCGCCCAGCAGACGCTCGGCGCCGACGGCGTCCAGGATTGTCCGGGAGTCAATACGAGAGGAGACTTGAAAGGAAACGCGGGCGGGAAAGTTCGCTTTAATCAATCCCGTGATCACATCAACGGACGGTCGCTGGGTTGCCAGAATCAGATGAATGCCAGCCGCGCGCCCCATCTGGGCCAGCCGGGTAATCGGCTCCTCGATTTCCCGACCGACCGTCAACATCAGATCGGCCAGTTCATCCACCAGGACAATCAGATAGGGCAGGCGTTGATGGTTGAGCTCAAGCTGAGCCTTGGACTGCGGTCGCGGGTGCGCGGCGGTCAGTTCGTCTTCGTCGTCGTGGACAACCTCGGTCAGCTTGATAATCCCGTCGGTGTCCGTTTCCCCGGTTTCAAGGGCGCGGTTATAGGCCGCAATATTCCGCACGCCTTTGTCCTTGAGCAGCTTGTAGCGGTATTCCATGCGCCGCACGATTTCCTGGAGAGCGACCCCAGCCTCCTTGGGATTGGTAATGACATGCGACAGTTGGTGCGGCAGGCCCTCGTATAAGGAGAGTTCCAGCATTTTCGGGTCAATCATAACAAAACGCACATCGCGCGGCGTCGCTCGGGCCAGAATACTCATAATCATCACGTTGAGCGAGACGGACTTCCCGGTTCCGGTTGCCCCGGCTACCAGCAGATGGGGCATCCGCGCCAGGTCCGTCACCACAGGGTTGCCAACCGTGTCTTTGCCTAAGGCCAGCGCCAGAGGCGACTCGGTCTGGCGGCAGACGCCACTATCGAGAATCTCGCGGAGACACACCTTCTCGCGCTTGGGGTTAGAGACCTCGATGCCCACGACGGCTTTGCCCGGAATGGGGGCCAGGATGCGGACGGACACGGCGCGTAAGGCCATTTGCAGATCATCGGCTAATGACACGACACGATTGACCTTGACCCCCGGCGCCGGTTCAAACTCATAGGTCGTAATGACCGGGCCGGGCCGCACGGCGACCACGCTGCCGGAAACGCCAAAATCACCGAGCTTGTTTTCCAATATCTGCGAGCTGGCGTGTAGTGCGTCTTCATCGACCTTCACCGCTAAACGGACGGGCGGATCAAGCAGGGCCAGGGTGGGCAAGGCGTACGGTCTATTGTCCGCGCCGCCGGTCGGGCTTGGAGGCGACGCCGACGGGGCCGGCTCGTCCTCCGTCGCTGTGGGTGGGCGACTAAGAATAATAGGCGGCTTACTCTCTTCCGGCTCATCAAGAGCGTCTGGCGGTATCGTTTCAGATTGTTGCGCCGGCTGACGCGTTTTTTTCTCTGGCAGCGGACGAGACGGCGACGACGCTTTTTTGAGCGTCTGGACTTCGGCCTCTTCTCCTCCACAGAATACCGGTTCGGACGGCAGTGTCTGTCGCTCCGTTCGTCGGGCGGCCCAGCGTGTCGCCACCTGTTCCAGCCGGCTTGAGAGCTGGCCCGCGACCTGCCCTGAGAGAGTCCGCAGTCGAGACCAGCCAAACTGCCCGAGAGCGCCTCCGCCCGCAACCAGCCCACTCCCCACTTTCGCCAGGGAGAGCTGGGTCATGCCCATAAACGAGACCAGCAAAACGGGAGACAAGAGTAAGTAGGCCCCGACAAGATTCCCAGCTTGACGCAGATGCAGAGCCAGGAAACTCCCCACCCATCCTCCGGCCTGGAAGACCGGCTGTCCATCGAACCAGAGGGCCAGAAAGGCTGAAGCCGCCAGAGTAAAGACAACAAGCGAGATACCCTGGACAAATGGGGCGGCACACCGCAGCCAGTGAAAACGGAGGGCCAGAGCGTAGAGCAAGAGCGCCGGAAATAGATACGCTGTCAGGCCGAATGCCCGGCACAAAACGTGGGCAACCAGGTGCCCGGCCCGGCCGACCTGGTTGCTGTCCGCAGCGTCAGGTTGATACGAAAAAAAAGCGAGCCCCAAAAAAACAGTGAGCGTCACACACAGCACACCCATCCCCTCGCCCAGAACGGAGCGTTCCTGAGAAACGGGGCGCTCTTGAACAGTGCCGCGCTTCTGCTCGGCGTCTTTGTCTTGCCGGCGCGAATTTTTCCTGACTGCCATTCCACCCTCCCCACATCTACATCTCCATGACAAACGGCAAGACGACAGGCCGACGCCCCAGTGTCTTGCGAAAATATCGCCGCAAGGCCAGCCGAACCTGTTCCTTTACCACGCCACTATCAGTCCGGGACTCGGCCGGCAGCTCATCAAGCATCGCGCGAACCGCCTCTTTGGCGGCAGCATATCCGTCTCCGTTTGTTGACGGCAGAAAGCCCCGCGAGAGCAAATCGGGGCCGCTCAAGAGATCCCCGGTCTGTTGCTCCAGCCCGACGATGGCGACAACCAGGCCGTCCTCTGCCACGTGTCGGCGGTCACGCAGGACTTCCGCTTCGATTCCGGCCAGCCCATCAACAAACACCCGGCCGGCGGGAACCGACCCGGTCAGGCGCGCGTCCCCGGCCTGTATCTCTAAGACCTGTCCATCTTCGAGCAGAAAGACATTATTGGGATCCACTCCAACCTCTCGGGCCAACCCACAGTGCCGCGCCAGGAAACGATACTCCCCGTGTATGGGCACGAAGTACTGTGGGCGCACCAGGTTGAGCATCAAACGCAATTCGTCCTGGGCCGCATGGCCGGACACATGCACACAGGCAATGGCCTCATAATAGACCTCGGCTCCCCGGCGGGAGAGATGATCAATCAGCCGCGCAATGGTCCGCTCGTTGCCTGGAATAACCCGTGATGAGAGGATAACGGTATCCTCAGCCTCTAGCTGTATCCGCTTGTGATCTCCGACCGCGATCCGGGATAAGGCCGACAGAGGCTCGCCTTGTGATCCGGTTGTGAGCAAGGTCACGGTATGCGGAGCGAGGTCCGGTACGCGCGCAATATCGACCAGCGCCTCTTGGGGCAGCGGCAAGTGCCCGGTCTCCTCGGCAATGTCAATATTGCTCACCAGCCGTCTGCCCACAACGCCAACCTGGCGTCCCTGTTTGACCGACACATCAACAACCTGGCGTATGCGGTGAATATGCGAGGCAAAAGTTGCCACCAGGACTTTACCCTGGGCGTGGGCAATAATATCCTCAAGCGGTCGGGTGATGGTTCGTTCGGACGGGGTAGCGCCGGCGCGCTCAACATTGGTCGAGTCGGACATCAAGAGCAGCACCCCTTGCTCTCCCCATTCGGCAAAACGACTCAGGTCGGACCGCTGCCCGTCTATCGGCGTCTGATCGAACCGGAAATCTCCAGTGTGAATGATGGTCCCGAGCGGCGTGGTAATGGCCAGAGCCGAGGCATCGACAATACTGTGCGTGACATGAATCCCTTCAAGACGAAAAGGACCGATCTCCCAGGATTCCCGAGGCCGGAATTCGTTCAGTTGAACCGCCTCGGCAAGATGATGTTCACGCAGCTTGTCACGCACCAGGCCGAGGGTGAACGGCGTCCCATAGACCGGCACCTGAAACTCTTTGAGCAGATGCGGCAGAGCGCCAATATGATCCTCGTGTCCATGTGTCAACACCACCGCGCGCAGATGATGCTGAGTGCGTAGATAGCTCAAGTCGGGAATGACGATATCTATCCCCAACATCTCCTGTTCCGGAAACATCAGCCCGCAGTCTATGGCGATCGCAACGGTTTCCGCAGAGCCAGCCGGATAGTACTCAATCAACATCAGATTGAGCCCAATCTCGCCCAGGCCGCCTAATGGCACAATACGCAGGCGACCGTCACTCATGGCGCGGCCCTGTATGCGGTCTCACGGCCGTCTGGTTCATACCGACCTTCCGGTTGTCCGGCTTGTGGCGGGGGTGACGGATTCCCGGCGGCCGTCGGCGGGGACGCGGCGATTTTCAGCCGGGCGGCAATCGCCGTCTCAACCTGCGTCAGCAGGGCGCTGCGGGCCGCTTTTCTGGTCCCGTCTCGATGAATCGGAATAGGCGTGCCAAAAATAATCTCAATTTCTCCAGAACGGACCTTCCAGTCTCCAGGGGGGAGGACCGACCGGCTGCCGTTAATCGTGACGGGGACGACCGGCACCCCCGCCTCCACTGCGGCCATAAAACCTCCGGGCTTAAACGGCAAGAGACGACCGTCTTCCCCACGCGTCCCTTCAGGGAAAAACAGGACGGAGATCTGCGCGCCAAGGAGTTCCTTGACTTTACGCAAGGTGGCAACGGCCTGGGTCCGGCTTCCCCGGTCGACTAATATCTGATGGGTTCGCTGCATACACGCGCCCAGGATGGGGACTTTGCGCAGTTCCTGCTTCGCCACCCAACGCAGGGGGAAATCTTCCAGCGCCGCTATGAGAGCCAGGATATCAAACTGACTTTGATGATTAGACATAAAAAGATAGGCCGAGCGAGAATTCAGACGATCCAGACCCTGTGTACGGACAGACACACCGCACGCCCACAGATTGCCTTTTGCCCAGAAGCGGATGAGGCGGTCCGCGCGCTCGGCATATGGATCAAGAAAAGAGAAGAGATAAACGGGACCACCCCAGAACACAGTATGCAGGATGATGAAAGCCATGCGCAGTGTAGCACGAATGATCAAAGACCGCTCCTCTTTGCCCTCTCCCTGATCGCATCCCCATTATAGTTTCTTCTCCAGCCGGCCGTCAACGCAGTTGATTTTTCTCCACTTGGGCCTACACTTGGGGTGGATCACAGGAGGTGGGATGTGATTGTGGAATGCCCTTCCTGCCATACTCGTTATCGGACCGACGCGGCAGGGGCGGTTGATGAGACAACGTTTTTTGAATGTTCGCAACCAGACTGCGGACATGTTTTTCAATTTACCCCGCCTCTTGTCCAAATAGACCACCTTCCAGAACACGGTGTTGATCCAGAAGGCGCGCCACCCGAGGCTGCTGCCCACGACCCGGCCTTTACGTCTTCCGGCTCCTTGTCCCCTTCCGACACGCTTTCGACACAGATATCTGCTGCTGATTTGTCCGCCGATCAAGACTGGTCGGATAGCCCAGCGCCCGCTCTTGCCCCGGATGAAGAATCAGAAGCCGCAGAGGCAACCGGTTCCGCAAGACCGGCACAATCTGCAAGGCCGAGGACGAGCCACACCACACCAACGCAGTTCACCCCAGCCACACGGCGAGCGCCTGATACGCTTCCGTCAGCCGCGGCCCCTTTCTCCGATAAAGACCATACTGACGGAGGCAGGCTTGAGCAGCCGTCCCACCCAGCTCCAGCCTCACCCAGGACAATTTTTTCCTCTCAGTTGCCCATCCTGCTCCTCGGCCTGATCGTCGCCGGATACGCCGGCGTTACCTTTGTCGCGTCCTCATATATAGAGCAGACTGCGGTGGTGTTCTCTCACCTCCCTGTACTTGGCCCCCTCCTCGACGCTGAACGCCCTTCCGCGCGGCACATTGCCCTCACAAAGATGCGGGGAGGTTTTTGGCGCACAAAAGACGGAAACCGGGTCTTTGCCATTGCCGGCAGGGCGGTGAATCAAGCCGATACACCGGTACAGCGTATTCAAATCGAAGGCACCCTGCTCAGCGACAGCGGTACGGTGTTAGGCCAGCGGCTCATTTTCTGCGGAACTGAGACCGCGCCAGAAGTGCTCGAAAGTCTCACCCGCCGGCAGGTATATATCTTACAGGGGCTGATGCCGCCCAAGCAGTTCTGGGTCGCGGCAGGAGAAGGTGTTGATTTTCTGATTGCTTTTACCGACCCGCCCGACCGGATCGTCGAATTCAGCAGCCGTGTTGTCGCGGCCCAATTCGGACGGTCTTCTTAAGATTGTTCGTCAGTTCCTTTGCCTGCTCCCTGCTCTGGCGTGACATCTATCTCGTCGGAGGTTTTCACGGCTTTGCGAAAGCTGCGTATGCCCTTGCCGAGGCCCTCGCCGATCTCCGGCAATTTCCCCGCCCCAAATATGATAAGGACGATAATGAGAATAATAGCGAGTTCGCCAACACCGAGACCAAACATGGTGTCCCCACTATAAGCCGGCCCGCGCCGCCGGGCAAGGCATATGCGTTTCCTTGCGGCCCGTGTTCGAGACAGCTAGAATGCCTCAAATGTCGGCTGCGGTTTTAACACCTTCCCCTCCCGCACAGCGCGACCCGCTCGCGCGCTTCCTCCTGTTCTCTCTCCTTCTCCATCTGCTCCTGCTCCTGTTGTGGCCCCACTTCAAACGCGCCGAAGCACCGCCGCAGGAACAATTGACCGCGGTTGAACTGTTGCCTCCCGAGGCGTTCACCCCGCCCCAAGTCGCGCAGGTGCCGCCTCAGGTCCAGGAGCCGGAACCAGCCGAAGAACAACCCCAAGAGGAACAACCGCCACCTCCGGCTGTCCCGGAGCAACAGATCGTCAGCGTTCCAGATGAGGTCAACGATCAAGTACCGGACAAGACCCGTTTTCTCAGCGACCGGAATACTGCGGTCAAAGAGCAGACCGTCGCCGTCGGGACACCGCTGACCAAGCCGCCTGAAGAAAAAAAGCAACAGACACCGGACAAGGCCGACACAGTTGCGCAGAAAGAGCCGACCCAGCTTGCCCTCAACACACCGGGCCGCAGTCGTAAACCGCCGGTTGACAATCCTTTGGAAAAAGCGCTGAAGGATGCCAAGCAGAAGCGTTCGCCACTGCAAGGCGACCCCAAGGCGCGGAAAGCCAAGCCCCAACTCTTTGCGCGACCGGATGACGTATTGGCAAAAGGCTGGCTGTCAACAGACGGGGAGACAGAAGATGAAGAAGAAGTCCAGCGCACCCCGCCCTCGGGCAATGAACTCCTGGCTATGGCCCCACCCCCGGCCCGCGAAAATTTCCTCACTATGCCAGGACCGCGCGGCACCCTTGACTATCTGCCCGACGTGCGGAAAGGCAACCTCACCTTTCTCAATACCAAAGCGAGCCGCTTTGCGCCGTTTGTCCGCCGGGTGGCCCAGCGCGTGTTTCAGCATCTCCTGATTCGGCAGCGCAATCTTCAGGTTGACGACGTGGTGGCCGCCCGCAGCTATGTTAGGGTCCGGGCTAAGCTAGACGACAAGGGTGTGCTGCGCGGTGTGACCCTGCATACGCGCTCTGGAAGTTATGCGGTTGACGAGAGCCTGTGGAATGCCTGCGAGCAGGGCGCGTGGGACGAAAACCCGCCGCCGGAGGCCAAGTCCGAAGACGGGTTTTACCACTTTGATTTTCACTCCCGCATCGACGCCCGTTTCGATGCCACCGGCCTGCGTAGCATCCTCACCTACCTGGCAGTCGGCCTGGGCTGACTTTCGGACGATGATGAGCCTGCTTGCAAAAGCCGGTGGGACTGCTAGCGTTGGGAGGCGCGCCGCCGTGCGCCAGATGTCATCCCGTGGGGCCGTAGCTCAGTTGGGAGAGCGCTAGAATCGCACTCTAGAGGTCGTGGGTTCAAATCCCATCGGCTCCACTTTTTTCCTTCAGATAAGAACGCAGCCAACCGTCCCGGATTCCCTGGGAGACAAAGCTGGGCACTGACTGGCCCGCCATACGGTCAAATTCAACCACATGGCCCTGCCGGGAATGCCGCAGACAGGCCTGTTCCTGATCTTCCTCAAACCCCAATCGCATGAGCAAGTCCTGGATTGAGGCAAAGCGCAGCATCTCAGCCTGGGACAGGCGCACCACCGCCCCTTGAGGCGGGTCAACGCGGACCAGGCGCGACAGCGTTTCAATATCATACCAGCCACGGAACTGGGCCCGCTCCCATTGAATGGCGACCACGTCCATACCGACCGAGATGTCAATCACCTCGCCCGCGTCCGGCCCTTCAACCCGAAACCCTCCGCCTAAATCCAGAATGGACCCTTCACGAAGAGCCACGTGGTCTCCAATATCAAGAATAAAGGCTGCCATACGCTGTAGAGCGGCAGAGTGTTCAGGCAATCCTCTCTGCTCCGTATAGTCCTACATAGCACGCTGCGCCGGAACGAGAACACCGCTCCATCTTCTCCAGACCGTCGGCCCTATGCTATGGAGAGAGAGATCGAAACCGAGCAGAGAGAAGGAGACCCGGACTATGGCAGTCAAACGCCCGACCATTGATGACCTCGCCGATATTGCAGCCGGCTACGGTTTGGAACTGACCGATGACGACCTGGAATCGTTTCAGGGACTCATGGGGGGGGTCCTGGAGTCCTACGCCCGCCTGGATGAACTCACCGAGCCGAGTCTGCCGGTCTCCTATCCGCGGACACCCGGCTATCGGCCCCAGCCGGAAGATAATCCGCTCGGGGCCTGGTACTGGCGGACGGACATCACAGGCGCAGCCTCAGGGCCGCTGGCGGGGAAAACCCTGGCCATTAAGGACAACGTCTGTGTCGCCGGCGTCCCCATGATGAACGGCAGCAATATCCTCGAAGGCTACACCCCGGAAATCGACGCCACCATTGTGACCCGCATTCTTGATGCCGGCGGCCATATTGTGGGCAAGGCGGTGTGTGAGAATCTGTGTTTCTCCGGTGGCAGCCATACCAATGCCACCGGTCCGGTACTCAACCCGCACAACCACAGCCGCACAACGGGCGGCTCTTCGTGCGGCAGCGGGGCGCTGGTCGCGGCTGGCGTGGTTGATATGGCGATTGGCGGCGACCAGGGCGGTTCGATTCGCATGCCGGCCTCGTGGTGCGGCATCTACGGGCATAAACCAACCTACGGCCTGGTTCCGTATACCGGCATCATGCCCATTGAAATTACGCTCGATCATACCGGGCCGATGACGCGCAGCGTACAGGATGCGGCTCTGCTGCTTGAGGTCTTGGCCGGTCCGGATGGACTGGACCCGCGTCAGCAGGCAGGGCTTCAGGGCCGGGCCTACACCCAGGCCCTCAGCGGAGATGTCAACGGGCTACGGATTGGCGTTGTGGAAGAGGGTTTTGGCTGGGACGTGTCAGAACCGGACGTGGACGCCAGTGTCCGGGAAGCGGCCCAGGCATTCGAGAAACTCGGGGCTGCGGTCACAACCGTGTCCCTGCCCTGGCACCGCGACGGCCGGCATGTCTGGAACAGCATTGCCACCGAAGGCCCGACCCTGCTGATGGTCGAAGGCGGGGGCATGGGAACGAACTGGAAGGGGCATTACACCACCAGCCTGCTCAATGCCGCGGCGCGCGGACGGCTCACCCGCCCGAACGACCTGTCGGAAACCGTCAAAATGGTCATCCTGCTCGGTCGCTATATGCAGGAACACTATCACGGCCATTATTATGCCAAGGCCCAGAACCTGGCCCGCTCTCTGAGGGTGGCCTACGATACGGCCCTGCAAGCCCACGACCTGCTGCTCATGCCCACCCTACCAATGAAAGCGACTGAAATTCCCGGACCTGACGCCAGTCGCGAAGAGTATGTACAGCGTGCGCTCGAAATGCTGCACAATACCTGTCCGTTCGACGTGACCGGCCATCCCGCGCTGACAGCTCCCTGCGCGGTCTCGGCCGGCTTGCCGGTGGGCATGATGCTGATTGGCCGGCACGGGGATGACGCCACCGTTTTACGCGCCGCGGACGCCTTTGAGAAAAACGTGTTTGCCGCACCCACCCCGCCGCAGGCATAGAAGCGACATGATTACGGTGGCCGCGCTTTATATCTATCCCGTGAAATCGTGCGCGGGTATCCGCCGCGCACGGGCCATCCTCGACGCGCGCGGCCTCCAGTACGACCGCGGCTGGATGATCGTTGATGGGCACGACGAGTTCGTAACCCAACGTGAGCATCCCCGCCTGGCCCTGATCACTCCCCAGCTTGAGGTTGACACGCTACGCCTCACAACCCCCGAGGGGCAGGCCGTCTCGGTGCCAACGACGGGCCTTGTCGGACCAATACGCCGCGTGCGGGTGTGGCGTGATTGGTGTGAAGCGGTCGATCAAGGCGGCACAGCCGCCCAGTTCTTTTCCGACTGGTTGGGGGAATCCGTCCGGTTGGTCAAAATGGCCGATTCCTTTGAGCGTCGGGTAAACTCCCGCTCTGCAAAGACGCCGGCACTCACCGGCTTCTCCGATGGCTATCCACTGTTGCTTGTTTCAGAGGCGTCCCTAGACGACCTCAACGCGCGACTCGACACCCCCCTGCCCATAAACCGTTTCCGTCCCAATCTGGTAGTCACCGGCTGCGACCGATATGCCGAGGACGGCTGGCAACAGGTGCAGCTTAACACCATCACCTTTGATGTCGCCAAACTGTGTGAGCGCTGTACCGTGACCACCATCGACCAGGCGACGGGCGAACGTAGCGTCGAACCGCTGCGCACCCTGGCGACCTACCGGCGGGTCGGCACAAAAGTCTATTTTGGACAGAACATTATTCATCGGACAGCGGGCACTCTTACGGTGGGGGAGCCGGTCGAGGTTGTGGCAAGAGAGTAGATTAGTGATTAGTGGTCAGTGGTTAGTGGTCAGCCCCCACCCCCGTCCCTCCCCACTAGCCACTAGCCACTAGCCACTAGCCACTAGCCACTACAAACAGCAAAGGAGGACTCCATGCTCGTAGACGGGAAATGGGAAGACGACTGGCAGATGAAAAAGCGGACGGACGCCCAGGGCCGCTTTGTCCGGCAGGAATCGACGTTTCGGCACTGGATCACCCCGGACGGCTCAGCCGGTCCAAATGGAGACCGCGGCTTTCAGGCGGAGCCGGGCCGCTATCACCTGTATATTGCCTACAATTGTCCGTGGGCCTGCCGTGCCCTGCTCTACCGCAAGCTGAAAAAACTGGAGGATGCCATCTCGCTTTCGATCGCCATCCCCGAATTCACCGACCAGGGCTATAGCTTTGGTGAATACCCAGGCTCCATTCCCGACCCGCTGTTCAATATCCGCTACGTCCACGAACTTTACACCCGCGCCGACCCCCACTTTACCGGCCGTCCGACCGTTCCGGTGCTGTGGGACAAGCAGCGGAACACGATAGTCAACAATGAATCGGCTGACATCATCCGTATGTTCAACACCGCCTTTGACGCCTATGGGGACGCCTCAGTCGATTTTTATCCCGTGGACTTGCGGACTGAGATTGACGCCCTGAACGAGCGGCTGTACGAGGGCCTCAACAACGGCGTTTACCGGACTGGATTTGCCGTGAGCCAAGAGGCGTATGAGGCAGCCGTGACCGATGTATTCACCTGCCTGGACGAGTTGGAGCGCCGGCTGGAGGGACAGCCCTATCTCCTTGGCGAGCGGCTCACCGAGACGGATTGGCGGGCGTTTGTGACCCTGATTCGTTTTGACATCGCCTATTACGGCCTCTTCAAGTGCAATCTTCGCCGCATTATCGACTATCCCAATCTGTCGCCCTATCTCAAACGGCTGTACGACCTGCCCGGCGTGGCCGAGACGGTCAACTTCGAGCACATCAAACGGACGTATTATACCATTCGGAAAGTGAACCCGAGCGGCATTATCCCCAAGGGGCCGGAGCAGGTATTTGCCGTCTGAAGACCCTGAGGCGAGTTTACAAGCGGTCCAATGACGGCGCGGCGATTTTCAACAATTGCTTGCCCTGATTCTTGCCCTCAAACAGCCGCAGGAACGTGCGCGGCGCGTTCTCAAAGCCCTCTTGAATGTCCTCTTGAAAGGTCAACTGGCCGCTGGCAATCCACTCCGTCAGCTCCTGGGCCGCCGGCCCAAACCGGGCGGCATAGTCGATGACAATAAAACCCTCCATCCGCGCCCGCTGGATCACCAGATTCATATAGTTTTTCGGTCCGGGCGGCGGTGTCGCTTCGTTGTAGCGCGAAATCCCGCCACACAGCACCACACGCGCGTTGAGCGCAATATGCGCCAGCGCCGCATCCAGGATGTCCCCCCCAATATTATCAAAATACAGATGAATACCGTCCGGGCATAACGCGCTGAGCCGCTCTTCCACGTCTTCGGCCTTGTAATCGATGGCCGCGTCATAGTGGGCCTCTTCGGTCAGCCAGCGGCATTTTTCCGGTCCGCCGGCAATCCCGATGACCCGGCAGCCCTTGAGCTTGGCAATCTGTCCGGCAACCGAACCGGTCGCTCCAGCCGCGCCCGATACCACACAGGTCTCGCCAGCTTTGGGCTGCCCGACATCCAGGATACCGAAATATGCGGTCAGACCCGTCACCCCGAGGACGCCCAACGGCCAGGTCAACGAAGCGTCAGCCGGAATCTTTGTCGGCGGCATCAGACCGCCTCGTTCACTGGCGGCCGCATACTCCTGCCAGCCAAAGCCGCCCTGCACACACTCACCCGGCCGAAAATTCGGATGGCGTGACTCAACAACTTGGCCCACGCTCAGGGCCCGCATGACCTCACCAATCTGGACCGGCGGGATATAGCTCTTGCGGTCCTCAATCCAGCCACGCATGGCCGGCTCGAAGGCGAGGTACAGATTACGGACCAGAAACTGACCGTCCTCAAGCTGCGGCCTCTCAGCTTCGTGATAGGCAAAGTCCGATTCCTTGACCATGCCCTGTGGGCGGCAGGCCAAACGCCACTGTCGATTGATATGCTGGCTCACGACGCGTCTCCTTCCAGTCTCATCGTTCTGCCGCACCATAGCATTACGGTCATGGGCGCGGCTATGGCGGGATGGCAGAGCCCCGGGCGTGTCCGCTGGCCACTTTGCCGACAGACCGAGTTGTCCCCCCGCTCGACTTGGCTTACAATCGGGACTACGCTTTCACCACCCCACAAGACAGATGGAGTGGAAACATGGAGCGAAAACCGACTGCAAATAAAAACGAGAAAGGATGATGTGCATGGCTGTGCTTTATGTGTGTCTCTCGCTACTCCTCCTGAGTCTGCCGGCATGCAGCAAGAGTCTTATTCCAAAACTCTCCGGTCCCGACAAATCGGCTTCAACCGCCCCACTCGCAGAAGAGGGGAAAGTCGATGCGGACTCGCAAACCGCCCATTTTTCAGTACCGCCGCAACAACTGGCCGCCCTGCTCATCAAGACGGCCAAGGACGAGGGCTGGGTGCCCAAGCAACGGGCGGTTGAAAATGACGATCGCTGGGTCGTGACTATCCGTGACCCGGACAAACCGCTCGGCAAGTCAGAGCAGAACGTCTTTATCGAAAGCAATGCCGATAGGGGCAGCATCGTGCGGGTTGGCTCCGGCGTTGCTACGCTACCCGAGCCGTTACTGGCGCCGCTCAAGGCCAACGTGACGACCTATTATGCGCCACCCACGCAGGTAGCACAGACACCAGCGGTGAGGGGGGAGCGTGACTATTCCGATAAAAAGTCTGCGGCCGATGTGGTGGTCACGGCCGGGACGCCAATGCGGCCCTACCGGAAACTGGGGAAAGTCCGGTCAAGTGTGCAGCGTAACGAAAAAACGCTCTCCCAGAAAATCTGGGACGCGCCGCTGTCCCTTATTCGAGACGCCGACGAGGAGAGCACCAGCAAGACCCGTCTGTTCAACAAGCTCAGCGCCAATGCGATACGCAAATACGGCAGTCAGGTCGATGCGATTATCAAAGCCCGCTACAAAGCGCGCCCGGACGGCCACGCGTCTGCGTCAGGGCTGGCGGTGCAGTATGTCGCGACCGAAGAACGCCTGCAGGAGATTGAACGCCTGCACGAGCGCGGCTATTTGACCGATGCCGAGTACGCGGACAAACGCGCCAAAATTCTGCAAGGGCTCTAAGTCCTGCTCCGGGAGCGCGGGCATCTCGCCCGCGCCCGGCCTCACTTCACCACAATCGGGTTAATCGGCGAGCCGGCAGCGCCGACAATCTTGAGCGGCGTACAGGCGTACAGAAACGCATACTGTCCGTCTTCCGCACAATCGGCGGCCAGGTCTTCGAGCCAGTTGATCTCGCTGAACAGGACGCCGAGATTGCGCATCAGCGCGGCGTGGAGCGGCACAAAACAGCCGGACTCGGGGTGGGACGTTTGTTCGCTGGCCAGGGTATCGCTGCCCAGGCTGGGAATCTCCATTGCGTGGAACCAGTTCACCAACTCGGGACTGTACGCAATCCCCGGCTCACTCATGGCCTGGACAGCCGTATCGGGCGAATCATCCGTTGCGTTTTCACCATAATAGGCCGCCGGCCCTTCAGTAAAAAAGCGATTCAGCCAGCCGGTCCGAATCAGGAGGATATCGTGCTTTTCAATGGCCAATTTTTGCTGCTCGGCCGTCCGCTGCAACTCGTCCAGACTGATGCCATATCCGGCCGGCAGGTAGGGCAGGTTTTTGTAGCGGGCCACATCAAGCAACACGCCGCGACCGACCACGCCACGTTCCGCTACGGGCAGAATGCTGTCTTTGCTGAGTCCGCCCCCCATAGTCGTGCTGGCGTCATAGCCGTTATAGAGTTTGTCGTCGAACCAGACGTGGCCCAAGGCGTCATACTGCGTCGTGGCCTGAAGATTGGTCAGCATGACGTCATCGGCATACTCAATCCCGCCCGGAAACGGCTGGGCTTTCCCGCTCAGATAGTGGCCCTTGTCCATGACCATCATCCGGCTCGGTTGGCTGCGCCCCTTATAGCCGGGGTCGCCGTCGGGATGACACATGCGTACCTGGAGCGTAAAGACCTTGCCGTTCTGGACCGCCCGCACCCCACGCAAGACTTCCGCCTGGGTCAGAAAATTCAGAGAACCGAGTTCATCGTCCGCACCCCAGCGGCCCCAGTTTTTGGGCGCATCTTGTAAGAGTTCTGTAAGCGTTTGAGCCATGTCTGCCTCCGGCTGAAAGAGTTGAAGGGACGGATAACAAATCTCAGATACTCAGACAAGCAGATGCCCGACGCTGCCCCGGACAAGCCCTTCGACTTCGCTCCGCTCAGGGGGAACGGGGCCCCCCGGTCGTCCTGAGCGTAGATGTCCAGGGTTGCGCCATCAATACGGACCGGCGGCCCCCCCCGGTCGTCCTGAGCGTAGCCCCGGAGGGGCGAAGTCGAAGGACGCTCTGGGGGGGAGCCGGGTAAGGGAACTGGAACACCTGGCCCGTTCCTGGCAATAAAGATAGAGAAGAATACCAGGGCGGTTTCAGACACGTGGACCGAGGACCGGGCATACTTTTCGTGCGGACGCTGTTTTTCATTCTGTGTGTTGGAATAGCGCTCTGTGCCGGCGGCAGCGCTGGCGCTGAGTCAGACGGGCTGCCAACACACGGCCAGGAGAGCTTTCGCCTCGTAGACGAGGGCGGCAATTCCACGACCGATCTTGGCATAGACCCGCATATCGACCCGCTCCAAGTCGGCCTCGACCCGACGGCTATCGTTACCGCCCACAATATCCTCGGATTCGTGTTTCAGCAGTCGGCAGCCGCCCGACAACTCTGGTTCATCTTTGCCGGAGTTGGCCTGGGGCTGCTGATTTTTTCTGCGGTTCTCGTCCGGCTCATTGACCGGCCCCGAACCGCCGCCGCTCTCCTGGCGCTCTGGGCGCTGGCCTTCAGCCTGTTCGCCTGTCTGCACTGGGCCGCCCTGGACACGGTTCAACAGCAGCGCCGACTCCTGACACGGCTGGTGCAACATGCGGCAGACCAGGCTGCTGCGCCAGATTTCCTCGGTCCTCTGGCGGCCACTCTCCAGCCCCTTTCCCGAGAGGCGCTGGCTGCCGCGCATCTCTGTCTGGACCTGCTGGTCTTGGGCACGCTGCTGCTCCTGTGGCGGCTCGGGAGGCGGAACAGAGTCTGATCGGTTCGTTGGCGCTCACAAGGCTGGGTTATCCAGCGGCAGGCCCACCCTGACCCGTCCGTGGGTCGCGCCGTTTACGTCCCACATATGGGTAAAATGACGGGTTGCCGTACAGATATCGCGATAGGCGCGCGCAATGGGGTTGTGCATATACACCCCGCGACCGCCGCCGGCATCCCAGATCAGGTTCGCGGCCTGGAAGGCCAGTTTGCCGGCGTAGGCACCCGCGGCGCGGTATTTTGCGCGCTGCTCGGGCGACGGCAGGTCGCCCGCTTCGATGATCTGCATGATCTCGTCACAGTTTCTGTGCAACAAGGCTTTGGCGGCTTCGACCGCCAGCGTCGCCTCTGAGATTTTCGTGTGTTGCAACACCTGCCCGTGCAGGCCCTGGCCGGACATGAGCCCGACCCGGCTTTTGACCTGCTCAATATAGTCGCGCACAATGCCCTCGGCGATCCCAACCGACGCGCTGGAGATGAGAATGCCAAACGTCATATAGCTGGGCGAGCGGTAGAGCGGCGCACGATTGACCTTACGCCCCGGACTCGTCTCGCCGCCTTTCAGGTGGCGCAGCGGCAGCGTCATATGGGTCGGGATAAACACGCGGTCGGCGCGGACATCGTGACTGGCTGAGCCCCGCAGTCCAAGGGCGTCCCAGGTATCGAGAATCTCGAAGGCGCCCTGGGGCAAGATAAAATAACGCTCTTCGGGCTTGCCGCCCGGTCCGTTTTCCACCAGAGCCGCAAACAGGCACCAGTCACAGCTCGTGACCCCACTCACGAACGGAAACTGCCCGGACAGCTCATACCCACCCCGGACCTTTCGGGCCTTGCCCAAAAGGGGAATGAGAATGCCGCTCAACAGATTTTGCGGACTCGTCCCCCAGACCGTTTCCTGGGCGCGCTCCGGCCACTGCGCAACCATGAAGTTATGTCCGATGTATTGGGCCAGACACCAGGCGGTTGAACCACAGCCGCTACCGACCGTCGTCAGAATATCGACCATACCGGACAGATGGGCCTCACACCCCCCATAGCGCGCGGGTTGGAGAATCCGGGCGAGACCGGCCGCCCGCAGCTCTTGGCGGGTTTCATCCGGCAAGTGTCGGATGTCATCGGTATGCGGCGCGCGTTGGCGGAGAACGGGCACCAGCGCCTGAGCCCGGCGGACGAGTTCCTGGCGGGAGCCGGCCCGGGGAGAGCGCCTGCGACGCGGTTCCATTTTCGCCGTGGATATACGCTTGCTCATGCTGTCCTCCTCGTGTTGTGTATTGCATTGGAGCGGGGGGCGGGCAAGGGCGCGGGGGGCAATTACGGGCAGGGCAACCACAGGGGGTTGCCCCTACACCAGCCACTATCCACTATTCTCCGGGTTGCCCCTCCTCCCTTGCAGGGGGACCGGCGGATAGGCTAGATTCGAGCCGCGACCACAAAAACAGGAGTACCCGCATGACGACCACCACCATCACCCACTATTTTGATTATAAAAGCCCGTACGCCTACCTTGCCCAGGAGGAAACGTTCCAGCTCGAAAATGAGTTTGCTGTGACAGTAGACTTTCTGCCGCTGACGCTGGACATTCCCAAATTTCTGGGCTCTGCCGAGGTCGATGACGCTGGCAAAGTCATGACTGCGGAGCGGAACGCCCATCAGTGGCGGCGGGTGAAATACAGCTATATGGACTGTCGGCGGGAGGCCACGCGCCGCGGTCTGACGATTCGGGGACCCCGCCATATTTTCGACTCCGCGCTGAGCCATATCGGCATGTTGTACGCCAAACAACAGGGAGATTTTCGGCCCTACCACCAACTCGTGTATGAACGCTTTTGGAAACGCGAGCTGGCTATTGAGGACCCCCAAGTACTGAAGCGCGCGCTGGAAGAAGTCGGTATCGATACCCAGGGGTTTCTCGATTACCTGAACGGCGACGGTCGCCGCGAGTTGGAGCGCATACAAGCCGAAGCCGAAAAGGCAGGCGTGTTCGGCGTCCCCAGCTATGTGGTCAACGGCGAACTGTTCTGGGGCGCTGAGCGCCTGGTTCGCGTACGCGAGCGACTGGCAGCCTAGCGCCCTGGGGCGAAGGCCGAGAAAGGATTCCAGCGCCATTATGGTCGTCCTTCTCGTCACACTATTGGCCCTCCTGTTCCTCTTCTATATCTGGTCCCGAGGACGCGAACAGACGCATAGCGTCCCGTCCTATTTCTTCAATGCGGTCAAAGTTTACGCCTTGCTTGGGGAGGAGGACGCCAAAGTCGCGGCCCGGGCCGCCGGCAAAATTGCCAGCCCTCGTCAGCGGAGCATGATGCTGGATTATCTGAACAGACGGACGTCCGAGCTGCTACTGGAAACAGCGGAACAGAACGCCGGCCAGAACCCCCTGGTGATCGTCGAGCGCCTCTTACAGCTCAAACAGGAGATGAGCCTCCAGGCCACGTCCACTGACGAGCGCGCGCCTGACCTCATCCCTGAAAAACAGTGGTTGCACGACCATAATCAAGCCTATCTGCGAGCGCTGGGGCGGGGCGACCCAAGCGTCTTTGTTGCCCAGCATCCAGACCTGTTCTCCTCCCAGACCACCAAGCCGGTCACGGCCAGAAACGATGAAGCAGTCTGACCCCTCCCAGGCGCGCCCTGCCCTTGCCGCTCTTGCTCAACCTGCGGTGACGGTAGCCGCGGCACCCGCAGCGGCAGCCCCCACTCTGGCTCGGGCGACGCGGCCGCGCTGGCTGTTACTCGGTCTGGCGATGGCCATTATTTTCACCGATGCCGTGGGCTATACGGTTATCATCCCGGCGCTGCCGAGCTTTGTGGCAGAATTGGGCCTGGGAGAAACCCGCGCGGGTACGCTGTACGCCTCATACGGTTTGATTTCTCTGCTGCTCTACCTTCCCTTTGGTCTGCTGGTGGACCGCTGGGGCGAACGGCGGTGGCTGACAGTGGGGATGCTGACCCTGGGACTCGCCTCGCTCGGATTCTGGCAGGCCAGCGGATTCTGGGCCCTGCTCGGCTGCCGCGTCACGCAAGGCGTCGCCGCGTCCGCAACCTGGGCCGCGGCCCTCCCCCTCGCCGCCCGGCTGGCGACCACAGAGCGGCGTGGAGTGGAAATGAGCGTCCTGATGATGGCCTTCAGCATTGGCGTGGTGGCCGGGCCGGCCATCGGCAGTCTGGGTCAGGTCCGTGACCCCTTCCTGTATTTTGCCGGGGCGCCGTTCGGCCTGGCCCTGTGCGTCTTTGCCCTGCTGCCGCGCGATGCTCCCCCCACCACTCCAGTCGTTGCCGGCTCTGTCGCTCCAGCCCTTTTCCGAGACGGCCTGCGGCGTGAACTCGTGTGCGCCTGCCTGGTGATTCTCGTCACCTGCGCCACGCTGGGAGCCATTGAGATACTGCTTCCGCTCCAATTCTCCCGGCTGGGCTGGACGCGCCATCATATCGGGCTGTTTTTTTCGGGCTGGGGTCTGGCCATGCTGATTATCCAGCCACTCATCGGCTGGTGGTCGGACCGGCGCGGGCGACGGGAACCTATCCAATTCGGCCTGCTTGCCGCGGCGGTCCTGACGCCCAGCCTGTTTGCCGCCCTTGATTCGGTCTGGCTGTTCCCCCTCGCCCTGGCGACAATTCTGGCCCTGTCAGCCGCCCTTGTCCCCACCCTGCCCCTGATGGGTGACTATCTCACCGAAGGGCAGTCCGGGAAAGCCTTTGGGTTTTACAATATGGCCTTCAGTCTGGGCATGGTGTTGGGACCGTGGTCAGGGGGCTATATCACCGAGCGCTTCGATGTACTCCGGGCCGCGGTCCTGATCAGCATTCCCCTGCTTGTCATGGTGCCGCTTGTGCCCTATTTGTTACGCCAGACACAGCCACGAAAGGGATAGCCGGTGGCCCAGTTACAGTCTTCAACCTACGACCTGGCCGATATCGTCGCCGTCAATGACCTGTATCACCAACGCGGCTGGACGGACGGCCTGCCCATTCTTCCCCCCACGCAAGAACTCGTTCAGGCCTGTCTCGATGCGGCTGGCCTGGCGCCGAGCGCCGTTATTGGCGTTGAGTCCGTCCGACAACGCCCGATCAGCGCGGAGAAGGTCGCCATCAATGCGGTGATGGCGGGCTGTCTGCCGGCCTATATGCCCGTCGTCGTCGCAGCGCTCAAAGCCATGTGCCAACCGGAGTTCAATCTGCATGGCAGCACGGCGAGCACCGGCGGCAGCGCCCAGTTTATTGTGGTCAACGGGCCTGTTCGACAGCGTATCGGGCTGAACGCCACCCATAATGTCCTGGGTAACAGCAGTCGGGCCAATGCCAGTATTGGCCGCGCCATCCGCCTCCTGCTCATTAACGTGCTGGGCTGTGTCCCCGGACAGCTCGACCGCTCAACCCTGGGCCATCCGGGCAAATTCACCTTCTGTATTGCCGAAGACGAAGAAGACAGCCCGTGGACGCCCTTGGCGCAGCAGCGTGGCATTCCCGCCGGTACGTCGGCAGTTACCGTTATGGCGGGAGAGTCTCCGCGCCAAACCATGAACGAGTGGACCCGCGACCCGGCAGACATCGTTGAGACCTTTGCCGCGGAGATACGCCACAATATGTTGACCTATTCGATCTGGGCCGGGAATTACGCCCTGATTATTCCCAAACAACTGCGCGACCTCATCGCGGCTGCCGGCTGGCAAAAGCGCGACATTCAGGAGTATGTCTCCCGTTCAGCCCGGGTTGTGCGCCGCGACTGGGCCACAGTGGGGAAACAGCAGATCGTCAACCTGGGCAAGGGAGCCGACCAGCGCTTCAGCGCCTTACGCGCGCCGGACGATTTACTGGTAGTTGCCGCGGGTGGCCCGGCAGGTGGGTTTGGAGCTATTGTGCCGCCCTGGTTGGGCTCCCGGTCGCAGGCTGTGACGCAGATCATCGAAACCCCATGAGCCCACGGAGCTGGGCAACCACAGGGGGTTGCCGGAACCAAAGAAGGCTGTAGCGTGGGCGTATGCCACGAAGCTGGGCAACCACAGGGGGTTGCCCCTACGGGTGAGGGGGTTGCTGGAAGCCGCTATAGATAAGGAGGAAGGCTATGACACTTCGTGTGCTTGATCCAACTTTTGACGGCGACCAGGCGACCCAGGCGACCGTCTCTCGCCTGTCCACTCTGGCCGGCCGGACGGTCGGCCTGCTCGACAACGGCAAGCTCAATGTGGACACCTTGCTCGATCACCTCGAAGCCCTCCTGCGCTCACAGCACGGCGTCAGTACCGTCATCCGCCTGCATAAACCGGACGCCAGCCGGCCGGCTCCTGATGACGTGGCGCAAGGGTTCGCCGCGTGTGACGCAATCATTTCCGCGGTCGGTGATTGAGGCAGCTGTTCATCGTGCAGTTTGCACGATGCCCTGACCGCGGAAAAGGCGGGCGTCGCGGCCACCGCTATTATTACGGATCGTTTTGTCCCAACGGCCAAAGCCATGGCCACAGTCCAGGGCAGGTCCGATTATCCCTTTGCCGTTATCCCCCATCCCATTGCCAGCAATAGCGAGCAGACCCTGCGCGAGAAGGCCGCGGATGCCGTGCGGCAATGCGTCGAGATTCTGTTGCAAGGCGAGCCACAGGCCAATGCCTAGCCACCGCGGAGCGGGGTCTTTCCCGCTTGAGCCCTCAACTGACGAGATGCGTCACCTGGTTGACCAGGCGATGCAGTATATTACGGCCCACATTGAGTCGTTGCCAGACCAGCCGGCGGCCAACACCGAAGGCGGAGCCGAACTCGCCCGCAGCCTGCGAGAACCCTTGCCCGAGCAGGGGCAGGCATACTCCGAGCTTTTGCAGACGCTGTTCCAGACCGCCATCCCGCGCAGTTTCAACTGTGCCGGACCGGGCTATCTGGCCTACGTGCCCGGTGGCGGCATCTTTCATGCCGCGGTGGCTGACCTGATTAGTGACGCGGTGAATCGGTACGTCGGCGTCTGGGCCGCGGCCCCCGGCCTGGCCCAGCTTGAAGCCAATGTGGTGCGCTGGTTCTGCGCTATTATCGGCTATCCGGCCTCTGCCGGTGGGTTTCTGACCACTGGGGGCTCGCTGGCGAATTTCTCGGCTATTTTTACCGCCCGCCGTGAGCGCCTGCCCGATAATTTTCTGGACGGTATTCTCTACACCTCAAGCCAGACCCACCATTCAGTGCAAAAGGCGGCTCTGCTGGCCGGATTTCCCGCTCACAACGTGCGGGAGATTCCAACGGACGAGGACTTCCGCATCCGGCTCGACGCCTTGCAGCGCCACATTGCCGCAGACCGGCAGGCGGGTCTCACACCATTTCTCATTCTCGGAAACGCCGGGACGACGAATACGGGCGCAGTAGACGACCTCACCGCCCTGGCCGATATTGCCCGTCAACACGGGCTCTGGCTGCATGTTGATGCGGCCTACGGCGGCTTCTTTATGCTGACCCAGCGTGGTCGGGCTCGCCTAGGCGGGATTGAGCGGGCGGATTCGATTACCCTTGACCCGCATAAGGGACTTTTTCTGCCCTTTGGCACCGGGTCTCTTCTCGTGCGGGAGCGCGCGGCACTCAAACGGGCGCATCAGGGTGAGGCAGCCGCCTATCTACCGACCATGCAGGATGATCCCGACTGCGTGGACTTTTGCCAGATTTCGCCTGAGCTCTCCCGCGACTTTCGCGGGCTGCGCGTCTGGCTGCCCCTCAAGCTGCACGGCGTTCAGCCCTTTCGTCAGGCCCTGGACGAAAAACTCGATCTGGCCGTCTGGGCCACCGCCGAGCTCAAAAAAATCCCAGAGGTTGAAATCGTTGCCGAGCCGCAATTATCCATTGTCGCCTTTCGGCTGAACCGACCCGGCTTGGATACACCCGCTCTCAACGCACTGAATCACACCTGGCTGCAAGCCATTAATGCCCGCAAGCGGGTCCTGCTGACCGGCACGATGCTGGGCGATCTGTTTGCCATCCGTATCTGTGCCTTATGTTTTCGGACTCACCAGGACCGCATGGCAATGTGCCTGGAAGATATTCGGGCGGCCTGCCGAGCGCTGTGAGGGGGAACGAACCAAAGCGGAGTGGGAGCCTCGTTTAGGTCGTAGTTCAGTTTGCGTCGGCCCCCTCACCCCAGCCCCCTCTCCCAGCGGGAGAGGGATTCTTGTCTTCCCCTCTCCCCTGGAGGGAGAGGGTGGCCCTGAGCCTGTCGAAGGGCCGGGTGAGGGGGCCGACGGACCGCCTGGGGGCCGGCGACACAATGCACATCACACGTCGAGAGGGGTACTCCTCCGGCAGAGGGCAAGCACGATGGGAAACTAAACCCGTAGCCTCGTTTAGAGGAGCTTGACGAACCCCCAGGGTATAGGAGAGAGTAGACCCATGAGTGAGCTTGAGGCCGCGACGATTGCTTTCCAGAATGCAACAATTGCTTTCCAGAACGCTTCTCTGGAAATCAGCCGGGCCGGCCTGTGGGCGACCTATGTCCAGGCCGGTGTAGCTGGGCTGGTGGGCCTGGCACAATGCGCCTTGATTGCCTATGGCCTCAAGCTGATGCAGCGGGGCAATGCCGACCGGGTCGAACAGAACCAGTTGCTTTCCGACAGAATGGAAAAGCAGAACGAGCAGGCACAAAAACGGCATGAAGAGAACATGCTGGCCTTACGGACGCTCATCGAACGGACCGCCCCGCGGTAACGCGCGCCCTCCCAAAACTGCCCTCTCACCCCGCTTCAACAGGTCGCGCCCTTGACCTGGACTTGACGGCGGCTCCTCTCGTATGAGAGGACACCTACAGGCTGGAAGGAGGGACGCCATGAAGGGGACAGCTATCGGACTCGTGGTCGGCAGTTTTCTGTGCTTTTTACAGAGCGTTGACTATCTGCAGCAGAGCGACCTCAAGGGCCTGGTCTTGCTCGGCATTGGCGGGGTGTTTCTGTATCTGGCCAAAATGGCCTGGGAAAAGCCGCTCGGCGACCCCGATGACTAGCCGGCTTTGACGGCGCTCTTGTCGGCTTACATTTTGCTCAGCCGCCCTGCGAGGCTTCCTGCTCCAGGCGTTCAGCAATCCACAGCTTAATGACGGATTGTCGGGTCACACCCAAGCGGCTCGCTTGGCGGTCCAGTGAGTCAATCATCCAGTTTCTGACCATGCTTTGTCATTTACGCCAACGTGGAACGCGCTCACCACTCTTCACTCGCCACTCTTCACTCGCCACTCTTCACTCGCCACTCTTCACTCGCCCCTCTTCTCCCTCCTCCATCACCCGACACAACAGATTCACCTGTTCCATATGGGCCAGGGACTGACAGCGGGTCCGGGCCAGGGCCGGGCTGGCCACCACAATGGCCAGACTCTGGGCGCGTGAGAGGGCGACGTTGAGTCGATTCTTGTGAAACAGAAAGTCGATCCCGCGCGGAGACGTATCGCCCTGACTGGCGCACATGGACAGAATGACGACCGGCGCTTCCTGGCCCTGAAATTTATCGACCGTCCCGACCCTGGCATCCGGCCCCAAAGCGGCCTGGAGTTTGCGGACCTGCATATTGTACGGGGCAACACACAGGATGTCGGACAGTTGTAACGGCCGCAGCCGTTGTCCGGTCGTATCCGTGATGTCCCGGCCAAGCATCTCGCCAACGACCTCGCGCACCGCCTGTACTTCCTCGTCACTCGCCTGCGTATTGCCGGCGTGTGGCACGGGGACGAAAACCAGACCGGCTTCCTGAGTAATGATGCCGCTCCCTGTTTGGGGGAGGCATACGCGCCGTTGGGCCGTTTGGGGCGCGGCGTGGAGGCGACCTTCGTATACCGCGTCAGATAAAAAATGACAGATCTCAGGATGCAGCCGCCATGTCGTTGCTAAGAATACGCCCATATCGGGCGGGATGGTCGCCTTCCCCTGGAGCAGGTATTCGAGAATGGACAGCCCGCTCTCTCCGGGATGAGCGCCCTGAATCGGCTGGCCCAACTGCATCTGGTCGCCAAATAAAACGATATTGTCCGTGGCCGCGGCCATACCGATGAGATTGGCCACCGACACCTGCCCGGCCTCGTCCACAAAAAGATAGTCCAGGCTGCCTCGCAGCCCAGGGTCGCTGAACGCCCAGGCCGTGCCGCCAAGCAGCCGAAACTGCTCCAGACACGGCGCCGCATCGCGCACGCGCGGGACATGGGTCGCCTCGGGGCACATCTTAAAAAACCGCTCCTCGACCGGACCGCCTATTTTGAGGCATTCCAGTTGCCCCTGCCGCAGTTCCTTGCACTTACGCATCAGGTTGAGAATGGCGGCATGGCTGTTGGCGGTAATACCCACGCGCTTGCCTCGGTCCAGCAGGGCCAGAATCATCCGCGCGGCAAGAGTTGTTTTCCCGCTGCCCGGCGGGCCTTGGACACATAAGGTTGAGTGGTCGAGCGACTCGACCAGCCGGAGAACGGCGTGTGGGTCTACTGGGTCCTTTGGGTTCGACTCAACTGACTCAACTGACTCAACTGACTCAACTGGCCCCACCCGCGGCGGCCGACGCAGGAGAAAATCACTCAGGGCCGGCGAGATTTCCCCCTTTTCCCGCCAGGTCCGGGCAACAGCCGAGACCGCGTTTTCAATTATATCGGCGGAGACGTACTCATCGGGAATCAGAGAAAGCGAAGCTGGCGGCAGCCGGTCCGGGAGCTGCTTCAGCCGACCCGGCCCGAATTTAAGACACACCCGCCCCCGTTCCTGGTCCAGGGCATGAATGGGGACTTTTACCTCAAGATCATGGGCAAAATAGCACGTGTCTCCAACATTCAGCCTGGTCTCCTGGTTGGGGTCGAAACGATACCAGAAGCCGGAAGAGCGTTTGATGGGTTCCGGTGGCAGTGAGAGACGCCTTAAACCGCCTAAGCAGTGCATATCCTGCACCAGCTCTTCTTCGGTCATGGCGTGACGGTCAAACATCGCCCACCACACCGGTTTCGCCTCTCGACGATGAAATTCAACCATGTGTCCCAGCGTCTCTTGCGTCTGCCACCGCGCGGCCTGGGTGTGGCGCTGGGGGGCGGGTGGTATCTCTGCTATCAGGGTCTGGGCCAGGGCTTGGGGGGAGGCGGGGTCGGCGAGCGGGTCTGGCTCTTGCGGCACTTCCGGGGGCGTGTCCTGTTTCGGTATCCAGGCAATCCCGGCTTCTTGCTGGCGCTCGCGCAGCCAGCGGGTCAGTTGCCAGGTAGACTCACAGTCGTCTTGATTGTACGCGCGAATCGCCTGGAGGAGCGGAGAAGCGGTCCAGTCCTGGGTCTCGCCACTCGCCAGCCAGCGCTCGTAGACCGCAATGGAGTCAACCGCGCTGGTGACTGCTCCGGCCCGTGCGGGTCGGTATAAACGCTCAAGGTTTTTGATCGAATAGTGCGGCTCGCCAACCCGCACGCCGTGCCGGACAACGGCATACAGGTCAACAAAGACCTCGTGGCGCAGGAGTGTGTCAACTTCGGCTTCCCGGCTGCCGTGCCGCCCCATCAGTCGTCGTAACGCGGCCACCTCGTAATTGGCGTAGTGATAAATATGCAGCGTGGGGTCGGCCTGCCAGCCGGCGTAGACCCAATCGATGAACGCACAAAATGCCTGCCGTTCCTGATCGCTGTCATGCGCCCACCAGTCGTGGAACACGCTCTGGCCGTCATCGAGCGTCAGCGCGCCAAAGAGATATTCCAGTCCGCCTTTCACCAGCGGATAGCCCTCCATGTCAAAAAACACGTCGCCTGGAGAGGCCGGCGGCAGCATGGCTAAGCCACGCCGCTGTGCCGGTGGGTCAGCCGGTGGGTCAGCCGGCGGGTCAGAGAGAAGAATCCGATAGGCGGGCTGGTCGGCCCCGACTGAGGCGGCTTGCAGTTGCGCCTGCTCCTTGAGCCGGGCAAATACGGCCTCATCGATTCTTGGGACTTGCGTCAGCGTGGATTCTGCCAGGGACGTGAGCGTGGTGATGCCAGCGGCGTTGAGTTTCTGAATCTGGCTCACGCTGATATTGGCCACCCGGCTCAGATGGTCGGCGCGCTCAAGTATCTGAGCCGCCTGCGCAGTCCAGCGCCCGTAGTCTCCGCCCAGCTCCGGGCTGGGTTGAGCATTCGGATCAAAATGCTGCATGGAGGCCACAAAGGCCCGTTTCAGGGCGAGGTAGTAATACAGGAAGTCCGCGGTCCGAAAGCGGCGGCGTTCACCGGAGCCGAGCCACAGCAGCATCGCATCCGGCCGCTGCCCTTGAGCGCTCTGGAGCAGGTCGGCGGAGCAGCAGAGCGGAATCATCTGCGCCGGACTCGGCTGCGTGGCCAGCGTGGCGTCCCACGCCTCGTAGCGATAGTTGCCCAGAGCGGACGTCCCCACCGTCCGCACCAGAAAGTCAGGCCGACTGAGAAAATACTCGGGCCGGATGTCGTGGACTGTACAGTCTTGCAGCCGGCCTTGATAAATCACTTCGTAGCCGGCCTGCATGGCCGTGACGGTCGCCTCAACGCGGTCTGCGTCCGCAGGCAATGTATGGACCTCCCGGCCCTCTTGGCGGAGTTGGGTCAGACACGCGCGTTGATGTTGACGGCCCCGTTCGGCGAGCGTGGTCAGGCTGAGCGGTTCGGGGTCAGGCTGAACCAGACCGGGCGAGTCCAGGGCGTACCGCGACATCCACGTCGCAAACGGCGAGGCAATAAATTCGTTCAGGTCGTTTGGGCTGTAGCAATAGCGTCCGTTGTCCTTGTGCATACGGCAACCCTGCCCGACCGCTATTCCAGAACGACTCCGGGGAGAGCGCCGAGAAAGACGGGCACCGCGGTCTCGCCTATTGGCGTCCGTGTGGCCAGCAGCTCAGGTAAGGAAAAGCGCGCGTCCAACTCGGCCTTGGCCCGTTCAAACTCCAGCGTATTTGCCGGCTGCTGAGAGACCGCCCGCTCCGTCTGGCTCAGCAGCCGACGGACACCATACCGCTCTTCCATCGCCCACACTCGCTCCTGACTCACCCCCCCACTCAGCGACGGGTTCAGAAAAACAAAAACAAAACGCTCCTGGAGAGCGAGATGGCACAGGAAAACAGCATCCTCATTGCGGAGGGGGTTAAGGTATACTCGGCCGGCAACGCGCCGCTCAGATTCCGCGCCGAGCTGAAAGGCCAAGGCCACGACCCAGACCCCGCCCGTCGCCTGATAGCCGAGACAATTCAATAAAAACGGCTGGAGGGGCCGGCGATACGAGAAGACTTCCTCCACACGCATAGCCAGGGCGGTCTCGCGCTCACCCTTCAGTGCAACCACGGCAGGCGCGTCCGGGGCGGTTGTTTGGAGGCGTTGGTGAGACCTTGGAGCGAGCTCGACTTTCATGGCCCCTGTGTCTTAGCGCGTGTGAGGCTGGGCGGCTAGGGCAAATCACGCTGCTGTGTAGCCGCCCGTCAGCTCGTCCGGGCTATGCGTTCGATCACTGCCGCGATACAGAAAGAAGCCATGCAACGCGCTCGCTTCTTTCTTGTCTTCTTCTTTTTTGTCGTCCTGCCTGCGTACCCCGTTCAAGCGACACGCATTCCGGCCTGGGATGATTCGATGAGCGAAGGCTGCTCGCTGGCTCCCGATATCTCCTTAGCCTGCTGTATTCAGCATGACAGGGCCTATTATTACGGCGGCAGTGCCGAGGAGCGCGTGCAGGCAGATGCGGTTTTTCGAGACTGTCTGAGGGCGGAAGGCTGGGCCGTTTTAGGCTGGGTCTATTACGCGGCAGTCCGTGTCGGCGGACATCCTCTTATCCCCCTCTGGTTTCGCTGGGGCTTTGGACTGCCGTACGCCTGGGGTCGCTACGCCAAGCAACCGGCGGGCCACCTCTAGCCGCCCGCCCGTCTTCCTCTGCTTCCACCCTCTCCCACTTCTCATAACCGGTCTCACCCAGGGACCATAGCAGGCAGACCGGCGCGTGCAGACCATACTCACGAGCGGAGCGCATCGAGTCGTCCGGCCAGGACCTGGGCCACCGGGGCCATAGGTTCGAGCCGCTCGAACAGAATTTTCAGAATGGCGGTCATGGGGGTGGCCAGCAGCATGCCGACAACGCCCCACAGCATACCCCACACGATCAAGGTCATGAGGATGACGATCGGGTGCAGGTCGAGCGCTTCGCCCATGACCTTGGGTTCAATGATATTGCCGATAATGATCTGAATCAGGCCCGGTAGCAGGATAGCCAGGGTTGCGGTCGTAGTCGAGATATCCGGGCTGACGACAACAACCGGCAGGGGAAGCAGGGTGGCGATGATTGACCCTACGCTGGGAATGAAATTGAGCAGGAAGGCGAGCAGGCCAAAGACCAGTGCCAGGTCGACGCCGAGGACGGCCAGGGTGAGGCCAACCAGGACCCCGGTGGCCAGTGAGATCAGGGCCTTGGTCACGATATAGTGTTCGACCTGCTTCTCAACCTCCGCCCAGACACCCCCGGATTGCCCGTTGTGCCGCGCGCCGCCAAGCAGCAGATACAGGACAAAAATCAACACCAGCAAGCCTTGCGAGAGCAGGCCGACGATGGCGTTCGTCGTATGCAGCAGCATACCGCTGATGTTGCCCAGGGGCAGTTGGGCGAACGGGTTTCCTTCAGCGCGGAACGTACCGGCTGGGAGGAGAGCCAACATTTTTGCGCCGAGCAGCTCAATCTGCTGCTGATAGGCGGCGGCATTCGCCTGTAATTGACTCACCGAGGTGGAGATGAGCAGGCCCAGGCTGCCGAGAATCAGCACGCCGACAACCAGGGTCGAAGTCACGGCGACGAACTGCGGCAGGCGGAGGTGGCGGGCCTGGAATTCAACCAGCGGCAGCAGCCCATAGGCAATAAACACGGCCAGGACAAAAGGAACCAGAACGGGGCGCAGCCAGTACAGAGCGGCCGCTACTGTTACGGTACTGACAATCAGCAGGCAGATGGTTTGAATTCGTTGTGCGTGCGGGTCCATACGGGAAACTCTTTCCCGCAAGAGAGCAGGAGGGGGGGAGCGAGGCGAAACACCGGACGAGGGCACGCCCCACTGGCCAGGGATTACCCTTGCGGCTGCGCCTCTCTGAGGAGCCGGACGATTTCGGGATAACCTCTGCCCATTGCAACGGCCTCAGGCGTCCAGCCATCTCCACTTCCGCCCTGGACATTGGCCCCTTTGGCTAAGAGGGCCTCAACTACGTCTCTATGGCCGTTGTATGCCGCATAGCGAAGCGGCGTGAAGCCGTCCTTATCTTCGATATTGACCTCCGCGCCGGCTTCGAGCAGCGCGTTGACAATGGCGATCTTGCCGTTAGCCGCTGCATAGCGGAGAGCGGTTTCTCCGTGCGCGCCCGCAACATTCGGGTCCATACCGGCTTCGAGCATAAGCTGGACCGATTTCAGATCGCCCACCTGCGCCCGGCTCCGAAACGACTTTTCATTATATTTCACGTTCTGGGCCTTCAGTTGAGCCCGAGGGTCTTCCGCCGGCGCGGGCGCGCAGCCGGCGGCATACACGAGCAGAACAAGAACACTGTAAACGACATACGTGAAACGGCGCTGTGACATTCCTTCCCCTTTTCGACAGATACTCCAGACTCTACTCCCTACCCTCTGGACAAAGGCTGAAAGAGTCGTCTCATTTCCTCCTATCAATTACCAGTCTTGCCAGGACGGGCAAGACCCCTGAGGCCCCACAGCAGGCCCTCGGGACTGAACGGAATTTTACGACAGACTCCCATTTTTCCGTCGTCCGGCGTACGCTAGGGTCTGTCATCAGTTAGGAAGAATCCTTGGGGGTTTCCTCCCCTGATGCGCTATACTTTTGGTGGGAGCCATAGCGAGGAGGATGCTCAGAATGACGAAACGGTATGCCCTACGGGATGACCAGTGGGAGCGGATTCAGGGGCTCTTGCCGGGGCGAGAGGGCCATGTGGGGGGAACGGCGAAGGATAACCGCCGGTTTGTGGAAGCGGTGCTGTACCGCTATCGCGCGGGCATTCCCTGGCGCGACCTGCCCGGGCGGTTTGGAGATTTTCGGGTGATTCATACCCGGCATATGCGCTGGAGTAGGAGCGGGGCGTGGGAGCAGGTGTTCAAGCACCTCGCAGCCGACGCCGACAACGAATACGCCATGATTGACGCCACGATTATCCGCGCCCATCAACATGCCGCCGGGGCAAAAGGGGGGATCAAGAGACGGAATGCCTCGGTCGCTCTCGAGGGGGCTTGAGTACCAAACTCCATGCGACCTGTGATGCCTTGGGTAATCCGACGAGCTTTCATCTCACGCCGGGCCAAGCCTCGGACCTCGCCGGGGCGGATGCGCTGCTCCCGGATTTGGTGAACCACGTCCAGGCCTTGCTCGCGGATACCGCGTATGATGCCCAAGAGCGCGTCCTTGCCGTGTTGGAGAAGGCAGAGGTGACGATTGTTATTCCCCCCAAAGCGAATCGGTGCCAGCCGCGGCCCTATGATAAGCACCTCTATCAGGCGCGCCATTTGATTGAAAACTTCTTCGCTAAACTGAAACAATATCGTGCGCTCGCCACTCGCTATGACAAACGCGCTGGCAGCTTCCTGGGAGCTGTCTATCTAGCGGCCTCGGTGATCCTCCTTAACTGATGACACCCCCTAGGCTCATTACATGAAAAGGGCCACCTTCGCTGAATCGGCATTTCGTCACGGATATGTCGAGGCTGACTTTTACGAGGTCCTTTTAGGGCGGCCACTAAAAATTCGGAGTCAACGTGGTCTCAATAATATATACGAACTTTTAGGACAAAACTCAGCGGGGGATTATTTACACATCATCTACCGTACGCTTCCAGATGGCCAGTTTCGAGTATTTCATATCAATCGTATGACAACTCCTCAAAGATGACGTTACCAAAGGATACGCTCATGAATAAGAAAAAGAATGGGCAAGCCATCCCCCCACTTTCCCGGCGCGCAAAAGAAGAAGACATCATCAAATGGACCGCCGCTCATGACGTCTTTGACCGACTCGACGCCGGCGTAGCAGAAATTGTTGACGAGCGGCAGGATTTGGATGCACTGCTGGAGGTTGCGCTGAAACAGCGGAATACCGCACAGCTTACGATGCGCATTCCTCCCGCAATGAAGGCTGCTTTAGGCCATTTAGCCCGAGAACGGACAACTGACGTGACCACACTTGCTCGTATGTGGTTAGCGGAACGATTACAGCAAGAATTAAAAACGCGGGACTGAACCGGACTAGCCCTTTCTCTGCATCATAACGAGCGAATACGGCTCAAACGTACCCGTTCCAAAATCGACCTCAAGCCGCTCGGCAAAGCCGCTTTCGCGCGGGCTCAGAATCTTCCGCGCGCGTTGCGCATTGGGCTGATGTCCGGGTGGGCGGTCGGGAAAAGAGAGCCTTGGCCCATCCCAGGTCAGTTCGTAGTCAATCAACCCTCCCCCATCGGTATAGGCGCGGGCTTCGAGTTGATGGCGAGTGGCATGACAGCCGAGTATCACACAGGCTTCATGCACATCTAAGAGCCCGTTTTTCAGAGGGTAGACCACCCGCATGCGCAGGGACAGAAATTGACCGCCGGCCTCCCACGCGCCAACCATCTGCTTGTGAAATCGTTGCCCACCTTTCGAGTAGCTCCCGTCGCCTTGAAAGGCTCCGACGAGAAATGCGGCCTTCTGGAGCAGTTGCGGGTGCGGTCTGGGCGGGTGGGCGAGTTTATCAGACAGCAATGGGTCCATCAGAGTCGGCATGCGTCCTCCTTACTGACACCGGCGGGGCGGCCCCGCCAGGTGCGGAACGGCTCACATCCGGGAGGGCGGCCCTGATGCGCCAGACGACCGGGCGGCGCGAAGGGGGATGATATGGAGTGCCCCCGTCTCTGGGTTCTCCCCTAGCGCGACATCGACCCCATAGACAGCGCGAATGGCGTCAACAGTCAAGACGGCCCGGGGCGTTCCGGCTGCGTAGACCCGCCCGGTATGGAGCAGCGCGACCGAGGCACAGACCGCCGCGGCCAAATTGAGGTCGTGGAGAACGCTGACGACCGTCACGCCCTGTTGGACCAATGCCGTCAGGACATCAGCCAGGCCAAATTGATGCCGCATATCCAGGTTCGTTGTGGGTTCGTCAAGCAGCAGAAAGGTCGGATTCTGGGCCAGGGCGCGGGCAAGCATCACCCGCTGGAACTCACCACCGGACAGCGTGGTAACCTGCCGGTCGGCGAACTGCGAGACTTCGGTCAGCTGCATGGCCCGCTGAATGATCTCTTCGTCTTCGCGCCCCTCACTTTGCCAACGCTCAAGATGGGGAGCGCGGCCCAGGGCGACGACTTCTCGCACCTGAAACGGAAAAGACAAGTCCGTGCGCTGCGGGAGGAAAGCAAGCTGCTTGGCGCGCGCCCGGCTGGACCACTGCCCGAACGCCTTCCCGGCGAATAGCACAACCCCCGTCGAGGCCGGCAACACCCCGGCCATAATGCGCAGGAGGGTTGATTTTCCGGCGCCGTTGGGACCCAGGATGCCGATCCATTGTCCGGGGGACAGATCAATCGAAATATCATCCAGAATCAGCGTACGGTCGGGAGTGTAGCGGATGTGCTGGAGGGCAAAAGCCGGAGTTTGCATGGTCGGCCTACTCGCTATCCGGGGTTTCGCTGGGCTCTATCCTGTCTGAGCAGCAGGTGCAAGAAGAGCGGCGCTCCGACGCAGGCGGTGATAATGCCCAGACGCAATTCTTCGCTGACCACGAGCGTACGCGCCAGCAGGTCGCACCACACCAGGAAAACGGCCCCGCCCAGCGCCGCGTTCGGCAACAGCGTCCGATGGTTGGGGCCGACCAGCAGCCGCATGGCATGCGGCACAACCAGGCCAACGAATCCAATAGTCCCGCTCACCGCCACCGCGGCACCCGCCAGCAACGCCGAGAACACCAGCAGGCAGCGCTTGACCGTCTCTACCCGCAGGCCGAGCGTTGTCGCGGTCTCTTCGCCGAGCGTCAGGACATTCAGGTCACGCGCCAAGCACAGCACGGGGAGGAAGCCGGCGAGCGCGAACGGCAGTATCATCTGCAAATGGGGCCAACTCCGTCCATCCAGCCCGCCCATGAGCCAGAACAGGAGTTGGCGCGAGACCTCGTAGTGCGCCAGGCTCAGCACCAGCGTGGTCAGCGCCCCAAACAGCGTGTTGGCCGCAACCCCGACGAGCAGGAGCTGCGCGAGCGCGGCGCGGCCCTGCCGCGTAGCGAACAGATACACCCCAAAGGCGGAGGTCAGCGCGCCGGCGAACGTGGCGAGCGGCAGGGCGAACGTGGTCCCCGTGGCCAGCCCGCAACTGATAGCCAGCGCGCCGGCCAGCGCACCGCCGCTCGACACACCGATCAGGCCGGCGTCCGCCAGCGGGTTGCGGAACAGGCCCTGCATAGCCGCGCCGGCCACGGCCAGACTGGCCCCGACCACGGCCGCGGCCAAAACACGGGGCAGGCGAATCAGGTAGACGATCGTGGCCGGCGCACGCTCATGGGCGTCGATTGGCAGCTCGAACAGCGCACGCCATAACAGACGGGCGGTGGTCTCCAGGGGGATCGAGACTTGTCCCCAGGCAACCGCGACCGTCATCGACACGGCCAGCAGGCCGACCCACACCGGCAGCGACCAGATGGCCCCCCGGCGATGCCTTGGGCTGTCAGTGCGTCTGTCCATGCTGCTGAAACGCCGCCGGGTTCCCCTTGGCAAACGCCTGCGGATGGAGGACGCGGGCCATACGCTCGACCCCCTTCACAATATGGTGCGACAACGAACTGACCGACGGACCGGGGAGGACGTACACCCGGCGCTGTTGGATCGCGTCTATCGTCGCCAGGCTCGCCTCGGCCAGCAGCGCGGGACGCAGGCTGGCGGGGCCGTCTTGGTCAGTCGCGCCACCGACCAGGATCACCGCCGGGTTGAGTTGGATGAGCATTTCGCGGGAGAGCTGCTTGACGCCGTGGATACCAGCCTCGGCGGCGACGTTCAGGCCGCCGGCCCAGCCAATCATCTCGTTCAGCGTCGTGCCGTGTCCGGCCGTAAAACCGCCGGGAAAATAGTACAGGGTGCGGGGGCGCGGGGCACGGGCCACGCGCTCCCGCACGGCGCGCAGGCGGCGGTCCATAGTGGCGATCAGCCGACGGGCCTGCGGCAGCGCGCCAACCGCCCGCCCAACGGCCAGAACGTTGCGCTGGACCCCGGCAAAGGACTCGTAGCGGGCGATCTCGCACACCGGGATGCCGCTCGCGCGCAGGAGCCGGCGGGCCGTCACCCCGGTGTAGGCCGAAGCGCTGACGATGACGAGGTCAGGCTGTAAGGCGATCACCTGTTCGGCGTTGGCGTGGACCTTGTGCCGGACCGGGCGGGCGGTCTCCACGCTATGGGAGTAGCGCGGATCGTCGACCAGCCAGCTCAGACCCAGAATCCGTCCGGTCGGGATGAGCGCCAGCAGGATCTCGTCGCCGGCCAGCGTCATCGACACGATCCGGCGCGGCAAAGATACGGCAGGCGAGACCTGGCCGCGCACGAGGTGCTCGCGGTAGACGAACGCGGCCAGCAGCGCCACGCCCGTCAGCCACACAGCGAGGCGCGTGGCCAGCCGGAGTGGCCCGTTCAGCCTGAGTCGAACGGATGAGCGCAGCACGTCTCCCCTCTTGGCCTTCGTCGACTTTCGATATCAGAACTCTGCCCGGAAGCCGGTCATAAAAGTCGTTTCTGCGGACGAGAAGTTCACAATCTCCTGATAGTCGGCGTCAAACAGATTCTTCACCTTTCCTTCCAGGGTCAAGGCGCGCATACCCCAGCGCTCTTCAAACAGCAGCCAGGATAGGGCGATGTCCGCCCGCTCATAGCCGTCGTGCAGTACGCTGCCGCCCGAGGCGAAACTGTACTCGGACACATTCCCTTTGAGATACAGATGGAAGTTCGCGTTCAGGCGCGCGCCGGCGTAGTTCAGCGTCAACGACCCGACATGCTTGGGCCGCCGAATCAGCGGCCCGCCCTTTGCGTACGCGCCACTTGCCGGGCCGTCGAGGACTGTGGTCTCCAGATACGTGTACGAGCCGCGCGCCGAGAAGCCGTAGGGCAGCGAGGCGCGCGCGCCGGCTTCGAGCCCTCGGCTGCGGGTGCGCTCGACGTTGAGAAAGGTCGGCGCCGGCGCTTCCGTAAAGGTGTACGCAATCAGGTTTTTATGCGTGGAGGAAAACCAGGTCAGGCTCAACGTGGCATCCAAGCCAGCCAGATTGAGCGGCTGGTCCACGCCGAGTTCCCAGCTCTTGGATTCTTCCGGTTTCAGGTTGGGGTCGCCGCGGGAAAATGCGGAGTCGCTGAAATTTTCGTAAAAACTGGCAGCTTTGAGACCCCGGCTATAGCCGCCCCGCAGCTTGGTGTTGAGGCCGGGCAGCACGAAGGCGGCCGAGGCGCGTGGGTTGACGTGCGTCCCGTACGTAAACGCGTCGTCCACGCGGAACCCGGACGTGACGAATAGCGTGTCGCGCCACGCCAGACGGAGTTGGGAGTAGAACGACTGCGCATTGCGGCTGGCAACGAGTCCGCCAAAGGTCGTCTTCTGGTCGTAGTGCTCACTTTCGACCGAGCCACCGAGCGTGAAGACCGGCGATATATCATGCAGAACCGGCAGGAAAAAATCTGAGGAATAATCGGCAGACACGCGATATTGGCGATCCCTGCTGACGTAGGCCTCGAAGTCTATGCCTTCATCCTGCGGGTCACGATAGGTTTGCCAGTCGTATAACAATCCGAGTTGCAGGGAGTGGCGCCACCAGGCCGCGGGCTGATAGACCGCGCGCGGGCCAAGGATCAGGCGGCGACTGTCGGTGTACGCCCGCGGGTCCAGCATGTTGTCACGCCGGTCGATACGATCGCCGGAACTCGTTGGAAAATGAAATCGGCTGTCGATGTAGCGGACGGTCGTCATGAGGTGCAAGGTGTCGTGCGGGTCAAGGTCAAACCGGGCCGCAAGGGTGGTATTGCTGAAATCATTGTTGATCGACAGGAGACCCTCGCTGTCAACCCGTCCGATGGCAAGGTTGTAGCCGTACAGGCTCGTCCCGCCCGAGACGCCAGCGCGTTCCTCGAAGGTGTCGGGGTTGCCCATACGGAAGCCCAGCGCCACGCGCGCCGGACCCTGCCCGCGTGGCGTGAGGAGTTGGATGACCGAACTCATGGCGTCGGACCCGTACAGGGCGCTCTGTGGGCCGCGCACCACTTCAATGCGCCCCACTCCCAGGGTTGTCAGATCGTTGAAGTTGAACGCGCCGCCAGCCTGATTGACCTTCACCCCGTCTATCAAAATCAAGTTGTGGTCGGACTCGCCGCCGCGCGTAAAGAGTGACGTGACGCCGCCGCGTCCGCCTGACGAGACAAAGGTCATCCCCGGCACCTCACGCAACTGTTCGAACACGTCGGTGGTCTGGCGTTGCACGATTTCTTCCTGGCTTAGCACCGTCACCGCATTCGCAGTCTGCGAGACCGACTCTTCCAGCTTGGACGCTGTGACGATGATGGTGTCCAGCTCGGCGGGAGCCAGCCGCTCTTCGGGTTGCCCGGCGCTGGGCGGTGTGGCGGCCTGCGCCGCCGACGGTGGGGCGGGTGGCGTTTGCGCGGTCGCGCTGCTCACCATCCAGACGAGCAACACGACGGTCAGGCCGCAGATATGATGCAAGAGATTATTCATCTTCCCTCCTCGGGGGAGCCGTCCGCGTGGAGAGAAAAGAAACAGGGCAGCGTGTGTTGGGGACTGCTGAAAACCGCCCAGAGTGGGTCGGCAATAACCCGCGTATCCAAAGAGACAAAACGCTGTAACCCTTCTCCCTCCGCGGAGAGGCCGGTTCATGGCTTCAGGCAGGTTTCCTGGCTTAGGGGTTCAGGGGTTCACACCCCAACGCCTGTCAGCGGCCTTCCCACCAGCTTGCGCCGGCAGTGGCATCATCGAGACAGGCTCCCCCATCACAGTGGCGGGACCGCGCCGGCTTTGCACCGACTTCCCTTTTTCACCCTGGATTGGGTACCTCAAGCACGGTTCGGGCCAGTTGGTATCGGAGGCCGGCTGTATTGTCAAGCACAACACCGCTCTGCGGGCCGGCAATAACGAATCCGTGCACTGCTCCTCCTTATCCGTTCATCACAGGCCATTGCCTTGCAATCTGCGAATGTCCTCGGCATCATGGCTCCCCATGACTGTGCAAGACCTTCCTTCTCCAGGCTCGGTTGAAGGGCAAAGGGCCGGTGTTGTGGCGTATCGGCAAGAGCCGGACGGTGCCTATGAAATACTGATTATTACCGCCCGGCGGCAGCCTGACGCCTGGATATTCCCGGTCGGCAAGGTTGATCCGGGCGAGACGCTGGAGCAAGCCGCGGCCCGCGAATGTATGGAAGAGAGCGGCTATACGGTGCGGTGCGGACCGCTACTGAAGGCGCTTGACCTCGCGCACAAAAACGGCGCCCGCCGTTTTTCTTTTTTTGCCGCCCAGGTAACGGGCGAGGTGGACGAGTACGAAACCGACCGGAGCCGACGCTGGGTGCCGCTGGCACAGCTCGTCGAGACCGTCAGTGAGGTTTTTGCCCCGGTCGCGCGGGCCGCTCTGGCCCATCTATCCGCCTAGCTCGCCAGACGGGGCAGACATGAGCGCACGGGTTCTCATGATCCAGGGAACCGGCTCCGACGTCGGGAAGTCGGTTATCGTCGCCGGCTTGTGTCGGATAGCCAAGCGACAGGGCTGGCGGGTCGCGCCGTTCAAACCCCAGAACATGTCGAACAACGCGGCCGCGTGTGCGGACGGCGGGGAGATTGGCCGGGCGCAGGCCGTACAGGCCCGTGCCGCCGGGCTTGAGCCGCACCCGGATTTCAACCCCGTGTTGTTGAAGCCACAGACTGACCGGGGGGCACAAGTCGTTGTCCACGGCAAGCCGGTCGGTACGTTGAACGCTACGGACTATACCACCGGGCGCGCTCACCTGATGACCGCCGTCATGCAGAGTTTCCAGCGTCTCGTCGCAGCCCATGACCTGGTGATCGTCGAAGGGGCCGGTAGTCCGGCCGAGGTTAATCTGCGAGCCGGCGATATTGCCAATATGGGTTTCGCGCACGCCGCGAACGTGCCTGTCTGCCTGGTTGGCGATATTGACCGCGGGGGCGTCATTGCCGCTCTGGTCGGCACCCAGAGTGTGCTGGAGGCCAAGGATCGTGCATTGATTGTCGGGTTTCTGGTCAACAAGTTTCGGGGCGACCCAGCCCTGTTTACAGAGGGGGTCACGGTGATTGAGCGGCGCACGGGCTGGCCGTGCTTTGGCGTCATCCCGTGGATGCCGGCCGCTACGCGCCTACCCGCGGAAGACGCGGTATCGCTCTCACTCGGTCATAGCGCGCGCGCCGACTGTATTCAGATCGCGGCCCCCCTGCTGTCTCGCTTGGCGAACTTCGACGATGCTGACCCGCTCCGGTTTGAACCGGACGTAGATTTTAATTTTGTGCCGCCCGGTCAACCCATCCCGCGTGATGTGGATGTGGTCATCCTTTTGGGTACCAAATCGACGCTGGGCGACTTGGCCTTCTTACGTGAGCAGGGCTGGGATCACGATGTGATTGCCCATGCGCGAAACGGTGGCCACGTCCTGGGGGTGTGCGGCGGCTTTCAGATGTTGGGCCACCGCCTCCACGACCTAGCGGGCGCAGACGGGCCGGTCGGATCGCTCAACGGGCTTGGGCTGCTCGATATCGAGACAACGATGGCGCGCGAGAAAATCGTTCGCCCGGCGCGCGGTCGCTGTTCCCTGAGCGGCGCGTCCGTCACGGGCTATGAAATTCATATGGGTCAGTCAGGCGGGCCGGCCCTGGCTCGGCCAATGTTTCAACTCGAGACCGGCCCGGATGGTGCGCGCAGCCAAGATGGGCTAATTGAGGGTACGTATCTGCACGGGCTGTTTGCAAACGATGCGTATCGACGGGGCTGGCTTAGCCGCCTCCGCGACACAACAGCGACGACACTGCAATATGAGGCCAGCGTCGAGGCTGCCCTGGATGACGTAGCCGCTACGCTGACCGACAGTATGGATACGGATGCGCTGTTCTCAGCGGCGCGGCGTCCCCGTCAGGTAGCGCTGACAGCTCAGATGCCGTAGACCTGGGCGACGCTATCCCCGAGCAGATTATTGCGCGCGGTCTCTGACAGCGGCGCGACCAGCTCTTCCAATTCTTCCATATAGTTGCCCGGATGATCGAAGTGGGGGTAATCGGTCGCCCAGAAGAAACGATCGTTGCCCACATACTCAATGATATGCGCGAGCGCCCGTTCGTCCGGGTCACCGGAAATCCAGCACTGGCGCTTAAAATAGACGCTCGGTTTTTCCTTGAGCGGCACGCTATCGCCCAGGCTGGTTTCATACGTCGTATCCATCCGGTCCAGCGCTGCGCCGATCCATCCCGCACCAGACTCAAGCAGGATGATCTTGATCTGGGGAAACCGATCAAACAGCCCCCATTGGAACATGCCGTAGAGCGCCTGCTGGGGTCCCTGCATCCCGAGCGCGTTTTGCATCCAGCGCGCGCGCTTCATGCCTTCAAAACGCTGATAGGTCCGAATCTTGGGATGCTCGGCCATGGGATGGATGGCGACCGGCACGGCAAGCTCTTGGGCTTTTGCCCAAAAGATATCGTGGTCGGGATGCGCATGCGGGATACGGGAGAGCGTATAGGGCGCGAGAAAAGCGCCGTGGGCGCCGGCGCGCACGGAGCGTTCCAGTTCGGCCGCGGCGGCTGCCGGGTCAGCCAGCGAAATATGGGCAATGGCAATCAAGCGCCCGTCCGAGTCGGAACAGAAATCACAGATCCAGCGGTTGTACGCCTTGGCATACGCCAGGGACAGGTCTGCTTCATCGAGCTCGCACTCCCAGGTGAGACCCAAGCTGGGATAGAGAATGGCTTTGGCAATGCCTTCTTGATCCAGGAGCGCTACGCGCTCTTTGGGGTCCATGGACCCAAAGGGAGCGCTGCCGGGATAGGCTTGCTCCATCATCCGTTCAATTTCCTTGGTCCCCTTGCCCATGCCGCCCAGACCGGTCAGGACGCGCACGTCAAAAAAACGGGACGGCTTACCGTTCATTTCCAGGACTTCCCGTCCCTCAAGCGTCCGAATACGGAGCGCCCGGTCCCGATAGGCGGGATCGATATACCGCTCCCAGGCGTCCGCCGGTTCAAGAATGTGGCCGTCCGCGTCAATAATATTGTCATAGTCGAGCGCCATTGTGTTTTTTCCTCCTGCTTTGTTTCTCCTCCAACTCGTCTTCCGGGTTGGAGCGTTCCGCCTGCGGCATACAAAAGACCATACCGTCTTGGACTTTTTTCATACCAATTTCCGACGGGTCCATCCACTCGGCCTCCCGCTTGAGGAGCGGCCTTCTCTTTTCAACCGTGATTATCCATCCTTGCGCCCACTTTTATCTTGACACCCAGCGCATAGGCGTCCCGTTTGGGGAGCTGACATGCCTCGCTCACCGCGCGCGCAGCTTCTTTCAAGCTGACCCCGTCTGCCAAGAGCCGCTGCATCAGTTCTGCTGCGGATTGTTGAGGAGCGCCCTCCTCTTTCCCGTCCCAGCCCTCAACCACGAGCGCGACTTCACCTTTGACCGGCCGGTTGTGGAACGCGCTGAGCACGACGCTGACAGGTCCGCGCAGGATTTCCTCGAACTGTTTGGTCAGCTCCCGACCGACGACGACGCGCCGGTCTCCAAAAATCTGCTCAAGGTCAGCCAGGGTACGCAACAGACGGTGCGGAGATTCGTAAAAAATGAGGGGCCGCTCCTCATGGCAGAGCTCCCGTAACGCCCTTTGGCGCTGCGCCGGCTTTGCCGGCAAAAATCCTTCAAAGGCAAAACGATCGGTTGGCAAACCGCCTACGCTCATCAACGCGGTCAGCATGGACGGGCCGGGGACCGGAACGATCGGGATGTCCACCTCAGCCGCACTCTTGACCAAACGATAGCCTGGGTCGGAGATACACGGGGTGCCGGCATCGCTGACCAGGGCCATATTTTTGCCCGCCAACAGGGTTTCGACGAGCGCTGGGGCTTTGGTTGATTCGCTATGATCGTGATAGCTCGTCAGCGGCGTCGCAATGTCGTAGTGCGTCAGGAGCTTCCGCGTGCGGCGCGTATCTTCTGCGGCAATCAGGTCAACGGTTTTGAGGATACGCAGCGCCCGGAGGGTGATGTCTTCCAGGTTGCCGATGGGCGTAGCGACTATGTACAAAGTGCCTGACGGCATGGTGATAGAGAAGGGTGATAGAGATAGGTGATAGAGATAGGTGATAGAGATAGAGAGGGGAATGGACTATTTGTTGAGAAGCCCGCTCAGCATTCTTGCGATCTCGTCACATTGGTTATACAACGCCGATGGTTAGCTTCGTTTATATAGCCTTGTGACCGCATAACAAACAGGAGGCTTACGACCTCATAAACGGAGCCCTTTGAGACGTTGTAAAAATATTTAGATTCTTTCTTTCCTTCTCGCCCCGTTCCTTCAGCAATATTTGTTGAGACAGAGAGAGAAGCTCTGCGTATCTGCTCTCCGAGAGAGTACTGATCGCTCTGGGCCAGGTTGCGCGAGAGAAGAGAGACTTTTTCGTATAAATCCACCGCCTTTTTCCATACCTCAAGCCTCTCAAACTTAAACATCACCCTCCCCTCTCTATCTCTCCTCCCTATCTCTCCTCTCTCCTCTCTATCTCCCTTCTCCCCTCCCTCACCGGCCCCAGTCGCGGGCGTACCGAAAATCACGATCAATCGTGCGCTGAGAGACCTTGGCAATGACCGGCAGGCGACGCTTGTACTGCGAGTGCATGATCCGGCGGGCAATCTGATCGATGAAGTCGGCCTGAAATCCCTCGACGAGCAATTCCTCACGGGAGTAGCGCTGGTCGACCAGCAGATACAACAGCTCATCAACCTCCTGATAGGAAAAGCCTAGCTCTTGCTCATCGGTCTGCCCCGCCCACAGGTCCGCGGAGGGCTGTTTGGTCACGACGGGCTCTGGGACCCCCACACAATCGGACAAGGCCCAGACCTGCGTCTTGTACAAATCGCCCAGAGGATTGATGGCTGAGGCCATATCGCCAAACAGCGTGCCATAGCCCAGCAGCAGTTCGGTTTTATTACTTGTGCCCAGCACGAGCGCATTCCAGCGGGCGGAGTGGTCATACAGAATAGTCATGCGCTCGCGGGCCATTTTATTGCCGCGGCGCATATGATCGGCGTCGGGGAAGGCGGTGAAATACGCGTCCACCTGAGCTGAAATATCAACCGTGATCGACGCTATCCCGGTTGCGGCAATCACCAGGTCGGCGTGCTCTATGCTCTCTTTGCTCGATGTTGTATACGGCATTTTCACGGCGAGCACGTTGTCGGGTCCCAGGGCCGCAGCCGCCAAACACGCGCTGAGGGCAGAGTCCACCCCACCCGAGAGACCCACCACCACCCGTTTGAGGCCGACCTTATGGACTTCGTTGACGATGAAAGCAGACAAGACCTGCCGGAGGAGGGCCGGATTGGTTGGAATACGACTCATGGGTCACTCGTTTTTTTGTCACTCGCCTCACGGCCGGAGACAAAAAGGGCAGCCACTCTCCCGGGGGTGCCCACTTAACCCATCAGCCCAGGGTTGGCTCCGCCGTCTATGGTGACATTCGCGCCGTGGATAAAGGCCGCGCGCGCGGAGGACAGAAACAGGATCAGGTCCGCGACTTCCTCTGCCTCGCCGACTCGGCCCAACGGGGTCATTTTGCGGAGGGTTTCTTCAGGGCTGCCGCTTCCCTGACTGGAGACGGCGGCAAACTTCTGGAGCCGTTCGGTCAGAATCGGGCCGGGATTGATGCCGACGACGCGCACCCCGTGCTGCGCCCCTTCGGCAGCCAGGGCTTTTGTAAAATGGTTGAGCGCCGCATTGGCCGCGCCGCCGACCATGTAGTTGGCTATGGGACGCAGGCCGCCGGTTCCAATAATGTTCACGATAACGCCGCTGCTTTGCCGCTGCATATGGGGCAATACCTCACGCGCCATACGCACATAGCCAAAAAACTTGAGCGTCCAGTCCTCCGTCCAGTCCGCATCCGAGATGTCAAGAAACGGACCGGGCCGGGCACTGCCGGCATTGTTCACCAGAATGTCGATCCGTCCGAATTCTTCCCGGCAGCGCGCCACCACGCTTTTGATCGCCTCGGCCTGGGTGAGGTCGGCCTGCATAGCGATGAGACGGCCACTCTCCGCACCCTGGGCAAGAGCGCGGGTCTCGTCCAGGGCCTCCGCGCCCCGAGCGCAAATCAGGACAGCCGCGCCTTCGGCGAGAAAACCGAGCGCAGCGGCCCGACCTATCCCTTTGCTGCCACCGGTCACGAGAACAACTTTGTTTTCGAGTTCGAGTTGCATGCGACTCCCTACACCGGACGAAATTTCGGGATTTTAACCCCAGGTTCATGTTCGACAAAGACGACTTCGACCGGCATATCCATCCTGATCGCGTCATTATCAATATCGACCAGACTGGTCACCATAATGAGGTCGGCGTCTTCGTCCAATTGCACTTGCGCCACGTTATACGGCACCTTTTCATTCGCGGCCGGATGGACCGGGTGGACAATGATGGTCCACGAAAACACCTTGCCTCTACCGCTCATTTTTACCCATTCGTGTTCCAGAGCGTTGCAATGCGGACACATGGGCTTGGGCAACCAGCGAAACCGCTGACAGGCGGTGCAACGCTGCATCAACAGCTCAGCGCGATTGCAGCCATTCCAGAATTCTTCGTCGTCGATATGAGGCACCGGGCGAGGAAAATTTATTGCGTCAGCCACACTCAGGTCTCCCCTGTACTTGTACTGGTGCCTTTCCTTATCCCAGAACAGCCCTATTGAATAGAGGCAATCAGCTTTGCGTGCCGTTCGAGAACCGGCCACTGCGTGTCAGGCCGGTCCGGCTCAATAAGGAACCGGCAAATGCCTCTCCAGTAATAACGCTCAGGTCAAACTGATCCATAGAGCGCCCATACTGCTCCATCTGTTCGCGGACCGCGGCAAGCCCACCGGCGAGGTCAGGTCGATCAAGGGGAATCCAGCCGTCGCAGTATTCGGCAATCCGCTTTGGCGTCCACTTCGAGTCCGCGCCCATTAAGATCGGCGGGCCACCCGCCTGCACCGGCTTGGGCCAGCACCAGATGGGATCAAAGTCAACAAACTGCCCGTGAAATTCGGCCTCATCCCTGGTCCAGATTTCGCGGATGGCCAGCACGCGTTCGCGGGTCTGTTTCCAGCGATCCTTGAACGCTATCCCATGATCGCCCATCTCTTCGGCGTTCCAGCCGGCGCCAATACCAAACAGGAAGCGGCCGTTGGACACCCGGTCCAGACAGGCCGTGCTCTTGGCCAGGTTCATGGGGTTGTGCTCCGGCACCAGACAGACCGAGGTTCCAATCTTGAGTGTGTGGGTCACAGCCGCGGCCGCGGTCAGGCCGACAAACGGATCATAGAACTCGCTGTAATACATGGGGAGTTCCCCGCCCAGCGGGAACGGCGTCTTGCGACTGGTGGGAATATGCGAGTGCTCTCCAAAGAACAGGGACTCAAAACCGTTCTCTTCCGCCCAGCGCGCGAGGTCTGCGGGTTGGATGCTGTAATGCGTTGGAATCGTTACCAGGCCAAAGTCTGCCATATGTCTCTCCCTTCTATTGACTTCCCTGCGTGAACCACGGGGCCTGCCAAAAAAAGAAAGGGGCGGCCGCGCGGTCGCCCCTTCAGTACGGTTGCCATCAACTTAGTGCGCATGCGCCGGCTGCTTCTTGCGTTGCTTCCCCTGCCCGTGGCGGTGGGAAGGGACAGGGTCGGGCGCCGGCCCTTTTGCCTGCGCCTGACCGTGAAGTCGGAAGTTGGTGTCATGGCTATGCGCGTGTCCGTGGTCGTGATCGTGCCCATGCGTCGCCGGCGCATAGGCCGGCTGTTTGAGCCCGCGCTGTTTGCGGACTTCCTTGGCCTGCGTAACCGAGTCGTCAAACGCGTTGCCCTTGCCCGCGGCGTGCGCGGCAAACCGTTTGACCGAATACTCATCCATGTGGCAGGACAGCGGGATTTGCGAATGCTGCATACACAAAGGCCGTGGGTCATGCGCGTTCTTGCGCGAGGCCGTCACCGGATCATAGGGTTCCCCGCTCACACCATGTGAGATAGCAAAAGAGGAGACGATCCGGGGAGCCTTTCTGCCACAGTCCGGACAGGGTTTTTTCGTCTGCGCCTCGCCCAGGGAGCAGAGTTCTTCAAAAACGATGTCACACGGTGGGCAGTGGTATTCGTAGAGTGGCATAATCGCACATCCTCGCTACTCAATCGCGGTGGGGGCGTGGGGCAGCTCATCCCAGTCTTCCGGGTCATGCGAGATCCAGACTGTACACTCGTGCAGGTCCCGAATGGCCCGCAGGCGTTGGATGGATAACGACGAGGCCGCGGGGTCGGTGTCCAGCGGCATCCCGGACAGGGTGTTGAATTGTTCGCGCAGATGGAGGGTATCGCCGACCAGGAGGATGGAACGATTGGGCAGACGCACATGCAGTGAGCTTTCCCCAGGGGTATGCCCCGGCGTTTTCAGCATATGCAGGCTGCCGTCCCCAAAAATGTCGAAGTCGCCGTTGAGTTCAAGCCACTGAAAGCCGCGCGTGGGAACAATATCCTTGAACACAAACACGTCGCGCAGGTGGGGCTCTGGCCAGTAGGCGTAGCGCAGCTCGTCCTGCATGATGATGAAGGTCGCGTTGGGGAAGGCGTGCATATAGCCCGTATGGTCGAGATGCAGATGGGAGATCAGGACATACTTAATGTCCGACATCTTATAGCCGAGCGCCTGAATCTGCCGGTCGAGCAGCATCTCCTTGGGATACGAAACCTGAAGATGCTCGGCAAACGGCCCCCAGTGCGCGACCGGGTCATCCGCCACCGCGGGGTGACAGCCGGTGTCGAACAAGACCAGGCCCTTCTCATGTTCAATCAGATAGGCCGGACAGGGTATGGTGACTAAATCCGGCGCGCCGCCGTGCATCAGCAGCGCTTGCGGAACAGTCAGTTCCGCGTTTGGCAATGCCCACATACGCCGCGCTTTTCCATCCGCCATAAAACCCTCCTGTTTTGTGTCAGTGTTTCGTGACAGGCCCACTGAAATCGTTGATGCCCGCATCCTAGTCCACGCCCGTTCACCGTGTCAAACACATCATCCTCGACCACCTGCCTTAAATTATTCGGTTGTCCCGTACTGACGTAGGAGGCTGGCGATTGCCGCGTAGCCCGCCTCTTCCGCCCAATAGCGTGCGGTCGCTTCGTCCTCATCTTGCGTATACGCCTTTTCAGCCATGTCTCTCCCTTCCGCTCTTCTCACGCCACCGTCCTACCGACTTTTCGGTAACTTCAGGACGCGTTCGCCGATAACCCCACGCAGAATCTCATTTGTGCCGGCGGCAATCGTCCCGGCTCGGGCGCTGAGGGCGCGATATGACCAGCGCGCCTGGTCAATGGCAAAGGGTGAGTCTTTGGCCAGGGTCGAGTAGGGCCCCAAAAGTTCCATTGCAAAATTGGCGACGCGCAGATTCAGTTCCGTCGAGGTGATTTTCGCGAACGAGCCTTCCGGGCCGGGCGGTTGACCCTTTATCTGGCGCGTGAGCCGCCGCAGCTCATTATACTTTATCGCTGCCGCTTCTATGGCAAACTGGGCGAGTTGCTGGCGCACGGCGGCGTTTTCGCTGGCCGGCCTTCCATCGCGTTCCAGCCGGCGCGCCAAATCATACAGTTGGGGCAAGAGCGTCTCCACCCGGAAATAACTGCTGGTGGCCACACGTTCAAACATCAGGGTGGTAATCGCTACCATCCAGCCCCGGTTTTTTTCGCCAACCAGATTTTCTTTGGGAACTCGTACATCTTCAAAAAAAACTTCGTTAAACTCGGCATCGCCGTTCATCTGGACAAGCGGTCGGACGGTAATGCCAGGACTGTGCATATCAACCAGCAGATAGCTGATGCCGTTATGCTTAGGGGCGTCCGGGTCAGTCCGGGTCAGGAGAAAACACCAGTCCGAGTGCTGCGCCCAGCTTGTCCAGACCTTCTGACCGTTCACCACAAAATGATCGCCGTCTTCCACCGCGCGCGTCTGTAGGGAGGCCAGGTCCGAACCCGAGCCCGGCTCGGAGTAGCCCTGACACCACAGATCTTCGGCCGGCAGGATTTTGGGCAGGAAGCGCTGCTTTTGCTCCTCCGTCCCCCAGTGCATCAGCGTTGGGCCCAGCATGGTGACCCCGCTCATATTGATTCCGCCGGGCACCTGGGCGCGCGCCAGCTCTTCGTTGAAAATCGCCTGTTCGCTGACCGACGCTCCCCGTCCGCCGTATTCCTGCGGCCACCAGAGGCCAATCCAGCCTCCGGCGTGCAGTTTTTTATGCCAGTCCTTACGCCGCTCCCAGCGTTCGGCGACGCTAAGGTCCTCGTCTTTTCCCTGCCGTAAATCGGCCGGGACGTTTGCTTCCAGCCAGGAACGGACCCCGTGGCGAAAATGTTCTTCTTCGGGCGTATAGCTGAAGTCCATACCCTCTCCTTTTCTGTGCAGTATCGGTATTACACCAAACGTCTTTCTGAGGCACAAGAGGACTGTCAATCAGCAGTCTGGCGCAGGGTTCGGAGCCGCACGCGGTGAGACGGATAATTTTTGTCGCAGGAGAAGACTTATACAATTACTGAAACCTGAGATAAGGTGGACCGAAATCGGTCCTAACTGGAATCAGCGCGGATGATCACCACAGCTTGCATTTTTATTCCTGCGACAGGCCCCGATCCCTTATCCCGGCTGGGAGGAATGTCTCTTCTCAAACGCGCCATCCTCAGCGCTCAACGCGCCGGGGCAAAAACGTGCTATCTGGTCCCGGACGCGCGGTTGGCAGTCCAGCAGCCCGCCCGACAGGACGCGCTGCAACGCGACCTGTGTAGAGACAAACGTCTCACGACTCAAATCGTCTGGACGCAGTCAACTGACGTTCAACCCGCGCCAGCCCGAACTGTTACCAACGGGCACTGTCTCTACTATTCGCTCTGCACGCTTTTTTCCCCAGCCTTGGCGTGTGACCTCGACCGGGCTGCTCAGCCGGGCGAGACGGTAAGCGTCGAAACGGGGAGCGGCACGTCCGCATTGGTACTCGGCCCGCAGCCGGACGCCGCCTTCGGTTTTCCTGTCCAGGAAACGTCCACAAGGACTGGGACGACGGCTCTGGCCACCCAACCCCAGACACCGCTCAGGACCGTTTCGGCTTCCCCCCACCTGCTCTATCAGCTGACTGATGCGACTTCCCTGCGGCGCGCGGAATCCGCCCTCCTCGCCTCGCTCGACAATCCAAAGGACGGTCTGGTCGATACCTATCTCAACCGCAAACTCTCTCGTCCTTTGACGCGACTTCTCTTACGGACGGCCCTGACCCCGAACCAGATTACAGTACTGTCCTGCCTGATTGGCCTGTTTGGCGCGGCCTGTTTCTTTCGGGCTGGCTATTGGGGCCCCGTCTTGGGCGCCCTCCTCTTACAGCTCTCCGCGGTGATTGACTGCTGTGATGGGGAAGTCGCCCGGATGAAGTTTCTCGAATCCCGGTTGGGCGCCTGGCTCGATATTACGCTTGACACCGTCGTTCATCTGGCCACCTTCGTCGGGCTGGGTTTCGCAGTCTGGACGCAGGGCGGAACGCAGTCACCATTTGTTCTTGGCGGCCTCCTGGTCGGCGGAATCGTGTTGTCTTTCGCCTGTGTCGTCGGGGCGGACAGAACGGTCCTGCCAGATGCCTACCGGCAGACCTGGCAGGGTATGCTGCTACACAGACTGGTCTTCGGCTTAGCGAGTCGTGACTATTCGCTGTTGATCTTCCTGTGCGCGGTATTTCAACAATTATCGTGGTTTCTCTGGGCCGCGGCCATTGGAGTACAGGTGTTCTGGCTGACGCTGGCGGCCCTGCTGTATCACGTCCGGCGGTTCAAACGCGCGACCCATTCCCCGACCCGCGCGCCCGTGCAAGGCTCATCCTCTCGACTGCCCTAGGCTCGTCTCCTCCGCCACGCCTTGCACGGTTTTGCTCTGGTCCGTACCATATGACACAACGCCGAAACGCCCAAGGATACTGCTATGGATTTTGCCTTTTCAGAAGACCAGCTCTTGCTGCAACAGACCCTCCGCCAATACGCCAAAGACAAGCTGGCGCCCAATTATCACCGCTGGGACCGGGGCGAGGTCATTTCACGCGCCCTCATCAAAGAAGCCGCCGAGTTCGGCGTCTTTGGCCTGCGGGTCCCGGAACAGTTTGGTGGGATGATGGCCGACTATGTGACCTGCGGCCTGATGGCGGAAGAGCTGTCTCGGGGTGACTTCAACTATAGTCTCTATATCCAGCTCGGACTGATTGCCTCCGAACTGTTGGCGGACTTTGCCCACCCGGAAATCCAGGCAGAATGGCTCACCAGGCACGCGGCCGGCGAAGCGGTGATCGCCTTTGGGCTGACAGAGCCGGGGGCGGGTTCAGACGCGGCCAATATCACCACCCGGGCAGAGAAAATGGGCGACGACTACATCATTACCGGAGAAAAGGCCTCCATCACTTTTGCCGGGTATGCGGACGCGTGTATTGTCTTTGCCCGGACCGGAGACGCCGGCGCGCGCGGGATCTCGGCCTTTCTGGTTCCGCTCGACGCTCCCGGCGTCACCCGCCAGCCCTATTTTGCGGCTGGAGAGCGCTTGACCCAGCGCGGCTCTCTGTTTTTCGATGAAGTCCGGGTGCCTGCACGCAATATGGTGGGCGCGCCAGGCAAGGGCTTTTACCAGGCAATGATCGCCTTTGATTTCAACCGGGCGATCATTGCCCTGGCGTGTATTGGAGCGGCTCAGCAGTCTCTTGATGAGACGATTGAGTACACAAAGGGCCGGGAGGTATTCGGCAAACCGCTGGCAACATTTGAAGGGGTCGCCTTCCAGATTGCCGAACATCTGACGCTGTTAGAGTCCGCCCGGGTCTTGTCGTATAAATGCTTGTGGCTCAAAGACCAGGGACGCAAACACACCGCAGAAGCAGCCATGGTCAAATGGTTTGGCCCGAAGTCGGCGGCCGAGGCCATCCACGCCTGTATGATCTTACATGGGCACTATGGCTATAATATGGAATCCCCGCTCGAACAGCGCTGGCGGGATGTCGTGGGGCTCGAAATCGGCGACGGAACGCCGGAAATTATGAAAGGTATTGTCGCCCGGGAAGCATTTGGCCGGGAATATACATCGTATCGGTAGGGGCAGGGGCGCGGCCTGCCGTGCCCCTGCTTCCTTAGACCAGAAAACTCCGGACCTTCGCAACAAACGTATCCATCTGCTCAACCTCGGGGCGATGTCCACATCCCTCCAGCACGAGCAGTTCGGACCCGGCAATGGACTGCTGATAAACAGCCGCCGCGCTCACCGGAGCGATGTGGTCGTCCTGGCCCCAAATAATCAGCGTCTTCACTGCGTCGCTGCACGCGAGCAGGGGTCCCAGGCTGGGGTTGAACATATACGGCTGCCAGGCAATGCGGGCGCTTTCAGCCCGCGCGTCTTCCCAGGCCTCGAACTGCTCCGGCGTGGGTTCTCCGCCGTACAGCTTTGCAAACTCAGGCGTGCCTTCAATATCCTTCACGCTCGCGTCCAGGTAGGCCTTAGCCGTTACCTGGAACATATCCGCGATATATCCCTCCGGCGGGCGGATGCCAAAAGGCGTCACGAGCACCATACGTCGAAACTGAGCAGCATTGCAGGCCGCCATCTCGGCCGCGATCCATCCACCCAGGGAAAAGCCGATGATATTTGCCGGCGCGAGATGCTGTTCGCGGAGCGCACGACCGTATAAGCCAGCCAGGTCACGGATACTACTCACCCACTCGACACGCTCGGTCTGACCGAACCCTGGATGCAAAGGGATCATGACCGTATGGTCCCGAGCCAGTTCGTTATGCCAGTTCGTAATCCCAGGGTGGCCGAGTTCTTCATGCAGAACGATCAGGGGACTGCCGGAACCGCCCTCAATAACGGTCAGCTCAGCGTCCCCAACCGTGACTTTCTTTTCCTCCCAGTGTGTCTCTGCCAAGGCAGTGTCTCCTTTCCTTTTATATACGGAACGGCTACCCCTACCACACCCCGTTCGGTATGGAAAGAGCACGCCCCGAAAAGGGTGATGCGTCCTATGTTGACGCAACGACCGGGACTGACGGGATAGGTGAGAAGAAGAGCAGACAGATCTGGCGGCAACGCAGGACCCCTCCGACCAAGAACCACCACGGGAGGGTCCAAGAGGACACACTTCGGTTCAGCCTATACAGACAGCCAAGGTTTTGATTTAGTTTCCACCAGGGAGAGGAGAGAAGTGCCAGCTCACAATCTGCCATTGTCCCGAGGGACGCGCATACGTAAACATGTATTGCCCATTCACCGTCTGCTCCATACCGTCCTTCGGCTTGGTCGTCAGTTGATAGAGCCCCCAGGCAACTCCAGTCTCCCCGATGACCATATATTCTTCATGCGCCGGGTTGAGGTTCGCCTCCTCAAAGGAATCAAAATAGTCTTGTACGGCCTGGCGAAATGCCGCCTTACCGACAACAGGAAACGGGGAATATAAACCAAACAAGACGACCTCCTCGTGAACGTGGGACATCACCGCGTTCAGGTCTTTCCCGTTAATTGCCTGTAGCTCCTCCCCAAAGCTCGCAATTAAAGCATCCCGCGTCTGCTGGGCGGCGCTCTCCGAGGCGATACCCCCAAGTGCCAATACAACAGCTACAATAAGCGCGCATCTCCAACTCATGCTCCTTCTTTCCTGGTTTCTCATTGCACTCCTCCTTTACTCTTCGACCCCGAGTGGAGAGAAATGCAGCCCAACCAGGAACCATTTCCCATCTCTTTTTGCGTAGGTAAATGTGTATCGGCCATGGATCACCTCTCGCGGCCCAACGGCCGGTACCTCGGTATTCGTAAAATGCCCCCAGGCCAAGGCACTCGCGCCAATAATGCGGAATTCGGGGTTGATCGGAGCAAAGAGGACACGTTCGCTATCGGCAAAGAATCCTTCCAGCATGTCCGTTATGGCTTCTTTGCCCTTGACGACAAAGGGAGACAACATGCCGAACAGCACAACATTGTCATGCGCGTTCGTAGAAAAGGCCGATGCGTCCTTTGCATTAAAACGTTTCATGTCAGCGTTAAAGGCCGCTCTCACATCATCCAAGTCATCTCCATAGGCTGCTCCGGCTACACACAAAAACAGCAATGCAATACCAGCGATCATTCCTCGCTTTTCGTAAACCATGCGTCCCCCTTTCTGTCGGGCCATTTTTCTTCCCCTGAGGTCTGTAAATATGAAAAAGGGCGAAAACGCAAGGGTGGCTGTGGGTCCAATTGTCACCACAGGGAATGGAGCTGGATATTACCCGAAACAAAAGAGAAAAGCGCGCCCTGGAGGATTCGAACCTCCGACCTACAGATTCGTAGTCTGCCGCTCTATCCGGACTGAGCTAAGGGCGCGTAGATGGGAAACCTGAACATGGGAACAACTCGGCAGAGCTCTCTTCTTAACACACGCAGGAAGGAAACCGCAACGTCGGTCGGAACGGAGAGGGAGGGATTCGAACCCTCGGTACGCGGTTAAACGTACACTCGCTTAGCAGGCGAGCGCCTTCGACCACTCGGCCACCTCTCCGTATCAATGCAGATCGTTGATTTTATCGATTCCTTCTGCTGCGCGCAACGACGCCGCTTTGTGTTGCCAGTAATATCAATATCAGGGTATTGACAATTGAAATTGAAAATGATTTTCAATTTCAAATATGAACGAAACAGACCAGCCATCCAAGCCGGTTGCCGATGCCCATACTGTTTATGAATGTCGATGTCCGTGCGGCAGTCTGTTAGCCCGGCAGAGCGCTGACGGCGTAGAACTCAAGTGTCGCCGCTGCAAGCGTGTAGTTTTCATTCCTTGGGAAACCCCCTCAACATGGCAGAACGTCACGATGCAATCGCCCGAGCCGCAGTCGGAAGGATGAGAATACGGACAAAAAATGGGCGGCCTCAATGAAGCGGCCGCCCACAAGAACACCAAACGACGCAGCGGTTATTTGACTCGACGAAGCGTGACCTCAGGTTCAACATTTTGCGTTTCCACCATGCCCAGGTACATCTCCAATTCTTCAATGTCCTCCTGCTCCCCTTCAATATGGTTCTCAAGCATGGAGCGCAGCGCGACATTGCCTTCGGCCAGAGCATGGGCTTCCAGGTACGCCTGCATGGCTTCTTTTTCGAGCGCCAGGTCCTGCTGTAGCATTTCTTCCAGGTCGGTTGACTGGTGTACCGCCGTCCCAATCTCAACTGAGGGGACGCCACCGAGGGAAACGATCTTCTGGCCAAACGTATGGGCGTGGGAAAGCGCAGTCTTGCTTTGGCCCTCAAAGAAATCAGCAAAAACCTTACGCCACAGACCGTTCACTAAGAGGGCGTGCTGCTGGTACTGGAGGGTCGCCGTGTGTTCAAGAGAAACGGCTTTGTTCAACGCGATAATAACTTTTTGGGTATCCATGAGAGACCTCCTTGGTTACGAGAATTGATCAACCAACGATAAGTACACTCTACACCTCTGCATGGCCTTTGTCAAGCGTAAGTTATTGATTTTATTAGAAAATTGATTTTGAGAATCATTTTCAACTAGGCAACGAAACGATTTTGAAATTCACTTTCAATACAACTCGAACAACGCCCTATAGCCTGGATAACGGGCGCAGGACAAAGACAATTGGCGAGGGTCTTTACCTATCAAGTCTCGCAGTCAGGAGAACAGAAGTGAGATATAGGGGATAGGGGTTCTACCGAAAGGATGGTCACTTGGACGCTGGTACGGGCGCGCGCTCCTCAGCGCGAAAGCCCGCCTTGATATGGCTACCATCACAATACGGCTTATTTTTGGACTTGCCGCACCGACAGAGATACAGGGGGTCTTTCTGTCCCCGATACTTCCCCCCTCTCCTGTCGGTGAGGCTGGTTTCTCCGCGGACTTCATATGGGCCGTTCTTTAAGGCGCGGATCGTCACTTTTGTCATGCAGGTCTCTTTCCGCTTCAGCATTCTCAGTCTCACGCTATCATTCACGGAAATACACGCTAGGGCCATGCTGTCCCGGCCAGCCCCAGCGAATGGCGCATGAGAGTCGAACTATGTTTCAGCAGGGCTTGTTTCCATAATTGGAATTGACTATCAAATTCACTCAAGGAAGGAATCGGGCACACCGACAAAAACCCTCATTGCTGCCTATGAAAACACTGGCCGACCTTAGCCCCGAAGAGCAGGGTTGTATTCACTCTGTCACGGGCACAGACGGCATTTCCCAGCGGCTGGCTGAACTCGGCTTTACCAGCGGTCAGACCGTGCAGGTCATCCGTTTTGCGCCGCTGGGTGATCCCATGCAAATACGTATCCGAGGCTTTTCCCTCGCGCTCCGGCGACACGAGGCCAAGCGGGTCCGTCTTGCCGAACAGTAAGAAACAGGAGTGAGGCTGCCCGGTACGCGCATTGCCCCGTCGTCATGGATGTCGCTTCGTCTGCTCCCACCACCGCCACTCCGGGCGCTGCTTCCTATCGGGTGGCCGTGATTGGGAATCCCAATACGGGCAAGACGACCCTCTTTAACGCACTCACCGGACTCAGCCAACACACCGGGAATTATCCTGGGGTGACCGTCGAAAGTGCGCTCGGCGAATTTCGTCAGAATGGCGTCCGCTTTCTCGCGGTTGACCTGCCGGGTGTGTATTCATTGGCGCCCCGCGCGCCGGATGAGATGGTCGCCGTCTCCGTCCTGCTCGGCTCCGGCGACGGAGCAGTCACGCCGGATGTTGTCCTGTGCGTGGTCGATGCGACGAACCTCGATCGTAATCTGTATATTGCGACCCAGATCATGGATATCGGGCTTCCCTGCGTCATCGCCTTGACTATGCTTGATCTGGCAGAAAAGCAGGGCACGCATATCGATATTGCCGTCCTTGAGAAACGCTTGGGGGTGCGCGTTGTCCCGGTGCAGGCCACAAAACGCCGGGGGCTAGGTCAACTCCGTCAGACCTTGTGGGAGACGCTTAACGCAGCCGTCTCCCCACCCCGGCCCGTTGTGTTGCCCGAAGCGTTCACGCAAGAGGCCCAGGCGCTGGCCCGGCAGCTCACCCAGGCTCATCCGACTGCCGGCTTTCCCCACTTTCTGGCTGAGCGGCTGCTGATCGACGCTGGCGGCATGGTCGAACAGGACCTCACCCGACAGCACGGGGAGCACGTACGGGCCTCCGTCCACGCGGCCCGCCAGCGCTTGGCCGATAGCGCAGTCCAACTCCCGCAGATGGAAGTGGATCATCGCTATGCGTGGACCGCCCAGGTCGTGGCGGACGCGCGGCGCTCTTCATCCAGCCGCAACCGGACCGACTGGTCCGAGCTGATTGACTCCCTTGTCACCCATAAAGTCTGGGGTCTCGTGATTTTTCTGACCGTCATGGGCGTGACCTTCCAGTCGATTTTTTCCTGGGCCCTGCCGCTTATGGACAGCATTGACACCATCTTTTCGGCGCTGGGCTCCTGGGTCGGCAGCAGGCTGCCTGAGGGCCCGCTGCAAAGCCTGATTGTCGATGGCGTGATCGGCGGGGTGGGCGCAGTTGTGGTGTTTGTCCCGCAAATTGCGATTCTGTTCGGTTTGATCGCTCTCCTCGAAGATTCCGGCTATATGGCGCGGGCGGCCTTTCTTATGGACCGAGTGATGGCCGGCTTTGGACTGTCGGGACGGAGCTTTATTCCGCTGCTCTCCTCTTTTGCCTGCGCGATTCCGGGCATTATGGCAGCCCGCACAATTGACAATCAGCGGGACCGGATTGCGACTATTCTTATCGCGCCCCTGATGAGCTGTAGTGCGCGGCTGCCCGTATATGTGCTGTTGATCTCGGCTTTTATCCCGGCCCAGACCGTATGGGGGATCTTTGGCTTGCAGGGACTGACGCTCTTTTGCATGTATTGTCTCGGCCTGCTCGTTGCCCCCCCCATTGCCTGGATACTCAAGCGGACGCTCCTGAGCGGTGAGGCGGTGCCTTTTCTCATGGAACTACCGCCCTTTAAGCTGCCGGCCTGGCGGGTGGTCCTGTTTCGTATGTACGACCGCAGCATGGCCTTTCTCAAACGTGCCGGCAGCATCATCCTGGCCACTACGATCCTGGTCTGGACACTCTCCTATTATCCGAATCAGGACCTCGTCTCAGAGGAGTTTGAGACCCGCCGGGCGACTGCCACGGAAGCCGAACTGGCACTGCTTGAGAGTGAGCTGGCCGGCGTTCGTTTACGCGCAAGTTATCTCGGACAGGCCGGCCGGGCGATTGAGCCGTTTGTTCAGCCCTTGGGCTGGGACTGGAAAATAGGCATGGCGACGCTGGCGAGTTTTCCGGCTCGTGAGGTGATTATTGCCGCCCTTGGGACGATCTACAATCTGGGTGCCGGCCAAGATGAAGAGAGCCTCGAATTGCGCCAGGCCATGCGAGCGGAGCGCTGGCCGGACGGGCGACCGGTGTATACGCCGGTTGTGGCGATTTCGATCATGGTCTTTTTTGCTCTGTGCTGTCAGTGCGGAGCCACCCTGGCGACCATCAAACGAGAGACCAATTCCTGGGGCTATCCGCTTTTGACATTTGTCTATATGACGAGTCTGGCGTATCTTGGAGCGCTGGCCGTCTATCAAATAGGCAGCCGGTGGATTGGGTAAAGCATGGATTTCCAAACCCTCCTGATATTCCCGGTTATTGTCGTCGCCGTCTTATACGTTGGCCGCTCACTCTGGCCCAGACGTAAGAAAACAGTCTGCGCCTCGTGCCCGCAGAACCGGCAGCGCGCGGACGACTACGTGTAGTGCTGGGCCTCTATACCTTCAGGCTCAAGGCACCGTCCAGGCTGCGCGAAAACACCTTCAGCTAGTCCGTCCGACGGATAACTTCCACCTCGATAGTGGACGAAGAGTCCTGCATATGGGCTTCAAGGCGTCGCCGAATAGCACGCTTCAGCGCGGCCCGGGTGGGGGGCAGGAGCAGACTGAAGCCGACAATATCGGTCATAATCCCAGGGGTAATCAAGAGCAGGCCGGCCCCGAGAATAAGCGCGGCGTCGATCAGCTCTCCGGTTGGCGCGATGCCGTTATGAAGATTTTCCTGCATCTGCCGTAGCGTCCGCCAGCCTTCCAGTCGGGCCAGATACGCGCCAACAACACCCGTGCCGACAACCAGCAGAATCGTCAGGCCGACTCCGAGGACGCTGCCGACCTGGAGGAGCAGATACAACTCCGTGAGCGGGACAATGGTAAATAATAGGAGAAGTCGAAAGAACATGACTTACGCAGAATATGGGTCAAGCCTGTCCGAAACGGGGCAAGGCAGGAGCCGAGACCCTACCGCACATCGCGACTCAATCGATCGGGCAGAAGATTACGCAGGAACGGCAGGCCGACCACGAGCACGGCGGCACCAAGACCGCACCAGATGACATTGCTCCACACCATCCCCATGACGATCATGGACACCCCCCACAGGGCGACCAGCAGACACAGGGCGGCTTGCAGGACAACAGGGTTCATCAGCGTATCTTTCCTTGCAGGGGTTTTCATTCGTCTCGCACGTCGCCCTAAGATGCTTTCCGAGCCCGGTCGGCAGCGAGGGCGTCAACCCGGTGGTCAACCAGGGCATCGGCTCGCGCCAGCAGGGCTTCATCGTTGGTGAACTTCTCGACCATATAACTCAGATCGCTGAGATCGTGAATCAGGAGCTTGACCGCCTGTTCACGGACCATTTGCTCGCGGACCACGTGGAGCAGGTCAACAACCACATCTTCCAGCTCGGAGCCTTCGACGTCTATGGCCATTTCGAACGCACGCTCGACGGAAATATTTTTACCAGCCTCGCGGCTGTAGGCGTTGAGGAGAGACCGGAGGCGGACCACGGTTGACGGATCGAACCAGACCTTGCTGCTCTCTGCGACATCCGGGTCGTTTTCAACTACTCCCTCAACGAGGGCCAGCGCCCCCAGATGACTGGCCTCGTGACGCGCCATGCCAAACCAGAACTTACGCAGTTCGTCCTGCTCTTCAAACATGTGAGTGAACTGCATATAGAGGGCCATCGCCTTTTTTTCGAGATTGACCGCGGTACGGAGAATATCTTTCACCGTTATCCGTTGCGGTCGCCGTCGCAGATCCGCTCGCTCAGCCATGCTCTCCTCTTAGCAAGATTGAGGTGGGGAGAAAACCGGGACATACTCGGGCAAGTCAGGCACTCGCCCCTTGTTCCGCGGGGGCTGGAGAGACATTACAGCATGACCTTCTGCTGCCTCAGCATTACGCCTTGTTCCGGGTCAAGGGTCACAACGGCCACGCTCCCACCATCATCCACCCCCATATATAATGGGGCCGGCGTACCAGGATAACACGACGTAGTTGTCCCCTGACTGAGATCGTTGAAGACATGGACATGTCCCATAGCCAGATAATCCAGGCCGGACTGTGCGATCTCTTCCGGCTGCACCGGCGAAGAGCGCTGTATTTCCTCCTCTTCGACATAATAGCCGTGGGCCATACCAATATGCCACCAATCCCCTTGGCGATTTGGCACTCCGGCCAGGGGGCGGAAGGAGGGGTCATGATCGACCAGACCCTTGCCCCATATGGTTGCCTGCAATTCCGGGAACCGTATCGTGCGGCCGGCCTCTTCCGTCAGGGTATGGACGTGCGGCCCGGCTTCGGTGAAATCGACCTTTTTGTATATCGACCGATGGTCATAACAGTCGTGATTGCCAGGAATAAGAATGACCGGACAGGGTGTGCGCCGGAGTTCAGCATTGACAAATGCGACCCCGGATTCCGGCACCCGGTTTGAGTCAAACAAGTCTCCGGCAATGAGAAATAAATCGGCCGGGGTATCGCATACCAGATCAACGACTCTTCGGAATGCGTCCTGGATACGACTTCGATAGGCCCGGCCCGCTTCTCCGCGGCCAAAGGTATCGCTTTCAAGATGGACATCAGAGGTATGAATAATCGTCAGGCGTGATTGCGCCATGTACACTCCTTTAGAGGGTCCGGGTCGGATCAGGGTCAGCTTTCAAAGGGAGGAGAACCGTGGCACTCCCAAGCGTAAGGCGCGTCGCGTCCGCATTCTCCACCCAGATATCGCAGGCGACATGTCCCGTCCCTGCTTCGATCCACTTTTTGGTCACCGCGCCGGTACACACCAGACGCTCATTGACATAGGCAATATCGCGGTTGGCGTACGACAGCTTCTTGAGCGTTCCCTGTTCGCCGATCCACCCCGTCAATAATTGCGATAAAAATGCCCCGCGCAACGGACCGTGCACGACAATATCCCGATAGCCTTCGCCCTGGGTGAAATCTTTATCAAAGTGAATCCGCTGTGGATTCCAGGTGATACTGCTATACAGGAACAGCAGGGTGTTTGACGGCGTCTTCTCCAGACTCGGCAGCGTCATCCCCTCGGTCACGTCTTCAAAATACAGCTGTGTCTCCATGACTCCCTGGCCCCGCGCCTGTTAGCGCAAAATGGACGACCCTTTTTCAATAATGACGACCTCATCGTTCTGGTTCGTATACGTGGTCTCGCGTACCACAAAGATCAAGGGCCCGGATCGCCCCTCTTTCTGATAGATGTCCACTATTTTGCTGTGCGCGGTGAGGGTATCGCCAACGCGAATGGGAACAAAAAACTCGATGTCGGTTCCGCCATCCATCAGACGCGGGAGCGGGGTCGGCGGAATGGGAAAGCGCCCTTCATAGGGCAGTCCATCGGGACGGAGTGCGTCTTCAGGGACCGGGTCCGTCAGCGGAGCCATATAGAACAGGGGCGGCGCTATCAGCCCGCCATAGCGACTCTGCCGCGCGCGCGCGGCATCCGTGTAAAGGGGGTTGCTGTCATCGGTTGCCACTGCAAAACGTTTGACATCCAGCGCCGTGACCTCAATCGTCCACGGCGGCGACTGACGACCGATCCAGGCCCGAATTTCCTCCGTAATCAGCGATTCTGCCACAATTTTCCTCGTCAGTGATCTGCTCTAAGGGTCAGTCCCATTTCCCTACCAGTTGGCTATCGGAACGGCAAGCGGGAACACTGCGCCCGGACGGCCTCAAGGGCGCGTCCCCTCCCAGCTTGAGATCATATCCGGGGGTCGGTACAGTCCGGGCATGACTGACTTTGCGCACACGTTTCTCCTCCTCTTCGGTCAACTCGCCTTTGGCGGGATCTTTGCTCTGAGCGTACCGGGGTTTCATGAGATTGAACGCGGTTTTTTCAAGTCTACGGCCTGCGTCTATCTGGGGTGCGGTCTGATTATCTGCGTCGGCAAACTGTCCCTGGCCTCCTCAGCTCTGCCAGACACGCTGTGGAATATACGAATCCTTGAAGGCAGTTTGTGGCTGCTGTTTTGCGCGCTATGCGGACTGTACACCTATACCTTATGGGGGGAGCACTTTATCTTACGTGCCCGCGCCTATCTGTTCACCTTGCTCTTCGGGCTGATTGCTTTGAGTTTCAGCGCCAGCGTGTACCGGACGGCGCCGTTTTTTTCAGTCGAGACACTTGTCTATCCTCTCAGTTTTCTGACCTCGGCTCTGATGCTGGGCGCGGTGGCAACCGGGATGTCCCTGGGTCATTGGTACCTCATCGAACTTGACCTCTCTCTCGACCCTTTTAAGCGTATCTTCACCTTTTATGCCGGCACTCTCGTTGTCCAGCTCGCAGCTCTGACGCTGGGGCTGGGCCTCCTGCTGCTCAGCAGTCACGCCGCAACAATTGTCAGCGTCCGGGCGTTGTGGACGGACCATCAGACCCTGCTCTGGATGCGGCTCGGCTTGGGGCCGCTGGCCTCGCTCGGCGTCGCCTATATGATCTGGCGGACGCTTCAGATTCCGCAGACCATGGCGGCAACCGGCCTTTTTTATGTTGCCATTCTGGCGGCTATTGTCGGTGAATTTCTGGGGCGTTTTATGCTGTTTCGGACAACCCTGCCGCTCTAATGACCGTGCGCCTCAACAGATGAGGACTAATCGTAGATTTTTAATACTGATATGCGCAGCCCGTCTGAAGTCCAGCCAACGTCAAAGCCGACACGCATGCCCTCGGTCAGGAATCGAATGTCCAGACGCGGGGCCCCAATCAGCTGTAAAAACGGAAAGACAAAGGGAATTTCTTTCCCAGAGTCACTCAGGACGACGCCTGTTTCATTACCGGAAGAAATTTTATGGATCACTCCCTGATAGAAACGATCCTGGAAGCGGTCTGGGGCGCGTTCGCCCTCCGGCTTTTGTGGTATATCCTGTGCCACGGCTGGGCCATTTTTCCTGTTCGGCTCTACGCAAAGAGCATTTCGTGCATGGCGCTACCGGCCGGCACCATGGGGAACACCCCTTCGCTTTTCGGAATGACCACTTCCACCAGAACGGGTCCCGCCTCCGCAAAGGCAGCCCGCAGCGTGGCGGACAGCTCGGACGATTTTTCCGCCCGAAACCCTTTGGCTCCATAGGCTTCGGCCAGTTTCACAAAGTCAGGCATGGCATCCATATAGGAGTGGGAGTAGCGCTCTTCGTAGAACTTCTCCTGCCACTGCCGCACCATGCCCAGATAGTGGTTGTTCAGAATGACAACTTTGACCGGAACATGATACTGGACGGCGGCGGACAGTTCCTGAATATTCATCTGAATACTGCCGTCGCCGCTAATCACCACGACCGGCCTGTCAGGCGCGGCAAAATGAGCGCCAATCCCGGCCGGCAAGCCATAGCCCATGGTCCCCAGTCCACCCGACGTCAGCCACGAGCGCGGCTGGGAGAACTTCATCATCTGGGCGGCCCACATCTGGTGTTGCCCGACATCAGTCACGACAATGGCGTCGCCCCCGGTGATCTGATTGATCTCTTCCAGCACGGCCCGGGGGAGAATTTCGCCATTTGCGCCTTGAGTCCGATAGGGCAGTGGTTTTTCCTGTTTCCACGCCATGATGTGCTGATGCCACTCTCCCCATATCTTCTGGCGCGGCGCCAGGTGTTCACGGGTTTTCACCTTGCCGAGCATGACCTGCAAGACTTCCTTGATATCACCCACAATGGGGACATCGACTTTAATGTTCTTACTGATCGAAGAGGGGTCAATATCGATATGCACGATCTTCTCTGCTTTGGGAGCAAAGCCGCTCGTCCGGCCCGTGACCCGGTCATCAAACCGTGCCCCCACAGCAATGAGGGCGTCGCAGTTCTGGACCGCCATATTGGTCCAATATCCCCCGTGCATGCCCAGCATCCCCAGGCTCAACGGATCATCGCTCGGATACACGCCCAGAGCCATAACCGTTGTGGTAATCGGAATCTTGAGTCCGCGGACCAATTCGATGAGCGGCTCAGACGCCCCGGACCACTGCACCCCGCCGCCCACGTAGAAAAGCGGCCGCTCGGCCTGTTCGATGACGTCGAGCGCGCGTTCGATCTGGCGGATATTACCCCTGAGGGTCGGCTTATAGCCGCGCAGACTCACGGTTTCAGGATAGGAAAAGGGGGCTTCCGCGGTCTGCACATCCTTGGGTAGATCAATCAAGACCGGCCCCGGTCGTCCGCTGCCTGCAATATGGAAGGCCTCTTTGATCGTCCGAGCAATGTCGTTGACGTCACGGATCAAATAATTGTGCTTGGTGCAGGGACGGGTGATGCCGGTCACATCGGCTTCCTGAAAGGCATCATTGCCAATCATATTGGTCGGCACCTGGCCACAGATGACAACGAGTGGGGTTGAGTCCATATAGGCATCCGCGATGCCGGTCACCGTATTCGTTGCCCCTGGCCCCGAAGTCACCAGCACGACACCGGGACGACCGGACACGCGCGCATACCCCTCAGCCATATGGGCAGCGCCCTGTTCGTGTCGGACCAAGATATGGCGCAAGGCCGTATTCTGGACCAGAGCGTCATAGGTCGGCAGGATGGCGCCACCGGGATAGCCAAAGATGGTATCCACGCCTTCAGCCAGCAGGCTTTCGATTGTAATCTGTGCACCGGTCATCGTTGTCATGATACGCCTCTGCTCCAGTCTCTGGGCGGCTAATTATACGAGCGCCAGGAAAAAACTCAAGGAACCACAAACTCCTGAATATTCGCTTGACAGAATAGCCTATCCTTCGCTATTTGTTAGTCCTCTAACATTTTTAGCCTCAATAAATTCGGCGTGTGATCGCAGTGAGCAGGGTCCATATGGAACTCGACAATATTGACCATCTGGATAGACATATCCTCTCGGTTCTCCAGGAAAATTGCAAACTCCCGCTGGTGAAAATCGGCGAACGCGTGGGGCTGTCGGCTCCGTCCGTTATCGAACGGATTAAGAAACTGGAAGAGAGCGGGGTCATACGAGGGTATACCGCGGTTCTCGACGCCCGTAAGCTTGGGAAGGATGCGACCGCTTTTATTGGCGTTTCCATTAATCATCCGAGGCTGATTGCGGAGTTTGAAACGGCCATCGACGGCCTCGAAGACATTCAGGAATGTCACCATGTGACGGGTGAATACACCCTCCTGCTGAAGGTCAAGGCCGATAACACCTCAGACCTTGAGGAGGTAATTCGCCAAATCCGCTCGCTTGAAGGGGTGGAACGGACGGAAACATCCGTGGTGTTGTCCACGCATACCGAAGGACTGTGGTTGAGGCTCCAGTCGAAAAAAACGTCGGGCGTGGACGGCCGGCAGCAGGCAGTGGCAACCGCCCTCGCCCCGCGGGTGAGACGCGGGGTCTGACAGCCCGCGGCAGCAGGAATTTCCATGCGGCACAGAGACAGGAAGGGGCGTATATGACACACGCCGGTATACCTCAGAAACAAGGACTGTATGATCCCAGCTTTGAACACGACGCCTGCGGTATTGGCTTTGTGGTCAACATCAAAGGTGAGCGCTCGCATCAAGTGGTCGAACAAGGTTTAACCGTCTTGGTCAATCTGGATCATCGTGGGGCGCGCGGCTGCGAAGAAGGCACGGGAGACGGAGCCGGCATGCTCCTCCAACTCCCCCATCGCTTCCTGAGCGCAGCCTGTCAGGGTCTGGGTATCAGCCTGCCCGCTCCGGGTCGGTACGGAGTCGGCATGGTCTATCTGCCACCCGATAAGGCCCAGCGACACGATTGCGAGCAGCGCCTGGAGGCCATCGTCAGAGAAGAAGGCCAAACGGTCTTGGGCTGGCGGGATGTCCCGACAAATAATGCTGGCCTGGGGGAGACCGCCAAGGCGTGTGAACCGTGCATTCGGCAAGTCTTCATTGGTCGCAGCGCCGACGGTCTGACGGATGATCTCGCCTTTGAGCGCACGCTGTATGTGATCCGTCGTCGCGTGACGAACGCCATCCGTTACGGTGGGGTCGCCGCTGGAGAATATTTCTATATCCCCAGCCTGTCGTATAAGACCCTGATCTATAAGGGCATGCTCACGCCGCAGCAGCTCGAAACATTCTATCCAGACCTGTCCGACCCGAACATGGAAAGCGCTATCGCCCTGGTCCATTCACGCTTTAGCACCAACACCTTTCCGAGTTGGGAACGCTCCCACCCGTATCGCTACCTCATCCATAACGGCGAGATTAATACCCTGCGGGGGAACGTCAACTGGATGCGAGCCCGGCAGGCGTTAATGGCTTCAGAACTCTTCGGGGACGACCTGTCGAAGGTCTTTCCGGTTATCCTGGAAGACGGCAGCGATTCCGCCATTTTTGATAACTGCTTGGAATTCCTGGCGCTGAGCGGGCGTTCGCTGCCCCACGCGATGATGATGATGATCCCCGAACCGTGGGAGAATCATGCCAGCATGGCCGATACAAAGCGGGCCTTTTATGAATATCACAGCTGTCTGATGGAGCCCTGGGATGGCCCGGCCTCCATCGCCTTCACCGACGGCCTCCGGGTGGGAGCCGTCCTGGACCGCAACGGCCTGCGCCCGTCCCGCTATTATGTCACCAAGGACGACCTGGTCATCATGGGCTCCGAGGTGGGGGTGCTCAACATTGAGCCGGAGCGCGTCTTGGAGAAGCGGCGGCTCCAGCCGGGGCGGATGTTTCTGGTCGACACGGAGAAGGGCCGCATTATCAGTGACGAAGAGTTGAAACAGGAAATCGTGAGCGCCCGGCCCTACCCTCAGTGGCTGCGCGAACACACGGTGTATTTCGATCAACTTCCAGATGTGGCAGAAGAACAGCCGGCCTACGACCACGAGGCCACGCTCCAGCGCCTACGCGCGTTTGGCTACAGCTTTGAGGATTTGAAGGTCAATATCGGGCCCATGGCGCTGAATAAAATCCAGCCCATCGGTTCCATGGGCACAGATACGCCGCTGGCCGTATTGTCCGATAAACCCCAGCTTTTATACAATTATTTCAAGCAGCTCTTTGCTCAGGTCACCAACCCTCCCATCGATCCGATTCGAGAAGAACTCGTCACCTCAACAACGCTAACACTGGGCTCGGAGGGAAGTTTGCTCGATTCCCGACCGGACAACTGTCGCCAAATCCGGCTGCCCATTCCGATTCTGAAGAATGCGGACCTTGAGAAGCTGCGGCGTCTTGACCGACCAGGGCTCAAGGCCGTGACCCTGCCCATACTCTTTCACCCAGAGCAGGGCAGAGACGGCCTTGAGCGGGCTTTGGACGAGTTGTGTTGGGCGGCGGACACGGCGATTGAGAACGGCGCAACGCTGCTGATCCTGTCGGATAGAGGTGTTGATGCCAGCAGGGCCGCGATGCCGGCCCTGCTGGCGGCGTCGGGCTTACACCATCATCTGATTCGGGCCGGCAGCCGCACCCGGGTCGGCCTCGTGCTCGAATCGGGCGAGCCGCGCGAGGTGCATCATTTCTGTGTGCTGCTCGGCTACGGCGTTCAGGCGATTAACCCGTATCTGGTCTACGAATGCCTGAACGACATGATCGGCGAGGGCCTGCTGACGGGCATTGCCTATCATGACGCGGTGAGTGGCTATATCAAAGCCGCGGTCAAGGGCATCGTCAAAGTCATGTCCAAGATGGGTATTTCAACGATTAAGTCGTACTGCGGCGCGCAGATTTTTGAAGCTATTGGGCTGGGCCGAGAGCTGGCTGATCGCTACTTTACCTGGACCCCCTCCCGCGTGGGAGGCATTGGCCTGGCGGAACTCGCCCACGAAGCGAGCCAACAACATGCCAGCGCGTTCCCGGCCATTCCCGTTCGTGCTCAGACGCTTGAAGTGTACGGCCAGTATCAGTTCCGCAAAGACGGCGAACTGCATCTCTTTAACCCGCGCACTATTCATCTGCTGCAAAAGGCCTGTCGTAGCAACGACTATGCGATCTTTAAGGAGTATACGCGGCTCATAGACGACCAGTCTGAACGGCTCGCCACGCTGCGCGGACTCCTGGAATTAAAGCCGGCGGCTGAGCCGATTCCGCTTGAGGAAGTCGAGTCGGTCGAGGCCATTACCGCCCGCTTTAAGACCGGCGCCATGTCCTACGGCTCCATCAGTAAAGAGGCGCATGAGTCGCTCGCTATTGCCATGAACCGTATCGGCGGCAAAAGCAATACGGGCGAAGGTGGGGAAGACATTGCGCGCTATACGCCAGACCCCAATGGCGACTCGCGGAACAGTGCGATCAAGCAGGTCGCCTCGGGCCGTTTCGGCGTCACCAGCGAATATCTGACCCAGGCGCGTGAAATCCAGATCAAGATGGCCCAGGGAGCGAAGCCCGGAGAAGGCGGTGAGCTGCCCGGTCGGAAAGTCTATCCGTGGATTGCCAAGGTGCGCTTATCCACCCCCGGCGTGGGACTGATTTCCCCGCCCCCCCACCATGATATCTATTCAATCGAAGACCTGGCCCAGCTCATTCACGACTTGAAGAACGCCAATACCGAGGCGCGAATCAGCGTGAAACTGGTCTCCGAAGTTGGGGTCGGCACGATTGCCGCCGGCGTTGCCAAAGGCCATGCCGATGTCGTGCTGATCAGTGGTCACGATGGCGGGACCGGGGCCTCGCCGCAGACGAGTATCAAACATGCCGGCCTGCCCTGGGAGCTCGGCCTGGCGGAAACGCACCAAACCCTTGTCCTCAACAACTTGCGCAGCCGGATTGCCGTCGAAACCGACGGACAACTCAAAACCGGCCGGGATGTCGTAGTTGCAGCGTTGCTGGGTGCGGAAGAGTTCGGTTTCGCCACAGCCGCCCTGGTTTCATTGGGCTGTATTATGATGCGGGTCTGTCACCTCGACACCTGTCCGGTCGGCGTCGCGACCCAGAATCCGGTATTGCGCAAGAAGTTCATGGGCGACCCAACCCATGCGGTCAACTTCATGCAGTTCGTGGCGCAGGAAATTCGTGAGTATATGGCCCAACTCGGTTTTCGGACCATGAATGACATGATTGGTCGGACCGACAAAATTGAGGCCCGCAGAGCGATCGCCCACTGGAAAGCCAAGGGGCTGGACTACACCGATATTCTGCACCAACCCCAGGTTGGGCCCGAAATCGGTCGGTACTGTCAGATTGGACAAAACCACGGCATTGAGCGCTCTCTGGATAAACAGACTCTGATTGAGCTGGCCCGTCCGGCGCTTGAACGGCAAGAAAAAGTGTCGGCGACGCTCCCTATCCAGAACGTCAACCGCGTAGCCGGAACGATATTAGGCAGTGAGGTCACCCGCCGCTACGGTCGGGAGGGCTTGCCGGAAGATACCATCCACTTTCATTTCCAGGGGTCGGCCGGTCAGAGCTTTGGGGCGTTTGTCCCGCCCGGTATGACGCTCGAACTGGAGGGCGACGCCAACGACTACTTCGCCAAGGGCCTCTCTGGTGGAAAGGTCATACTGTATCCGCCCACAGGCTCGACCTTTACGGCAGAGGAAAACATTATCGTCGGTAATGTGGCCTTTTATGGCGCGACCAACGGGGAAGCCTATATTCGCGGCATGGCGGGGGAGCGCTTCTGTGTTCGGAACAGCGGTGTGCAAGCCGTGATCGAGGGGGTCGGCGACCATGGCTGTGAGTATATGACGGGCGGCCGTGTAGTGGTGCTGGGCGAGACCGGACGCAACTTTGCCGCGGGTATGTCCGGGGGAATCGCCTACGTACTGGACGCACACGCGACCTTTCGCAACCAGTGTAATCTCGAAACCGTCAGCCTGGACAGGCTCAATGAGGGCGACCTCCAGGACGTTCGCGCCCTGCTGCAAAAACACGTCCAGTATACCCGCAGCACCCAGGCGCAGCAGATTCTTGAGGACTGGGAGACGCGGGCGCTGGAATTTGTCAAAGTCATGCCCAAGGACTACCAACGCATGCTTGACGCGATTACCCGGGCCGAAGGCAGTGGCTTGGCCGGCGACGAAGCCATTATGGCCGCTTTTGAGGCCAATAAGAACGATGCCGCCCGGGTGAGCGGCAACTAGCATTTTGAAATCGTACGAAGACTGACGAAGGAAGGCCGTATGGGTAAGCCTACTGGATTTATGGAATACGAGCGGGAGTTGCCCGCAGACCGTTCACCAGTCGAACGGGTCAGTGACTGGAAGGAGTTTCATCAGCATTTTTCTGAGAGCAAACTTCAGGAGCAGGGCGGCCGCTGTATGGACTGCGGCATTCCATTCTGTCACACCGGGACCTTGATCAGCGGCATGGCCTCGGGCTGTCCGATCAACAACCTGATCCCGGAGTGGAACGACCTGGTCTACCGTGGGCTCTGGCGGGAAGCGCTTGAGCGGCTGCATAAAACCAATAATTTCCCGGAGTTCACCGGTCGGGTGTGTCCGGCGCCGTGCGAGGGGTCGTGCGTGCTCGGGATTACGAATCCGCCGGTCACCATCAAAAACCTTGAGTGCTCTATCGTTGATCGCGGCTTTGCCGAAGGCTGGGTGGTCCCGCATCCGCCGGAGAAACGGACCGGGAAAAAGGTGGCGGTGGTCGGGTCGGGTCCAGCCGGCCTCTCGTGCGCGGCACAGCTCAATAAAGCCGGCCACGCAGTCACGGTCTACGAACGGGCCGACCGTATCGGCGGCTTGCTCATGTACGGCATCCCCAATATGAAGCTGGACAAGACCATCGTGCAGCGTCGCGTCGACCTGATGGCCCAGGAGGGCGTTATCTTTGTGACGAATACGGCCATTGGCAGCGACATTCCCGCTTCTCAATTACAAGAGGATTTTGACGCTATCGTTTTGTGCGGGGGGGCGACAAAACCGCGCGACCTGCCGGCAGACGGCCGCGACCTGGGCGGCATCCATTTCGCCATGGAATTCCTCCACGCCAATACCAAAAGCCTGCTCGACTCGGACCATGCGGATGGGGCGTATATTTCCGCGACGGATAAAAATGTCATCGTTATTGGGGGTGGAGATACCGGCACCGACTGTGTTGGCACTGCACTCCGCCACAAGTGCAAGACACTGACCCAATTTGAAATCCTTCCCCAGCCACCCCTGGAGCGGCAGCCGGACAATCCCTGGCCGGAGTGGCCCAAAATTTTGCGCGTCGATTATGGACAGGAGGAAGCAGAAGCCCGGTTTGGGGCAGACCCACGCATTTATCTGATTCAGACGGAACGATTTGTGGGCGACGCCCGCGGCAATATCAAAGAGCTGCACACCGTCGAGATAGAATGGGGGAAAAACGAAAACGGCGCGTTTATTCCCAAGCCCCTGGCCGGAACAGAAAAGGTATGGCCGGCAGACTTGGTCCTGCTCGCCATGGGATTTCTTGGGCCGGAAGACCCGGTCCTCGAACAACTCGGGGTTGAGCGTGATCCGCGCTCGAATGCCAAAGCGGAATACGGCCAGTTCCAGACAAATGTGGACGGCGTATTTACCGCCGGCGACATGCGTCGCGGCCAGAGCCTGGTCGTCTGGGCCTTTAACGAAGGACGCGGAGCAGCCAGGGAGACGGACAGATACCTCATGGGCAGTACCGATCTGCCATAGGGCTTGCTATGAGGTATACGGATGAAGAAGCGGAAGGAGAAACATCTATGAAAAAAATTACTGTCTACTCAACAGATTATTGAGGCTTTTGCACCGCAGCAAAGGCTTTGCTGACCCAAAAAGGCGTTCCGTTCGAAGACGTTGACGTGTCTGACGATCCCGCCATGCGGCAAGAGATTGCCCGGCGTTCAGGTCAACGCACCGTTCCCCAGATTTTTATCGGAGAAGAGTCCATCGGCGGTTTCATGGAGTTGCAGACGCTGGAAGTCAGCGGCGAGCTGGACGAGATATTGGCCGACTGACGGGCGACCGTACAAAAGACACAGTCACACATAAACTGTGACTATGAAAAACATTACCCTCAGCATTGACGAAGACGTTGTCCGCACGGTACGGCGCTATGCGGCTGAGCGTGGCTCCACAGTCAACGCGCTCGTCCGAGAGTTCCTGACCGGGCTTGCAAACCGAGAAGACCACGCCCGTAAGGCGCGGCAGCGCATCCGGCAACTCAGCGAGCAGTCAACCGCCCAGGTCGGCTCGCGCTCGTGGACCCGCGAGGAACTGCATGAGCGTTGAGGCGTCCAACATGCGATAGAAGTCAGCGGCGAGCTGGACGATATGCTGGCCGGAGGGTACAGACGAAGAGGTGGTCGATGAGCAGACGCAAACCCTTGAAAATCACTATGGGACCGGAGAATAGCGAAACTCCAATGATTGAGCAGTATTGGAATGAGATACGTGGCACTCTATGCGCGGAGTTTAAAATAGCTGAGCGACGAAAACTTGACGCCGTGATTCTGCCAAATGGAAAGGATAAGGAGGTTAAGAATCTCCCGCTTAATGGTCAGAATGTAATAGTCGTTCAAGCGAAAGCGAAGCGTCTGAGCATGTATCTGATGGGTCAAACTCTTTTTTCCGCGGAACTCGTCAGACGTTTCTATAACCCGACATCGATTCGTTCCATTGCTCTGTGCAAAAAGGCAGATCCGTACCTTAGTTCACTCCTCGTGTCCGTCGGTAAGAAAGTCGGAGTTGACGTAGAAGTTAAGGAATGCCTCGACCCCGACGCTAGACCTCCTTCAGAATCGCCTGGGTCTCGTGGCATCCACATGATTCAGCGGTACCGAGATGAAGTAGGTGGCACGCTGTATAGAAAGTTTCCTAAGAACATGATGAATGGACAACATTTCATTCATGCCGTAATCGTTCCGAGTGAAACCAATTCTCGGAAGGAGATACTTGGTCAAGACATCCCTAAAGGACAAGAGGTAATCGTGGTCCACGCAAAATCTAAACAGCCCACGGGATATTATCGACTCGGCATGTACATCATGGGTCAGGCACTTTTCGGAGCAGCACTCGTGAAGCAAGAGTGCAAACTTCGTTCAATCCGTTCCATCGTGCTATGCGATAGGGACGACGATATTCTCCACCCGATTCTTAAAGACATTGGCGAGAAAGTAGGAATAGAAATGGAAGTCGTAGTAGTTCCCAAACTAGCATCCAAATAAATACATAATACGGAACTAAGGAGGGAAGAGCGTTATGGCACTCTATCTTGATGAAGTCTGGCTCAAGGACCCGAGCCCGGAGCGGATGAAGGAGTTTGTCGGGCTGATCGGCTCGGCTGCAAAAAATCCGGCCTCGGTCGGCGCGCCGCAGGAGGTCCGCTTTGCCGGCGGCCCGTGGTTCTCGAATGAGGAGCCCAAGGTCATCTTTCTGGTCGATATTCCCGACCATACCCCGACCTTTCAGGTCTTTGGCAAAATCGTCTCAAGCGGCCTGATTGAAAAGCGCCGCCTGACCCCGATTGTGGAATGGAGTGAGGTCGAGAAGCTGGTCGAGCAGTTATAAAACAGGTTCCCCGGCATTAGGAAGAAGTATCGACCTAGCCGAGATGTGTATGGGTATGACAACCGAACTGATCAGTGTGTTGGTCGCGGTCTTGGCTGTTGGGGTGACCCTAGGCGGAGTGATTCTGACCGGCTTACACGGGATTCGCAGAGAGATGGGAGACCTGCGCAGGGAGATGGGAGACCTGCGTGGAGAGATAGGAGGCGTACGTGGAGAGTTGAGTGAGTTCCGCCGTGATATGGAAACGCGCCTGTCGGCCGTCGAACGCCAGCAGGCGAGACTCGAAGGGCTGCTGGAAGGTCTGCGCGAGGCCATTACCGGGCACAGAGCGACCTGAGTCTCCAACGTATCTGGCCCCCCATGCCAGAAACACCTTGTCTCTTGAGGCGTCAGGATAATCCTGGAAGCCGGCAACCCCTCTCTTCAGGCCGACACGGCGCACACCTCACAGGCTTCCGGGTTGTTCTGCTCAGCCAGAACACGGTCCGCTTCGGTTTGATACTGGGGGGTATCCTGGCGTGGGGTGCGGGTGTCACCGTCATTCATCACCCCATCCTTCCAGTCATCGTCCTCCGCCCAGCGGAACGGCAGCCGCTTGATCTGACCGGGCTGCGTGAGCGCGGAGAACGCCTCAAGGGCCTCAAGCAGGATCGCGCGCTGGAGCTCCGGCTCGAACGGTTTACCAGTTGTGTGGCCGAGCAGGTAGTCGAGAAAGGCTGCGCGCGGCGGGTAGACGGCCTGGAGAATGTCCAGCGCGCTGCCCATACATAAGGTCGGGATGCCGGCGGCCTCGGCATGACGGGCAATCAGTCCCACGGACTGGTGACACACCGGTCAAACAGGGACCAGCAAAGCCACATCAACCCGTTCGGCCTTCAACTGCTCGGTCAGTTGCGGGGCTAAGGCTTCACGGACCTTCCGGGTCGAATAAATGCCGCCCATAAAGGTAAAGGCATGATCGGCCAACTCACCGATGACGCCCTCTGCTTCCAAGCGGCGGAGGGTGTCAATCGGGAAGACGACGTTGGGGTCCCGCCGGGCGTCGGTCTGGTCATAGGCAAAGTGGGCAGTCCGCAGGTCTGAGGTAGTGACATCCTTGGGGATCGATCGAAAGGAGAAATCATCCTTGGTATGAAAGGCGACCTGGCCGGTCACATAAATGCCACCGGAAGCGATCAAGCCCAGGCGGCACTCCGACAACGGCTTGGTCAGCGGAGTCCACGGCGGCGTGTCTTCGTTATGGACCCATTGATACGTCTTGTAGCCCAGCGCGGCATAATTATCCGTAATGCGTTTGATGTAGTCGACCGGTGGCTTCTGCATATATTCCTCCAACGCCTTCAGACTGTCAGGTTTTCTTTCCAAAGACAACGGGCCTCTGCCGGGCGCGCCCATCCACCCAGTCTTCACGCTGATACGTCGTCGAATGTGGCAATAACCGGTGCGTGATCCGAAGCCCCTTTGCCTTTGCGCGCTTCACGGTCTATGGCAACGTCGGTGCATCGCCCGGCCAGCGGCTGGGTGACGAGAATATGGTCAATACGCAGCCCCTTATTTTTGGGGAAGGCCAGTTGACGATAATCCCACCAGCTATACCGCTCTCCTTGGGCGTAATGGAGACGAAACGTATCGACCAGACCCCACTCACACAGAGAGGCAAACGTCTGGCGCATATCAGGATGAAACAGGACGCTGTCTTGCCATTCCTGCGGGTCATGGACATCCCGCGCTTCCGGCGCGATATTCAAATCTCCGCACAAGGCGAGCGGTTTTCCAGCATCGCACCGGGTGTCAAGAAAGTGACGGACGCGGCGCAGCCAGGCGCGCTTATACGCAAACTTCTCACTGCCGACCACCTGTCCGTTCGGGACGTAGAGACACAGGATGTGGACACCTGAAACGTGGGCGGACAAGAAACGCGCTTCGCGGTCCTCAGGGTCCCCATTGAGGCGGTGTACGACCTGGCTCGGCTCAGCGCGAGACAGGATAGCCACGCCGTTATAGGTCTTTTGTCCACAGACGGTCACGCAGTAGCCGATATCCTCAAACTCCTGGTGAGGAAAAGCGTCGTCCGTGACTTTCGTTTCTTGCAGACAAACGATTTCAGGGAACTGCCGGCGGGTAAGCCAGTCCAGCACCCGCTCTTTGCGTGCCCGAATCGAATTGACGTTCCAAGTGGCAATACGCACAGTCTCAGCTGTCGGCCGACGACCCAGCTCCGGCTAACGGCACCCCCTGGAGGCCGATCTTCCCGTACGTCAGACCGGTAAAGGCTGGGACCGATTGCGTCAATTCGCCAAAGACATCAGTGATCGAAACAGAGTCGGGACCGTCCAAGTGAGTGCTCAGCAAGGCCAGCGCTTCCCAGCCGGCTTTCGCTTCTCCCGGTGGCGGAAATGCCTGAGAGAGCCGCTGGACACGCCCGGCCTGATTTGTACACGTCCCGTCCGTCTCAGGGGCGGCGGCGATTGGCAAAACAATGTCCGCGTATTCCGTCGTGCCATTGTAGTCCGTGTCGAGCAGAATAACGCGTGTTTCGCCCAGGGCGCGCTCAATACGTTCCTGGCCGAAGGCCGTAACAAGGTCCGCGCCAAGAACAAAGAGGGCTTTCACCTGTCCCTGCTCTGCCGCAGATAAAATCGCTTCGGCCTCGCCCCCTCCGTTCAGCAAACCCAGGCTCTTCAGGCCGTGCGTGTTGGGATTTTTGTCGGCGTGTATCAGGAAGTCATCATGAAACGCATCAGCCGGAGACCACGCCAGGCCAGCCGTTTGGGTGGAGCCAATCTGCTCTCTGAGCAGGCGAGACAACAGAAATGCCTCTTCGTTGGTCGCCTTGGCGCCAACAATCGCCGCGACCGCCTCCGCCCCATACTCGTCTTGGGTCCGACGGACGGCTTGGGCCGCGGCTGTGCCGGCCCCGTCCCACGAGGCGACCGCAAAGGACGAGCCATCGCGGACTAAAGGGGTGGGAATCCGGCTGTCCTGTTGGAATGATTTATACCAGTGCCGGCCTTCATCACACATCCAATACTCGTTGACGTCGGGATTTTGACGCGGACGAAACCGAAAGATCTCACCCTGCCGATGGTAGATATCGATATTGCAGCCGGTGGCGCAACGGGTGCAGGTCGAGGGCGTTTTTTCCAGATACCAGACCCGGGCCTTGAATCGGAAATCCTTGCTCGTCAGCGCCCCTACGGGGCACACGTCAACAACATTGCCCGAATAGGGATTGTCGAGCTGCTTGCCGGGAAAGAGACTGATGCGGGAGTGATCTCCGCGCTCAAAAATGCCTAACTCGCCGGTCTGGGTTATTTCGTCGCAGAAACGGGTACAGCGGGCGCACAGAATACAGCGCTCTTCGTCGAGCACGACTTCGGGTCCAAGGTCAACTACTTTCCCTTTCTGTACCTTGGCTTCAAGCTGCATCTCGCTCTTATAGGCGCCGTACAACATGTAATAGTCCTGGAGCTTGCACTCGCCAGCCTGGTCGCAGATGGGACAATCGATCGGATGGTTGATTAAAAGAAATTCAAGCACTGCTGCTTGGGCATGTTTCGCTCTTTCACTGGTGGTTTTTACCACCATCCCATCGGCAACACGCGTATTACAGCCGATCTGGAGTTTGGGGATGTTTTCGATTTCAACCAGACACATACGGCAGTTCCCGGATATGCTGAGGCCGGGATGGTAGCAGTAGTGCGGTACTTCAATACCGACCTGTTCGGCGGCTTGGATGACGTTGAGACCGTCTTCGACTGTCACTTCTTGGCCATCGATTTCAAGTGTTGGCATGAAAACCTCTGGGAGAGACTCAGGCGGCTTCGGGCTGGGCTGCTGCTTTTTTCAGCGGGCAGCCGCCTGCCGTCACATGGGCAACGAACTCGGCGCGGAACTTCGTCAGATAACTCTGGGTTGGCATGGCAGCCGCGTCAGCTAAGACACACACCGTATTGCCCATCATATTGGTACAAATCCGATCTATCAGGTCGATATCCTCGGCTTTGCCGTTGCCCTCTTCGAGTCGCACCAAAAGCTTGTGCAACCAGCCGGTTCCTTCTCGACACGGCGAGCACTGGCCGCAGGATTCATGGTGATAGAAGCGGTCAATAATCTCCAAGGCGCGAACCATACAGGTGTCTTCGTCCATCACGATAATGCCGGCGGTGCCCAGGAAGGCACCAATGGCGCGCATGGAGTCGAAATCCATATGGACGTCAATCTCATCTGGCGTCAAAACGGGGAACGACGACCCGGCCGGCATGACGGCCTTGAGCTGCTTGCCATCTTTGATGCCACCCGCATAGTCGTAAATCACCTCGCGCAGCGGCATGCCCATGGGCAACTCGAACATACCGGGCTGCTCAACATGCCCGCTGACTCCATATATTTTGGGACCCGGCCCGCTTTCCGGCCCAATGGACCGAAACCAGTCCGGACCGTTTTTGATGATAGACGACACGCAGGCAAGCGTTTCCACGTTATTCACAATAGTGGGGCAACCAAATAAGCCGTACACGGCGGGGAACGGTGGTTTAATGCGAGGATAGGCGCGCTTGCCTTCAATCGACTGAATCAGACCGGTCTCTTCTCCACAGATATAGGCCCCAGCTCCCCGGTGGACATAGACCTCAAGATCAAAGCCGGTGCCGAAAATATCCTTGCCAAACAGGCCCTGGTCATACGCCTCGGCCAGGGCCCGTTCCAGGCATTTTGCGCCGTAGGCAAATTCACCCCTGATATAGATATAGGCCATGTGGGCGTTGATGGCGTAGCAGGTGATGAGAATCCCTTCCAGCAGGATATGGGTGTTCTTCTCAATGATCGCCCGATCTTTGAACGTTCCAGGCTCACTCTCGTCTGCGTTGCAACACAGATAGACAGGCTTATCCGAGTCCTTGGGTAAGAATCCCCATTTGACGCCGGCCGGAAAACCCGCCCCACCCCGCCCACGCAGGTTCGATTCTTTTACCAGGGCCGTGACTTCCTCGGGCTTGAGCGTCGTCAGCGCCTTGCGTGCTGCGACATAGCCATCATGAGCCAGATAGACATCAAGCTTGTGAATATCGGGGACATCTTCATGGCGCAATAAGACGTTTTCGGCCATTCGTCCTTCCTTATCTCTCCTAAGGGAACATAAAATAAAGAGAAAACATCGGCTCCGGTCAGGATATCGGCCCCAGTTTTGAGTGTCAAACATCCTTATCGGGCGGCCATTTACATTTCTAGTGCCCTCTGGTTTAACGTCCGCCTGATGAGTGATTTCATTCTCTTATGGACTCATGTGCTCAGCTTAGCGGTCTTCTTTGGCAGCGGCGTCACCCTCCTCGTCACGGTGCTTCCACCGGCCGCTCAGATTGATGACCCAACAGCAAGACAAACCTACCTCGCCAAGGGTCTGAAATACTACAATCCGCTCAGCATTGGCTCACTCGGAGTCGTGCTGATGACCGGCGCGTGGAATCTCACGGCATTCAAAGCCAAGCCCGGCTTAGCATTCTTTACTCCAGAGGGATATTTGTCAGACTTCGGGAGCCTGCTGAGCCTCAAACTCCTCATTGTCTTTATTCTGATTAACGTGAGCGCCGCGGTTTCTCTTGGCATGGGTCATCGCCTGGTCCGCACCGAGGTACGCGGGGAGACCTTTCCGCCGGATAAGCTGCCTGGTCTGGTCAGGCGCATCCAAGTTTTTACCGGAGTGGCGCTGGCCCTGACCGCCTGGATTGTCTGGATTTCGCTTGATATGTCTCGTCTCGGGTTGGCGGTGTCAGGGCCGGGCTTGTAAACGCTCACTTCCCTGACCAACGTGGCGGACGTTTTTCGGCGAAGGCGGCGACGCCTTCACGAAAGTCTGACTCGGTCATCATGCGGTCAATCAGACTGCGCGAACGCTGGACTGCTGAGGCCGCATCGCCGTGCAAGTCGGCATAGATCTGGTTTTTGGTTACCCGCAACGATCCGGGGGAAACACGGGCTATCATAGTGCGGATGTAGTCGTATGTGTAGGGCAGGAGTTCGTCGAACGGCAGGACTTTATTGACCAACCCGAGTGCAGAGGCTTCCTCTGCCAGGAAGATACGGCTCGTGAGGAGAATATCATTCGCTCGCGTGACGCCCATAAGGCGCGGGAGCAGCCAGGACAGACCAAACTCGGCCGGCAGGTTCAGAGCCCCGTGGGCGGTCGTGAATTTCGCCCCTTCTGCGGCAAAACGAATATCGGCATAGCAGGCGACAGCCAGGCCAGCGCCAGCGACCGCGCCGTTAATGGCTGCAATGACCGGTTTAGTGAGGCCGAATTGATACGCAAAATCCGCGTCAAACTCGGGCCGGACGCCATAGCCAGGAGCAGGCATGGTGTCCGGCGTGCCTGGGTCGTAGCCACCTTTTTCAACATGTCCCTCAAGCGCCCGCGAATCAGCTCCAACACAGAAATCCCGACCCGCTCCGGTCACGAGAATGGCCCGCACCTCCGGGTCGTTCTCGGCTTGCTCAATAGACCAGCGATACTCAACATGCATTCTCCCCGTCCACGAGTTTCTGCGCTGAGGACGGTTGAGGGTGATCGTGGCGATCCGGTCTTTAACGGTGTATGCGATGACTTTCCGTTCCATAGCACCCCCTTTTATACGTGCGGATTACCCACGCCAATTATTTGTCAGGCGCGCAAAGGCCTCAAGGCTCAGCGTCTCGCCGCGGCGCTGCAAGTCAATATCCGCTCGTTGGCCAACGGCTTCAAGGTCTGCCCCACCAACTCCGCGCAACGCGTTGCGAAGCGTTTTTCGGCGTTGATTAAAGGCCGCCTTCACGATCTGGCGAAACAGGCTCTCATCAGCAACTTCAACCCGAGGCTCTTTGTAGAAAATCAGTTTAATCACTTGGGAGTGCACTTGCGGCGCAGGGAAGAAGCTGCGGGGCCCAACCGAACACACCGTTTCCGTCGTCGCGTAGAGTTGAATCAGGACGGACAGCACGCCATACGCCTTTGTCCCTGGAGAGGCGGTAATGCGTTCGGCTACCTCTCGTTGAAGCATGACCGTGGCCTGCGGGAACTGCGTCCGATGATCGAGCAGGCGAAACAGGATGGGCGTCGCCGCATTGTAGGGGAGGCTGGCCACGACTTTGAGAGACCGCTCTTGAAACGTATCTTTCAGCTCCAGGCGGAGAAAGTCAGCCGCTATCATCTGGACGTGCCTGTCGCGAGCGAGGCGCGCGGCCAGTCGTTCGGCCAACAGCGCGTCCATTTCAACTAAAATGAGCCGACCTGCCTCCTTGACCAGGATTTCAGAGAGCGCTCCAAGCCCCGGTCCGATCTCCAACACGTTATCTTCAGGGCGTATGGCCGCCGCTGTCACCATACGCTGGATAACGTCGGCATCAATCAGAAAATGCTGACCAAGACGTTTATGGGGACGAATGCCAAGTTCGCCAAGGGCGAAACGGGCTTGTTGGAGCAAAGTCGGCGCGGCAGCTTTCACACCGGGGCTCTCCTAGGAATTTTCTAACGGCAGCACGGCAGACGCATTCAGGTCCAACCCGGAGCGCTGGCCCACGGCAAGACGCCAGGCACCGGCAAAAGCGATCATAGCTGCATTATCCGTACACAGCTTCAACGACGGGAAGAAGGCCTGAAAACCGTTTTGCCCTCCGGCTTCGATCATGCGCTGACGCAGCCGGGAATTGGCAGAGACGCCACCGGAGACGACAACGCGGCAGATATGCAGATCGCGAACCGCTCGTATAGCAGTGTCCACCGCAGGGTCCACCACGGCTTCTTGATAACTGGCCGCGATATCGGCCTGGGTATACCGGTCTCGCTCTGGAGAGACGAGAAATTGTCGCAGCGCAGTCTTGAGCCCACTATAGCTAAAGTCGTACCTCGCCTTTTTGATACGCGCACGGGGGAACCGAATGGCGTCCCGTCGGCCGGCTTTGGCGAGTTCATCAATAATCCGCCCGCCCGGGTACCCGAAGCCGAGCATTTTCGCCCCTTTGTCGAACGCCTCGCCAGCCGCATCGTCCCGGGTCGCGCCGAGACGCTGGTAGTGTCCCCAATCCCGCGCAAGATATAAACTCGTATGACCACCAGACACCAATACGCAGAGGAATGGAAAAGCAACCTCGTGTTCGAGCTGCACCGCCAGCAGGTGTCCCTCAAGGTGATTGATACCAATAAAAGGGAGATTTCTGGCAAAGGCGAGCGACTTCGCAAGCGACACGCCAACCAGCAACGAACCGACTAAGCCCGGTCCTGCAGTGACGGCAATACCATCAATAGCGTCGAGAGTGATGTGGGCTTGCTCCAATGCCGCATCGAGAACGGGAAGGGCATTTTGTATGTGCTGCCGCGAAGCCAGTTCGGGCACGATCCCACCATAGGGGCCATGGACTGCATCCTGAGACGAGACAATATTAGACAGGATGCGTCGGCCACGCAGGACGGCCACAGCCGTGTCGTCGCACGAGGACTCAATGCCCAAGACCGTACAGTCCTTTTGACCGGGCATGTTCACGGCTCACTCTCAGCGGGTAGCCGGGCAAGGCCAGTTCGGGCACGGAGGCTTTGAGGAGAAATTTCCAGGCAGCGTTGGTAACTGCGTCGAGCCTCCTCGTATGCGCCTAAATCCTCATGAATCATTCCCTGGAGGCATTTCGTTTTTGCTATCCAAGCAGCGTTCTCTTCTGATAATGCGAGCTCCGCTTTCAGTAAAAATACCAAAGCCTGATGTGCGTCACCTTGGGCAAAAGTCGCACGACCAAGAAAGTAATAGCCGTAGGGTTGCAAAGGAGCAATATTCACGGCTCGCTCAAAAAAGATACGGGCGCGCTGGAAATCTTCCTGACTCAATGCGGCCTGGCCTTGTTCTACAAAATGGAGGGCAATGCGATCCTGGGAAGAAAATACGGCAGGATTAGGCAGGGGGGGAGCCGCGTGCTCTTGCAGCATTCCCCGATACTGTAGTCGTCTTCCGTTTTGCCGCGCCTCTTCTTCGACTGGATGATACGCTGTACCCTCTTGCGCGTATCCGGCGAGACTTCCACACGCCAGTACCAGAATGGCGCCCGGCAGCAGAGACCGCACTAGAGGGCGCAGCGGCGCGCTTACAATATATTCCATCACGGTTTTGACCGGCTTGGTTGGGGTGAGGGCGTATCCACGGAAACGGGGCGCAAAGACCCAGACAGCATAACAGGGGATTCTCCAACAGGACGTTCTGGCGCGGGGGATTGGTGGTCTGCTGACGTCGTACGAACGGGGGGACGGGGCGGGTTCGGGCCAGAAGTGTGATACGGACACGAAAGAATCGGCTCCTGCCCCTTTGGGAAAGCCTCTTGCATAACATTGGGACAATGTGGAGTCGCACGCAGACCAGTTTGTTTATCAATCGCCACGAGCGTCACCCCAGGTGGAGACGAAAAATCCGCAATCGGCGTTCCTGCTGTCGCGCGTTTCATAAATGCGGTCCAAATAGGCAACGCCGCCTGGGCGCCGGAAAGGTTGAGCGAAACCTGGCGATCAAACCCAACCCACACAACCGTTAAGAGATCGGGCGTATAGCCGACAAACCAAGCATCTCCGTAATCGTTCGTGGTGCCCGTCTTTCCAGCGGCAGGACGGACAAATCCCCGTCGCCGGGCACCCACACCCGTTCCCTGCTTCATGACTCCCTCCAGCAGGTGAGTCAAAACATAGGCATCGTCTGGATGAATCCGCTGTTTGACCGCCATCCGGTGCTGCTCAATGATTTCCCCCGTGCGACTGGTGATCCAGTGAATAGTCTCTGGCCGTGTCGCAATACCTTGATTGGCCAGAGTACTATACGCGAAGGCGACCTCCAGGGGAGTCACCTCAGCCGCTCCGAGGGCAAGTGAAGGGTAGGCCGGCAAAGGACTGGTAAAGCCTAGACGAACAGCCATTTGGCGAGCAGGTTCAAGGCCGACTTCCTGGGCAATACGCGCCGTCGCCGCATTCGATGATTTTTCGAGAGCTTTTCGAAGGCTCACCATACCACGATAGCGATTTTTATAGTTGCGCGGACTCCATTCTTTATCTTCATAGAACCAGCTGAAGGGCGCATCGTTCACCAGACTGGTGGGCAGGAACCGACCGTCTCGCTGTTGCCTTTCTTTTTCAAGAGCCGCCAGGAACACCACTGGCTTAAAAATCGAGCCAAGTTGCCGGCGCGCCTGAACTGTCCGATTAAACTGCGACACTTGGTAGTCACGCCCGCCCACCAGGGCGAGAATATGTCCAGTTTGGGGTTGAATCGCAACCAAGCAGGCCTGGAGCCGGTCTGCGGGCCTCTCTCGTTTCAGCTGCGGGTGCTTTTCCTCAAGCTCCGTCAGCCCTGTCTGAATGACTTCACGCGCGATCTGCTGGAGGCGCATATCTAAAACAGTAAAAATATTGAGCCCGGCCTTGGTCAATGTTCCAGCAGGGTAATGCGCTTCAAGCTCTTTTCTGATGAAGTCAACAAAATACGGCGCTTTATTTTTCTCAGGTGGCATCTGGCGCGGTCCCGCTTCTTCGTGCAGGGCAGCGTCCGCTTCCTCTTCCGTAATGGTCCCTAATGTGACCATTCTTTGGAGAACATAATTACGCCGCAGGACGGCGTGCTCAGGGTGACGGTTGGGGGCATATCGGTTCGGCGCTTTGATCATGCCAGCAATGATTGCCATTTCTCCGAGCGTTAAATCGCGGGGCGCTTTTCCAAAGTAGAATCGAGCCGCTTCCCAAATACCCAAAATACTCTTTGCGCCCCGCTGGCCTAAGTAAATTTCATTCAAATAATTCTCGAGGATTTGCAGCTTGGAATAATGGTTTTCAATAATGAGCGCCAGACAGACTTCGGTCAGCTTACGCTTGAGGGTTCTTTCCGGGGAAAGAAAGAAGTTCTTAATAAGCTGCTGCGTCAGCGTGCTGCCACCTTGAACGGGTCGTCCAGCAAGGACGTTCGCCCATACAGCTCCCAAGATGCGCCATACATCAACCCCGCTATGTTCAAAAAAGCGATGATCTTCAGCCGCCAGCACGGCTTTTACGAGCCGAGACGGCACTTCGTAGAGTTTCACCACCCTGCGTTCTTCCCACGCTTGAGCATAGAAACGGGTAATGGTTTCCGGCTCCGTCTCGATAGCCTGGATTTCAGTCTCATCGTCAAGATCGGTCAAGCGTTCGATCCGCCCCTGTGCTATGGACAGCAGCATTCGTCGGGCAGAGCGCTCTCGTCCGGGATACCTGGATTCTCGTAAAAAAATCTGGACTTCTCCGCTCTGAGTATTGCGCCAATAGTCTCCCCGAGCGCGAATGGGATGTTCGACCTGTTGATAATCCAGGCGTGCCAGATGGTCAAAGAGCGCAGCCTCTTCAACATGGAGTCCGGGGTAAAGGAGGAGCGGACGCGCATAGACCTTCGACGGTACTGCCCAGCGATGGTCAGAGAAACGTGTAACGGCTGCGTCTTCTAATTTGTGGTAAAACTGCCAGCCAAGAACGCTCGCAGTTCCAAGCAATCCCAGAAAAAGACAACCTGTGAGACTCCAGAATATCCGTTGCATATCCATCACACATAAGAGCGGAGGGCTGCCAATATCAATGGCGGTGTCACCGCACTAGGCTGGATGTCCTTCCTTTTTGAGCTCGACGTATCGCATCCGCAAATCGTACAGCACGTTTTCCAGCATCTGCCCCTCACCTGCATTGAGGTTGCCGGAAGTTTTTTGTTGTAACATGGCAAGGACATCGATCATCTGCCGCGCTGCGGTAAGATCGATCCGGGTTGCCTGGCCAGGGACGGCTGGAATCTCTCCGAGCGATATGAGCGCCTGCGTACTCAGTCCAAGAATAAAGCTCGAAAAAGTAATCTCAATCTGGTCAGATGCGGCCTCATGCGGGCGACCTCGCGCTGATGTCTCCTGCGTCTCGGCTTGCGGCGACCCCGATTCTTGCTGAGTATCCGCAGCGCGCTCCTCTGTCTGCGTTGATCGGGGCTCTCCTGATTCTGGAGAGAAGCGGCGTCGATCGGTGACCCGAAATCCCTGGCTCTGCCCTTGTTCTTCTTCGCTCATTGCGATTGCCCTCCATCATTGTACAACCCATTATGCCACACTTATAGTAGGTTCTCGCACGCTTTGACACTCAGCCGGCACGTCTACGCCCTGTGGTCAGTCTCTCCAAGACTTGTTCTGGCGTTACTTCTTCCAGAGAAATCCCCTCTCGATCCGGCCATTTCTCGCGGTAGCCGGTATTTTTGATGACCTGAAGCCCGCCCCCGAGAGGACACCATTGTTCGGGCCGGGTCGGTCCAAATATGACGACGCCTTGTGCGCCGACCACCCCGGCAAGATGGCTCACTCCAGAGTCGTTTCCTATATAACAGGTTGCTTGAGTGAGGATACTCGCGACCTGGGGGAGTGCGAGAGATGTCTCAGCATGGCCATAGCGACGCCAATACTCGCCTTCCTCCGCTTCGGCAGGTCCAAGCAATATGAGCACTTCCCGGTCCCCGCTGTTCCTCCACCACTCTGCCACTTGCCGAAATCCTTCCGCTCTCCATCGTTTTCTCTGCCCACCGCTGCCTGGATGGATGACTAAGACGTGCTTCGACTCCCATCCTCGTTGTCGCCAATACTCCACTCCCCATTGAAGCCACGGCTCTTTGAGTTGTACGGAAGGAGGTCCGTGCAACCTCTCCTTTCCTTTCTCTCCCAGACAGCTCAGATAATAAACGCTGGCATGAGACTCAGCCTGGCCTGAGAAAAAAGGGAAGACCGTAACTCGACCAGGCGCATATTTTTCCAGATTCTTCTTCAACTGCGGGAGAGAGGCGCCAAACCATGATAGAACTGAGGTGGCAGACAAAAAAAAGCTGTCGAGATCAGCGTCTTTGGCTGAAGAATAGGAAGCAAAAAGGCGAGCAAAGCGCGCATCATCGATGGAAACAGTCTGCACCGAGACGGATCGAGGGAAACAGACGAAGGCCCCAAGAAGGGCACGGGTCGTTTCTCTACCGATAACAACGAGGTTGTGTTGATGTTCGCCAATTGCCTGTAACGCGGGTAAAAAACAGAGAAAGTCTCCAAGACTGCCGGGGAAAAGGACGATTGTGCGGGCCATCGCTGAATTGACTTTCAAGGTTGACCTGGGTAGCGTGAGAATGCTTAAGCACTGAGCATTTCTATTTGTTGCATTATGCCTGCACCCTGCCAAGTCGCAGATTCTCTCCTTCAACTCATTGGGAATACTCCCATTGTTCAACTCCGTAATATTCCTAGCCCTGGAAGCGCCGAGATATGGGCGAAGCTTGAATCACTCAATCCTGGCGGGAGCCTCAAAGACCGGATTTGCCTCAGTATGATCGAAGCAGCGGAACGCTCGGGAGAGTTAACGCCAGGAATGACCATTGTTGAGCCAACGAGTGGTAACACCGGGATAGGCCTGGCCCTTGTTGCGGCAGTGAAGGGCTATCAATTGACCCTCACAATGCCGGACACGATGAGTGAAGAACGTCAGAACCTTCTTGCCGCATACGGCGCTGACCTCATTTTGACGCCAGATACAAAAGGGATGCACGCGGCGATTCAAAAAGCGCAACAAACCGCTGCCAGTCATCCCCATTATTTTATGCCACAACAATTCGACAATCCAGCAAACCCAGAAATACATCGGCAAACAACCGCCCAAGAAATCTTGCAACAGCTCCCTCACCTAGACGCTCTCGTCCTCGGGGTTGGGACTGGTGGCACAATCACTGGAGTTGGAGAAGTCCTGAAGCAAGAATATCCACGTCTTCAAATCTTTGCTGTTGAGCCGATGGCTTCTCCCGTTCTTGAAGGGAAAGAACCGGGCTACCACAACATTCAGGGGATTGGCGCAGGGTTTGTTCCCTCAATATTGGATACAGAAATCTATGATGAGGTCCTCTCCGTGTCAGATGAAGAAGCCACAACTTATACACGGGACCTCGCCCGCCAGGAAGGTATTCTTGTGGGCATTTCATCTGGTGCAGTCTGTGCAGCATCCGTCCGTGTTGCAAGAAATTTAGGAGAAGGGAAGACTGTTCTCACCATCTTTTGTGACGCTGGAGAGCGTTATCTGACAACAGATATTTTCCACGCGGAGGGCATTTAACGTGAACATCGAGCCGGATACAGATATCGAACTCACGCAGAAAATCGATGGCCTTAAAGTATACCTTGAAAGAATGGGGCCTACTCTTATCGCCTTTTCAGGCGGAGTTGACTCTAGCTTCCTCCTAGCAGTTGCTTCTCAGGTCTTACGCAACGATGTTATCGCGCTGATGACAGTTTCACCGTCGACCCCACCTCACGATGAACGACAAGCAATCGAACTGGCCGAAAAGTTGAATGTGAAACTTCTCCTCATCCAACATAATGAACTGGATATATCGGAATACGCCGCGAACCCTATTAATCGGTGTTATTTCTGTAAAAACTCCTTATATGAAATCTGTCAGAGAGAAGCCAAGCGTCTCGCATTGGGGAGCATTGCCGATGGGATCAATCTTGACGACTTGGCCGATTATCGGCCAGGCCTCCAATCCGCAAAGGAGTATGGTGTTCATCACCCCCTGGTTGAAGCGGAATTAACGAAAGCAGATATTCGTCAAGCCAGCCGGCGATTGGGCCTCTCCACTTGGGATAAGCAGGCTTCCCCATGTCTTTCGTCCAGAATTCCTTATGGGACGCATATTACAGCGACAATGCTCTCTCATATCGCTCAAGCAGAGGCTTTTCTTTATACTCTGGGCATCGACCAAGTCCGCGTCCGTTATGATGGAAGGCGGGCGCGAATCGAAATTAGTCGTGGAGCCTTAAAGAGGATTGCTTCCCAGGAGATACTCCAGAAAGTAGGGGAGAAACTCAAATCTCTTGGTATCCCTCTCGTCACTTTAGATTTAGAAGGGTACAAAAGCGGCGTCTTCAACACGGGGATTATTAAAGCGGCGCGCGCAGGTACGGAACCTTTTGCTTGATTTTTATTGGAAACAGTGTCAGTGTGGAGAGGGGATGGGGGAAAATTGGTTCTGAAAGGAGTGGGGTGATGGATCTTCCGGCGTATTTCCCAAAATGTCTGAAGTGCAACGAGGAGGGAGAGCTCATCCCTTTATCTGATTATGGACAGGAAGGAGCTTCTGTTTTATTTAAGGCCTGGGTTTGTACGAATCCTAACTGTGGCTTCTCGCTACGAGTCGACAAAGGGGAAGTGACATACGGAAGAAAGATAGAGCCAAAGCAATAAATTCCTCGAATAATTCTCAGTGACATCTAACGAAAAAAGGGGTCCCATTATCGGGACCCCTTTTTTCGTTAGATAGATCGTTAGAAGTGCAGATGTACGCAAGTGGTAACTCTTTCGGAGAAGAAAGTGGGGAAGCCTCACGGCCAATTAGTATCGGTAAGCTCAACACATTACTGTGCTTTCACCGCCGACCTATCAACCTTGTCGTCTACAAGGGGCCTTTAGAGGTGCAAGCACCTGGGATTCCTCGTCTTGGGGAGGGTTTCCCGCTTATATGCTTTCAGCGGTTATCCCTGCCGCACATAGCTACCCGGCGGTGCTCCTGGCGGAACAACCGGTACACTAGCGGTGCGTCCAACCCGGTCCTCTCGTACTAGGGTCAGCACCCCTCAAGAATCCTACGCCCACGGCGGATAGGGACCGAACTGTCTCACGACGTTCTGAACCCAGCTCGCGTGCCACTTTAATCGGCGAACAGCCGAACCCTTGGGACTTGCTCCAGCCCCAGGATGTGACGAGCCGACATCGAGGTGCCAAACCTCCCCGTCGATGTGAACTCTTGGGAGAGATAAGCCTGTTATCCCCGGCGTACCTTTTATCCGTTGAGCGATGGCCCTTCCATGCGGAACCACCGGATCACTAAGACCTGGTTTCCCACCTGCTCGAGGT